>NZ_JBRAMC010000003.1:0-610973 GCF_052959335.1 Vreelandella sp. H-I2
TTCTGAGGCACCAACTCGTCAAGCGTGACCATCTCGAGTTCAAACTGTTGGGGAGAGGGATCTTTTAGCATGTGCCCATAAAAGCAAAGCGCTGGCAAAAGCGCCAGCGCTTTGTCAGCAACCTGAGGCGCCAATAGGCGCCTTTTTTTTGCGTCTGATGTCAGTAACAGCTGTGTTTGGTTAATGATAAATATTGTCATTTATTATATTAGTGGTAGGCTAGCCAACGTAAAAGATAAACGCAAATCGTTCTGATACCCAATTAGTTTCTAGTGGGGCGGTGCACGCCGCCCGCTACTCAGTGACGGAGAGTCGACGTGCTGAACAGGCCTTTCTTTGCCTTGCGTGGATGGTGGCTAGCGGGAGTGCTGGCCAGTGGCACGCTGCTGGCAAGTGAACAAGCAGTGGCTCAAGCGGCCGAAAGTGTAGAAGCCCAGCAAACCCAGGCAGCGCTCCAGGAGCAGATTGATGCCGCCGATGAACAGACCCGCGAGCAGTTAGAAGAGCTGCGTCGTCTGGAACGTGAGACTCGCCGGTTAGAGGCTGACAACGCCTCATTGGCTGGAGGTTTAGCGGAAGAGGCCGAGCGCCAGCAGCGGCTGGCGACGGCGCTAGATACGCTGGAAGAGACCCGTGCAGCATTGCCCGTGATTGAGCAAAATATGGTCGAGCAGCTTAGCAACTGGATTGAGGGTGACTTACCCTTCCTTCGCGATGAGCGGTTGGCGCGCTTCGAACGTCAGCCAGGTGAGCAGGGTGAAAACACCATTGAGCGTATTAATAGTCTGCTCGAAGCGTGGCGCGTAGAGCTCGACTATGGCCGAGAGATGGATAGCTGGCGAGGCCGTTTACGCCAAGAGAACCGTGAGCGAGAGGTGGATTTTTTACGCATCGGGCGTATCGGTTTTTATTACCTTACTCCCGATGGCCGCGAGGGTGGTGTATGGAATGCCGAGAGTGGTGAGTGGCAACCGCTCAATGACGAGTATCTGCGTGAAGTACGCAGTGGGTTGCGCATGGCAGAAGATCAACGCGCCCCAGATTTACTAACCTTGCCGCTCTCGGTTAGCGCGAATGATCAGCAGGGAGAGCAGCCATGAGTCGTTTTTCGCTCCGTCAACTCGGTTATGTATGTGTGCTATTGGGGCTGGTAGCAGTAAGTGGCGTATCGGTGGCACAGACCGAAGATACTACTTCGCTGCGCGAGGCACGCGAAGCTGCAGAAGTGCGCGATCAACAGCGGCTAATGAGTTTCCTGGAGGATCAGCAAGCGCTTGAGGCCGCGCTTGAACAGGCCCGCTCAGCGCATGATAGCGCCGAACAACAGCATGAAGCGCTGCAGGCACAGCGGGCAGAACAAACAAGCCAAGCCAGCGAACTTACCGAGCGGCAATCGGAACAGGGCGAAGCGCTTTCAGGCCTGCTGGATAATCTTGCCCGCCACAGCTCTGAGGTACGCAATGCGCTTGGTGAAGAAAGCTTGCTGACGTTAGAAGAAGCGTCGCTACCACTGCGCTTGGACGAAGTCGAAGTGCTTGAGCAACATCAGCTAGAGATGGTGGTGGATCGCTTAGCGGCGTTAACGGCTCGCACTGGCCGTGCCGAACGGCTCACGTTGCCGGTCGCCGATGCCACTGGCGAGGTAGCTTCTCGCGAGGTGGTGCGGCTGGGCGACTTTGCAGCTTTCACTGAAAACGAGCTACTACAGCGCGGCGAAGGCGACAGCAGTCTAGCGGTAATGCCCCGCACTCCCGATGACATCGGCGGGTTACTAACAGATTACTACCAGGGCGAGAGCAATGTGTTCGCTGTTGACCCGACCCAGGGCAGCGTGCTTGAAGCCTTAGCCCAGCAGCCCAGCCTATGGGAGCGCTTCCAGCAGGGCGGTTACGTCGGCTACGTGGTAGTGGCATTAGGTATTGTGGGCATGATCATCGGGCTAGGGCAGTACCTCTATCTGATGCTGGTTAGTCTGCGCGTCAAGCGCCAGCGTCAATCCCTTGATCAACTGCAAACGAATAACCCACTTGGGCGCGTATTGCTGCGCTTTGAGGGCATGGATAAACATCAAACCCCTGAAGCGCTGGAAGCACGTTTGGATGAGGCGGTGCTGGCTGAGTTGCCTCGACTAGAACGCAGCCAGCCGATGGTGAAGCTGCTGGCCGCCATCGCGCCACTGCTCGGCTTGCTGGGTACGGTGACTGGTATGATCGTGACTTTTCAGGCGATTACCGTGTTCGGTACCGGCGACCCCCAACTGATGGCGGGCGGTATTAGCCAAGCGCTGGTAACGACCGTACTGGGGTTGATTACTGCAGTACCGCTGCTCTTTGTGCAAACAGCGCTGGCGGGTCGCAGTCGCTATTTAACCCATGTGATTGAAGGGCAAGCGAGCGCGACATTAGCTGACCATCTGGAGTCTCACACGTCCCATGCCACGCCTGCTCATTCGACCACGGTGACTTAACATGTCCACGCTTCCTCTTTGGCTCGAACCCGTTGAGCGCTTGGTTGAGGCGGGTGGCGCTGTACTGGTCGTGCTGGCGGTAGTGGCCGTGTTGGTCTTCGCCATGGCCATGGAGCGCTGGTGGTATTACCGGATTACCTGGCGATTAGCGCGGCGGCAGCTGTTACGCCGCTGGGCGGCGCGCAGCGATCATACGAGCTGGAGCGCCCGTACACTGCGTCATGTATGGGCGGACGCATTAGTGGCTAGGTTACGTAAACCGCTGCCATGGCTGAAGCTGCTGGTCGCGCTTTGCCCCTTGCTAGGCTTATTAGGCACGGTGACGGGCATGATTAGCGTATTCGATAGTCTTTCGCTCAGTGAGACTCATCAAGCACGCGCCATGGCAGACGGTGTTGCGCGGGCGACGCTGCCGACGCTAACCGGTATGGCCATTGCTGTGGTTGGGCTTTTATTTATTAGTCGTTTAGAACATGTCATTCGTCGTGAAGACCAGCGGCTACATGATCGCTTGGCGCGGGCACTGGAGGAAAGTGATGCGTAGACGCCGTTCCATAGATGCCACTGCTGAAAGCAACGAGGTGAACCTAACACCCATGCTTGACGTCGTGTTTATCATGCTGATTTTCTTTATCGTGACCACCAGCTTTGTCAAAGAGAGCGGTGTCGAAATTGAGCGGCCTGAATCCAGTGCCGCTACCCCGCGTCCAGACGCCCAGGTGCTTGTCGCCGTTTCCCCTGAAGGCGCGGTGTGGGTTGATGGGAGCCCGGTAGATATTCATCGGGTCGGCCAACAGGTGGCCGATATGTTAAGCGAAGATGGTTCAGTGGTTATCCAAGCCGATCGTGAATCCACGACAGGGCTTCTGATAGAAGTGATGGACCGGCTACGCGAAGCCGGTGTTGACCAGGTAGCGGTGGCAGCGAGTCGGAGTGGGTCATGATGCGTCACCTGCTGTCGTTATTGGGGGGCGTCGTGCTGGCGGTGGGCTTGTTCTGGCTGCTTGCGCAACTTGTAGCACCCCCTGAACGGGAGCCCGAAGAGCTGACCATGAGCATGGCGATGACAATGGTCGATGCGCCGGAGGTGGCCCCGGAACAGGAGGCGCCCACGCCCCAGCCTATTGAAACGGCGCCGCAACAAGCACCACCGCCTATGCCTGCTCCTGAGCCGCCCCCGGTAGTGGAAAGCACGATTAGTCTGCCCGAGGTAGAGCTTCCGGATGAGCCCGTTGAGCCTGTCGAAATGGACAGTGAGCTCCCTGAGCTTACCGAAGTAGAGCCGGAGCCCCAGCCTGAACCTACTCCAGAGCCAGCGCCAACGCCTGCCCCGAGAGAAGTGCCTGCTGAACCGGCACCCGTCGCTACTACTGCTGAGCAGAGTGAACCTGCTGAGCGCGAGGCAGCTCCAGTCGCGGAGCCTGCTCCCTCTAACGAGCCGGTGAGCGTTGGCCAAGCTACCCCAACTAGCCGGGTCAACCCAAGCTATCCGCCGCGCGCGCAGCGACGGGGTATGGAAGGCTTTGTAGAGGTCGCCTTTATGATTCGCCGTGATGGTAGTGTCGATGCCTCTTCGATACGCATTACCAATGCCCAGCCGCGCCGTGTATTTGACGATGCTGCGAGGGATGCGATTGCCCAGTGGCAGTTTGAAGCCAGCGATCGGTTACGCAATGCCACCCAGCGGATCGAGTTTCAGTTGAGGTAGCCGTATGAAGCGTTCTTTAATGTGTTTGTTACTCAGTATCTGGTCGTTTTCGGCGTCAGCCAGCCCAGCGCTGCAAGGCGACGTGATTGCCGACCTCAACGCACTGCAGAGCCAGTTACAAGAGGGCGCACTGGCTCAAGTCATTGAACGGGCAACCGCCCAGGCTGAGCGGTTGGCATCCGGCAACCAATCGGATCAATGGGCGAGTGCGCTCTATCAACAGCTGGCGGCAGGCGCCTTGGCGCGCCAGGATCAGCCTGCGGCAGCAGCAGATCGGCTGGCGATTGCGCGTGGTTTAAATGGTGTTGATGACGACCAGGCAGCCCGCTGGCTACGGGAAGAGGCCTCACTGCGCCGCGCGGCTGGTCAGCGTGACCAAGCCATTGAACTCCTTGCTGAGTGGTTAGCCGATCATCAAGACGTTGATACTATCTGGCAGCTAACCCGGCTGCTGGCGCAACAAGAGCACTGGGAGGAAGCCGCCGATTGGCTTGCACAGGCGCTGAGTCAGACGCCAGAGCCAAGCGATTCGCAACAGGCGTTAACGCTGGCGATTTACCGCAATGCTGGGCAAAGCGAACAGGCATTGAGCTGGCTGCTGGATGGTTTAAATACGCAAAGCAGTGCCGCCGATTGGCGCCAAGCCGCCGGGCTTGCCCAGCAGGCAGGTCAGTCGGGCGTGGCTGCTGGCTTGTGGGAAACAGCGTGGCAATTAGGCAAATTATCCGAGCAGGAAGATTTCTGGCTGTTGATTCAACTTCATTTGGCGGGCGGAACGCCCGCGCGGGCGGCAGAGCATCTAGAGCAGGCACTGAGTGAAGGCGATATTGTCCGCGATGAGACCAACCTGCGTTTGCTTGCCAGCGCTTGGCGGCAGGCTAAGGATGTTGAGAAGGCCTTAAGTGCTTGGCAAGCCTTAGCGTTGCACACCCAAACAGCCGACGACTGGCGAGCTTATGGCCAGCTTGCGTACGCCTGGGGTGACGATGGGCAGGCGAAACAAGCTTTTGCTCGCGCCACGGCGCTGGGGGACGATGAGGCGGAGCAGTGGTTAGCCCACTTTGACTAAGCGTTAAGCATCTCTGGTGCTGCAAACTAAGATTTAAGCGTTAGCGCAAAGTCGCTCCAGGTGGGCGCATGATCAGAAGGTCGTTCCATGCCCCGCAGTTCGTAATCGATGCCAGCACTGCTAATGTGTTTGGCCAGTGCCTGGGTGACTAAAATATAGTCAATGCGTAGGCCGCGCTTGGGCTCTTGATTAAACCCTTTGGAGCGGTAATCAAACCAGCTAAAACGATCATTGCTGTGGGGATAGCAAAGTCGGTAGCTATCGGTTAGCCCCCACGCTTTAATCCCATTGAGCCATTCCCGCTCGATGGGTTGAAAGCTGGTTTTGCCCTCGCGCAGCCAGCGCTTGCGGTTGGCTTCGCCGATGCCGATGTCCTGATCTTCCGGCGAGATATTAAAATCACCCATGACGGCTAGTCTCTCATCAGGGCGGTGCTGTTCGTTAAGCAGTCGCGCTAGCTGGCCGTAAAAGCGCTCTTTATTGGGAAATTTAGTGGGGTGGGTAACGTTTTCCCCTTGCGGAAAATAGCCGTTCCAAACGGTAACGGCTTCGCCATCTTCCGCCATTAAGCGTACGCCAATCATGCGGCGTTGAGCGTCTTCTTCATCGTCGGCGAAGCCATAAAACACTTCTTGAGGTGCCTGACGACAAAGTAAGGCAACGCCATAATGGCCTTTTTGTCCGTGATAAAAAACGTGATAACCCATGGCTTCAACATCGGCAATGGGAAACTCGCTATCCTGCACCTTGGTTTCCTGCAAGCCAATCACGTCAGGTTGCTGGGTATCAATCAACGCCTGTAGCTGGTGAAGGCGGGCTCGGATGCCATTAATATTGAAAGAAACCAAACGCATTACGAGCCATCTCCCTTAGGGTTGTCAGGCTGGTTGCCTTTATCAGCATGTATCGCGATCTGCTGGCCACTCTGCTGACGGGCAAGTTTTCTTACCGCTTGAAGCTTGCGCTGTTGTTGCTTTTTGGCCACAAAGCGGCGTGAAGGGGCAACTTGGTCAGGATTATCGTGACGCCATTTTTTGTAATCCTTGCGCCGACCGGTACGTATAGTCACCTTGTCGGCCAGTGAACGGGTTTTTTTCTTACGCGTCATGTCGCGCTCCTTACGTCGATTTGACGGTTATTCTAACAGGCCTTGGGACTCCTTCGACAGCAGGACGCGCTCTTATCGCCAAGCCCTGGTACAATGCGCACGTCAAGAAGCCAACTTCCACAGCAATGGACAGATAGACAGCCTATGAGCGAGTCGGAACAGACCACAGCCCCGGCCCAGAACCGCAAGCCAAAACGCCGCCGTCGTAAACCGCGTCGTCGCCAGTCGAACTGGGATCTTCGTCAGTTTCAGGTGCCCGCCGTGGCCGGCAAGTGGCGCTTTCATGACTTTGACCTGCCGCTGCCATTAATGCGCGCTATTCATGCCCAAGGGTTTGAGTACTGCACACCTATTCAAGCCGAGGCCCTGCGCCAAACGCTATTAGGTGGTGACATTGTCGGCAAAGCGCAAACGGGAACCGGTAAAACCGCGGCCTTTTTGATTTCCGTGATGGCCTACTTCCTGGAAGAGCCAACACCTAACGGTCAAAAGCCGGGTGCGCCGCGCGCCTTGATCATTGCGCCCACCCGTGAGCTGGCGCTGCAGATCGAAAAGGATGCTAAAGCACTAGCACGCTTTACCCAGCTTAATGTGGCAAGCGTGGTCGGCGGTATGGACTACCAAAAGCAGCGTGAAAGCCTGGGTAGCAAGATCGATATCCTGGTGGCAACACCTGGGCGCCTGTTGGATTTCCATCAGAAGCGCGATATCGACCTCAATGAAGTCGAAGTATTGGTGTTAGATGAAGCCGACCGCATGTTGTCGATGGGCTTTATCCCCGATGTGAAGCGGATCATTCGCTACACGCCGAAGAAAGAGGAGCGTCAAACCTTCCTTTTCTCGGCCACCTTTACTGACGATATCTTGAATCTTGCTAGTCAGTGGACGCTGGATCCTGCCCACGTTGAGATCGAAGTGACCGTCGAGAATCAGGCCGATATCGATCAGCGTGTGTACATGGTGTCCGATGACGATAAGCAGCGCTTGTTGGTTAATTTACTCCAGCAAGAGAGCTTTGAGCGCGTGATGGTATTTGGTAACCGCCGTGATTTGGTGCGCAAGCTAGACGACGTGCTCAAGAAAGCCGGCGTTAGTGTGGCAATGCTGTCGGGCGATGTGCCTCAGAACCAGCGTATCAAAACCCTGGAAAGCTTCCGCGAAGGCGAAATCCAGGTATTGGTCGCCACCGATGTCGCTGGCCGTGGTATTCATATTGAAGACGTCAGCCACGTCATCAACTACACCCTGCCCGAAGACCCGGAAGACTACGTGCACCGTATTGGCCGTACCGGTCGTGCCGGGGCCAAAGGCGTTTCGATTAGCTTCGTTGGTGAAGAAGATGCCTTCTCGCTGCCCGAAATCGAGCGCTATATCAACGACAAGCTACCCTGCGTGCATCCGCCGGAAGGTATGCTCTAAGCCGCATGCTTGATACAGCCCTCAAAAGCGAGATTCAAGACGCTTACCGTCGCGTGGTGGAAAACCTTGAGCTAACGCCACGCTATGGCCAGCGCATGATGATCGCTGAAATCGCCCGCACGCTGGGGAATATCGAGAGCGACAGTGAGGGTAAGCGCACAAATGATACCCATGTCTGTGTGCTTGAAGCAGGCACCGGTACGGGTAAAACGCTGGCTTATTTGATCGCCGCTTTGCCGATCGCTAAAGCGCGGGGCAAGCGGCTGATTATCTCCACGGCCACGGTCGCTCTTCAGGAGCAGGTTCTTAACCAGGACTTACCTTCACTCGCCAGCCACAGCGGTATCGCCTTTCGCTATGCACTAGCCAAAGGGCGTGGCCGTTATGTGTGTGTCGCGCGCCTGGATCAGGCTCTCGAAGGGACTGAACCCAACCCAACGCTGTCATTGTTTGAGCAGTCGCTGCAAACGCAAAGTAGCGACTTCACCGTGATTGCCAGCGATATGGCGCAGGCTTACGGGCAGGGCGAGTGGGAAGGGGACCGCGACAACTGGCCGGAAGCGATTGAGGATGCCCACTGGCGGCGGCTGACGGTGGATCATCGCCAGTGCACGGGCAGGCGCTGCGGGCACTTCGGGGCCTGCGCGTTTTTTCGCTCCCGCCGGGAACTTGAGAATGCTGACGTTATCGTCGCCAACCACGATCTGGTGCTGGCTGACTTGGCCTTGGGCGGCGGCGCTATTCTGCCCGATCCGGCGGACTGCATCTTTGTGTTTGACGAAGGCCATCACTTGCCTGAAAAAGCGCTCTCCCACTTTGCCCACCGCTTTGCGGTACACGGCTGTTTGCGCTGGTTGAAAACGCTAAAAAGCAGTTTGACCGACCTTCATCAGGCGTTGGCTATTCAGCCCACGGTGTCACGGCTGTTGGTTAGCTTGCCAGAGCTGATTCATAATCTGGAACCCGCGCTAGGCGATGTGTTCAGCATGGGGCATCAATTGGCGGACAGGCCCAACGGCTTGGCCGATGAAGAGGCCACCCATCAATCGCGTTTTGAGAAGGGTCAAGTGCCCGACGCTTTACGTGAACAGGCCCAGCAGTTGCTGGTAATGTTTGCGTCGCTGTCGCGCTGTTTGGAAAGTATCAGCGATATTCTGCGCGAAAGCCTCGACTCTGATAAGCAGACCGGCCTTGATCGCGAGCAGGCGGAAACCTGGCTGCCGCTTGTGGCGCTGCTCCATGGGCGTGCCTTAGAAGCATACGCGCTTTGGCAGGCGTTTAGCGAACAGGATGTGGCTAACGAAGCGCCCAGCGCCCGTTGGATCACCTTAAGCCGTGTAGCGGGCGAGCCGGAAGTTGAGTTTTCGGCTAGCCCCGTTTCAGCCGCGCATACGCTGGCCAAACATTTATGGGGGCGCTGCCATGGGGCGGTGGTCACTTCGGCGACCTTAACGGCCTTGGGGCGCTTTGAGCGCTTGCAGGAGCGTGCAGGCTTAGCCAACCGTTATCGCTACCAGGCATTACCCAGCCCGTTTGATTACGCTAATGCAGTGCTGCGAGTACCTAAGGAAGCCACCGATCCTGGTGACCGCGACGCCCATGAAAGGGCTATTGTTGCTTTCGTATCGCAGTTAGCGGACAAAGAGGCAGCGTTGGTGCTGTTTTCTTCCCGCGCCCAGCTTCGCGCGGTGGACAAGGCGCTGCCGGCCGAAATTAAAGCCCGTGTATTGGCTCAGGATGCTCTTCCTAAGCGTGAGTTGATCGAGCGGCACCGTTCGGCAGTCGATAAAGGCGAGGGGAGTATTATCTTTGGCTTGGCCAGTTTTGCCGAAGGTATCGATCTACCTGGTGATTACCTAACCCATGTAGTGATAACGCGTCTGCCCTTTGCCGTGCCTGACGATCCTGTCGGGGCGACGTTAGCGGAGTGGATAGAGAGCCAGGGCGGCAATGCGTTCATGCGTATTAGTGTGCCTGATGCGTCTATCAAGCTGGTACAGGCCTGCGGGCGCTTGATTCGCAAAGAGAGTGATCGAGGGACGATTACCTTGCTGGATAAGCGGGTGATTACCCGCCGCTACGGGCAAGCACTGCTGGATGCTCTGCCGCCATTTCGGCGTGAAATTAGCCGTTAGAAGGTCATTAAAAACCCCGCCATAGCGGGGTTCTGGACCTACTTGGCGATACGTTTGGCTAGCGTGTCGGCCAGTTTGGTGTTCATACGGTTGAATGTTTCTATCGTGGTATCCCAGTCAATGCAGGCATCGGTAATGGAGACACCATATTGTAGTTGGCTGAGATCCTGGGGTAGCTTTTGATTGCCCCAGCCAATATTGGATTCGACCATTAGGCCAATAATGGAGGTATTGCCTTCCAGAATCTGGTTGGTGACGTTTTCCAGCACCAGCGGCTGCAGTGCAGCATCTTTGTTGGAGTTGGCATGAGAGCAGTCAATCATGATGTTGGGTGATAACTTGGCTTTCTCAAGCTCTCTCTCTGCCAGGGCAACGCTGACGCTGTCGTAGTTGGGCTTACCATTGCCACCACGCAGCACAACATGGCCGTAGGCATTGCCACGGGTACGGATGATCGCCACTTGGCCTGCCTGGTTAATGCCCAGGAAATTGTGAGGGCTAGCGACGGACTGAAGGGCGTTGATGGCCACGTCCAGGCTGCCATCGGTGCCATTTTTGAAACCGACCGGACAGGAGAGGCCAGAAGCCATTTCGCGGTGTGTCTGCGACTCGGTAGTACGAGCACCAATCGCTGACCAGCTAATGCAGTCTTGCATATACTGGGGCGAGATGGGGTCGAGTGCTTCGGTGGCGAGCGGTAAGCCCATTTCAGCGAGATCGACCAACAGTTTTCGTGCGATATGCAAGCCTTCATCGATCTCAAAAGAGTCGTTGAGGTGGGGGTCGTTGATTAAGCCCTTCCAACCGACCGTTGTGCGCGGTTTTTCAAAATAAACGCGCATCACAATATACAGGCTGTCACTGACTTGATCGGCCAATGCGCGGAGCCGGCGGGCATAATCAAGTGCTGCTTCCACGTCGTGAATTGAGCAAGGGCCGACGACCACGAGCAGTCGCGGATCGTTGCCATCCAGAATATTCTGAATGGTTTGGCGTCCTTTGATAACCGTGCGCTCTGCCGCGTCGGTCAACGGTACTGCGTTTTTGAGCGCTTCTGGCGTGGTAAGAACGTCTTGAGCGAGGACGTTAAGGTTATTAACCTGCTGTTCTGACATCTTGCTACCTGTGCTTGCGTAATGGCTGAAAAAGAGAGGGGGGCGATAAAAGTGGCACCTACTATCGCTTGCCGTGGCGGTAAAAATCAATTGCTGTGGAACTATAGCGAGATTAAAAGTGTCAGCCGCAGGGTTTTGAGATAGGGGTATGCAGCGCTTGATGCGCCGCTCAGAACGCGTAACACTGCTCTCAATGTCGTTATAATCGTCGTAAAACATAGCCTAGTCATAATAGGTGGCAACATTCTCGGGCGACGTATTTGCCCTTTTATTTCACTCGATTATTAATCAATGCCCAAGGGACGCTATGCTGCTTGCTGTGAACGCCCACGTGTTAGGGCTAATAGGAATGGAGCTCGGCGCGCGCCGTACGAGCTGGAGGGGCGTGTGAATGGGCACTCGGGAAACAGATCAACAACTTGTGGAACGTGCTCAAAAAGGCGATACGCGCGCTTTCGATTTGCTGGTAAAAAAGTACCAGCATAAAATTATCGGTCTAATCGGTCGTTACGTTCATGATCATTCAGAAGTTCAGGATGTAGCCCAGGAGGCTTTTATTAAGGCGTATCGCGCCTTAGGCAAGTTTCGTTCAGAAAGTGCGTTTTATACCTGGATGTACCGTATTGCCATCAATACCGCGAAAAATTATCTGGTCTCGCGAGGACGACGCCCACCGGGAAGCGATTTGGATATCGTCGATGCTGAAATTATCGACCAAAGCGGCCGACTAGCAGATTCAGAGTCACCGGAAGCGGCAATTGCCAGGGATCAGCTAGAGGCAGCGGTTTATCAGGCGATCGAAAATTTGCCTGATGACCTACGTACAGCGATAACTCTTCGTGAGCTGGATGGGCTGGCTTATGAAGATATCGCGCAGGTGATGCAGTGTCCGGTGGGAACCGTTCGTTCGCGTATTTTTCGTGCCCGTGAGGCGGTTGATGAACATATTCGACCGTTAGTATCAACGGCACGGAACAGTCGTGATGAATAACGGTCAGTAGTTGCAGTGTTGAATGACGTTCGTAAATGACCATCACAAAGAATGAAGATTTTACTTTTTTTGTGAACTGTCTGGCTTGTAAGGCGTCATACAACTTGATTATCTTGATGCGCATGTTTGATCAATGTGTGAAGCGTCATGAGCTTAGCGTTGTTGCCTAATTGGTTTTAAAACGCATTAGTTTGCAGCGGAGTCTTGGCCTTGGAAGTCGTCGGTGTGAAGGTGTCTATTAAGATTATTCATCACGCCAGTACTTCTTTTAAACAGTGTGAGGGTGTGAAGTATGAGTCAAAACACACGGGAATCACTTTCGGTGTTAATGGATGGCGAAAGTGATGAGCTTGAGCTTCGCCGAGTGTTAAAGGCACTGCCTAATGATGACGATGCCGCAGATACTTGGCGCCGTTACCACCTTGCGCGCAGCATGATGCAGCGTGAGCAGGGTGTTGATGTCAGTGTTGATCTGTCAGCTGGTATTATGGCCCGATTGCGTGAAGAACCTGCTCCGGTAATGCAGGATGCCGACCATGTGGCTCACCGCGCGGGAGGTATTTCGTTTGCCCGTGGCGCAGGCGTTGCTGCTGCTGTCTCATTGATGGTGATCACAGGCGTACAGTTCTTTGGCAATAACTCATCTGTTAGCCAAAGTGGCAGTGAAGTGGCAACAGCAGCGCAGGGGGTTAATGGGGCTAGCGTAAATAGGGTTAACCAAGTGCAACCCGTTAGTTTGGCGTCTCAACCCGCCGTTGCGTCGCGTGCAGATATGCCCATGTTTGAGCCTACACCGTTTAGGCTTAGTGGCCAGACGGGGCAAAGTGGTCTGATGAATGTTAGCGAAGCCAGCTTCTCCGCTCAGGCCCCCCAAGGGGTTACCGCCTCTCAGGGTACTAACATTGATGTTGACCAGATTGGCTTGCTGCAATCCTACTTAGAACAGCACACCCAAAGTGCCGCTTATGGTAGTGGCGATAGCTGGATGCCGTTAATGCGTTCATCAGCGGTAACTGAGCCATTAGGCCAACGCTAACAAACCCGTTATTAACGATCTTGTCAGGTGAGTAGGGAGTGCGCGGGATGGGTGTGCGCAAAAAGGGTATGCGCAAAAAGATAGTACCCAAGCACGCTAAGTGTGCATGGCTACTGGCGGTAATGATGGGGGTACTCTCATCGCAAGCGCATGCATTGAACACAGATGATCCAGAAGACAGGCAGACTGACAGCCGTACGACGGGTTATGAATGTACAGAAGCTCCCCAGGCGACGCCCAGTAATGCAACGCAGTGGCTTGAGCGAGGCTTATGGGCTAGCCACTGTTACGCCTTTCAGGCGAGAGCGGTTGCGATCGATGCTATTAACGTACGTACATTAGCGCTCTCTCACCGCATTCAAGATGGTATTCGACAGCAAGTAGTGCAATATTTAGACGGTCCCTCCGTCAGTATCGAGCGCCGCTCGCCAGTGGGTAAGTTGGCGTGGACCCAAAGCCACAATAGTGAGTTGCCCTCTCCCGCAAGGTGGGCGGCACATTTAGAGCAATTTTATACTGTTTCGCTTGAAGAGGATGCCCGGGTTGCAGATCGCGACGCCGTCAAGCTGATTTTTGAGCCCCTTGATCAATGGCGTTTTTCTCATGAGTGGTGGCTAGACCGTGATACGGGGCTGCTACTTAAACATGTGCTTATTGATCAACAGGCGCAAATTATTGAAACTTTTCAAATTACCCAGCTTCAGTCGCCTCAAAAGTATAATGGACGTGTTTGGGTGGCTTCGCCCCAGGTTATTCTTAGCACCCCGTGGCATACCACATGGCTACCCGATGGATTTGTCGCTCAGCCGGTGAGCTTTGCGGGCAATGATATACATAAGCGTGTTTATAGCGATGGCTTGACCACTGTCAGCATCTTTGTTGAATCTCTTGAGTCTGCTGAAGCCACCCTACTGCAAGAAGGCGTACACCAGTTGGGCGTGTCTGCAGTGGCTGTTCAGCACTTGCTTACCCCTGAAGGCCGTTGGCAATTAGTGGCTATTGGTGAGCTGCCGATAGCCACTCTGCAGCGAATTGTCCGCTCAATTACCTTTGACGTGGTTGATGAGGCTCAAACGCAAGAAAGCACCGGCGGTCATGAAGCACCTAAGCCTGAGCATTAGTAGTAGTCATTCATGCCAGTAGTCATTCATGCAAGGTAAGAGAAAAATGATGGCGTCTGCTTACTGTGCTTCTTTGCTTCGCACGGGCATTATTGTCGACTATGCCCCTCGGCATCTTATTGTAGAGATTTCATCTCAAGAAAACTGTGAGCAGTGCGCTCAGGGTCGAGGGTGCGGGGTCGGATTGCTGGTGCGTCGTCAAAGCCAGCGCATTGCCGTAGCGTTACCCGTTAAAGTCCACGGCATTGAAAAGCGTTATCCCCTCGGAAACCAAGTCACCATAAGCCTGCCTCGTGCTTCCGTCACGCTGCTGGCTTTTTTTGTCTATGCCTTGCCGTTAATGCTCGCATTGCTGCTATCCGGCATAGCTTCATTCGTTAGTTCCATGATTTGGCTAGCGCCGCTGATTTTTTTCATTGCCTTGGTTGGCGGTGCTCTTGGTGTTAAATGTCTTTTGCACGGGCGAAGGGAACGCTTTCGCCCGCGCTTGGTCAGTTAGTTCGTCAATTTAGATCTCCGGAACCACAGTGTGAGTTGTTGATCTGCCTTTGATTAATATTACCTTAAGTAGGAGCTCCTGGATGAAGCGCTTGATTCTCCCTTCCACGCTATGGGTCTGTGTGGTGGCGTTGCTAACCTTTGGTCAAGCAGCCAATGCGCAGGGTTTACCTGATTTTACCGAGCTGGTTGAAGAAGCCGCCCCTGGGGTGGTTAATATTTCTACCAGTAGGACTGTGCAACGAACCAGTACACCTGGGTTTGGTGGTCAGGAAATTCCCGAAATTTTCCGTCATTTTTTTGGCGATAATTTCGGGGACAGTTTTCCCGCACCGCCCGGCAACGGGCAAGGACGTCCTGAAGAGCGTCAGTCGTTAGGCTCGGGTTTCGTCATCAGTGAAGACGGCTACGTAATGACGAACGCACACGTCGTGCAGGATGCTGATGAAATACTGGTACGTCTTAACGATCGTCGCGAACTGAATGCTGAGGTGATTGGCAGCGATCCACAAACCGACGTGGCGCTACTAAAAATAGACGCAAGTGACCTGCCCACGCTTACCCTGGGAGACTCTGATGAGCTTAAAGTAGGTGAATGGGTCGCTGCGATTGGCTCACCTTTTGGTTTTGATCACTCTGTCACTGCGGGGATTGTCAGTGCGATTAACCGTACGCTGCCTCGCGATGCCTATGTGCCGTTTATTCAAACAGATGTTGCTATCAATCCCGGCAACTCCGGTGGTCCGCTGTTTAACTTAGACGGTGAAGTGGTGGGTATTAACTCGCAAATCTTCACTCGTAGCGGTGGCTTTATGGGAGTTTCATTTGCTATCCCTATCAACGTTGCCATGGATGTTGCCGAGCAATTGCGTGAAGATGGCCGAGTTAACCGTGGCTGGCTTGGTGTCATGATTCAGCCCGTGTCCGAGGACTTGGCTGAATCTTTCGGCATGGAAAGTGCCGTTGGCGCATTGATTGCAGATCTTGATCCCGAAGGCCCAGCGGCTCAGGGCGGTCTACAGGCGGGTGATGTCATCCTTGAGGTCAATGGCGAAGAGGTTGAGCGCTCAAGTTCGCTGCCGCGTCTGATTGGCAAGGGCTCGCCCGGTACTGAGGTGGAACTGACCGTAATGCGAGACGGTGAAGAGCTGACAGAGTCAGTCGAGTTGGGCAGTTGGCCCGATGCCGAGCAGCAGGTTGGACAATCCGGCGGCAATAACCAAGCGCAATCACCGCTTGGCATGGTAGTCGCGGAAATTGATGACGCAATGCGTGAGCAACTGAATGTTCAGGGCGGCGTGGTCGTTCGCCAGGTTGAGTCTGACAGCGTGGCTGCCAATGCGGGGATTCGTTCAGGCGATGTGTTGGTTAGCATCGATCACCGCAGTGTCTCCTCCTCTGAGGACTTGGTAGATATCGTCGACGAGTTGCCAACTGACCGTGCTATTCCTGTACGCTTGTTCCGCGATGGGCGTTCACTGTTTGTGGCGCTACGTCTGGAATAATATTGCTGTTTGCGCGCTCCTGGTCCGGCGGTTGTCGCCGGACCACGGTTGTTAGCCAGCGCTCATCGTATTGGCGGCTAAACTCACCGCGCCCTGTTCCACCACCTCGCTTTCCTGCCTCTTTAAATCAGTCTTCAGGCTTCTTCTTTCTTTCATCTCTATGAACCTTTTTCTCAGCATGATTCTCTAAAATTTCGTGCTCGAAACGACCCAAAACCACCATGATAATCAACCCTATGATGGTAACCATGCCAGCCAATGGGAAATTGTTGGTACCTGCGGCAACGCCAATGGCGCCCGCCAGCCAGATCGAAGCGCCCGTCGTAATCCCTTGAATGTGGGCCCCGCTGCGAATAATACTGCCAGCGCCCAGAAACCCAATACCTCCAACCACACCCTCTACAACGCGATTAGGATCAATACTTGCCGCGCTCCCCCCTTCATCGGTGCCAAACAAAACACTCAAACCAACAATGATGAAAGCGGATGAGCCCAGTGATACCAACATATGAGAACGGAGACCCGCCGGTTTGCCGCGAAGTTCTCGCTCCAAGCCAAGACACAGTGCCAGGCCGGTGGCAACCAATAGGCGGGTGAGCATGTCTAGTGTGGGGATTTCAGTCTCCATGTCGCTCCTTTCCTTACTTACTTTTTATCCTGTCCTGATCTTGTTCGTTAGCATACTTAGCATAGATGCAAACCTATGCAATGAAATAGACGAAACTGGCTTGCTTTATGCCTATATAGACCTGGAAGAAAGTGGGGGTGCAGGCGGTTAGCAAGTGAGTGGAGAGTAGTTATTTTTTACATTTTTTGATGAACATAGCACCGGAACCTCGCTAACGGTACAATGTCACCAAATTTCGACTGCGCAACTCATCATCTTATTTTTAATTGTACAACGTTGCGTACACACCCGGATTAAAACGGCAAATGACCCAAGAAAACGATAGCAAGATCAAGCACATCAGAAATTTCTCAATCATCGCCCATATTGATCACGGTAAATCGACGCTCTCTGATCGTCTGATCCAGACCTGTGATGGGTTGACTGCGCGAGAGCTTAAAGAGCAAGTGCTCGATTCAATGGACATCGAACGCGAACGCGGCATCACTATCAAAGCGCAGTCGGTTACGTTGGACTATACCGCTGCCGACGGTCAGGTTTATCAGCTGAACTTTATCGATACACCGGGCCATGTAGATTTCTCGTACGAAGTTTCACGCTCGCTCTACGCCTGTGAAGGGGCGCTGCTGGTCGTCGATGCAGCACAAGGAGTCGAGGCGCAGTCGGTTGCCAACTGCTATACCGCGATTGAACAGGGGCTTGAAGTACTGCCCGTACTGAACAAAATCGATTTGCCTCAAGCCGACCCCGACCGAGTGGCCCAAGAAATCGAAGAAATCATTGGTTTAGATGCTACCGATGCCTGCCAAGTCTCGGCCAAAAGCGGGATCGGTATTGATGCGCTGCTTGAACGCTTAGTACGTGATATTCCGCCACCGAAAGGCAATCCGGATGCACCCTTGCAAGCGCTAATTATCGACTCCTGGTTTGATAACTATCTTGGCGTGGTCTCATTAGTACGTTTATTTGATGGCACGCTGCGCAAAGGCGATAAAATTCGCATTAAATCGACGGGTCGCGACTGGGGCGCGACGGAAGTCGGTATCTTTACACCGCTACGTAAGCAAACCGATATTCTGCGCGCTGGCGAAGTCGGCTTCATAGTCGCCGGTATCAAGGAAATTCACGGTGCGCCGGTGGGCGATACGATTACCCACACCAAAACACCTGATGTAGAGCGTTTGCCGGGTTTCCAAAAAGTGAAGCCGCAGGTCTATGCCGGGATGTTTCCGGTCAGTGCCGACGATTATGAAGATTTTCGTGATGCACTTGAGAAGCTTGCACTCAACGATGCCTCGCTTGCGTATGAGCCCGAGAACTCCGATGCACTAGGCTTCGGTTTCCGCGTGGGCTTTCTTGGCACGCTGCACATGGAGATTGTTCAGGAGCGTCTGGAGCGTGAGTATGATATTGACCTGCTCACCACTGCGCCGACGGTGGTCTATGAACTTGCGATGAAAAATGGCGATGTTCAGTACGTCTCCAACCCTTCCAAACTGCCCGACATGGCCGACGTCGACGAAATGCGTGAGCCTGTGGTGCGTGCCAGCATCCTGGTTCCCCAAGAGTACGTGGGCAACGTGATCACCGAGTGCGAGCAGCGTCGTGGCACACAGCTGGATATGCAGTTTCTAGGTAACCAAATCCAGCTGGCTTACGAATTGCCTATGTCAGAAGTGGTCATGGATTTCTTTGATCGTCTGAAATCGATCTCGAAGGGGTATGCGTCGCTTGAATACAACTTCGAACGCTTTGAAGAAGCCAAGTTGGTGCGTCTTGATGTGCTTATTAACGGCGATAAAGTCGATGCGTTAGCGGTGATTATTCATCGTGATCACGCCCACCAACGTGGCCGTTTGTTAGTGGAAAAAATGAAAGAGCTGATTCCACGGCAAATGTTTGACGTTGCGATACAGGCCGCCATCGGTGGTCAGGTAGTGGCGCGCTCAACGGTGAAGGCACTGCGTAAAAACGTCACGGCTAAGTGTTATGGCGGCGATGTTAGCCGTAAAAAGAAGCTGCTCGAGAAACAGAAAGCGGGTAAGAAACGCATGAAACAAGTAGGGCGTGTGGAAATTCCCCAGGATGCCTTCCTTGCTGTGCTCAAGGTTAACGACTAGGAAAGAACGCCACTCATGGATTTTTCATTACTGCTGGTACTTGCCGTTGCGCTCTCGGGCGTTGTTTACCTGTTGGACGTGTTGTTATTAAAGCCCAAGCGCCGCCAGCGCTTTGCTACAGCGGAGGCCAATACCCAGGAAGGACTGGACCCAGCAACGAGCGAAAAGCTGCTTAAAGAGCCTTGGCCAGTTGATTACGCTCGTTCGTTTTTTCCTGTGCTATTGATAGTGCTTGTGGTGCGTAGCTTTATCATTGAGCCTTTTCAGATTCCTTCGGGTTCAATGCGGCCGACGCTTGAAGTGGGTGATTTTATCCTGGTCAATAAGTTTGCCTATGGGCTGCGGTTGCCGGTGGTAAACACCCGCTTTATCGAAATAGATGACCCCGAGCGTGGCGACGTAATGGTGTTTCGTTTTCCTGATGAACCTGCGGTGAATTTCATCAAGCGAGTGGTTGGTGTGCCGGGAGACCGTATCCGTTATGAAGGCAAACAGCTTTACATCAACGGGGAACCGGTCGCCAAACAACTGATTGAAGAAGGGCCAGACGCTTCGCCCGAGCAGCTATTATTAGAAGAGCAGTTGGGTGATGCCGAACATTTTATTTACAACAATCCACGAGACCCTGGACCGCAAATGCGTGAAGTGGAAGTCCCAGAAGGGCACTACTTCATGATGGGCGATAATCGCGATCACTCCAATGACAGCCGTTACTGGGGCTTTGTCCCGGAAGAGAATATTGTCGGGCGTGCCTTTGGTGTGTGGATGCATTGGGATGGCGGGTTGCCAAGCTTCACCAGCGTGCGACGCATTGAATGAAGTGCCTGCTTACGTTGTGTTTAGTCAGTTATGTCACTTTAGTTAACGTCAATGACGTAGGAGAGCTGTGAGTAATTCCTTGAACGCTTTTTGCCGACGAATCGGCCATACCTTTGGCGACGCTACGCTATTGGAATTGGCCTTGACCCACCGCAGCTTCGGTGGTCGTAACAATGAGCGCCTGGAATTCCTGGGTGACTCCATTGTCAACTTTGTGATCGCCGAAGCCTTGTTCCAGCGTTTTCCCCAGGCGCGAGAAGGACAGCTCTCTCGCCTGCGCGCGAGGTTGGTGAAAGGCCAAACTTTAGCCGAACTGGCCCGGGAAATGGAATTCGGTGAGTGCTTACGGCTTGGTTCTGGCGAGATGAAAAGCGGTGGGCATCGCCGTGAATCGATCTTAGCGGATGCGGTTGAAGCCATCATCGGTGCTATTTATCTAGATGCTGGTATGGATGTCGTGCGCGACCGGGTATTAGATTGGTACTTCGAGCGGCTGGGGAATATCTCTTTACAAGATACCCAAAAGGATCCAAAAACGCGGTTACAAGAGTTTTTGCAATCGCGTCAAGCCGCATTGCCGCGGTATGAAGTTGTCTGCGTGAAGGGCGAGGCGCATGCGCAGACCTTTACCGTGGAGTGCTACATTGACCTATTGGTTGAGCATACCACTGGTAAGGGGCCTAGCCGACGTCATGCTGAACAGCAAGCGGCAGAAGAAGCGTTGTCGTATCTCGAAAAAAGCCCCGGAGAAAAATCATGAGCCAAACTTGCGGCTTCGTTGCCATTGTCGGCCGTCCCAACGTGGGCAAATCGACCCTCATGAACCGTATTTTGGGGCAAAAGATCTCCATCACCTCACGGCGTCCCCAAACCACGCGCCACCAGGTAATGGGGATTAAAACGGAGGATGAGACCCAGTTCATCTATGTCGATACGCCGGGCATGCACATTATGTCCAAGGATCGTAATAAAGCCATCAACCGCTTTATGAACCAAGCTGCTACTCAGGCACTGCGAGACGTAGATTGCGTGGTGTTCATTATCGATCGAACGCGCTGGACAGACGAAGATCAAGCGGTACTGAAACGCCTGGAACACGTCAAAGCGCCGGTCATTCTGGCGGTTAATAAAGTCGACCGCCTGGGTGAAAAAGGCGATTTACTGCCATGGCTGGCCGAGGTAGGTGCCCGTCGCGATTTTGCCGCCATCGTGCCTATTTCTGCCAAGCACGGTACTCAGGTAGATACGCTTGAAGAGGAGGTGGCCAAACATCTTCCCGAAAGCGTTCATTTCTTCCCTGAAGATCAGATTACTGATAAAAGCTTGCGCTTTATGGCCGCGGAACTAGTGCGTGAAAAGGTGATGCGCCAGTTGGGCGATGAGCTTCCTTACCAGATGACCGTGGAAATTGAAGAGTTCCGCGAGACAGAGCGGGTGACGCATATCAGCGCGCTCATCCTTGTCGAGCGTCAGGGGCAGAAAGTTATTTTGATTGGTGAAAACGGCGATCGACTCAAGAGCATTGGCCGCGAGGCGCGACTGGATATGGAGCGTGCGCTGGGTACCAAAGTAATGCTCAATTTGTGGGTGAAAGTGAAGCGTGGCTGGTCGGATGACGAGCGCGCATTGAAAAGCCTGGGTTACGATCTCGATTGAGTGTAGCAATGTCGCCAGAGCCGGCTTTTTTACTGCACCGTCGGCCGTACCGTGAAACCAGTGCACTGGTGGATTTGTTAACGCTTAATAATGGCAGAGTGCGCGCTGTCGCCCACGGTGGTCAGCGACCCGGTTCAAAATCGCGCCAACGTTTGCAGCCTTTTACCCCACTTTTCGTAACGTGGCAGGGCGGTCGTGAATTAAAGCGGCTCACGCTGATGGAGTCACGCGGACAGACGGCATTGCTGGCGGGTGAAGGTTTGTTATGCGGGCTTTACGCTAACGAAATTGCCACACGGCTATTGCCGCTCGAACTGCCTGCAGCCGATGTGTTCGCTTTTTATACGGCGTTATTGGAAGCCTTACCAGCCCCTGCGGAAAGGGCGTTGGCATTGCGCCGCTATGAGTGGGCGCTGTTAGAGGCGCTTGAAGCCACGCCGCAGTTTACGACGCCAGAGGGTAGCGTTTTGGATCCTCAGCTCCGCTACCGCTTTGACGCCGCCAGTCGGGCATTTATACCGGCCGAGCGCGGGCTCGATGGAAGAACGCTACGCTACATTGAGCAGGGTGACTGGCAGCATGAAGGGCTTGCCAATGCGTTAAAAGCGGTAATGCGCGCCGCACTGGCGCCACATCTGGGTTCCACCGTTTTACGCTCGCGGGAGCTAATGCTCGACTTAGCTCGGCGTCGTCATCGCCAATAAACGGATACTCATATCCCTAAACTTTTTTTCTTTATTGCATTGGAGGCACCATGCACCCCCCTCGGATCCTGTTAGGCGTCAACATCGATCACATTGCGACACTTCGCCAAGCCCGAGGCACCCGCTACCCCGATCCCGTTCAAGCCGCCTTAGTGGCTGAAGAAGCGGGGGCTGACGGCATTACGGTGCATCTGCGTGAAGATCGTCGGCATATCCAGCCCCGTGATGTGCGCATTTTGGCCGAAGTGCTTAATACGCGCATGAACCTGGAAATGGCCGTCACCGAAGAGATGCTGTCTCTGGCCGAGGAGATACGCCCCGCGCATGTCTGTTTAGTGCCCGAAAAGCGCGAGGAACTGACCACTGAGGGCGGTTTGGATGTGGTTGGCGGCTTCGATGCTATTGCCAGCGCTTGCCGACGGCTGAGCGCAGCTGGCTGCGATGTATCTCTGTTTATCGACCCTGACATTGAGCAAATTGATGCTGCCCAGCGTGCCGGAGCACCGACTATTGAGCTGCACACAGGGGGTTACGCAGAAGCCCGGCCAGGCAGCCATGAGGCGAATGCTGAGTATCATCGGCTAACGACAGCGGCCACCCATGCCGTCACGCTGGGTTTGGTGGTCAATGCGGGTCACGGTTTGCATTACCATAACGTGGAAGCGATTGCGGCCCTACCTGGCGTTAATGAGCTTAACATTGGCCATGCCATCATCGCCCGTGCACTGTTTGTTGGTTTGAAAGAGGCCGTACAGGAAATGAAGCGTTTGATCATTGCAGGCCAGGAAGCAGGCTTGATGGCGGCACTGGATGCGCATGACCTTGAACACGATCATGAGCATGCCAATCATTCTGAGCATGTGCATAGTGGCTGCTGCGGACATTAACCGATGATCGTTGGGATTGGCTCTGATATCGCGCGCGTTGAGCGTTTTAAACGGGCCGTGCAACGGCACGGTCCGCGCTTTGCTCAACGCATTTTGGGGCCTGATGAGCATGCGCTTTGGTTGCAGAAATCTCAACCTGCTGCATTTTTGGCTAAACGCTTTGCTGCCAAGGAAGCATTCGTTAAAGCCCTGGGACTAGGCTTACGTCAAGGGATGCAATGGGGTGAAATTCAGGTCATTAATGATGTTCTGGGTAAACCCTATTTTCTGCTTAGTGGTGAAGCCGAGCGACTACTGACGGTGGCAGGCGTCACAACCAGCCATATCACTTTGAGTGATGAGGCGGAGTATGCAATCGCCTTTGTTGTGCTGGAACGTTAACAATCTCGCGATTGAACTTTCTTATTAACTTCTATCCTTTGTTAGCCCTCGTGGATTAGTGCCTGAGTAGAAGGGGGCGTTGCGCACGTAGCCTTGCCATTGCCTGGTATAGATCCTCCAGTAGTTGCTCGACATGTTCCAGGCCAGTGGTACGTAGCCGAGTTTCCAATGTCTCGACCAACAAGGCCAGCTCCGGCGCGCCGCAATAGCGGCTGGCGCCATTTAAGCCGTGCACCCAATCGAGCAGTGTCGGCAAATTTTGTTGCGCAAAAGCAGAGCGCATATGCTGTTCACTTTCATCTAGGCTATCGATGAGACGTTTTAGTTGCTCACGCGCCAGGTATTCTTTGCCCCCTGCCAGGCGCGCACCCATATCAAGATCAACGACAGGTAGTGTGGCGGGGGCCGTGTGGCTAAACCCCGGCTTATGGGCGGCTTTGCTTTTTAGTATAGGTATTGAATGACTGGCGGTTAGCCGGTGGGTAATCCCCAAAAAGCGCTGAAGTAATTGATGTAGCTGTTCTTCATCAATGGGTTTCGTCAGTACGTCATCCAGCCCCTCCGCAAGCCATTTCTGTCGCTCACTAGTAAGCACATGGGCAGTGACCGCAATAATGGGACAGCGGGCCCAGGTACTGCTAAGTCGGCGCAGTGCCTGAGTTGTTTGCACGCCATCCATCCCCGGCATGCGGATATCCATTAATACCATGTCAACATTTTGAGTTCGTGCGAATTCCAGCGCTTGGTGGCCGCTTCCCACCGTGGTCACATGCAATGTCGGGTCTTCAAGCATCGTTTTGAGCAGCTCACGATTTGGCGCATTATCGTCGACTATCAATAGCGTGAGGGACTGCGAAGCATTAGGCTGGGCTAACAACATCTCGACAGCTTTGTTTTTCGCGGCGCCAGGTAATAGAAGCTGCTTCAGCGAGGTGACTAACTGGACGCGGGAAAAGGGTTTGTAGAGAATCTCGCCGCCATGAGGTAAGCGTAGCGACGGCAGATCGAAACTATTGCCGTTGGCTAAAATTAATACCGGGCAAGATGTTTGGTCAATGATAGTTTGCCAGTGGCTGTGGCGTTCGGGGCTAAAATCGCTGAACTCCAATCCTAATATGAGCAGTTGCGCTTGCTCAGGATCATTGAATGCGATCGGCTTCGCTTCCCAGCGTTGTAGCAGATGTTCGAGTACATGTCGGGTAGGCGCATGGGTTTCATATAAGCGAATAGTTGGGTAAGGGAGGCTAATTTCCGTGGGTCGTTCGATAGCTTTATGAGCTAGCATAGGCAGTGTGAAGGAGAAGGTGGTGCCTTTACCCAACTCACTTTCCATCTCAATTTCGCCCCCCATGCGCTCAATAAGTTGGCGGCAGATAGTAAGGCCGAGGCCACTGCCGCCAAAATGGCGTGAATGGCTGGGTTCTGCTTGG
Source organism: Vreelandella sp. H-I2 (assembly GCF_052959335.1). Lineage (NCBI taxonomy): Bacteria > Pseudomonadati > Pseudomonadota > Gammaproteobacteria > Oceanospirillales > Halomonadaceae > Vreelandella > Vreelandella sp. H-I2. Next base: position 24,798 of record NZ_JBRAMC010000003.1, read on the forward strand.
GAAAAGGCACTGAATAACGCCTTTTGGTGATCGTCGCTAAGGCCAATCCCCGTGTCGCTAACGCTGAGATTAAGCACCACATGCTGGCCTTCCTGGTTATCCAGCATGACACGCACTATCACTTCACCTTCATGAGTGAATTTGAGCGCATTACTAATCAAATTATTTAACACTTGATGAATACGCAGCGGGTCACCGCATAGCGGCGTGGGAACATCATCATAGACCATCGCCACTAGGTGTAATTGTTTGCGCTGAGCTTCTGGAGCATGCAGCCCCACCACTTCATCCACCAGCGCCACGATGTCGATATCCGCCTCTTCAAGGGTAAGTCGATTAGCTTCCAATTTGGAAAAGTCGAGTACATCGTTCACTAGCATGAGCAGGTTGTCGCAAGCCCGGTGTACGTGCTGCAGCCACTCCTGTTGACGTTTGTCCAAAGATGAGCGCCCCAGTAATCGGCAAAAGCCGATAATGCCGTTGAGTGGGGTGCGTATCTCGTGACTCATATTAGCTAAAAACTCGGATTTCACCGCATTGGCACGCAGCGCACTACGGTGTGCCAAATCAAGCTTGATATTCTGCTCTTCAATGGTTTCCATTGACTCTTGCAGCTCGCTGGTTGCTTGCTCGATTTGGGTTTGCATATCCCGCTGAGCCTGCTGAAAATGCTCAGCAAGCGTATTAATATGGCTGGTCAGACGATGAAGCTCTGGGGCATTAGAGGGCGCCAGATGTAGCCGATAGTCACCACGGGATAAGCGGTAAAGAGCCTGGTTGGCTTCCTCTATAGGGCGAGTGGTATAGCGGCTAATGGCGAAAGCGATTAAAAACATCAGCAGCCCTAGCAGCATGCCGCCCAAGCTAAGACTTGCAATCAGTTTATAGCGCCCCAGGATTAGCGCCCGCGTATCGACCTCTATGTCCAGCCAGCCAATGTAGCCAGCGCTTGCACTCACTTGATCTGCATTGAATTGATTAACATTGTTGCTGGGAATACCCAGTGGTAAACGCAGTTGCCAAGCGTCTTCCTCCAACCTTAATTGTTTTTCGGCAGGCGCGTGAAGGGATGGTGGCGTGGTTTGGCCAGCTAATAACAGACGATTGCCTTGCTCGTTAAACAGCCCAACCGTACGCACCCCTTTTTGGTTGAGTAGTCGGTGCGTCAACGTTTCCAGGCGCTGTGAATCACCCTCTGCAAGCGCCTCAGTTAAGCTTGGAGCAAGCAACTCGCTTGCAGCTTCCAAGCGCTCTTGCAGTGCGGTCCGAGCTTCCGTATCACTCTGTATAACCAGTAATACTGCCATCGTGGCGTATATCAGAAGCGGGAAACCGAGCAAGGCAAACAGAAGACGGGTGTTCAAGGACATGAAAAGAAGCTCGCTGATTCAATAAGGTTGCCTGTCAAGCTCAAGGCAGCATCGATATAATGCAGCATAATGGTGACGATAAGGAATATTCATGAATGATTTTAAGGGCTATCTCAAGAGCTATCCCACGTTAGAAGAGGTGGTTGGCAACACGCCTTTAGTGCGCCTGAAGCGTATTAGCGCCGGTCGCAACAATACGTTGTTAGCCAAGCTTGAGGGCAATAATCCTGCTGGGTCGGTCAAGGATCGCCCCGCACTTTCCATGATTAGCGAGGCAGAAGCCCGTGGCGATATTACCCCCGGCGATACGCTGATTGAGGCGACCTCAGGTAATACCGGCATTGCGCTAGCGATGGCGGCGGCGATTAAAGGCTACAAGATGGTATTGGTGATGCCTGAAAATGCCTCGGAAGAACGTAAGCAGGCAATGGCAGCCTATGGCGCTAAGTTAATTTCTGCCAGCAAAGCGGGGGGCATGGAAGAAGCGCGCGATATAGCGGATGACATGATCGCCAAAGGCGAAGGTAAACCGCTAAATCAGTTCGCCAACCCGGACAACCCGCTAGCGCACTACCGCACCACCGGTCCTGAAGTATGGCAACAAACCGGGGGTGAGGTGACTCACTTTGTGAGTTCAATGGGCACCACGGGCACTATTATGGGTGTGTCCCGCTATTTAAAAGAGCAGAACCCGGCGATTCAAATTGTCGGTTTGCAGCCTGCCGATGGCGCCAGTATTCCCGGTATTCGACGCTGGCCGCAAGCGTACCTGCCGGCTATTTTTGAAGCGCCGCGGGTGGATGTCACCTTGGATATCGGCCAGCAAGAGGCTGAAGAGCACATGCGGCGTTTGGCCCGTGAAGAAGGTATTTTGGCCGGGGTTTCATCGGGTGGTAGTTTGGCCGGTGCGCTGCGCATTGCTGAGCAAACGGAAAACGCAGTGATCGTATTTATCGTCTGCGACCGCGGTGATCGCTACCTATCGACTGGCCTTTTTGCCCCAGGAGTATAACGATGGCCATGTTGGGAAAACGGCGACCGCCCAGGCCCGCGTCTGGTCATTCGGGGTTAGCACGCACGCCGGGTGGCAAAGCACCGCATACGGCAACTGAAGATGCTTCACCCCTTGTCATTGAACGCTTAGCACATGATGGTCGTGGCGTTGCCCATTCTGCCAACGGTAAAACCGTGTTTGTTGATCAGGCATTGCCCGGTGAACACGTTGACGTGGCAGTTCATCTGACACGTAAACGCTTTGACGAAGCGCATATCAAATCTTTGCTGACGACGTCGGAGCAGCGGGTTACGCCGCCTTGCCCGCATTTCGGCCACTGCGGCGGCTGCGATTTACAACATTTAAGCGTCGATGCCCAGCGTGCCCATAAGCGAGAAGTAGTGCGCGACCTCTTTGCTCGCCAAGGTATCACGCTCAAGGATATCGGCTCGGTTCAAGGCGATGACCAGGGCTATCGCCGCCGTGCGCGTCTGGGAGTCAAAGTCGATAGTCAGGGCAATACGCGCCTCGGTTTTCGCGCCGCGCATAGTCACCGGTTGGTGGATATCGAGCGCTGCCCGGTATTGGTGGATTCCTTACAGCAGTTATTAACGCCATTGCGTGAATTGCTGGAAAGCTTAGATGCTCCGCGCCAAGTGGGGCATATCGAATTAATGGCAACAGCGACCACTCAGGTGGTGTTAGTGCGTCAGTTAAAAGAGCATTCGCAAGATGCCGAGCGCTGGCAAGCCTTTGCCCAACACCAGCAGGTGGCCCTAGGCACTTGGTTGGGGCGTGATACCCCCACATTGCACTGGAATAGCGCAGCGCCTGTGCTGGAAGAGTCGCTAGTGCTCGATGGCCAAACACCACTTAGCTTAAGTTTTGCACCGGGCGATTTTTTACAGGTCAACGCCCAGGTTAATCAGCAAATTGTCGCCCGGGTCATAGAGTGGTTAGCGCCGCAACCAGAGCAAAAGATTCTCGACCTGTTTGCGGGTATTGGTAACTTCAGCCTGCCCATCGCCGCCGCGGGCGCTAAGGTTCACGCAGTGGAAGGAAACCCTGCCATGGTGGCGCGGATTGCTATCAATGCGAAGCACAACGGGCTGATGGTCAGTGGTCAGCAGGCCGACTTGAGCGACTCCGGCAGCGTTAAGCAACTGCTGGATGAACATGGTGATTCCGATGCGCTCGTGCTTGATCCCCCGCGCAGCGGTGGTGAAGCGATTTGTCAGGCGTTGGCACGTCACCTGCTCGCCAAGGTGGTCTATATTTCCTGTGACCCCGCAACGCTTGCCCGGGATGCGGCACATCTTGTGCATGCGGGTTACCGGGTTAAGCAAGTAGCAGTGGCGGATATGTTCCTTCACACTGCGCATATGGAAACACTGGTGCTTTTTGAAGCTAATGTGGATTAAAGCCGGGGCCAGCCGTTGGACTATTGCTTCAAACCACGGTGCAGGCCGTGTGGAGGCCGTCTCCCTGAAAGGATGAGTAATTGTCATGGTGAAAGTGCGTGAAGACCAGCCGCTAACCGCTAGCGGAAAGGTGGACATACAGCAATGGTTAACACGTCTTCAAGAGGATGTGCGTCTACGTGATCCTGAGCGCTTAGCCGATGCCTGCGAGCTTGCCGAGCAGTTAGAGCTTGAGGCCCCACGCCATCATCGCGTATGGCTGACACCTGGCTCTAGCTTCCGTATGGGCCTGGAAATGGCCGATATACTGGGTGATTTGAAACTGGACCAAGCCACTCTGGAAGCCGCCGTGCTCTACCGCGCAGTGCGGGAGGGGTTGCTGAGTCTTGATTCGGTCACAAAACGCTTCGGTGCTGAAGTGGCCAGCCTGATTGATGGCGTGCTGCAAATGGCCGCTATCAGCTACCCGCTGGCGCCTGATCATGGCATGGGCCAACACAACCAGCAGGAAAACCTGCGTAAGATGTTGGTCAATATGGTGGGAGATGTACGCGTCGCGCTGATCAAAATTGCCGAACGTACCTGTGCGCTGCGCCAGGTAAAAGACGCCCCACGGGAGAAGTGTTTACAGGTTGCCAGAGAAGTTGCTGATATTTACGCACCTCTGGCTCACCGCCTTGGCATCGGCCAGCTTAAGTGGGAGCTGGAAGATCTATCGTTTCGTTACTTGCACGAAGATGAGTACAAAGCGATTGCCAAGCTGCTGGCAGAAAAGCGCCTCGACCGAGACCGCTATATTCACGATGTGGTGGAAACCATTAAAGGCTTAATGGAGGCCCAGCACATTCACCGTTACGACGTGGATGGTCGGGCCAAACATATCTACTCGATCTGGCGCAAAATGAAGCGTAAACGGATCGATTTTTCACAGGTTCACGACGTACGCGCGGTGCGCATTCTGGTACCGGAGGTAGCCGACTGCTACACCGTACTAGGTATCATTCACTCGCGCTGGCACCACGTGCCGAACGAGTTTGACGACTATATCGCCAACCCTAAAAAAAATGGCTATCAGTCGTTGCATACCGCCGTCATGGGCCCTGAAAACAAGGTGCTCGAAATTCAAATTCGCACCTTCGCCATGCACGACGAAGCGGAGCTGGGCGTCTGTGCCCACTGGCGATACAAGGGGCACGATACCAACGCTAAAAGCCGTAGCTACGAAGAGAAAATCGCTTGGTTGCGCCAAGTGTTGGAGTGGCAGGACGAAGTGGGCGGTTTTGGTGACCTGCGCGAAGGTCTCTCCAGCGATGTGGCCCCTGACCGTATCTATGTCTTTACCCCCGACGGCCACGTTATTGATTTACCGCGGATTGCGACGCCTATCGATTTCGCCTACCGCGTGCATACCGAAATCGGTCACCGTTGCCGTGGCGCCAAGATTAATGGACGCATCGTACCGCTTACCTACAAGTTGAAAACTGGCCAGCAGGTGGAGATTCTTACTGCCACCAAAGGTGGCCCAAGCCGCGACTGGTTAAACCCCAGCTTAGGGTATGTGCGCACCTCCCGGGCGCGGGCCAAAATCCAGGCGTGGTTCAAGCACCAAGCGAGAGATCAGAATCTTGACGAAGGGCGCGCATTGTTTGAACGCGAGATGCGTCGCCTGGATGTCGAGGGGCTCGACCTGCCCAAGCTAGCCAAGGCCGTTAACTACCTTAATGCTGAGGATATGTACGCCGCGATTGGTGCCGGTGACCTGCGTGTCGGTCAAGTGCTGCATCAGGCCCAGCAGCTGTTTGGTGAAACCGACGACCAGGATCAGCTTAATCGCTTACTTGCCAAGCCTAAGCGGCAATCCAGCAAAGCCACCAAAAGTGACATTACGGTACTTGGCGTCGGCAATCTGAAAACCAGTATGGCGAACTGCTGCCGACCGGTGCCCGGCGAGCCAATCATCGGTTTTATTACCCAGGGCCGCGGTGTCACCGTACACCGCCAGGACTGCAGCAATATTCTGCAATTGCGCCTGGACGAGCCTCAGCGCATTATCGAAGTAGAGTGGGGCGAACGCGCCCAGACCCGCTATCCGGTGACCATAGAAATTCAGGCCTGGGACCGCTCGGGGCTTCTTCGTGATGTGACTGGTCTGCTCGGAAATGAAAAAGTGAATGTACTTGCCGTGAATACCTTAACCGATACCGATGAGGGCATTGCCCGACTGCGCATTACGCTGGAAGTCGATGGGCTGGAATCTCTAGGACGGCTGTTTTCCCGCATTCAGCAATTGCCCAACGTCACCGAAGTCCGCCGCTTGCGCAATGCCGACCCGGAACAGCAAGTACGTAAGGGAGGGGCATGATGCGCCATCGTATGGAGGACCTGTTGACGCTTATGCAAGTACTACGCGACGCTGAGCAGGGCTGTTCGTGGGATTTGCAGCAGAACTGGGATAGCATCGTGCCGCACACGCTAGAGGAGGCCTACGAGGTCGCCGATGCCATTGAGCGGCGCGCCTTTGACGAGTTACCCGGTGAACTGGGCGACCTGCTTTTTCAGGTGGTCTATTACGCCCAATTTGGGGCAGAAGAGCAGCGCTTCGACTTTGACGATATTGTCGATACGCTGACAGCAAAGATGCTGCGCCGCCATCCGCACGTCTTTCCTGAGGGCACCCTGGACTCACGTCGTCCAGCGGGAGTGAGCGCTGAAGAGGTGCAGACGCAGCAAGTGAATAGTCGCTGGGAGTCGTTGAAGGCTGAAGAGCGTGCGGAACGCACGGCCAATACGCCCTCAGTTCTCGACGACGTACCGCGCACACTGCCTGCGCTCAGCCGCGCCGCCAAACTATCCAAGCGTGCCGCACGGGTGGGGTTTGATTGGCCAGATGCCCGCGGCGTAGTGGCAAAAATCCGTGAAGAGCTGGCGGAGGTAGAAGAGGCGCTTGCCGCCGGTGATCAACAGCACGCTCAAGAAGAGGTGGGCGATCTGCTGTTTGCGGTGTCCAACCTTGCGCGCACCCTGAACGCTGACCCGGAACAGTGCCTGCGCACGACGAATGCCAAATTTGAACGCCGCTTTCGCTACGTCGAGAGTGAGCTTAGCGCTGCCCAGCGGCCGTTAACAGAGGCTTCGCTAGACGAGATGGAAGCCCACTGGCAGGCAGCCAAAGCACTAGAAATCCAGCCACAAGAAAAACAACCTACCCATTCCTGATCTAATAATGACGCGACCCCTGCAAGGAGGCCATGCCAATGAGTCACGACCTACACGAATCTCTGCGCGATAACGTGCGTATTCTGGGCGATAGCCTGGGGCGAACCATTGCCGACGATTTGGGCCAAGCATTTGTCGATAAGATTGAAACGATCCGTGCGCATGCCAAGCGCGGTCGCCAGGGTGATTCTCTACAGCAACGTGAATTGATCGAATATCTTCGCCAGTTACCTGAGCATGACCTACTGCCGGTCACGCGGGCGTTTAACCAATTTTTAAACCTCGCCAACATTGCCGAGCAGCACTATCGGGCGCGCTTTCGTCGCGTTGAAGATTATAAACCTGGCTCCCAACCGGTACTGGGCGAACTGCTAAAGCGTGCCCAGCAAGCGGGCAACTCACCGCGTAAGCTGGTCGAAACTCTCGCCAATATGCGCGTTGAGCTGGTGCTGACTGCGCACCCTACGGAAGTTATCCGCCGAACACTGATTCAAAAATATGACGCCATTGACGAGTGCCTAACCGCTATTGAGAGTTCGGACGATTACCCCGAACGTGGCACTCGCGCCCAAGGGCGTTTGGAAGAGCTGATTAGCCAGGCATGGCACACCGATGAGATTCGCCATGAGCGGCCCACCCCAGTCGATGAAGCCAAGTGGGGCTTTGCCGTCATTGAAAATTCACTCTGGCAGGCAGTGCCGGACTTCCATCGGGATTTGGATAACCTGCTGTTGGATACGGCTGGCGAGCGCTTGCCTCTGGATGCAGCGCCGATTCGCTACGCCTCTTGGATGGGCGGCGACCGGGACGGCAACCCCAACGTGACCGCCCGGGTAACACGCGAAGTATTGCTGCTGGGCCGCTGGATGGCCGCCGATCTTTACCTGCGCGACCTGGAGCAGCTGAAAACCGAACTCTCCATGTGGAAAGCCAACAGCGCGCTAAAAGCCGAGGCGGGCGATGTCACCGAGCCGTATCGTGAAGTGCTGAAGCGCCTATTGGCAAAAATGGAAGCGACCCGCGATTGGGCCAAAGCAGAGCTGGAAGGGCGTAACTATGATGGCGGGCCGATTATCGAAACCCGCGATCAGCTCTATTCACCGCTGCTCGCCTGCTACCGTTCACTGTGTGATGTCGGCCTCGATACCATCGCTAACGGCGCGCTGCTCGATACGCTACGCCGGGTAGCCGTATTCGGCGTGACGCTGACCAAACTGGATCTCCGCCAGGAGGCCAGCCGCCACGCACAAGTGATTGAAGAGCTGACCAGCGCCCTTGGCCTGGGCCATTACCAGGAGTGGGATGAAGCCAAACGGCAGGAGTTTCTGCTTGCCGAGTTAGCCTCGCGCCGGCCACTCATTCCGCGTCGCTGGGAATGCTCGGCTGAGTCTCGTGAAGTGTTGGATACCTTTAAGGTGATCGCCCAGGAGCACTCCGAAGCCCTGGGAACCTACATTATTTCCATGGCCGCTGAGCCCTCTGACGTGCTCACCGTGGCACTGCTAATGAAAGAGGTAGGCGGACAGGTCACGCTGCCTATCGCACCGCTGTTCGAAACCCTCAACGACCTGGACCATGCAGGCGAAGTGGTAGATAAACTGCTCTCAATCCCTGGCTATCGTTCGCTTATCGATGATCGCCAAGAGGTCATGATTGGCTACTCCGACTCAGCCAAAGATGCCGGTCAGTTAGCCGCTGCTTGGGCGCAGTACCGCGCTCAAGAATCGCTAGTGAACGTATGTGAGCGTCATAGTGTCGACTTAACCTTATTCCATGGCCGTGGTGGTACCGTTGGCCGGGGTGGCGGTCCGGCCCATGCGGCGATTCTCTCCCAGCCCCCCGGTTCGGTAAACGGTAGCCTGCGGGTGACTGAACAAGGCGAGATGATCCGCTTCAAGTTCGGCCAGCCGGATATTGCGCTGCGCTCCATGGAAATCTACGCCTGTGCGGTCTTGGAGGCCACGTTATTGCCACCTCGCACGCCTGAACCCCACTGGCGTGATGAGATGGACCAGTTGGCCAAGGTCGCGCATGGCGCTTACGTGGGCGTAGTGCGGGAAGATCCTGATTTTGTTCCCTACTTTAGGGCAGTAACGCCGGAAGGTGCTTTAGGCAGGTTGCCGTTAGGCTCGCGCCCCACCAAGCGGCGCCAGGATGGCGGTGTTGAAACCCTGCGGGCGATCCCATGGATCTTTGCCTGGACGCAGATTCGCTTAATGTTGCCAGCGTGGCTGGGCAGCGGTGAAGCGTTCTCAACACGCTTAGAGCAACCCGGTGGGCGCGATGTGCTTCAAGAAATGCGCAATGAGTGGCCTTTCTTCGGCACCTATTTGGACATGCTTGAGATGTTGCTGGCCAAAGCCGATGTGGCGATTGCCGCTTACTACGAGCATCGTCTTGTCGATGAGCCCTCGCTTAAGGCATTGGGTAAAAAACTACGTGAACGCTTTGGGCGCTTGGAAGAGGCCGTACTGGATATCTTGCAGCAGGAAAAGCTGCTGGAGAACACGCCGCTGATTCGCCAGGCAATCGATGTTCGTAACCCCTACATTGATCCGCTGCATGGCCTGCAGGCGGAGCTGCTGCAGCGTAATCGCGACGCCGATGGGGCGATTAGCGCCGACCTTTCCCGGGCCTTGATGGTTACGATGGCGGGGATAGCCGCCGGATTACGCAACACCGGCTAGGTTATTTATTTCCACAACGGTTTATAAATACTTTGTAACACGACTTTTCACCAGGACAGGGAGGCGTCAATGTCTTCAGATGCTCAGGCAATACTGGATTTTTGGTTTGAAACGTTGACGCCCTCTCAGTGGTTTAAAAAAGACATTGAGATGGACCGTACGATCCTGGCGCAATTTGGCACCGTGCATGCCCAGGCTGCCCGGTGCGAGTGCTTCGCTTGGCGACAAACGCCTCATGGGCGACTGGCGGAAATCATTGTGCTGGATCAGTTCTCGCGCAATATCTACCGAGACAATGCCCGCGCCTTTGCCAATGATGCCTTAGCACTGGCGCTAGCCCAGGAGGCGGTGGCTGCGGGGGCAGACGCAGAGCTGACCAGCCAGCAACGGATATTTTTATATATGCCCTTTATGCACAGTGAGTCAGTGGTCATTCATGAGGTAGCGATGCAGCTCTTTGATCAGCCCGGGTTAGAGGAAAATTTCGATTTTGAAGTCCGTCACAAGGCGATTATTGATCGCTTCGGGCGTTACCCGCATCGGAATGCACTGTTGGGGCGGGCCTCCACTGACGAGGAGCTGGCTTTCCTAAAGCAGCCTGGCTCCTCCTTTTAATCGTTAATTACTTCTTATTCGTTTTTACCTCTCTACAGCCACATGGCGTTTTATGTCATTACGAAAATCTACCCGCATTAATAAGTACATCAGTGAAAGTGGCATGTGTTCTCGACGCGAGGCCGATCGCTTTGTTGAGCAGGGCAATGTGTGGATTAACGGGCGCCGTGCCACGACTGGCGACCAAGTGGTAGCGGGGGATCTGGTTAAGGTTAATGGCCAGGAGATCGAGCCACAGGAAGAGGAGGATCTTGTCCTTATTGCGTTGAACAAGCCGGTGGGGATTGTGAGTACCACCGAGTCCAGCGAAAAGGACAATATTGTCGAATTCGTCAAGCACGGCACGCGTATATTTCCCATTGGCCGGCTCGACAAAGACTCCCAAGGGTTAATCTTTTTAACCAATAACGGCGACCTGGTTAACAAGATTCTACGCGCCAATAACAACCATGAAAAAGAGTACCAAGTGACGGTGAACAAGCCGATCACCGACGAGTTTATCGACGGCATGCAGGGTGGTGTGCCGATTCTCGGCAAAGTGACCAAACGCTGCAAAGTGCAAAAAGAGTCCACCTTTGTGTTCACGATTACTCTGGTGCAGGGGCTCAATCGGCAAATACGTCGTATGTGCGAATACTTCGGTTATGAGGTCACCCAGCTTATTCGTACGCGCATTATGAATGTGCCATTAAAGGGCTTAGCACTAGGCGACTGGCGCGATCTTACCCCTAAAGAGATCGACACCATTATCGCGTTGACCGAAAAATCAGAAGCCGTGCCGGAAAAGAAAAGTAAACCGGCAAGGCCCAACTATAGCGGGCGTTCAAACGCAGGAAAGACCAACCAACCCGCCGCAAAAGAGCGCCAGAAACCTGCAAAAGCTGGCGCAAAGGCTGCTGGAACTAAAGCCGCTGGGGCTAAACCACTTCCCAAGGGTAAAAAGGCCGCCAGTGGAAAAGTCAGCGCAAAAAAAAGTGCCGGCCCGAAAGGCAATACGCCAGGTAAGGGCGCTAAAGGAAAAGCGGGTGTTAAGCCCGTGGGTAAAGGGCGTGTTGGGCGCGGTAAGCTAGCGGGTGGAGGTAAGCCTTCCCAGCGGCGCAAGTAGTTCCTCATCTTTTAAGAGTCTTCACAGTGATTTCAATCGCCGCTTTTTACATTGTGGTTAGCATTCTCGCTTACGTTACCTACGCTATTGATAAACAGGCTGCTATCAAACAGCGACGGCGAGTGAGCGAGAAGTCGTTACACCTGCTTGGGTTGTTGGGTGGCTGGCCGGGCGGGCTGTTTGCTCAGCAGCGGCTGAGGCATAAAACCCAGAAAACTACTTTTCAAGCCATTTTCTGGCTGACGGTCGCCGTGAATGTGGCGTGCTTATTGAGCTTAACTCTCTACCCTTACGGCGGGTGAAAAAATGACAGCCTATTTCGTTCAGGCGTTTATCTACCTTCTTGCGGCCGTCATTGCGGTTCCCCTCGCCAAGCGGTTTGGACTTGGATCGGTGCTGGGCTATTTGGTTGCTGGCGTAGTCATTGGCCCGATCCTAGGGCTGGTGGGCCAGGAGACCACCACCATTCAGCATTTTGCAGAATTTGGCGTCGTGATGATGCTGTTTTTGGTGGGCCTGGAGCTAGATCCCAAAGGGCTATGGGCCATGCGTGTACGGCTGCTTGGTCTGGGCGGGCTTCAGGTCGTGTTAACGACGGTTGCTGGTACTGCCATCGCCTTATGGCTGGGGCTAGTATTGCAAACCGCTCTGGCGGTGGGGCTGATTTTTGCGCTCTCATCCACGGCCATTGTGCTGCAAACATTGAATGAAAAAGGGCTTGCCAAAACTGAAGGCGGCCGCAGCGCCTTCTCGGTGCTGCTGTTTCAGGATATAGCCGTTATTCCCATGCTGGCGTTAATTCCGCTGCTAGCTCTTCCCGAGTTAATGGGCCCGGTCAGTGATGAGGGCCATGCCAGTTTAAATTTGGTATCGGATCTGCCCGGCTGGGCTCATGCTTTAGTGGTCGTCGCGGCTATCGCGAGCGTTATAGCCGCGGGCTACTATTTAGTGCCGTTGTTGTTTCGCTATGTGATTGGCTCTGGCCTGCGCGAAATATTTACCGCCACTGCCCTAATGCTGGTGATAGGTATTGCCGCCCTGATGAGTTTAGTCAATTTATCCCCCGCCCTTGGCGCATTCCTGGCGGGGGTGGTGCTCGCCAATAGTGAGTTCAAGCACGAACTGGAAGCCAATATTGAACCCTTCAAGGGGCTGCTGCTGGGGCTGTTCTTTATTACCGTGGGAGCGGGTATCAACTTCGCTGTGCTGGCAGCGGAGTGGGAGACGATACTGCTGTTAGGCACGGCGGTTATCGTCGTAAAAGGATTAATTCTGTTTGGCTTGGCGCTGCTGTTTCGGCTACATGGCAGCAACGGCTGGCTGTTCACTTTAAGCCTTGCCCAAGCGGGTGAATTTGGCTTTGTACTGTTGACTTATAGCGTACAAAACAGCGTGATCCCTTCGGATATATCTCAGATTCTCTCGCTCGTTGTGGCACTCTCGATGTTCTTGACCCCCTTGCTGTTCATCGCCTACGACCGCTTGGTACTGCCGCGTTATCGTAGCGCTAAAAATGATGATCGTGAGGCCGATACGATAGAGGAGCAGGCCCCGGTTATCGTTGCGGGGGTGGGGCGGTTTGGGCAGATTATCTGCCGCTTGCTGCGTGCCAATAATATCCCCATTGTTGCCCTGGATCATGAGATTGAGCAGATCGAGAACCTGCGCAAGATAAGTATCAAAAGCTACTTCGGCGATGCCAGCCGCTCCGATTTGCTCGAAACCGCAGGTATTGAGCAGGCCCGGTTACTTGTGATCGCGTTGGACGACCGTGACCGTGCTGTGCAGATGGTCAGGCACGTAAAACAGTACTATCCCCACGTTTGGGTGCTGGCCCGTGCCTTTGATCGTGGTCATGGCTACCAACTGCGTGAAGCGGGCGCCGATGATACGGTCAGCGAAACCTACCATTCAGCGCTTGAGCTGGGTGGCCACGCGCTCACCGCCATGGGCGTTCACCCCATGCGTGCCAAGCAAATGACCTGGTCGTTTGTGCGGAATGAAGATGCCCACGAAGACGAGTTGTTCGAAGCCTGGAAAGAGATAGAGGGCGGTATTAGCTTTAGTCCGCGCTATGGCGAGCTGTTTATGAAACTGGAAGAGTCGCTGAACAGTGCTATGAAGCAGGATTGGCACGAGCCGCAGCGCGAAGATGTGCCTATCTGGACGCCACCCGATCAGAAAAACGATGCCCTTTAAAACGGCAGGTGCAGCGAGGCGCTGAGTATATTGAGATGCTCAAGGCTTGGGGCATCAATGCGCTCATACTCTAGACGACTGACGAGCCGATTGATCGTCACGGTAGCACCGAAGCCTTGCAGCATCGCGGTGCCACTTTCATCGGCACCTTCCACCTCGCTGTCACCGCGCCATTCAGTAATGCCGGACTTCGCATAGACACTAAAGGCGCCCATGCGAACACCGGCTACAAGGGCGCCCCCCAAACTTAACGTATCCATAACGAGCGGATTAACACTGGATGTGGTGGAGATTTCTTCGCTTTCCCGATAGGCGATTTCAGCGCCAATATCGAGTTGAGGGAGCCGCCAGGGGCTGAAACCTGCGGTTACGCGGAAACCACTGGAATAGTTATCAAGGCTTTGAAGGTCACTACCTTCTAGGATAACGCCGTTATCAAGTTGCATGAGTTCACTATCAGGGGCGGTATAGGCCATCACCGGCGGTTTATCGTCGGCGTAGCTGCTAAACCAGGGAACTGAGCAACAGAGCAGGGTGCTTGCCAAGCGTGCCATTGGCATTTCTCGTACGCCTATCGGTAGGAAGAAAGAACGGTACTTATTGAGACTAGCAACGGACGTCTATCTCTACCACTTTAATTGCGCCCTCGGCCAAATTTTTTAGCAAATTACTCCCCATGGTCAGAAATTGCTCTCCAAATACCCACTGAGGTGAGAGCACCGATTGCCGGGCGGCTGACTGCTCTTTCTGGCGTTGGCGCTGGCGCCACGCCAAGGCTAGTTCGCTCCAATCCTCCACGTGCTCAAGTACAAAGCCACTTGTTTCGAGCAAGCGGATTAGCGTCGTTAGGGGCAGGAGGTGCGAATGTTCAGGAGAAACCGCCCAGGGCACTGGGTAGTGAAGTTGTGACACGTTGGGGCCGCTGACGACTTCGTGCATCACCAACTGCCCGCCAGGGCGCAGCACGCGCAAGCTCTCAGCCAGCACCTTGGTGGGGTCGGGCATGTTGAGTAGGCTGTGCTGAAACAAAACCGCGTCGAAACTATGATCAGCAAACGGTAGCGCGCGTGCATTACCCGTTACCCAGGCAAGCGATGAAACGGCAGATTGATTAGCCCTAGTGCTCAGTGCTTTGTTTAACGCACTAAACCCATGGGTAATATCCAGCCCTGTTATATGAAAGCCCAGCGATGCACCCTGGCGCATTAATCCCCCCAGCCCAGCGCCAATATCCAATACCTTGCCATGGGTGTCAGGGTTGAGCCGATCAAGTAACCGAGCGGAGGCCGCCAAGCCACCGATATGTAGCTGATCCAAGGGGGCTAGTTGATGCAGAGTAGGGCCATCGGGGTAGTGAGCATCAATTTGTGCCAAAACTTCATCAGCGCGCAGGGCGCGCTGATAATGGTCTGACAAAGGGTGGGAGGTAGACATGGCCAGTTATGGTTCTTGATCCAGGCCTAGCTCCTGTATCGAAATCTCGCGCATTTTAAACTTCTGAATTTTGCCGGTAACGGTCATTGGGAACTCGTCAACGAATTTAAAGTAGCGCGGAATTTTGAAGTGGGTGATTTTGCCTTTGCAGTACTCGCGCAACTCTTCGCCAGTGACTTCGCCCGCTGAGCTGTTGAGTTTTACCCAGGCAATCAACTCTTCACCGTACTTTTTATCAGGCACCCCAGTGACCTGTACCTCTGAAATGGCCGGGTGGGCGTACAGGAATTCCTCGATCTCTTTGGGGTAAACGTTCTCTCCGCCGCGAATCACCATGTCTTTAATGCGCCCCACGATCTGAATGTAACCCTCTTCATCCATGGTGGCGAGGTCACCGGTGTGCATCCAGCCCGCTTCGTCAATGGCTTCAGCGGTGGCTTTGTCGTTGTTCCAGTATTTGAGCATCACGCTGTAACCACGGGTACACAGCTCGCCGATTTCACCTCGGGGCAGAATGCCGCCATTGCCGGGATCGACAATCTTATTCTCCAGGTGCGGTTGAGTGCGGCCCACCGTGGAAACGCGTTTCTCGATGCTGTCGTTGGCACCTGTCTGGGTAGACACCGGGCTGGTTTCTGTCATGCCGTAGGCGATCTGTACGCCTTTCATGTTCATCTTGTTGATCACCTGCTTCATGATCTCAGCGGGGCAGATCGAGCCCGCCATGATACCGGTGCGTAGCGATGAGAGATCGGTGCTGGGGAAATCAGGGTGATCTAGCTCAGCGATAAACATGGTTGGCACGCCGTAAAGGGCGGTAGCTTTCTGTTCATGAACGGCTTTCAGCACTTTGCCGGGGTCGAAGCCCTCATCCGGGTAGATCATGGTGGCGCCGTGGGTCACACAACCCAGGTTACCCATCACCATACCGAAGCAGTGGTAAAGCGGTACGGGGATCACCAGGCGATCTTCGTGGGTGAAGCCCATGCTTTCTGCCACAAAAAAACCATTATTGAGGATATTGTGGTGAGAAAGCGTCGCCCCTTTGGGAAAGCCCGTGGTGCCTGAGGTGTACTGAATATTAATGGCGTCATCGAACTGTAGTGTCGCTTGCAGGTCATCAACGTCGGTTTGGCTAACCTTGTTGGCCTCGCTCATCAGGTCTGCCCAGCGCCACATACCGCTGAGCTTTTCGCTACTTAAATTAATGATGCACTCAAGGTCGGGCAGTTTCTGGGATTTCAGCTCGCCTTCGTTGCAGGCTTTTAACTCGGGAGCCAATTCATACAGCATGCCGCTGTAGTCAGAGGTTTTGAAGCTGTTGGCGGTGACCAAAAAGCGAGCGCCGGATTGATTCAGCGCATATTCCAGTTCATGAGTACGGTATGAAGGATTAATGTTGACCAGAATGGCGCCAATTTTAGCGGTCGCAAACTGGGTGAGTGTCCATTCGCTGCAATTGGGCGCCCAAATGGCGACGCGGTCGCCTTTTTGAACACCGATAGCGAGCAAGGCGCGGGCGCAGCGATTGACCTCTTCCTGAAGCTGGCGATAGCTCCAGTGGATGTTCTGGTGCAGCACAATCAGCGCGTCGTTATCGGCATATTGCGTGGCGATCTGGTCAAACTTGTCGCCAATGGTCATGCCCAGCAGTGGCTTGTCCGCCATGCTGCTGGAGTAGCTGGGTAACGTGAGTGCTTGTGACGTCATGTTGAGACTCTCCGATATTTTTCTTGTCCGAACGGATCGGCAGCGGTTGGTTAGCTGCTAGCGCCTTTCGCCAGGGCGACTTTGGAACTGGGTTTGCGGCCTAGCTCGCCGGTGATCCAATAGCCGGTATCAATCACGGCCTGCAGGTCGATGCCCGTTTTAACACCCAACCCTTCAAGCAGGTAGAGTACGTCTTCGGTGGCCACATTGCCGGAGGCGCCTTTGGCATAGGGGCAGCCACCCAGGCCTGCCGTCGCCGCATCAATCACGCTAACGCCTTCTTCCATTACGGCGTACAAATTAGCCAATGCCATGCCGTAAGTGTCGTGGAAGTGGGCGGCCAGAAACTCTAAGGGCACCTGCTGCTGAACGGCTTCAATCATGCGTTTAGCAGCCAGCGGTGTACCCACGCCAATGGTGTCGCCCAGTGACACCTCGTAACAGCCCATCTCATAAAGCGCTTTGGCCACCTCAGCCACTTTGGTGGGGGCAATCTCGCCTTCGTAAGGGCAGCCCAACACACACGAAACGTACCCACGCACGCGCACGCCAGCCTCTCGGGCGCGCTCTAACACAGGTTCAAAGCGCGTAAGTGATTCGGCAATCGAGCAGTTGATATTTTTTTGTGAAAAGGCCTCCGAGGCGGCACCAAACACGGCGACCTCTTCCACGCCCACCGATAGCGCGTTTTCCAGCCCTTTGAGATTGGGTGTCAGTGCTGAATACACCACACCGGGCTGGCGCTGAATACTGCCCATGACCTCAACGGCATCGCCCATTTGTGGCACCCACTTGGGCGAGACAAAGCTGGCGGCTTCAATATGCGTGATCCCCGCCTTGGCAAGCCGTTCGACCAGGGCAATTTTAGTCGCGGTGGGCACCATTGCCCCCGGCTCGTTTTGCAGGCCGTCACGGGGGGCCATTTCAAACAGTTTGACGGATGTCGGCAGTGCCATGGGTGAGCTCCTATTCGCTGGGGGCAAAGTCGAGAAGTACAGCACCTTGGCTGACCGTATCGCCCGCCTGGAAGTGGAAGGCTTCCACGCTACCATCGGCGGGGGCAGTCATGGTGTGCTCCATTTTCATGGCTTCCATCACCATCAGCGGCATGCCTTTTTCAACCGCCTTACCGGGCTCCACCAGCAGTGCCACCACCGTGCCGTTCATCGGCGCCGTGAGTGTCGATTCAGCTTCGTGGTGGCCATGGTCAACCGCATCGATGCGACGCCAGAACAGACGGGTTTCACCGCTTGGGTCGGCCATTACCACGACATGCCCGTCACGGCGCGCCTGGAGGCGGCGACGATGGCCGTTTAAAGTAACGGCGACTGCATCACCAGTGAGCGGCTGCAGGCTTGCGGTAAGGGTGTCATCGCCAATGGTAAGATTCCAAAGCGATTCGCCTGCGCTGCGTTTGCCTTCAACGATGACGACTGCTTCATCGCTATCATCCGCTTGAACATTGGCTGGGTCACACAGCGCAATACGAATGGTGTGCGGCGCGTTGAGCCGGAAGCCGTCGTGGCGATCCCAGGGGGAGTCGCTTTCACACTCCTGGGCGAGCTGATGTAGGCCGATCAGCGCCGCGCTCGCGTAGGCGTCCATACTGTAGGTGCGTGGTGCAAACAGCGTCGCTTCGTTGCGTTCAATGAAGCGTGTGTCCAGCTCCACGTTCTTAAAGCCCGGGTGAGTCGCCAGACGCATCAGGAAGGCACGGTTGGTCACCACGCCTTGCACATCCAGTGCCGCCAGGGCGCGGTTAAGCGTGGCCAGCGCCGCGTCGCGGTCAGGCCCATGCACAATCAGCTTGGCCAGCATGGGGTCGTAGTGCATCGACACCGCATCGCCGCTCTCTACGCCGCTGTCCAGGCGCACTTGATCAGCGCTTAAACCAGCACCCACTAAATCCAGCGCGAACCGGTTCAGCAGGCCGGTGGCGGGCAGAAAGTCCTGCTCCGGGTCTTCGGCGTAAATGCGTGCTTCAAAGCTATGGCCGGTAATTGTCAGCTCGTCTTGGCTGAAAGGGAGCGGCTCGCCCATGGCCACGCGTAGCTGCCACTCGACCAGGTCTTGCCCGGTGATCATTTCGGTCACCGGATGCTCGACCTGGAGACGGGTATTCATCTCCATAAAGTAGAACGAGCCGTCCGCGTCTAATAAGAATTCGACGGTACCTGCGCCCACATAGCCGATCTCCTGGGCGGCACGTACCGCGGCATCGCCCATGGCGCTGCGCAGCTTCGCCGTCATGCCGGGAGCGGGGGCTTCCTCGATCACTTTCTGGTGACGGCGCTGCACGCTGCAGTCACGCTCGAATAGGTAAACGCCGTTGCCGTGGCGGTCGCAGAACACCTGCACTTCCACATGGCGCGGCTGCACCAGGTACTTTTCGATCAGCATGCGGTCATCGCCGAAGGCGGCTTTGGATTCACGGCGGCAGCCCTCTAACGCAGCCTGAAAACCATCGCCAGATTCAACCACGCGCATGCCTTTACCACCGCCGCCGGCGCTGGCTTTAATCATGACCGGATAACCGATTTTATCGGCTTCAGTGCGCAGCAGGGCGTCGTCCTGATTATCCCCGTGATAGCCCGGCACCAGTGGTACGCCCGCGTTGGCCATGCGCGCTTTGGCGGCGGATTTATCGCCCATGGCAGCAATCGCCGAGGCGGGCGGGCCAACAAAGGTAATGCCCGCTTCTTCAAGGGCTTTGACGAAGCTGCCGTTTTCGGAAAGAAAGCCGTAGCCGGGGTGGATAGCACCGGTACCGGTGCGCTTGGCGGCGTCGATGACCGCATCAATGTTGAGATAGCTTTCGCGCGCAGCAGCGGGGCCTAAACGCACGGCCTCGTCGGCTTCACGAACGTGGCGGGCGCTGGCGTCGGCATCGGAGTAGACCGCGACGGTTTTCAGGCCCATCCGGCGGGCAGTGCGCATCACACGGCAGGCGATTTCACCGCGGTTGGCGACTAACAGCGTACCAAAAGGCGTCGTGCGAGCGGCGTTTTCAGCTTTTTCGGCTTTTTCAATAGGGGGTGAATGACTCATGAGCGACGCTCCGAAGCGTGAGGTGTGTGATTAGATTCGACCCAATTCGGGCGGCGCTTTTCAAAAAAGCTGGATAAGCCCTCTTGGCCCTCTGGGCTTACCCGCAGCTTGGCGATCACCTGGCAGGTATGTTCGCGGGTAGCATCAGAATCCGGCGCTTGGGCGACGGTTGCCATCAATGCTTTAGTGGCACGCTGGGCTTGAGGCGAGCCTGCTAATAGCGTTACCAGCATGGCGTCGATCGCGCTATCTAACGCCTCGTGTTCCACCACTTGATGGGCTAGGCCGAGCGCGAGCGCGGTTGGGGCATCCATCACTTCGGCTGTTAGCGCATAGCGGCGCATCTGGCGCTCGCCCAGGGCGCGCTGAACATACGGGCTGATGACGGCAGGCGATAAACCAATTTTGACTTCCGAGAGACAGAATTTGGCTTTATCCGAGGCAATCACCACATCGCAGCAGGCGGCAAGGCCTACAGCGCCACCAAAGGCGGCGCCTTGCACACGACATAGCGTGGGGCAGGGCAACGCATCCAAACCATGCATCAGTGCGGCGAGCTTACGGGAATCGGCGAGGTTATCGTCAAGGTCGTAATCGACCATGCGCTTCATCCAATTTAAATCGGCGCCCGCTGAGAAGCTTTTACCTTCGGAGCCGAGCACTACCACACGCACATCGCCTGCGTCGGCAAGTCGATGGAGTTCATTGAGGTGCGCGTTTAGCTCGGCGATCAGGCTGTCGTCAAAAGCGTTATGCACCTCTGGGCGGTTTAAGGTAAGACGCGCCACGCCGTCTTCGATTTTCAGTGTTGAGTAAGCCATTGAGTTCGCCCCTACATCCTGAACACGCCGAAGCGTGTCTCTTCTACTTCTGCGTTCATTGCGGCAGCCAGTGAAAGCCCCAGCACATCGCGGGTTTGTAGCGGATCAATGACGCCGTCATCCCACAAACGGGCACTGGCGTAATAGGGGTGGCCCTGGTGTTCGTACTGCTCGCGGGTGGGCTGCTTGAAGGCTTCTTCTTCCTCTTTGCTCCATTCACGACCGTCACGTTCGTGCTGCTCACGCTTCACCTGAGCCAGTACGCCCGCCGCCTGTTCGCCGCCCATCACGGAAATGCGCGCATTGGGCCACATGAATAGCAGGTTGGGATCGTAGGCGCGACCACACATGCCGTAGTTGCCCGCACCGAAGCTACCGCCAATCAGGACGGTGTATTTGGGCACCTTGGCACAGGCCACAGCGGTCACTAGCTTGGCGCCGTGCTTGGCAATGCCTTCGTGTTCGTACTTGGAGCCGACCATAAAGCCGGTAATGTTCTGCAGGAAGATCAGCGGAATCTTGCGCTGGGCGCATAGCTCAATAAAGTGTGCGCCTTTCACTGCACTTTCAGAAAACAGCACGCCATTGTTGGCCACGATGCCGACCGGGTAGCCGTGAATATGCGCAAAACCGGTCACCAGGGTTTCGCCGTAGTAACGTTTGAACTCGTCGAAATCGGAGTCATCGACGATACGGCCAATCACTTCGCGTACGTCATAGGGCTTTTTCAGGTCGGTGCCCACAATCCCATACAGCTCGGTGGGATCGAGCTTGGGCGGTTTGGGCGCTTTCATGGCCAGTTTGCCGCGCTTCTGCCAGTTCAGGCGAGAGACACAGGCGCGGGCAAGCTGCAGCGCGTGGGCATCATTTTCAGCGTAGTGGTCGGCCACGCCGCTGACCTTGGCGTGAACATCCGCACCGCCCAGATCTTCAGCGCTAATGCTTTCACCGGTGGCGGCTTTTACCAGCGGGGGGCCACCCAGGAAAATCGTGCCCTGCTCTTTAACGATGATCGATTCATCCGCCATGGCAGGCACGTAAGCGCCACCGGCAGTGCAGGAGCCCATCACCACGGCGATTTGCGGAATGCCTTCGGCCGACATGGTTGCCTGGTTATAGAAGATGCGACCGAAGTGGTCGCGGTCGGGGAATACTTCATCCTGGCGGGGCAGAAAGGCGCCGCCGGAATCGACCAGGTAAATGCACGGCAGGCGATGCTTGCGGGCGACCTCCTGGGCGCGAATATGCTTTTTCACCGTGAGGGGGAAGTAAGTGCCACCTTTCACCGTGGCGTCGTTAGCGACGATCACGCACTCCACGCCGGAAACACGGCCAATACCCGTGACCACGCCTGCGGCAGGGATCTCGCTATCGTATATGTTGTGCGCCGCCAGGGCGGAAAACTCCAAAAATGGTGAGCCTTCATCGATCAGGTGATCGATGCGGTCGCGGACAAACAGCTTGCCGCGGCTTTCGTGGCGCTCGCGGGCTTTGGCACCGCCACCCTGCGCGACAGCGGCGGTCAGTTCACGCAGTTTGTGGACTTCACCGAGCATTGAAGCTTCGTTGGCTTGAAACACATCGCTACGCGGATTGACTTGGCTATTGATGGTACTCATGGCGCGGCCCTGCTGATTTTAATTAAAGGGTTTCAGTGAACAGTTCGCGGCCAATTAACATCCGCCGAATTTCGCTGGTGCCCGCACCAATTTCATACAGCTTGGCATCGCGCAGCAGACGCCCGGTGGGGTATTCGTTGATATAGCCATTTCCGCCGAGTAATTGAATGGAATCCAGCGCCACCTGGGTGGCTTTTTCAGCGCAGTAGAGAATCACCCCAGCGGCGTCTTTGCGCGAGGTTTGGCCGCGGTCGCAGGCACCGGCGACGGCGTATAAATAGGCGCGGCAGGCGTTTAGGGTGGTGTACATATCGGCCACTTTGCCCTGCACCAGTTGGAACTCACCAATCGACTGATTGAACTGTTTGCGCTCGTGGATATAGGGCATCACCACATCCATGGCGGCTTGCATAATGCCAATCGGGCCAGCGGCCAGTACGGTGCGCTCGTAATCCAGGCCGCTCATCAGTACGCGAACCCCTTTACCTTCGTCACCAAGGATATTCTCAGCGGGCACTTTGCAATCCTGGAACACCAGTTCACACGTGTTGGAGCCGCGCATGCCCAGCTTGTCGAGCTTCTGGGCGGTAGAGAACCCCGGCATGCCTTTTTCGATAATAAACGCGGTGATGCCTTTGGAGCCGGCTTCCGGATCTGTCTTTGCGTAGACCACCAGTACATCGGCATCGGGACCGTTAGTGATCCACATCTTGTTGCCATTAAGAACGTAATGGTCGCCATCCTTCTTGGCGCGCAGCTGCATCGAGACCACATCAGAACCCGCGCCGGGCTCGGACATCGCCAGCGCGCCCACATGGTCGCCGCTAATCAGCTTGGGCAGGTACTTGGCTTTCTGTTCGGGGGAGGCATTGATCTTGATTTGGTTAACGCACAGGTTGGAATGGGCGCCGTAGGAGAGCGCGACCGATGCGCTGGCACGGGAGATCTCTTCCATGGCAATACAGTGGGCGAGGTAGCCCATGCCGCTGCCGCCATCTTCTTCTGAGACGGTGATGCCCAACAGGCCCATATCCCCAAACTTCTTCCATAAATCGTTGGGGAATTCATTGTTGCGGTCGATCTCGGCAGCGCGGGGCGCTATTTCGCTGGCCGCAAAGGCGTTGACCTGCTCGCGCAGCATGTTCAGTTCGTCATCGAGGCCAAAATTAAGTTCTGAGTAGTGTGAAAACATGGTCAATCACCTATTACTAATTATTTATAGAGGCTAGTTCTTGTGGTTAGCTGTGTCGGCTAGCCGAGCTGGCGGTATATGGAATGTCGACTCAGTGCATCGTGGCAGGAGAGGAGGGCGACGACTGATCGCTTGCTCCCGCTCGCTCTTCTTCGTTCTGTTTTTCGTGCAGTTCTTCCAGCGCTTGGCGGCAGCGAATTTCCGCGCTTTCAAGTTCTAGTTGCACCATTGTGATGTCTTTCATTTGCTGGTCGAGAGCCGCTCGTCGCTCGGCTATTTTGCTGAGCATTAAATGCAGCTGCTTTTTACTGCCGCTGCGGGTTTCGTCCCAAAGCTCGAACAGTTCTCGAATTTCTGCCAGTGAAAACCCCAGACGCTTGCCACGAATGGTTAGCTTAAGCCGCACTCGGTCTTTGCTGCTGTAAACCCGCGTTTGCCCACGGCGGGTGGGGTGAAGCAACTCCTGATCCTCATAAAAACGAATGCTGCGGGTAGTTAAATCAAACTCGTTGGCCAGTTCACTGATCGAGTAAGTTTTGCTCATGGTGACGTTCTCTCAAAAAGGCTTTGTTCTTAAGGACAGTTTCTTAGAATTAGTCCCAAGACATGACACCTATGGAACACTGCCACTGAGGCTAAAACAAGTTTACGTTAACGTAAAGCGATAGTTGCTAGCAGTTGAAAAGCGTTGAAATGTCATAAACAGCTGATTTTATTATTTTCGATGCGACTGTTAATTCAGCAAAATATCGTCGATAGACCAAAGTTGTAATTGTATTGCCATAGCTAGAGTTGCTAGTTTGCACGTACACCTTACGTTCAGGTAAGGCAGTGGCAAGCACTTATGCTACTTCATTGATTACCTGTAAAAGAGTCAGCGCTACAACGATCAGCACTACAACAGTCAGCACTACAACAACAAGAGGCTTGCCACTCTATGAGTGCAAACGATGTCCTTCAGGGACCTGTCCTCGAAACCCGAGGACTAACCAAAGAGTTCCGTGGGTTTACCGCTGTGGACGAAGTCAATCTGCAGGTGCAGGAAGGGCATATCCATGCACTGATTGGCCCCAACGGCGCAGGCAAAACCACCGTATTTAATCTATTGACCAAATTTCTACCACCTACCCGCGGCGATATTTTGTACCGTGGAAAGTCGATTACCAGTAAAAAATCTAACGAAATAGCTCAGTTAGGACTGGTGCGTTCGTTTCAGATTTCAGCGGTTTTTGCCCACATGACCGCACTTGAGAATGTGCGGGTGGCGCTACAGCGCAAGCTGGGTACCTCGTTTCATTTCTGGAAATCCGAGAAATCTCTGGACCATCTCAATGAGCGAGCCCTTGAACTACTGGAAGAAGTAGGTCTGCGTGAATACGCCGACACTTTAACGGTGGAAATGCCCTACGGCCGCAAGCGAGCGCTCGAACTCGCCACGACTCTAGCGCTTGATCCGAGCATGATGCTGTTGGATGAGCCAACTCAGGGGATGGGGGCAGAAGACGTTGATCGCATCGTGGCCCTGATTAAGCGTGTCTCCCAAGGGCGTACTGTATTGATGGTCGAACATAATTTAAGCGTCGTTAGCCGCCTGTGTGATCGGATTACCGTGCTGGCGCGGGGCGCGGTACTCGCTGAGGGTGATTACGATACGGTCTCTCGTAACCCATTGGTACGCGAAGCCTATATGGGCAGCGACGCCGCGGAAGAGGATGGTTCTGAAAAAGAGGGGGCAGCCGTATGAATACTGCTGAAGCGCACGCGCCTGTCGAGAATGCCCAAAGCCTGGAAATGTTACGCGTGCAGGATCTGCATGCTTTTTACGGCGAATCACATATTCTGCACGGGGTTAATTTTGACGTTAAGCGTGGCGAACTGGTCACGCTATTAGGACGAAACGGCGCAGGCCGCAGCACGACGTTGAAGTCGATTATGAATATGGCGGGACGTCGCACGGGCTCTATCGTGATAAACGGTAACGAAACGCTGCATATGAAGCCTCACCATATCCCGCGTTTAGGGATTGGTTACTGCCCCGAAGAGCGCGGTATTTTTTCCAGTTTGGATGTACACGAAAACCTTTTACTGCCGCCCACGGTGCGCTCGGGGGGAATGAGCCTGGATGAAATCTACGCCATGTTCCCCAACCTATATGAGCGGCGCAAAAGCCAGGGCACGCGGCTTTCCGGTGGCGAACAGCAGATGCTAGCCATGGCGCGCATTTTGCGCACCGGTGCACGCATGTTGTTGCTGGATGAAATCACCGAGGGGCTGGCCCCGGTCATTGTTCAGAAGTTAGCCGAAGTGCTGGTTCAACTAAAAGAGCGCGGTATGACCATCGTGCTTGTGGAACAGAACTTCCGCTTTGCGGCACCGCTTGCGGATCGTCACTTCGTGATGGATCACGGTCAGATTGTCGAAGAAATTAGCGCCGCGCAGTTGCCATCGCGTCGGGAACATCTCAACTCAATGCTAGGGGTATAAAGCACGCACGATTATACGCTCACAACATCAGCGCAAACTGCTCAAAAATTACAAGACTGTTATTAAAAAACAATAAATTGCACGTCGTTAGACAACAACAAAGGCCCCAAGGGCCAGGAGACGAATATGACTTTTATGAAAAAAACGCTGGCTACCAGCATCGCCGTCGCTGCAGCGTCTAGCCTCGCTGTGTCTACCGCCCAGGCGGATATGAGCGATGGCGAAGTACGCATTGGCTACCTGGCCGATATGTCCGGTACATACCGCGATCTGGCTGGCCCTGGCGGCTTAACCGCGATGGAGATGGCGGTGGCCGATTTTGGTGGCAGCGTAAATGGCGCTCCGATCGTGATTTCCAGCGCGGATGATCGCAACAGCGCTGACGTTGGCGCAAACACGGTGCGTGGCTGGATCGACCAGGATAACGTCGATATGGTCGGCGGCTTGGTGGCTTCCTCGGTGTCGATCGCGGTCACCAAAGTGCTGGAAGAGAATAACGGCCTGGGCATTGTGTCCGGCTCAGCGGCTTCTAGTATTACCAATGAACATTGCACGCCTAACCACATTCACTGGGTATACGATACCTATCCGCTTGCTAACGGTACCGCTAAAGCGGTGGTTGAGCAGGGCGGCGATACCTGGTTCATGCTGACGGCTGACTATGCGTTCGGTCATGCGCTCGAAGCCGACGTGACAAAAGTCGTGGAAGAAAGCGGCGGTGAAATTGTCGGCGGTGTGCGCCATCCGTTCCCGACTAACGACTTCTCTTCTTATATCCTTCAGGCCCAAGGCTCGGGTGCCAAAATCATTGGCTTGGCCAATGCCGGTGCGGATACCGTGAATGCAATCACCACGGCAAGTCAGTTTGGTTTGACGCAATCCGGACAGCAGTTAGCGGGTCTGTTGATTTTCTTGAACGACGTTCACGCACTTGGCCTGGAGGCCACACAGAATCTGCTGCTCACCACCGGCTGGTACTGGGATATGGATGAACAGTCGCGTGAATGGGCGCAGCGCTACTTCGATGAAGTCGGCCGCATGCCGACCATGGTGCAAGCAGGTATTTACTCCAGCACCATGCATTACCTGAAAGCCGTCGAAGCCGCTGGCACCGACGACCCTGAAGCTGTTCGTGCACAAATGGCTGAAATGCCCATCGATGATTTCTTCGCCCGTAATGGTCAAATTCGTGAAGATGGCCGCATGATCCACGATATGTACCTGGCCCAGGTGAAAACACCTGAAGAGTCCACTGGTGAGTGGGACCTTTACGAGATTCTCAGCACGATTCCCGCCGAAGAAGCCTACCGCCCGCTGTCTGAAAGCCAGTGCAAGTTGGTGCAAAACTAATTTCCAGGCAGCGCTTGGATCAGACAGCAATTGCAAGAGACGTGTAGAACCGGTTGGCGGCGCATTGCCGCCAACTGCTTGACGGCGAGGAGAGTCGCGTTATGACGATGATATTCGGCGTGCCAATGGCCGTCTTCATGGGGCAGCTAACGCTGGGCCTTGTGAATGGTGCCTTTTACGCACTGCTTAGCCTGGGCCTGGCGGTCATCTTCGGCCTGTTGAAGATCGTCAACTTTGCCCACGGGGCGCAATACATGCTGGGGGCCTTCGCCGCGCTGTTAGGCTTTCGTTATCTAGGTATTAATTATTGGCTGGCGCTGTTTTTGGTGCCCTTGGTGGTCGGTGCGTTTGGGGTGCTTTTAGAGCGTTTTTTACTACGCCGGATTGCCCACCTGGACCACCTTTATGGACTGCTTCTGACCTTTGGCCTAGCGCTGATTTTCGAGGGCACGCTGGTCAACTTTTTTGGTGTTTCCGGCACACGTTACGCAACGCCTGAAATCCTGCAAGGCGGTTTGAACCTTGGCTTTATGTTCTTACCCACTTACCGCGCATGGGTGCTGGTCGCTGCTTTGGCCATGTGCCTATTTACCTGGTTTATGATCGAACGCACGCGGTTGGGGGCTTACCTACGCGCGGGCACGGAAAACTCGCAGTTAATGCAGGCCTTTGGCGTTAATGTGCCGCTGCTGATTACGCTTACCTACGGTTTCGGTGTTGGCTTGGCAGCGTTTGCTGGGGTGCTGGCTGCGCCGCTCTATCCGGTATCGCCCACCATGGGGTCGAGTTTGTTAATCGTGGTGTTTGCAGTGGTCGTCATTGGCGGAATGGGCTCAATCCTAGGCGCGATTATTACCGGCCTGGCGATGGGTATCATCGAAGGGTTGACCAAGGTGTATTACCCCGAAGCCTCCAATACGGTGATCTTCCTCGTCATGATCCTCGTACTCATGTTGCGCCCTGTCGGGCTGTTCGGTAAGGAGGCATAAGCATGACGGAATCTCAAATGATGGCGGCCCCGTCCGCCGTGCTGGAACGCCAGAAGCGTGCGAAGTTTCGCCGCAATATGTTCTATCTGGCGTTGATCGTGGTGGGGCTGGTGGCGCCATTTCTAGCCTACCCTGTGTTTTTAATGAAAGTGCTCTGTTTTGCGCTGTTTGCCTGTGCGTTTAACCTGTTGCTGGGCTATGCGGGGCTGTTGTCCTTCGGGCATGCGGCTTTCCTGGCGACCGGTGGCTATGTGACTGGCTACCTGTTGGCAAGCTACCCAGGGTTAACGCCAGAAGTGGGGATTATTGCCGGTACCTTGCTGGCGACGCTGCTTGGTGGGCTGTTTGGGGTGCTCTCTATTCGCCGCCAGGGTATCTATTTCGCGATGGTTACGTTGGCGCTGGCGCAACTGGTTTTCTTTATGTTCGTTCAGGCACCGTTTACCGGCGGGGAAGACGGTTTGCACGGCGTACCGCGCGGCGAACTCTTTGGCGTCATCAGCCTGAGTAGCAATCTAGCGATGTACTACTTTGTTTTTGCGATATTCATAGCTGGCTTCGCGCTTATTCAGCGCACGGTGCATTCACCGTTCGGCCAAGTGCTAAAAGCGATTCGTGAAAACGAACCCAGGGCAATATCGCTGGGCTACAACACCGATGCCTACAAGCTAGTGGCGTTCGTGATTTCCGCAGGTTTGGCGGGCTTGGCGGGCTCGACTAAAACCGTGGTTTTTCAGCTGGCTTCGCTGACCGATGCGCACTGGCATATGTCGGGTGAGGTTATTTTGATGACCCTGCTGGGCGGCGTGGGCACGCTGCTTGGTCCTTTAATGGGCGCAAGTATCGTGGTCAGCCTCCAACATATCCTGGCGCAATCACCCTTGGGCAACTGGGTGAGCGTAATCCTTGGGATTATCTTTGTCCTCTGTGTGCTTAGCTTTCGCAGTGGGATTATCGGCGAGCTGGACAAGATGTATCGCAAGAACTTTAAGTAGCCGTTTTTCTGACAGTAGAAGCTTCTCTGCCTCGGACTTATTGATCCTTACTGTTGGGCGCCGCTTGGCGCCCTTTTTTTAGCTATTCATTGAAGACCTACATCTAAGGTAGCAAGCGCTGGCATGTTGCTTGTGGGTGGGTAAATAGATAAGTTAACGTTAACGTCAATTACAACGACAACAGCCAGTGCGCTAGCGCATTAGCGGAGATACGCCATGAATTTTGAACTCAATGAAGATCAGGTCGCCTTTGCCGATATGGCGCGGGCCTTTGCTCAAAATGAACTAGAACCTCACGCCGCAGAATGGGACCAAACTTCGTTCTTCCCTGTCGACGTGATCCGTAGAGCAGGCGAGCTGGGTTTTTGCTCACTCTATGCACCTGAAAGCGTGGGTGGGTTAGGGCTTTCCCGGTTAGACGCCAGCATCATTTTCGAACAGCTTTCCATGGGCTGCACCTCTACCACGGCGTATCTAACGATCCACAATATGGTGACCTGGATGTTGGCGGATTTCGGTACGCCTGAAGCGGTTGAGCAGTGGGGCGCAAGGCTCGCCACGGGCGAACTTCTGGGTTCCTATTGTTTAACCGAACCCAATTCAGGCTCTGATGCTGCCTCGTTGAAAACCACCGCCAAGCGTGATGGTGATCACTACGTATTAACCGGCAGTAAAATGTTTATTTCTGGCGCCGGCAGCACGGATTTTCTCGTGGTGATGGCGCGTACCGGTGGGGAAGGTGCAGGCGGCGTCTCGGCGTTTGCGGTAGATGCCAAAAGTGATGGCATCAGCTACGGGCGTAAAGAGGAGAAAATGGGCTGGAACAGTCAGCCCACTCGAATGGTCACATTTGAAGACGTACGGGTGCCCGCCAACCACCTATTGGGCAACGAAGGTGACGGCTTTAAGATCGCTATGAAGGGCCTGGATGGGGGGCGAATCAACATCGCCACCTGCTCCATCGGTACTGCTCAGCAGGCAATAAACAAAGCGCGGGAATACATGCTTGAGCGCAAGCAGTTCGGCAAGCGCTTGGCCGAGTTTCAGGCGCTGCAGTTCCGCCTGGCCGATATGGTCACCGAACTGGTCGCCGCACGGCAGTTGGTGCGCATGGCCGCCACCAAGCTGGATGCAGGCCACGCCGACGCACCGACCTATTGTGCCATGGCTAAGCGCTTCGCCACCGATGTGGGTTTCAAGGTATGCGACGAGGCACTTCAGCTGTACGGCGGCAACGGCTATATCAAGGAGTACCCTATGGAACGCTACGTGCGTGATACGCGGGTACACCGAATACTTGAAGGTACAAATGAAATCATGCGACTGATCATCTCACGCCGGGTACTGGCAGACGGTGCCACCGAGCTGTAAGAAAATAAGGAATACCAATGAGCAGCGTACTGTTTAACGAACACCCTACCCACGATGGCCATGTCATTGCTGAGATTAAGCTCAATGCTGAACGCTCGCTCAATGCGTTAACGCTTGAGATGTGTGAAGCGATGTTGCCTCGTCTGCACGCCTGGGCCACCGATGAGCGAGTCGTGGCGGTACTGCTCGATAGCGAAGGCGAAAAAGCCTTTTGTGCCGGTGGCGATGTCGTGAACTTGTATAAGGCGATTACCGGCGACGGCGATCCCCGTTTCCCTGAACGCTTTTTTGAGACCGAGTACCGGCTCGACTTTCTCCTCCACACTTACCCCAAGCCCGTCATTTGCTGGGGCAATGGCATTGTGATGGGCGGCGGCATGGGGCTGTTAAGTGCCAGCAGCCACCGCGTGGTGACCGAAACCTCGCGCCTGGCAATGCCGGAAGTCACCATCGGGCTTTACCCGGATGTGGGGGCCAGTTGGTTTTTGAACCGCTTAACCAATGGCGCAGGGCGCTTTTTAGCGATGACCGGCAGCCAGATCAACGCACCTGATGCCGTGCATCTGGGTTTGGCCGACCGCTGCATTGCCAGCCACCACCGCGATGCCTTGTTGCAGCAGTTAGCCGACGCACGCTGGGGGAAAGGGGAAAATACCGATGCCAACGGTGTGGTCAACCGCCTCATGCGTGAGCTAGAGCAAACATCGCAGCCAGTCTTCAGCGAGCTGGAAGCCCCCGTTTACCAGCACTCACCGCTGATTCGCGAATTGATGGACCACGATAGTGTCGAGCAAATCGTCGCGGCCATTGCCGCGGTGAAAAGTGACAATAAGTGGTTTAACAAAGCACAGAAAACGTTGGCCCACGGTAGCCCGGTGTCGGTCAAACTGATTGATGAGCAGCTAAAGCGCGCCAAGCATATGTCGCTAGCAGAGGTATTTCAGTCCGAGATGGCGCTTTCGGTACAGTGCTGCCGCCACCGTGAGTTTCCCGAAGGGGTGCGCGCGCTGCTGGTCGATAAAGACGGCCAACCGGTGTGGACGTACCCGGATGTCGCTTCGGTCGAGCAGCACTTTATTGATGAGCTGTTAGCTTCGCCGTGGGAGAAGAACCCGCTTGCCGATCTACAGTAAATAACAGACCTAGATACAATCTATATAACGAATAAGGACAATACAGATGACTACCGTCGCGTTTATTGGTTTAGGCAATATGGGTGGCCCGATGGCTGCCAATCTGGCAAAAGCAGGTTTCAATGTTCGCGCCTTCGATCTTTCTCAAGAGGCGTTAGACGTTGCCAAGTCCAACGGTTGTGAAGTGGCTTTTTCGGCCCAAGAAGCTGCCACCGATGCGGATTTTGTCATTTCGATGCTGCCGGCGGGAAAACATGTGCGCGGACTCTATGTAGAGGGTGATACGCCGCTGTTTGATGTAATCAAGCAGAGCGCGCTGGTCATCGATTGTTCCACCATTGACGCCGATACCGCGCGCAGTGTCGCCGCCGCTGGCGCGGAAAAGGGCATTGGCTTTGTGGACGCGCCGGTGTCAGGCGGGGTTGGTGGCGCCCAAGCGGGCACACTCACCTTTATTGTCGGCGGCTCCGAGGCCCAGTTCGAACAGGCCAAGCAGGTGCTGGACGTAATGGGCAAAAACATCTTCCATGCCGGTGACCATGGCGCAGGGCAGGTGGCCAAAGTCTGCAATAACATGCTGCTCTCTATCCTGATGGCGGGCACCTGCGAAGCAATCAATATGGGCGTTAAAAACGGCCTAGATCCCGCTGTGCTGTCAGAGATTATGAAGCAGAGCTCCGGCGGCAACTGGGCGCTCAACGTTTACAACCCCTACCCAGGCGTCATGGAAAATGCACCGGCTTCCAAAAACTACCAAGGCGGCTTCCAGGTAGACCTAATGATTAAAGACCTGGGGCTCGCCATGGATGTCAGTCAGCAAAGCGCTTCTGCGGTGCCCATGGGATCCGCTGCTCGTTCGCTGTTCACTCTTCACAAAGCCAAAGGCAACGGCAAGCTCGATTTCTCAAGCCTAATGCGGTTTTATCAAGATAAAGAAGGCGAATAGCCAACGGTGAAAGAGGAGTGGTAGGGGCAGCGCGCCTGCCCACTACTTGTCACACCCAAGGCTTGCGGGCAAACTCAAAAAAACCACTAAAAAAGGATTGCCATGATCACGCTTTGGGGCCGCAATAACTCCACCAACGTTAAAAAAGTGCGGTGGGTGTTAGAAGAGCTGGAACTGCCTTTTGAACAAATCCCGGCTGGCCTTCAGCATGGGGTCAATAACACGCCGGAATACCTGGCCATGAACCCCAACGGGCTGGTGCCGCTACTCAAAGATGACGCTACCAATAGCGTACTGTGGGAATCTAATACCATTATTCGTTACCTGGCTGCGCAGTATGGGCAGAGCGAACTCTGGATTGATGCACCGGCCGAGCGGGCGCAAGTGGAAAAATGGATGGATTGGTCGAACAGTACGCTATCGCCCAAGCATCGGGCGATCCTGATGGGCTATGTCAGAACCCCAGCAGAAAAACGCGATAACGCCGCGATTGATACGGCTGTGCAGGAGTGCGAAGCGCTATTTGTAATAATGGATAACGCGCTGACAAAGCAGCGCTGGTTCTCCGGTGCAGCCTTTGGCTTGGGTGACATCGCCATTGCACCCTTCGTATATAACTTGTTCAACAGCGGCCTAACCTGGAAAGCCCACCCCAATCTTGAACGCTGGTACCAACAACTCACCGAACTGCCCAGCTTTCAAAAAGTGGTGATGATCCCCGTTACCTAACGACCATACGCCGCTTCCAGTTCCGCTATCTCTGCATCCAGCGCTTGCAACACCTCACTCGTTAACCCATGGCGCTGGGCGCTTTCAACCAGTGGCCCCAAAATCGCTCCGCGTTCGGTGGGGCGTTTGGCCTCAATATCTTGCAGCATCGACGCCTTATTGTTCGCAGTGTTCTCCACCACTTTCCACACTAATGCCAGCCAGGCTTTTTCGCCTTGCTCACCCACTGGCGAGGCAATACCTTCTGCCCGCATAATCGCCGCGACTTCCTTCACTGTACTTTCGACCCGGCGTGCGTACGCCTCATCACGCAACTCACCATTACGTATGCCATTCAAAGCCACCAACGGATTAATCGCAGCATTCACCGCCAGCTTCTGCCACAAGCGTTGGTGAATATCATCAACTGCCGTAGCGGTAAGCCCCGCCTGGGTTAATGTCTGCGCCAGTTGTTCCGCTAATTCAGCGTGCTGGTTATGCAAGTCTCCCACAAAAGTATGCCCACGCCCGGCATGCATCACGCCATCATCGTCCGTCAAATAAGCACCTTCCGTTGTGGTAGCGCAAAGCACTGGCCCCGGCCACGCCTGGGTAATCCTCGGCTGCGCCAAAAAGCCGTTTTGCCATAGCACCAGCGGGGTAGTGGGGGGAATCACATTCGCGATGCTTGCAAGTGCTGCTTCAGTGGCCATCGCTTTGGTAGTGATATGCACAAAGCCGGGCGGCCCATGCGTTTCAGCAACTAGCTGATCAACCGTTGGTACATGAAGAAGACGCGTTTGTTGCTCGCCTTGGGGAGAGGTGAATATTTGCTGCTCAGGCAGGGCTCGGCGACCGATTAACGCAGTGGCAGTGAAAGGCGATAGCGAGTGGGCCAGCAGGCGGCCAATGGCCCCAGGGCCGATAATCCAATGTGAAGACATAGTGAATACTTTGATGGTGGTGAAAGCAGAAATTCAGGATGACAGATAACGTTATTAAGCCAATAGCAAAATACTTAATCTTTCTGCGCCTTATGCTTACTTAGCATTTAACTCCCCTAGGCTAGCGCCCCATGACTATCGAAATCTGGTTTGCCCTTGCCCTTGCCCTTGCCCTTGTCTCCTTGGCCTTGCTCGCGATACCTGGGACTGCTGGATGCAGCCGATCACGCAGAGCCTGCATTGGCAGAGGCTTGTATGGACTCAACAGAAAGCTGAGGGTGAAGATTCTTGAGT
Organism: Vreelandella sp. H-I2; assembly: GCF_052959335.1. Classification (NCBI taxonomy): domain Bacteria; kingdom Pseudomonadati; phylum Pseudomonadota; class Gammaproteobacteria; order Oceanospirillales; family Halomonadaceae; genus Vreelandella; species Vreelandella sp. H-I2. Next base: position 59,443 of record NZ_JBRAMC010000003.1, read on the forward strand.
AGGCCAGCTTTTTTCTGTTTTCACACGGCCAGGGCCTGTAAAAGAAGCGCTTACGGGCCCTGCTGACCAAGATGATATGAACATCCGCTCATGGCCGAATTAAGAATCTCGCCCTATCCTAATAGTGGGGCAGATGACGGCCCCAAGTGGATCTTCCGATAAATGCAGTTGGTGCATTTATTCGTGCTGATAGAATGCTGAACAGTTTTGACATAGAGGTTAAATATGGATGAAATTAATATAATTATAGAATCTATTAAGAATAGTCCAATCATCTGGTTTCTTAGCACGATAGTCGCCGCATTCGCAGCAGGATTTGCTGCTCGCGGTGTTGTGGATAAACCTGTAAAAAGAGAAGATCTCAAGTTAAATAAAGATAGTGAGGTAGATATTGTGCAGCAGCTAGATTTAGGAATTCGTAATTTCTTTACTTCACAGAGTTGGTATGATCCAAATCCTGGCCAAGTTATGGGAGAGGCTAAGGGAATAGCAAGAAAGCTACAGTCTGAGAGTAACGTGTTTAAAGGTATAGAAGACGAAATTAATTATCGCAAGAAACACGATAATAATTGGACGTATGCCAATCGCCTTCAAGCGGGGTTAGATTTAGTCCATGCGCTGGGGCTTTCAGGTGAATCCGTAGACAGGAATAAAATATTTATAAACATGACATTACCTCCCATTCAACCTAAAGAAGCGCCTAAAAAATAGAACCTCCCCATTAAACATGCGCAGTCAACCGGTCATTTTTCCTTTCTTTCGTTACTTCATAATGGCGCTGCTGTGGACATTATATCAGCTTACGCTAAAAGATTGCTATTGGCCGGAAACGGAGGTTAGGTCTATGCTGACCAATGGTGGTTATAGTTCATGATTCTTATGTTCTTCCTGGAAGTTTATTGCCTGTCTACCGATCTTAGGTTTTAAGACTTTGATAAATATTTATGGGTTATATCAATATATTGATTTTAGAAAAAAACGGGAAGTTGCGTATATTGGTCTTAGGTATGGATGAGGTTAAAAATAATTTCCATCGAGCTTTAGGAGATTGTAATGAAATTATCGGTTGTAAACATTTTTCTGATATTCATTGTCGTCTTGGCGCTTTGGGCTGCAGTATCCTTCGCGGCTTACTTTTATTTCCAAGATTGGGCTGTGCTTGGACAGTTTGGAAGTTTGTTTGGGGCTGTTAACGCTCTTTTTGCTGGCTTGGCATTTGCTGGGGTTGTGTCGACTTTGTTGCTTCAAATGAAAGAGATTGATGCGACACGCAAAGAGGTATCTATAACAGCAGAGCTGCTGTACAAGCAAACAACGATCTTGGCATCCCAAGCACGTTTTTTAGAGCTTCAAGAAGGTGTTCAATATAGGCAGTTGCAGACTTTAGGTAATCAGCTTCGTGCTGAAATACTCCAGTTTATGTGGCAAGCGGAGAAAGGTAAGTTAGAAGGTGTAGAAGACTCTAATCAAGAAAAAGTTATTCGCCAAAATATGAAGTTATACGAGGACAAACTTAATTCAATATTTTCATCACCATTTGGCTAATGTTTTAGATTAATTGACTCTAGATGTTATGTCCAATAGATATCGAATCTTGGGCGGCGCATATAGAGAGCCGACTGAGTGTATAACAAGTTCAGGCACTATGGCGGTTTTGCCTCTACTAAAAAGCTGCACGTGCTAGCAGCATTATATTATTTCCGCCTAAAAGACCGCTTTTGGCCGACATCTGGCGTCGAAAAATAACCGAAGTCTGAGCGCCACACATATTGCCAAAAGCAATATGGAACGTAAGCTCTGTGGCCAATAAATCGTCAGAGGAGGCAGTGCGACGAATTGACTAATACGACCTGAAGAGACAAATGCTGACAAGCTGTAGCTGAACGTGTGGCCCAAATGTCTTTCAGCCTCAACGGGGGCTTCTAGCTATCCAGCTTGCATACACGGAACTATGATCGCTCATAGGAGATCGTCGAGCGCATCCATGGCGTTACTATCTACGCCCTACGTCAGCTGCAACCAGGTTGGTACCCTCGTCGGCTCTTAGCCTTTCGTTGGCTGGATGCGCGTCACTGGTCAGCGCGCCAATCATATCGACGTTGCCGGCCCTTGTGGGCCGGCATAGTCGGGGGAAGGTCCCTGAGACTAGGGAGCGATGCGGGTACTGGCGTCGGTAAAGCCAATCAGCGAAATATCCAGGTCTATGCGGTCACCGCGTGGACCAATCATGCTGAGGGTTGCTGTACTGCCACTGCGGAGTTGCTGCAACATCGACGGCTCAATGGGGACGTCAGCACGGCACCCTTGCTCCAGGCAGACCTGATAGGGGAACTGGACTGGTTCACCGTTATCCACACTCAATTGCAGGCCCGCGGCCAGACGCACCCCCAGCGGCACGAAGAAGCTCATCACCGGGTCATCGATCTGGGGCGGGTAGTCGAGAATTACCTGCATCAAGGGCTGGTCGCTGTCAGGTTGAGTGACCATTTGTACCATCGCACAAGGGGTCGGGCCCTCGGCATTACGCTGGCAACGGACCTCCCAGTCCTGGAACGACTCGGTGGTGACGCCCTCACCGGAAGCTGCCCCCGGTTGTTGTTGACTGAAGGCGTTGGGTGAAAATATCAAGATCGATAATAGCCCCATCGTGCATAGGGTTTTAGTAAGATAATGCGGCATTGGCGTAACCTCCTGTTGTTTCGCTAATGGTGGATAACAATACCTACCATGCCTGCTTGTTCGCCTGAGGTCGAGCCCCGTTGAAAGGGCAGACCTCTGTTCGACGCTGGACGCTAAGGTCTAGTAAGCTTTGTTTTATTTTTGGCAGTCGTGAGGATCTACCACCATGACACACGCGAGAATTCTGCAGCAAGGAACTATTCACTGCTTTCCCGCTGGGTTACGCGATGAGCAAGGAAAACTGGTCAATGCCGAGGTGTCCGCGGTGCTCTATGACGGCAAGCGACTTATCTTGGCCAGTGACAAGCCGGTCCCTGGTGAGGGCCGCTCGGCGGTGTTTGCCATGCCGATGACTGAGCAGGGGCCGGATGACAGCCAGTTGGAGTACTTCACAACGCCGCTCATCAAACAAGCCGTCAAGTACGAGGACCTTTCCCTCACGGCGGATGGTCGTTATGTATTGGCGACCACCGGCTTTGATCGAATCGACAGCAAAAGCCATGCCCTGAACGACTACAACCATTTGCTGATTTGGCCGCTGGGCGAGCCCGAAAAAGTGCAGGTAGTAGATCCCGATCCACGCGATGGTGTTGAGGGCTCCTTGGAGCTACGCACTAAGCTCGATGAAGCTGTTGGCTACCCTTACTACAAAGTTGAGGGGCTTGCCGCGGTACCTGGAGAGCGCGGCGATGGCTTGTTACTGTTCGGTATTCGCGAGCAGGGGCAGGCCCATGATGACTTCACCTATGTAAGCCGTATCGTGGGCGCCCATTACGAAATTAGTGAAAGTGGCAACCTGGTGTTCATCGATAAAATGCGCGAGCACTATGCCTTCGATCCGGGCAATCACCCGGCGGTTCGTTACGATTGTGGCCTGTCGAGTCTGGAGTATGACCCTTACCATGGGCGCCTTTACTTGCTAAACAGCTTCGAGGTTGAAGAAGCGGGTGAGGAACGCATCGGGGGCTATCTCTGGGAAGTCAGCCTGGGCGATTTCCATGCGGGAAGCAGTCCAGCGCTGGTGACCACTCCATCGGGGCTGCCGCTGGAATTTGAGCACAAGGCAGAGGGCCTTGCCGTGCTGGATCATGATCGACTGTTTGTTGCTTACGACAACGATCGCCACCTCGGGCTGGGTAGCGTCGACGAGCGCGACGAACGGCACGCCTGCGAGGCGCCCTATACCTTGTTGCAGGTCTCCTGACTCCATGCCATCCCATTCATGCGCTTGCGCTTCCTGTTACACCGATTGATCAAGTGCCGCTCGCAGCTATTGAGGAGACATCGTGCTCTTACCGATTCTGGCCATCATGCTGGGGTTTGTTCTGCTTCTGTGGAGCGCTGACCGCTTCATCGATGGTGCCTCGGCAGTGGCCGTGCACATCGGGTTACCCTCTCTGGTGATTGGCATGGTCATCGTCGGGTTCGGCACCTCAGCCCCGGAGATCGTCGTGTCCATCATGGCGGCCCTGGACGGAAATCCCGAACTGGCTCTCGGCAATGCGCTGGGATCCAATATTTACAATATTGGCCTAATCATCGGAGTGACGGCTCTGATCGTGCCGATCGCGGTGCATTCGAAGATCATCCGCCGTGAGTTGCCGCTGTTATTGCTGTTTGGAGCCTTGGCAGGGGGATTCTTCTGGAACGACCAACTTGGCCGATGGGAGTCGCTGATGCTACTGCTGGGGTTCTTCGGCTTGATGGGCTGGACGACCTGGGCAGCGCTGCGTGGCAAGGGAGATCCGTCAGCCGAAGAGACTGAACAAGAGCTTTCCTCGCCTGCCATGACGCTTGGCAGAGCCATCTTTTGGCTCTTGGTTGGGTTGACGCTGCTGTTGGTGAGTTCGCGGATGCTGGTCTGGGGTGCTGTGTCCGTGGCAAGTGCCTTGGGTGTAAGCGATCTCATCATCGGACTCACGATCGTGGCTCTGGGTACCTCGCTGCCAGAGTTGGCATCTTCAATCGCCGCGGTACGCAAGGGGGAGCACGATATTGCCATTGGCAATGTCGTTGGCTCCTGTATGTTCAACCTATTAGCGGTGGTAGGTATTGCAGGCATTATCGCACCGATGGAGGCGCTTTCCGCGGAGATTATGCGCCGGGACTGGCCGGTGATGATGGCCATGGTTCTGGGCCTATTCTTCATGGGCTACGGGTTCCGCGGCGAGGGGCGCATCAATCGCATTGAGGCAAGCGTGCTACTGCTGGCTTTAGTAATCTACAACGGCTGGCTGGTCAACGCTGTGCTGGCAGTATGATTAAGGCGAATACCCGTTATGGTGAGCCTGGTTCTATTGATGGTGGCAATGCCGCCTCCCGCCGTTTCGCGGTCGTACAGAAAGGGAGGTACCGCCGAAGCTTACGTATACGCCTTTCGTGCTTAGGCGCCTTGGGGTTGCTTGTTAGTATGTAAATAAAACCAAGGCTTCATGGGCATTAGGGCTAGCCTCCGTCGTCTCACCGATAAATGCGTCGGGCATATCGATGTTTGATTACGACGCCATGATAATTTTCGCAGTACCCCTTATACCCTTACTATTTACAGGTAAGATTCTTAATCGATTTGAGGTGCGCTTCTATTACTATAAGTAGCTTACGTTTTCATCTTATGGCCTAAATGAGCATCCATTGCCACTGTTATATAAGATCTTTCTTAATTTTTAGGCCAGCAACTGACACCTCTTGTTACTCAATAAGGCTCTCGTATCTTTCGTAGTCGAAGGGCTGCATTTCGCCAATTTCATCTTCATCATATTGCAAGGCGTAAGTGGCGTAGCTGGGGGCCCATCCATGCCCATAACCGTAAAAGGGAAAAGCATAAGGTCCACGGCTATCAGTATCGACGACTACGCCTTGAATCTCTCCATTACGCGAGAACAATATATTGTCGATATAACCATAGCCGACACCTTCTCCAACCGATGCATAGTCGTCGAGCACATCGGTGAGCTTCCAAATATCCGAGCCAGTGTCGATGTCATCCGCAACTTGCTGGGTCTGGCTGAGACTTTGTTCGGTAATGTATTCATCAGAAGCAAAGAGGCCGTATTCATCGACATTGTCTTCTGTTACAGGAAGCTTTACACCGCCTTCATGCAGTTCAATGTTTTCCCAGGGAACCAGGACATGCGTGTCCCCAATATCCCAGAGCCCGCCTACCTGGGCGATGATGGCAGCTATATTATTGTCCTGGGTAAGAAGCACATTTTCGACGCTACCGATTTCTTCCTCATTATCTCCAAAGACCTCGGCATCCATTAATTTATCAGCTCTTATGCCACCAGCTTCATAAATATCTTCATAATTCCAGTCGCTCAATGGCGTTATTTCTTTATCTTGCGCGTGGGCTTGAAGCCCCACAGTAGTAGTGGCGATGGCTAGCGTGCTGACATAAATATTACGTTTGATTAACATGTCAAATCTCTTCACTTTTTACTTATCTGCAAGTTAGAAGCTAACCCCCTAGTTGTAAAGGAGGCGTATTGGGGGCTGCAGCTAAACGTTTTAAATAAATAAAAACAATATGTTACTAGGAATGTTGGCGTACCTTCTATGCCTAAGTACTTACTGTCTAGGTACTTACAAAATGTCAACAGCTCCTGCTAGCTATTGTTTCGTGAGGAACAGTTACCCCTGGCATAATAAAGATTAAAGATACGTGATAGCGCTTTACCCCTCAAAGAACGGTTTCTAGGGTGATATGAATGTTGTTTAGGAGGTTCATACTATGTTGGAGGAAATGTGATAGAACTTATAAAGCCAGTTGCGGAATTGGTAGTGGCAATACTGGAGTTGCTTGGTATTTTCGTTATAATCGGGTTCGCATTTTATGCTTTAATTATTGAGCCGATAATTTTTTTAAGAAAAAATAAAAATGAACCAATATTTCGCCAGATCCGTCAAAGTCTCGGGCGTGGAATTCTACTCGGCTTAGAGTTTCTCGTTGCGGCAGACATCGTTCATACTGTTGCAGTTGAACTAACATTTAAAACGGTTGGTGTATTGGCAATTGTTGTCCTAATACGCACCTTTCTTAGCTTCACACTGGAAGTTGAGCTGTCTGGGCGGTGGCCTTGGCAGAAAAAAGAATAACTGGTTTTTCTGTGTAGGAGCGGAGTGCTACCAACAATGAGGTGCACGCCGGTGGCCGGATTGAAAGTGACCTTTCCCCCAAAACTAACACCATGGTAAGACGATACGTCTAACGCTCAGCCCGCATCGCCTCAAACATCAAGTTTCGCGACTATATGACAGGTTCGACCTTGGGCATCGTGCCGCAGCTGGCAGCGGTTTCACTGTTGGGCAGGCCGCTTGAAGAGGGAACCGCAGCAATAACGAAGATACATGAGCTAGCCCAAATCCACTGGAGAGATTCAGGTAATTAGCATTATTGAACTGTTCTGTCATGCAGCCATTCTTCGAATACCTGGGGCAATAGTGGCTTAGCGATAAAATATCCCTGGGCCTCGTCGCAGCCTAGTTCCATGAGGCGGCGGTAGGAGATATCGTTTTCTATTCCTTCGGCCACCACTTGGTAGCCTAGGTCATGGGCCATTGAGATCATGGAATTAACCAGCGTCTCGGTGCGCGCGTCCTGACCAAGCTCGGTGATAAAGCGGCGGTCTATTTTTACGGTATGGGCAGGAATCTCATGCAGATAGGAGAGGCTGCTATAACCGGTACCAAAATCGTCGATAGCGATTCGCAGGCCTGCCGCGATTAGCGCCTTAAGCTGGTTAGCCGCCACTTCCCCCTGGCCAATCAGAGCGCTTTCGGTAAGTTCCACTTCTATAGCGGTGCTCGGTAGTGCCGCATGCGCCATTTCATCCAAGAGGCGTATGGCAAAATCCTCCTCCTCAAGATTGGTTGCTGATACATTGACCGAAATCTGAAGTGTTTTTCCCTGCCGATGCCAAGCTGCCGCTTGTCGAACGGCATGACGCAACACCCACTGCGTTAGCGGTTTTGCCATGGGCGTATTTTCGATCAATGGAATAAATTCGCCAGGCGATACGTCACCCAGGGTTGGGTGTTGCCAGCGCAATAACGCTTCCGCCCCCAAACACTCTCCGTTCGTCAGGGAGACGCGTGGCTGGAAAACTAGATAAAGCTCGTTCTCGTTTTCAAGTGCTTGGCTGATATCGCCCAGTAGGGTAAAGCGACGTTGGTAATGGGCATCAAGGTCCAATGAAAAGAGCCCGGCAACTTTGCCTGCCTGACGAGCATCCAGGCACGCGGCATGAGCGGTTCGCAAGACATCTTCGGCCGTGACGTCGCTCAGGCAAAATGGAGCGATGCCCATGGTGGGGCGTATCAATACGGGTACGGCTCGGGTGGATTCAAGCATGAGCAGCGCTTGGCGTAAACGAATCGCTTCTTCCAGCAGATCGGCATCACTCGTTTGGTTCACCAGATGCACATATTGGCATCCGCCCAGGTGATAGAGCTTCGATTTCGAGCCGATGGCCTGCTGCAAGCAATGAGCAGTAACCCGTGCCAACTCATCAAGAAAAGCGGGTCCCATGGTGCGGTGAAGCGTACTTAACTCACTGGCATGGACCACCTCGGTAAATAAGGCAACTCGCCGTCCGTTCGGTGTGTCTCGCCCCATGTCTTGCAAGTCTTCGGCAAACTGATGGCGGTTGGAAAGGCCCGTCAACGGGTCGATCCGGCCGAAAGCATGCTGCAATTCAATCTGTGCCATTACCATGGCAGCCAGATCGTAAAGCGTCGCCTGCTCTTGTTCAGACACCTCACGTGGTTGAGTGCCCAGAACGCACATCGCGCCCAAGGTATAGCCCTCTCGGGTCACTAGCGGTGCGCCCGCGTAGAAACGAATACCCGAATTCGCTAAATAGCTATTCCGGTAGCAGTCCGAGGCGAGAAGATCCGGGATGACAAGGATTTGAGAGGAATCGCAGACATCCGCGCAGGGCGCGGTTTCACGAGGTATCTCCCAATGATCAACACCTACCCTAGACTTAAACCACTGGCGGTTCTCATCAGTAAGCGACACGGCTGCGATTGGCAAACCGAAAAGCTGACTGGCCATCCGTGTGATCCGGTCAAAGCTTTCACTGGGAGAGGTATCCAGTAAGTTTAGCTGACGGAGCGCGAACAAACGGTCTTGTTCTTGGGTATTCATTATGTGTTGCACGACCCTGTGGAGAATATTGATCCTTGGATAATGATTATACTAGTCAAAAATGGGTGTTATTAATTAATAAACTACGCTTTCGTATGCTTTTTGCATGAAATGGATATTCATGGCTCCGATATTGACAGGTGCAAAATTCACCCCTTGAACTGGATTAAAAGAAATCTTGCACATCCTATGCAGGAGTGGTTACGCGAGGACATGAGAGGGTAGTCAGCTAAATTCTGGAACAGTAGGGCAGCACCTATTGGTGTTGCCCAGCTCTGCTTGAGAAAATTATTCTGTGCCCGACAAGTTCTCTTCCGGTTCTACCTGCCCGCGCCGCTGCATCCAGCGCATCACTATCCAACACAGCGCTGCCCAGCTTGCTCCGGCTGTCCAGCCGGCAAGCACATCGGTCGGCCAATGCACCCCGAGATAGACGCGGCTTATGCCCACCAGCACGGTCAGTAATATCGCCAGTATCAGCAAGTAAGCCTTCAGCCTCAGCGCAGGCTGAACGCGAATGAGTAGCGCGGCCAGGGTGAGGTAGGTCACTGCAGACATCATTGAATGCCCGCTGGGAAAGCTCGCGGTGTAGACCATGGCTTCGTGAGGCACGAGGTCGGGGCGAGGGCGATCAAAACCCATCTTCATCACGGTGCTGAGTAGTATGCCGCCGGGCACTGCGATCGAGGCAAAGAGAGCCGCGCGATAGCGGCTGGCGAGTAACAGGTAACCCAGGGCGCCCAATGTGATGAGTACCAACACGCCGACACCGCCAAGTGCGGTAAAGTCCCGCCCCATTTCCTCGACCCAGCCCGGTCCGAGCGGGTCGCTAAGGTCGGCGGGGTTGCGAAGGGCGAGCAGCAGGCTCTCATCGACGCTCTGGGTATCCCCCTCAGTGACTTCGTCGGCCAGCGCGACGAACCCCCAAATCCCGCCGGAAAGTACCGCAACGCATAACAACATCGTTAGTTCGTAGCGGCCGAGTCGAGCCAGCAGAGAAAAGCTGTGGCGTCCAACGTGTCCAATTTTTTTATAGTGCTTCATTTGCAACTCCTTTGCTTTGATAAGTCACATACAACGTCGGTTCAGGCAGTCCTATTGCGCCTATGTTATCAATAGCGCGGAAAACCGCTTACTTCTAGGGCCTGTTGACGTCTTGGCAGGGGACGTTGGCCAGAATGGTCAGCCATTTTCGCCGAAGTCTTGCTCAGCCATCCAATGAGTTGCCGCCCTCTTGCCATCGAGCAGCGCGGCTCTGACACCCTCTATGCTATCCCTGAACACACAATCTCTCGACGAAGTTATCTCCTTCTAATATCCCGAGAACGATGACGCTAAACCGCATGGCCGGTTAATTCAAATGCTATATGGCATGTGTTAAATAAGCGCTCCTAGCCGAACCAAGAACTTTCCTCCATATTAACAAGGGGTCAGATGAGGACCCGTTGATGACCATATGTTAGCTACTATATTAGCGATAGCGCTTAAGCGAGAGGATTGCACCAATGACAGGGACAAATAAACCATCAACGACATTTTTGGGCGATAACCGGGTAAAGGTACTCTTGGTCATCGCGCTTATTGCAGTGGTCTGGGCTGTGGTGGCGCACATTATTGCCGACTCACGAGAAGATACTATGGAAGCGCTTGAGGCGCGATTAGCTGAAACTGAACGTGAGCATCAACAGATTCAGGCGCAGATGTCTGAAGTTGAGGCAGCAGAGCTTGACTTAGCAACCCTGCAACAGCGAATGAGCGACCTTGAGGTTGAGCAAAGCGAAGCTGAAGCTGAGCTTGCTTCAACGCGAGCCGACATTGCCAATGCCGAGCAAGAGTTGACCGCTTTACGGGGGGAGCGTGAAACCCGCGAAGAAGAAATAGAGGCGCTCAACGAGCAGATAGAGGAAAGACAGAACCTCCTTGAGGAACTGAATGAGACATACGCCGAGGTAGAAGAAGAGAAAGAAGAGGCTGAAGCCGCTCGCGATGCCGCTCAACAGTCGCGCCAAGAGGCAGAAGAGGCCCGGAACCAGGCCGAATCAGAGCTTGAAGCGCTAAACGCTGACCTTGGCGAGGCCAATAACCAGCTTGATGAAGTCAATAACCAACGTGATGAGGCCAGTAGCCAACTTGACGCGGTCGTTGAAGAGGTAAGGGCGTTAGAAGAAACGCGTGAAGCGCTCACTATTGAAATCACCGCGCTCAGAGTGATGCGCAACGAAGCACAAACGCCTTAACGAATGTCACCTCGCAACGCATTGATCTAGATGTATCTCCCTGCTACTGACGGGGAGATCATCTAGGGTATCTATCTCTGCAGTTCACCTTTTTTATCTGCGCTTTAAAGTGGTTGTTCGAAAATGACCCGTCTAATGAATACACCTAATGAAATGCCTGTTTGATAGCCTGAGGCTAGCCTCTGCGAGTCATAGCACAACGCAGAGTGGTTCTTTTTGGCCTGAGGCGCCGCCTCGTTCCCCCTTCTTTAGAAACGTTTAAGTGACTTTTTTCGTCAACAAACTCTGTATTTATCTGCTGATTGTTAGCATTATGTGCATATAAGTGTGGAACTTATCTAAAAGCGTAAAAAATGCAGTTATATACATAATTAAAACAATGTGAGTCTCGTGTCTAAGAGACAAATCTAACTAAGCGGTTTCAACACATGTAATTTGCATCTAATAAATCAGCTTCATGTTTTTTATTACCTCGTTAAACATTCAGGTATCACCGGCGGAGTCCTTATGCCTTCATCTCCACATCGCCTATTGAAGGATGCCAGCGGATCGCTGGGCGATTTAGGGACGCTGTTGCCCCTCAGCCTAGGGGCGATTGGGGTGGCAGGTTTGGCCCCTATACCGGTGCTGCTTGGGTTTGCCGTGTTCTATCTCGCCACGGGGTTTTATTATCGTCTTCCAATACCAGTGCAGCCGATGAAAGCGGTGACCGCTGTTTTGCTGACGACGCAGGTGAGCGCCGGGAGTCTCGTGGCGAGCGGCGTAATGATCGGCGCGATATTGTTGCTATTGGGCTTAACGGGGTGGGTTAATTGGCTGTCTCGCCTTGTACCAAGGTCGGTATTAAGTGGTCTTCAATTGGGCTTGGGGTTGATGCTTGCCAGCATGAGTCTTGAGTTGATCTTCACTTCCTTGATGGTGGGGCTCCTCACATTGGTTGTACTGGCTATCATCCTGCGGACGGTACCGCATTTTCCGGCAGCACTAGTGGGGCTGTGCATATCAGTCATCGTTGGGGGGATGGTTGGGTCGCCTGGTCTAGCGCTAAATATTGAGCATTCGTTTTCCTTTTCGTGGCCCGAGCTTCCGGATGTGAGCGCTTGGCAGCAGGGCTTTACAACGCTGGTGTTGCCTCAGTTAGCCCTGACATTAACCAACGCCATATTGCTTACCGCGTTAATGGCCGGCGATTATTTCGGTGAACAATCGCGCCGCGTTACGCCTGCTCGGCTTTCACTGAGCTCCGGTCTTGCTAATCTCGTACTGGTGCCGCTGGGCGCTTTACCAATGTGCCACGGGGCGGGTGGTTTAGCGGCTCACTATCGGTTTGGGGCACGCACGGGATTAGCGCCCATTTTGCTTGGAAGTGGGTTGGTGCTGATAGCGGTATTGCCGGGCGGGATTTCATTGATAGCTGCCATTCCAGCGGCTGGCCTTGGCGCTTTGCTGCTAGTGGCCGCAGCTGAGCTAGCCTTTACGAAACGCCTTAAGACTGCCAAACCGTCATGTTGGCCTGTCATCGGCATAACCGCGCTAGTAACTTTCTGGGTGGATGCTTTTTGGGGCTTGCTAGCCGGGATGGTGGCTGAAGCGATTCGAGCGGCGTGGGTGCGTAAGCAACGAACGGCCTAGGGTGGAGCTGTGCCCGCATTCTTATCGTAGCAAATGTCCGCAACATAATGCGTACGGGCTGGGCTATCGGAATTTGGCGGTAGCGATACAGTTTTGTTAATTCTTCTGTTGAGCAACTTCTTGACTGGGGTCAATTAAAATATTCATTCTAAATGCTACTTTTTCCTTGTAAGCAAGGGAAAACGTTAATCCTCACGAGGGGATACAAAGATGAAGGCTAAAGGTAGCATTTTTCTCAAGACCGCTGCGGCTCTGATCTCCAGCGCAGCACTCTCCACCCCTGTCATGGCAGCACACGGCGAAGTACTCAGCCCTGCCGAGATCACGCCGGACGTGACTTATACACTGCGTACAGCTGTACAGGAGGGCAAACTGGTGTTCATTGGCGACAAGGGCAGGATCAAGGATGTCGTCAACCCCGACCTGCACGCGCCGGTCGGTGCCGTGGTACAGATCAACCTGATCAATGGCGACGGCGCTCTGCATGATATCGCGCTGCCCGAGTTCGCGGTCGACTCCGACGATATCGGCGGCCAGGGTTCGGCCACCGCCGTGGCCTTCCGGGTCGATGAAGAAGGTAACTTCGAGTACCTGTGTAGCCTTCCCGGGCACAAGGCGGCCGGCATGGTGGGTAATTTCATCGTCGGCGACCCCGAGCCGGAAGAGCAGGCTGAAGCCGCCCAGGATCTGGCTAAAGACCCCCATGACGTGGGCGAGCCGGTCGGCGATCGTGGCCCGCAGGAAGTCACTGTCGATCTCGAGAGCACTGAAGTGGAAGGCTACCTGGCGGACGGCTCCAGCTACAAGTACTGGACCTTCAACAACACGGTGCCTGGCCCCCTCGTACGGGTCCGCGTAGGTGATACCGTCACCGTTAACCTGAGCAATGCCGAGGATAGCGCGCACATCCACTCCATCGATTTTCACGCCGTGACCGGCCCCGGCGGTGGTGCCGCGGTGACCCAGGTAGCGCCTGGCCATACCAAGAGCTTCTCCTTCAAGGCGCTGTCGCCAGGGCTCTACGTCTACCACTGCGCTACGCCGATGGTCGCCCAGCACATCTCCAACGGTATGTACGGCATGATCCTGGTCGAACCCGAAGGTGGGCTCTCGCCGGTGGAGCGCGAGTTCTACATCATGCAGGGTGAGCTTTATACCGCCGAGCGTCACGGTAGTCAGGGCCTGCAGGAGTTCTCGCTCGACAAGCTGCTCGATGAGCAAGCCGAACACTTCATGTTCAACGGTAATATGGATGCCCTGACCCAGACGTACAAGATGGAAGCCGATGTAGGCGACGACGTCCGTATCTTCTTCGGTGTGGGCGGCCCTAATGCCACCTCCAGCTTCCACGTGATCGGCGAGATCTTCGACAAGGTCTATGATCAGGCCTCGTTGACCAGCCCGCCATTGACCGATGTGCAAACCACCTTGGTACCGCCTGGCGGTGCGACCATGGTTGAGTTCGAGGTCGATTACCCCGGCAAGTACATCGTGGTGGACCATGCGCTATCGCGTCTGGAGAAGGGGCTGGCCGGCTTCCTCCATGTTAACGGCGAGGCGAACGCCGATGTTTTCCACACCGAAGAGGCCCACGACCCCAACTCTGGCCACTAATCGGTTCATATAGGCAGCACCCAACGCGTGAGTCCCGTACCGAACGGGACTCACGCTTTTCTGGTTTTATCCTAATGCCCTTTACGTTAGCAGCTTCTTCGAATAACTTTTTTAATGCCTTCGATGGGGGCGTTTTCTTCTATCACGTACGCGCCCATACTTGCTGTCGAAGCAGGGTCACTCTTACTTTATCGGCAGGAAATAATGTCCGATGTCCTCCACGCTGCTACGCCTGTTCGCCGACGCCATTCTGATCATCCACGTGCTGTTTGTGGCCTTCGTGGTGCTGGGTCTATTCGCTGTGTACTTGGGCTATTTTTTAAACTGGCGTTGGGTTCGTAACCGCGCCTTTCGGATTATTCATCTATGCGCCATTGGTTATGTGGTGGTGCAAGCTTGGTTGGGGGTCGTCTGCCCGCTAACCACTTGGGAAATGGCGTTGCGGGCTGAGGCGGGTGCGGACACCTATTCGGGCTCGTTTATACAACACTGGCTACATAGCCTGCTCTATTTCACTTTGCCAGATTGGGTGTTTGTGGTGGTTTATACCCTGTTTGGCAGCTTAGTGCTGGCCAGTTGGTTTGTGGTGAAGCCTCGTCGACGTGGCAGCTTAACGTAATAGGCTAGCCTTGCTGTCAGTATATGTTCGATATATGATCCGTATATATATTATATTCGTTTCATATATCAGGTGCCGTGATGGGTATAGTGAAAATCGATGATCAGTTACATGAAGATATCCGCAAGGCGAGCTCGGTGATGGTGCGCTCAATCAATGCCCAGGCGGAGTATTGGATAAAGATAGGCATGCTGGCTGAGGCCAATCCGAGCATGACCTTCTCTGACATTATGCGCGAGCAAATGAAGCAAGCCGACGTTGATGTCAGGAAGGTGATTGGTGGCTAAGGTAATACTGAAAAGCGCAGCGGAGTTGAGCGTAATGCGTGAAGCCGGGCGGCTACTCGCATTAGTTTTCCAGCATCTCGATAAGCAAATAGTGCCGGGCGTATCCACCATGGAGGTTAATAATTGGGCCGAGCATTACATCGTCGATCAGTTGCAGGCTCGCCCGGCCAGTAAGGGACAATATGATTATCAGTATGTGCTAAATGCGTCTGTGAACCATGTGGTGTGTCATGGCGTTCCATCCGAAAAGCAAACGCTTAAGTCAGGCGATATCGTGAATGTCGATATTACCCTGGAGAAAAACGGTTTTATTGCTGACTCTAGCAAGATGTACCTGCTAGGTGATGTTAATGCTTATGCAAAACGGCTGGTCGATAAAACCTACGAAGCCATGTGGCAAGGGATACAAGCGGTTAAGCCCGGCGCAACGCTGGGGGATGTTGGTTATGCGATCCAGCAATATGCTGAACAGCATGGCTACTCGGTGGTTCGTGAGTACTGTGGCCACGGGATTGGCCGGGAAATGCACGAAGAGCCTCAGGTGTTGCATTATGGCCAGAAAGGAAGGGGACTGGTTTTACAAGAGGGCATGGTGTTCACCATTGAGCCCATGATTAACCAGGGTAGGGCCAAAATTAAAACCAAGCGGGATGGCTGGACGGTCGTAACGAGTGATAAGAAACTGTCGGCGCAGTGGGAGCATACGGTGGCTGTTACATCTTCCGGTTTCGACGTTCTCACGCTCCGTGAAGATGAGCGTATTCCCGCTTAATTCAATTCGTCTGGCGAAGATCATTAGGTGCGTTAAGCTGAAAACACACGTTTCTGCCTGAAGACACTTGGCTTTTCTATGGTTAAGCGCTTGAGCAGGAACGCTTGAAAACCAGTCGAAAGGAGGCCAACGATGGCTAAAAAACCGACAGGTAGCGGAAGCGGCAACACATCTTCTGGTGGAAATGAAACGCTTGCCACCGTTTCGTGCGGTATCGAAAAGCTTTTGCTGGCGGCCTTGGCGCGGGGTGGCAGTTGCCTGGAAACAGGGCGTTTTCTTATCAGCTATCGTGAAGGGCGGGTAGAAGAGGGCATCAAGTCGTTAAAAGCCCAGAACTTTCGGGTCGCCGATGCACGAGACTTTACCGATCAGGCCGTCAGTCTGGAAGACGCCGGGGATGCTGAGGCGATGGTATTTCCCGAACTTGGTGTCGCTCTCGTTGGCGGCGACGCTCTACAGCAGCATGGAATGAGCGTTAAAGGCGCTATCTCCGCGGACAGCCCGATAGAGATCATTGAGCCTGAGTATTTTGCATTCGCAGAAAGCTCGGAGTACCTACGGGGCTTTTTGCGGGCTGCGAGCACGATAGCTCACGATCTAGGCGCTGACTGCGGCATTAGCGAGGAGGAAAAGGATACTGACGCTGACGTTCTAGGGGTGACGTGGGGATTAGCCCGATGCAAGGTTCCGCAAAGCAGATGGAGTGGTGCTGGTATTAAGGTGGCCGTGTTGGATACCGGGATGGACCTTGGACACCCGGATTTCACCGATCGGCAATTTGAGACGCGCTCATTCGTAGGCGAGCCGGTTCAAGACCTCAACGGGCACGGTACCCATTGTATTGGCACGGCCTGTGGCCCAAAGGCGCCTATCGGCAGCACTTCGCGCTACGGCATCGCGTTTGGCTCTCACGTATTCGCGGGGAAGGTGCTGACAAATTCAGGCAGCAGTACAGGGGCGGGCGTGCTCGCCGGGTTGAACTGGGCTATCGCCAATCGATGCGAGGTTATCTCGATGTCGCTGGGTAGTCAGAGCCCTGCGCAAGCAGCTTACACCCATGCTGGCGCTGCGGCCCTGCGTAATGGGTGCCTCATTATCGCCGCCGCAGGAAATGCATCGTTGAACACGGGGGCTCCCGCCAACTCGCCAACCATTATATCCGTTGCTTCTCTTGATGCGAACTTGAAACCCTCTCGTTTTTCGAACTTTGGTAAAGTTGATATTGCAGCGCCCGGGCGCGATGTCTTTTCGTCATGGCCTCGGCCGACTCATTACAAATCGATTAGCGGCACCAGTATGGCGGCGCCGCACGTGGCAGGCTGCGCTGCTCTTTGGGCGGAATCTGACGCCTCTTTGCGTGGAATGAAATTGTGGCAACAACTGGTGGCGTCAGCGCAAGGGCTACCATCGCCTGAATCCCGCGTTGGGGCGGGGCTGGTACAGGCACCTTAGGGCATGCTAGGAGGTAACATCAATGCCGAATATTGCGCTATGGGTCATTACGATTTCCGGCGATCAATCGATCAATGACATCGCCACGCGCCTTAGTGCCGAAGGGTTAACCATCAGAGATGTGCTTGAGGAGATTGGCTGCATCACCGGATCGGCAGATGATGACACGGCGGAGCGGCTGAAAAAGGTCAACGGTGTGGTGGATATTTCGCCTGATTGGCAGATTGATATAGGACCGCCAGGCGCCGAAGAAACCTGGTAATTGGGCCGAAAAAACAATCAAAAGGGCGATTCAGGGCTAAGCTATTCTGTTGGTTAGGAGGAGTGGAGGGTGAGCGAATCGTTACAAGCATTGCTAACCGAGCTAGAGACGTTTGGCCAGGAAAATGATGCTGCCATTTCTGACCGCCCACGACGCATGTTAAATATCACACGCGATACGGGGGAGTTTCTTTTAGTGCTTATCCAGGCGACCAATGCCCAGCGTGTGCTGGAAATTGGCACCTCCAATGGCTATTCCACTTTATGGCTTGCCCAGGCAGCACAGCAGGTTAATGGGCATGTCACGACGATTGAGCAATCTGAACTCAAGCTTGAGCTAGCCGCCAGAAATTTTGAGCGCTCGGGGTTTCCTGAATTCATCACACAGCTTCGTGGGGAGGCGGGTGGCCTGCTACAAGATATGCCAAACGGCAATTTCGATCTTCTTTTCCTCGACTCTAAACGCTCCGAGTATCTGCAGTGGTGGCCCACCCTTAAGCGTGTCCTTCGAAAGGGCGGGCTCCTTGTCGTGGATAATGCCATTTCGCACGCCAGCGAAATGGCGCCTTTCATATCGCGGGTATCGGCAGATCAAGGTTTTACAACCTGCACTGTACCGGTGGGGAAAGGTCAATTCATGGCTACACAGAGCCCCCAGTGGTAGCCTCGTGTACCATAGATTAAATGTTGCACTCAAAAGTTCAAGGCGTTCTGGCTATTGCGCCCATTGCATATCATTTTAACTCCCTGGGCTAATGGTTAATGCTTCATTTCTTTCTGGCGACTGAGAAATAAAGAGGAATAGCTGTGTTTGAATATCCCCTGTTTCACTGGATGACGTTTCTCTCTACGGCTGTGTTTCTGAACTTGTCGCCGGGGCCAGATATTGCCTACATATTGGGACAAACGTTACGCAGTGGGCGAAGACATGGTTTCGCCGCCATGTTTGGGATTTGGACGGGTGCTGCGCTGCATGTGGTAATGGCAGCTGTAGGTCTTTCCGCTATTCTAGCCACGTCGGCGATCGCTTTTTCGATTGTTAAATGGGTTGGCGCGGTCTATCTAATATGGCTCGGTATCAAAATGCTTTTGTCACGCGGAGATCAATTCATCTCTGTGGAAAAGCAGGTAAACAAGAACCTATCCTGTGTTTATTGGCAGGGGGTATTGGTATCAGCGCTCAACCCCAAGGTGGCAATATTCTTCCTGGCTTTCTTACCGCAGTTTGTCGTGGAAGGTGCTGGACCTGCCGAAGCACAGCTTTTATTGCATGGTAGCCTGATTATTGTCGTGGCCGCCGTTATAGAGCCTCCCTTGGTGATGGCAGGTGCAACGCTAGGCGCTCTCCTTAAGACAAAGCCACGCGTTGGCTTATGGATGGATAGGTCCCTTGGCGCCCTGTTTATTGCTTTAGGTGCACGGCTCGCTGCTAGTGCCAAGTAGATCTAAAGGTGCGGATATCCTGAAGTAGCGATTTCCGCACTCAATACGAGAGATTATGGTGGTAAAAGGTTTCTCTTCTCTATGTATTACGCTGGCTCACGGATGGGCGTTACATCCAGCGTCGCCTGTAATTCATCAATAAGAAGATCGACTTTTCTTATCGCTTCAGTAATTGACTTGGTCAGCACCTCGCCACCCACTTCCTGACCCTCTATTGCGATGTAGTAAATGCGAGTGATGCCGATAAATGCCAGTGCCGTGGCCAAGTGTGGTTCCAGGTGGTTCATATGGGCCATTTCTTCCCCTGGCGCCATATTCACCCCGCCTCGAGCTGTGAGTACAACGGCATGCCTTTCTCGGTCTGTAAGCATAGGAACGTATGGGTCAATC
The DNA here is from genome assembly GCF_052959335.1 of Vreelandella sp. H-I2. Taxonomy (NCBI): domain Bacteria; kingdom Pseudomonadati; phylum Pseudomonadota; class Gammaproteobacteria; order Oceanospirillales; family Halomonadaceae; genus Vreelandella; species Vreelandella sp. H-I2. The sequence goes on from NZ_JBRAMC010000003.1 coordinate 78,977, forward strand.
GGGTTGCTGCCATCGAACTCCACTGTTCGGCCGGGGCGCACTATTTGGTCGATCCACGCTTTGAGGGCGGCTGGCATTCCGAAGTTGTAGAGTGGCGTGCCGATCACCACAATATCAGCGGCGATCAACTCATCAATCAATTGGTCGCTTTCCGTCAGCATTTCCTTCATCCAACCTTCTCGTTGAGCTTCTGGCGTAAACGATGACGCAATCCAGTCGTGGTTGATGAAGGAAGGCGGGTGTTGGCCAATATCGCGATAGGTGAGCGTGTCTTGCGGTCGGCGTGCTCGCCACTGGCTGGCAAACTGATGGGTTAGGTGGCGGCTGTGCGAACCGTGGTTGTCGACTCCGGCAATACCGGGGCGGGCGCTAGCGTCTACATGCAGAATATGTGACATGGTGAACTCCCGTTCTGAAATAAACTCATCTATGATTACCAACAGACTTAGCGTAGGGCTGTGTTGATAGGCAGAACAACCGATCTTTTCTTGCTGTTATAGATGAGTAAAATTCACCCATGAGCACGCGACGATTACCTTCACTTTCTGCACTTCGTGCCTTTGAAGCGGCTGCCCGCCATGAAAGTGCTAAGCTGGCCGCACAAGAGCTGTCGGTTACTGCCACTGCGATTAGCCATCAAATTCGAGGTCTCGAAGAGGCGCTGGGCGTGTCGCTTTTTTTGCGTAGACCTCGTCAATTGGAGCTGACACCACAGGGCCGCGAGCTACAGCAGGTGTTGGAAACAGCCTTTAATAACATCAGCGACGTCGTCGAACGGCTAAGTGTTCTCCCTGTTCGTCAAACCGTTACGCTCTCCACAACGCCGGCTGTCGCGGTGCGCTGGTTGCTGCCATGGGTGTGTATGCTGCGAGACTCTCATCCCGATATCGATCTGCGCATTCATGCCTCTCATGAGCCGGTAGCATTGGACGGGATAGCAGCAGACGTGGCCATCCGTTATGGCGATGGCCGCTGGCCCGAATTGGCAGTAGAGAAATTATTCGATAACACGTTTATTCCCACCTGCAGCCCTCGCCTTGGATTGCACGATGCAACCCAGTTGCCTATGCATCCGCTGATCCACTTCCGCAATCAAGGGGCTGTCTCTTCGCCTCTGGATTGGGCTGTTTGGCAGCAATGGGCAAAGGTCCCTGGACTCGATGTGAGTGCCGGATTGGTGTTTTCTGACGAGACCCACGCCATTTCGGCCGCCATTGGTGAGCAGGGGGTAGCGCTGATGAGCCGCCAGTTGATTAAGGATGAGCTGGAGGAGGGGCGCTTGGTACAACCTTTTGGCCCCGAATTGGAAGGTAAGCCATTCTTTTTGGTCTATCCGGAAAGCCGCCGGCATGATCCAACAATTCTGGCCATTCGTGAGTGGGTGCTGGCGGTGCCGGGTGGCTTGGGTCCATTATCACAATGATAAATTGGAATAGTGTTTATACCGTTATCTTATGTGTCGCTATGGCCAGATAACTTCATGCCACCAGCCCCGCACAGAGCGAGCTTGTGGTGACAAAAGGTGGTCATAGGCAGGGAAGGCTGCCCAGCCTTGGCAGCGAGAGCTTTTTATCAATACATCTACAGGAACGGTGCAATGGAAGTGGTCAAAGATGTTCTCGTCGCCGAGTTTTCGGATTTTAACGATTTAAGTGAGTTCGTCGTTGTGGTGATTCGATTACTGCTGGCGGCTATTTTAGGGGGGCTGTTGGGGCTCGAACGAGAGCAGCGAGGTAAGGCGGCCGGGATACGAACCCACATGCTGGTCTGCATGGGCGCCGCTGTTTTTATCTTTATTCCCGAGCAAACAGGTATTTCTGATTCAGAGATGAGTCGGGTTATTCAAGGTGTCATTGCGGGCATCGGTTTTCTGTGTGCTGGCACTATCATTACCCGTAAAGATGAAAAAGGTGCGTCAGGGCTGACCACGGCGGCGGGGGTTTGGTTAACGGCTGCTATTGGAATAGCCGTTGGTCTAGGGCGTGAACAGACAGCTGTACTGTGTACGGTGCTGGCCTGGATGGTGCTTTATTTAGTGCCTTTCTTTTCACGCCCTATCAGTAAGAAAAAGGCTTCGCACTCAGAGGATGATGACGATATCACCGACAGTTGATTTCCACTTGCAAAATATTAAATGGCGCAATGGAGTGAAGGCTTAACTCAAGGTTATAGATGAGTCTTTTTCGACATCCTTTAAGTAGTCAAGTGAAGAGGTTCAATCTTTGCTAGCTGTCTTCCTTCTTCCCCCGCTGCTTTTCGGCTTGCTGTACCGCTTTCTTGTCTTACCCTCTTTTTTTATATGGCCACCGGCTTCGCCTTGGGCGGTCTGCAAACTCTGCCGGAGCTTAGCTGCATCGCTATGGGTGAGCAGGCCGCGTAAGTCGTCCAGCAGCGCTTGCTGAAAAGCACCGGGGTCGTCCTGCTGTTCGGAAATCGCCCGTAGGCGTTGTTCCCATAGGGCAGTTCGTTCCGGCGTGCTGACGGCGCTGGGCAGGGCGGTAATCAGGGCGCTACCGAGTTTGGTGGCGCGTAGGGCTTTCTGCTGGCGCACTAAGTAACCGCGCTGTACCAGGGTTTCGATAATGCCTGCCCGGGTGGCTTCGGTGCCCAGGCCGTCGGTGTCGCGCAGGGTGCGGCGCACTTCCGGGTCGTCTACGTAGCGGCCAATGTTCATCATGGCTTTGATCAGGCTGGCATCGGTGAAGGGTTCCGGCGGGCGGGTTTCCTTCTCTTCAACGCCTGCGCCTAATGCTTGGCAGGGCTCCCCTTGGGTGAGCGGCGGTAGCGGCGGGGCTTCTTCCTTGGTGGTGAAGAGTGGCTTCCAGCCGGGGTCGAGAATGCTTTGGCCACGGGCGCGGAAGACTTCGTTTAGCAGCGTAAACTCCGCTTTGACCTCGAAGGTTCGCAGCGGGCGGTAAAACTGCGCCATGACGTTGCGCACGATTAAGCGAAACACATGCCCTTCGGTGTCGGAAAGCTGACCAAAGTCTGCGGGCTTGCCGGTGGGGGCGATCGCATGGTGGGCACCCACCTGCTTATCGTTCCATGCCTTGGATCGTAGAGTGAAATCTGCGCCCTTCAACCATTGTTGCAGCGTTGCATCGTTTTCGCAGGCACCGGTTAAGCTGCGTTGGGCTAGTTGAAGGTGCTCTTCGGGCAGGTAGCGGCAGTCTGAACGCGGGTAGGTGATCAACTTGTGGCGCTCGTAGAGCCGCTGGCAAATATCCAGCACCATCTGCGCGGAAAGCCCGTGGCGGCGGGCCGCATCTACCTGAAGTGCGGAAAGCGAGTAGGGCAGCGGCGGCGCCTGGCGTTTTTCCTGCTGGTCGAGCTTGGTTAGGTGACCTGAAGCGCCAGACAATTGAGCCGCTAGAACGTCGGCAGGGGTGCGGTCAATCAAACGCCCTTGATCATCGAGGCGTTGGTGCTCTTTGGGCGCCCACCAGGCGCGCAGTTGGCCCTGGGCTACCTTAAGGTCCACCCATAGCGGGTAGAAGGGATGCGGCTTGAAATCTCGGATGGCGTTGTCGCGCCGTACGATCAGCCCGAGTACTGGCGTTTGCACGCGGCCCACAGAAAGCACGCCGTCGTGACCTGCCTGGCGGCCGGTGAGCGTCCAGGCGCGAGTTAAGTTAATGCCGTACAACCAGTCAGCGCGCGAGCGCGCCTGGGCCGCCTGAAAAAGCGGCTGATAGTCGGCGTTGGGGTGCAGTTTTGCCAGTGCCCGGCTGACCGCAGGCTTGTTGAGATCGCTAATCAGTAGCCGCTGCACCGGGCCGCGATACTTCATGTATTCGATCACTTCCTGCACCAGCAGTTGGCCTTCGCGGTCAGGGTCACCTGCGTGCACCACATCGGTGGCTTGTTTTATCAGCTTGCGAATCACCGCTAGCTGGCCCCGCGCCTTGGGGCGTGGCATCAGCTTCCACTGCTGCGGCACGATGGGCAGTCGGTCCAACCGCCACTGTTTATCGGCGGGGTCGTAAGCCTCCGGCGGCGCTTGCTCCAGTAAGTGGCCGAGGCACCAGGTAACCGTGGTGTCGCCACAAACCATAGCGCCATCCTGGCGTTTGCTATAGCCCGGTAATGCCTCGGCAATGGCTTGAGCGAGGCTGGGTTTTTCGGCAATTATCAGGCGCATAGCAGCGAAGCCTTTATCGTATCCTTTGATGGCGCCTATGGTAGCAGACGGCGCCTAGCATTGGCGCCAGCGGGAGCAGCGCAATAGAGTGATGCGATAAGTGGCTATTGCTGTTATTTTGTATAGATTATGTATAAATATTTTATTGATAGCAGCCGGTTTGATAGCCATGTGCTTGATAAACGCGTTGCTAGTTAAGGGGCGTCTACAATGCGCGATCGAGGCAGAACACGGCGTTTAATGGGTTTGGGCGCACGCACCGGTGGTGCGATGCTGAAAACACGGCTAGGCGGGCAGGCGGATTGGCGTGCGCTTGGCGAAGCGTTATTCGAAGGGCTTTCAGAGCTAAAAGGCCCTGCTATGAAACTGGCGCAGATCATGTCGCAGTGGGATGACTTGCTGCCTCCCGATCTTGCCGAAGAGCTTGCCCGCCTGCAGCGCCAGGCCGAGCCTATGCCCTGGCCGCGTATACGTGAAGCGTTGGAATTACAGTATGGCGACATTGACCACTATTTTAGTCAGATTGAAGAGCGCCCATTCGCCAGCGCCTCCATGGGCCAAGTTCACCGGGCGACGACCCACGAAGGTGAAACGATCGTTCTCAAGGTGCAGTACCCAGGCCTTGCCGACGTGTTAGAAAGCGACCTGATACAGGTGTATCGCATCATGCGCCTGGGTCGCTGGTTTAAAGTGCCGCAAGCACGGCTGGATGCGCTATTTGAGGAGCTTGCCGAAAGCCTGCGTGGGGAGTTGGATTATCACGCCGAGGCCGCTGCGCTTGCGCGCTATCGTGAACGTTATCAGGATGACCCGCGGCTGGTGATCCCCGAGCCGCTGCCCGCGCTTTCCGGCCAGCATGTGTTGGCCATGCGCTATGTCGCCGGTACGCCGCTGCGTGAGTTAGCCGATGCTGATGATGCGACGCGTCAGGGAATCGCTCAGGCATTGGCGGACTGGATTACGGAAGAGTTATTTACTTACGGTGAACTGCACGCCGACCCCCATGCGGGCAACTTCGCCGCCGATGCCGAAGGGCGGCTGGTGATTTACGATTTAGGGGCGGTCATCATTGTGCCGGAGGGACGTATTAACTCCATGATGCAATTGCTCGATGCGACGTTAAAACACGATGCCATGGGGATGGATGAAGCACTGATGCAAATGGGCGGTCGCCAGGGCCAGGGCGCGCCATTGGCGTTGTATCGCGAATCGGCTGAGTGTATCGCGCCGCTGTTTGCGCCAGGTGAGCAGGATTTCAGTGATGTGCGGGTGCACCGCCGGTTACGCGAACTAACCCCTAAAGTGTGGGCAGCGATGGACCGTTTGCAGCCGCCAGCGGATACACTGCTACTCTCGCGGGCGTTGAATGGCCATTATTGGAATCTGGTGCGTTTGGGGGCACGACTCGATATGCATAAGCGCACGCTACCACTGCTTCAGTGGGCACATAAACGATAAATTGATTGCCACTGCGGTGTTGTCGGCCTTCGTGATAAACTATGTCGCCTTTAAACACAGTGGAGACGGCAATGCTAGCGGTATGGGTCGATCAGCTGCTGGGATTTGCCTCCGGGGCACTCTCGGCAATCAGGCAGCAAGAACATTATCCGGACTTCATGACCTGGGTGCGCGCCAAAGGCGCAGACGCATTCGAAGGTGATGTGGCAATGGCCCAGGCGCTGGCGCCGGTGCTGTGGTCACAAACGCCGCTGGAACGGCTAAGTTTTGCCTGTGAGCCGCTGGCAACGCCGGGGCGTAATGAGCCATGCTGGTGTGACTCGGGGCGTAAATTTAAGCAGTGCTGCTATAAGGTTGAGTTTCCCACCGACATTCCCGACCAGATGATGTGGATGCTCTCGCTGCGTGAGTGGAAGGGTGCCACCCTGAAAGCTGCCCTGGATAGTCAGCAAGCGCCGCCGCAAGCATTGTTGGAAGCTGGCTTAATCGCGGCTGAGAGTGGCCAGACGGGGCGTGCTATGCAAATCCTTGAATCGCTGTTTGACGGCAGCGATTGGTCACGATTGCCCGAACAGGCCGAGCCAGCTTTTGAAATTCTGCTGGATATTTACCAAGAGCGTGGTTTTACCCGCAAGCGCGCCGACCTGCTTGACGATGTTATGGAGCGCGGGCCGATGTTTTTGCGCGGCGTCGCTCTTGAACGCCTGTGCTTGATGCATCTTGATAATGATGACTTGGATAGCGCCCGCGGTGCCTTTGTAAAAGCTCAGCAGGCGCTGCCTGACTCGCCCACCTTAGCTTATATCGAGGCCATGTTGCTGCTTCATGAAGGCCATGAGCAGGAAGCTAAAGAGCGCGCCAACTTCTGGTATCGCCGCTTGGTTCGTCAAGGAGAACTGGACGAAGACCAACTCGATTTCTTAGCTGCCCTGGCGGAAAACCCCGGCGCAACGCTTGCCGATCAACTGCTCAGTGCGGAGGAGGACCTGGCCACACCGCTGGTGTCGCTTCAGGCGCTACTGGCCGCGTTGCCTATTGCCCCCAAAATCAATATTCAAGCCGATCCTGACAGTGGCCGGCTGCTTTATAACACCAGTGCGCGTGAAGCGACGCTCTTTGCCGCCTGGCATGAGCAGTTTCAGGTATTGGTTGACGAAGACGTAGCGCTGGGGTTTCGCGATGATCCTTGGGGCAACGCGATTGAATGGATGTCGGCGCTCTGCGCGCATCCTGAGTGGCTGGATGCCCCGCAGGTAGTGCAAGATTTAACATTGGCGCTTACTAGCCGCTTTGGTAGCTTGCCGTGGATGGCACCCAGCCTGCTGGAGCCGCTGGCATTACGCCTTTCACGCTGGTTGGAACAGGCCCGCGCTGAAGGCGATGGCAACCTTTGCTGGGACGATGCTGATAACGCCATATTGCTACGCACCGGCTTGGCGCTAGTGGTGGGCATGGAGCGAGGCGCGCGTCAGCACTCCCGCGAGTTGGCCGAAGAGTTGCTGTTGATCGATCAGGAAGACAGCTTGGGGCTTCGCGAGCTGGTGTTGGACCAACTGCTGCGGGACGACCGTAATGAAGAAGCGCTCGCCTTGGTCGAAGAGAATGACGACGACGGTTCGCTGGTGCTTGGGTTGTTAATGGGCAAAACCCTAGCGCTCTATCGGTTAGAACAGCATGAGGCTGCTGAAACGGCGCTAGGCGATGCAGTTGGTCATAATCGCTACGCGTTGGAGCTGATTTGTGCCGAGAACCCAAGGCCCTCCATGCCCCATCCCGATGGTCAGGTAGACCCCGGCTCCCGGGCTGAAGCGTGGCAGTACCGCACGTTGATGCGCGACCAGTGGCGTACGACGCCAGGGGCCCTGGACTGGTTAGAAGCTCATCGCTAAGTTACCCCTTCAAGCTTGCTTAAGCAGGCTTGGGGGTCGGTACTAACTGCTGGTCTCGGCTGATCCAGATGGCTAAGACAATGGCGGGGATGCCCAGCAGCGTCGCAATGACAAAAAAGCTCGGATAGCCCTGGGCTGTAACCACCAACCCGCCAAAGCCGCTCAAAAATTTTCCCGGTAGCGTCATTAGCGACGAAAACAGCGCGTACTGCGTCGCGGTATAAGCCCTTGACGTAAGGCTGGAAAGAAAGGCGATAAACACCGCGCTGGCTAAGCCATTGGCGAGGTTGTCACCAATAATCGTGACCACCAGCATGGGAAGCTGGTTGCCCATGACGGCAAGGGCCGCAAACAGCAGGTTGGTCACCATCACCAACCCTGCACCGAAGATGAGCAAAGGGCCGATACCGTAACGCGCCACTAACAGCCCACCTAAGATTCCCCCCGCAATGCTCATTGCGATGCCAAATATATTGGTCACGTTAGCTATTTCTGCCAGCGAAAATCCCAGGTCGATATACAGCGGATTGGCCATGGAAGCCATGGCCAGGTCGCTAATTCTAAACACTGCAATAAAGACCAAAATCCATAGCGCCTTGACCCCGAAACGGCGAAAGAAATCGGTAAACGGGCACACCAGTGCGCCAATGCTCCAGGCACCCAAACGGCGTAAAATTTTGGGTTTACCTCGGCTGGCACGTATAAAGGCACGCACCTTGGGTTCGTGAATCAGTTGAATGGAGAGTGATGCACGCTTGGGTTCCGGACGCAGCAGGACGGTAAGTACACCAACGCTCATTAACGTCGCCATGCAGAGATAAGCTATATCCCAAGAGGCGGATGCCGCGATATACAGCGCCCCAGCGCCGGCAGCAAGCAAGCCACCGCGATAGCCAATGATATAAGTGGAAGCCATAGCGGCCTGGACGTTGTCATCAGCGGACTCGATGCGATAAGCGTCGATAGCAATATCTTGCGTCGCTGAACCAAAGGCCACGAGCAGTGCAAACAGGGCCACCCAGCCAAGATTCCCGACGGGGCTTAAGCCCGCCAGCCCTACCAACCCAGCGGCAATCGTCCCTTGCGCTAACAGCATCCAGCCGCGGCGTTGGCCAAAGGCGCGGGTCAGCAGTGGTAGTGCTAATCGGTCAACCACCGGCGCCCAGAAAAACTTGATCGAATAGAGCATTCCAATCCAGGCAAAAAAGCCAATCGCCGCGACTTCCACCCCATCGCTGCGCAGCCAAGCTGAGAGGGTTGAAAATACCAGTAGAAATGGCAGGCCTGCGGAAAACCCCAAAAAAAGCATGGTGATAACGGGCGCACGACAATAAATCGCCAGTGCAGCAAGCCAACTGCGCTGGGGGGTGGGGCTGGGCATTAAGCAAGACTCCTGGAAAGACGTTAGCGATGGCCAAGTGATAAGCTGAGGAGATGTTCTATTACAAAGTTCTATCACAAAGTTCTATCACAAAACCGACAGCTTACCGGAGAGGAGTTTTCCATGTCGATTACGGCGCATCAGGTAGTTACCTTGCACTATGTCCTCAGCGACGTGCTCAACGATGGCAGCAAGCAAGTACTCGATGATTCCCATGCACGTAACAAGCCATTGGAGTATCTTCACGGGCACGACAATATCGTGCCGGGGCTAGAGCGTGCACTTGCGGGCCAAACGACCGGGGCCGAGCTAAGTGTTCAACTAATGCCCGCCGATGCCTACGGTGTACGCAACGAGGCGCTGGTCCAAGAAGTGAGCCGCGGATCGTTTGGCAACGCTGAGTTGGCGCCAGGCAGTCGCTTTCAAACCGAAGGCGAAGCCGGGCCACAAATCGTGACGGTACTGGAAGTGGATGGTGACCGTGTCACCGTTGATACCAACCATCCCCTTGCTGGGCGAACACTTAATTACCAAGTAACGATTCTAGACGTGCGTGACGCCACCCGCGCCGAATTGGCAAAAGGTCATCCGCTGCCGCCGGGCACCGAGCATAGTAAGGTCGAAGATCGTAAGGTGCTTTAATGCGTGCGCTAGCCACGCTGATAATCGATAAAAATTGACCGATATCAATTTTCTAAGTAACCGCCTTTTCCCGCCACTCGTAACTTGATCTGGGTCAGCTTTCGACTGCGCTTTTGTGACTAGTATGAACGCATACATCACGGCGGGGGGAAGCACCATGTACTGGGATGACACCGTTATTTTTAGCTTGGTTACTGTCGCCCTGCTCATCGCTTTTATGGTGGGCTGGGTAGGCTGGGTGATTCGCGATCATTTACGTAAAGGTGAGCGTAAGAAGTAAGAAATAGCCAACTCATCTTGCGTCAACGTTGTCAGGGGAGGGGGTTTGCTCGACCAGTAAGCCTCCAGTTGCCAGCCCATTTGGGGCTGGCTTTTTTTGTTAGAGCGTAACGGCATTACCGCTCCTATCCTGCGATAAGCTTGATAAATAATGCCTATCGATAGGAACTGTGTTGGACTTTAGCGCTTAACGCAGCGTTGGTTGGCGCCAGGTATCTCGCCAGGCCCGCATGACTCGCTCCGGGTACCACGTTTCCCCCAAGCTGCCGTTATAACGCGCTAATGCACGGGTAAAGTCGCCGTTTTCGATCGCGAGGTAGTGCGCCAAAATCGTACAGCCATAGCGCAAATTGCGCGGTGGATGGGTTAAGTCGTCTATTGGCAGCCCTAACTCGCTGACCCAGAAGGGCATGATTTGCATTAAGCCGACAGCGCCTGCCGAGGAAATCGCATCTGCTTTAAAGGCACTTTCCACTTGAATTAAGGCTAGTATCAATTCGGGAGGTAAACCTGCCAGCCTGGCTTCTTGGTAGAGGTGCGTCAGTAGCGTCTGGCGCTCTGCAGCGTTATCCATAAAAAGCGCTAGCGCTGTGTCCATGCGTAAACGCCATTGGTGCGCTAGCCATTGCTGTTGAGCCGTTTGATGCTGCTGATTAACGGCTTCTAGGGTAGGGCGCAGGCCCGGCGGTAGCGGTTGTGCTACTGCCAGCCCTGCGTGTCCCAGCAAGAGCATGTTAAGCGTCATTGCAACGCTTAGCCACCGCCGCGCTATAACAATAGACTCAGCGGCTGCCTTGGCGAGTTTAGCGGGCCTTCTCAAGTAGGAAGTCGATAATTTGATCTGCAGACACCATCGTCGCTTCGCTATCCCGGCGACCTTTGTATTCCAGCTCACCGTTGTCCAGGCCCCGGTCGCCTATCACTAGGCGATGAGGAACGCCCATTAGCTCCAAGTCGGCAAACTTAACGCCGGGCCGGGTGTCTCGGTCATCCAGCAATACGTCTAAGCCAGCGGCGGTTAGCGCTTGGTAAAGACGCTCAGACTCTTCGCGAACACGCTGGGATTTATGCGCATTCATGGGTACCAGGGCCACTTGGAATGGCGCAATAGCGTTGGGCCAGATAATGCCCGATTCGTCGTGATTCTGCTCAATGGCGGCGGCAACCACACGGGTCACACCGATGCCATAGCAGCCCATCCACGGGTGGCTGGTCTTGCCGTTGTCGCCCAGCACGTTGGCGTTCATGGCTTGAGAATATTTTTGGCCAAGCTGGAAAACGTGACCGACTTCGATTCCCCGCTTGATAGAGAGCGTGCCTTGGCCATCTGGGGACGGATCACCTTCAACGACATTGCGCAGGTCGGCCACTTCGGGCAGGGCCACATCACGCTCCCAGTTAATGCCGAAATAGTGCTTGCCTTCAATATTGGCACCCGCGCCAAAGTCGCTCATCAGGGCAACGCTGCGGTCGGCAATAATGGGCATATCAAGGTTCACCGGACCAAGCGAGCCAAAGCCTGCACCGGTTGCTGCGCGAATTTCCTCTTCGCTACCCATGGTCAGCGGGGCCGCCACTTGCGGAAGGTTCTCAGCTTTTACCTCGTTCAGCTCATGATCGCCGCGTACCAATAGAGCAATCAGGCCACCCTCGGCGGCACGCACGATCAAGGTCTTCACCGTTTTCTCAATCGTTAGATCAAACTGCTCAACCAGAGTAGCAATAGTTTTAGCGTTAGGTGTATCTACCAAATGCATCTCTTGGGTAGGCGCTTCGCGCTGTACGTCGCTGCCCAGCGGAGCAGGCAACGCCTCGGCTTTTTCCATATTGGCCGCGTAGCCCGAAGAGGTGGAGAACACAATATCGTCTTCGCCCGAATCCGCAAGCACGTGGAATTCATGTGAGCCGGTGCCGCCGATGGAGCCGTTGTCGGCGATAACCGGGCGAAAGTCGAGTCCTAAACGCGTGAAAATGCGCGTGTAGGCGTCATACATATCTTGGTAAGTCTGTTTCAGCGAGGCTTCATCAAGGTGGAAGGAGTAAGCGTCCTTCATAATGAACTCACGTGAACGCATGACCCCAAAACGCGGGCGAATTTCGTCGCGAAATTTCGTCTGAATCTGATAGAAATTGACCGGTAATTGCTTGTAACTGGCGATCTCTTTGCGAACAAGATCGGTAATGACTTCTTCGTGGGTCGGGCCGACACAGTAATCGCGGTCGTGGCGATCTGTTAAGCGCAAAAGCTCAGGGCCGTACTGCTCCCAACGGCCAGACTCCTGCCAAAGCTCAGCCGGCTGCACAGCAGGCATCAATACTTCTTGCGCGCCGGCACGGTTCATTTCTTCGCGCACAATGGCTTCTACTTTGCGCAATGTGCGCAGGCCAAGCGGCAGCCACGTGTAAAGCCCTGATGTTAAACGACGGATCATCCCGGCGCGGAGCATTAGCTGATGGCTAATGACTTCGGCGTCGGCCGGGGTTTCTTTCAGAGTGGCAATCAATAATTGGCTGGCGCGCATGGGACGAGTATTCCTGGGTGCGTGTTTGTTAAATAAGTTTTTAAGAATCGTTTTTTGAAATCGTTTTTAAATCATAGCTAAATAGCGATGCTTACCATCAGGGCGATGCCCCGTAGCGTTGAATGATGCCATTGTACGGCCTCGTGGTTAAAGCGGCAAAATAGAGTGGTTTGTAAACTACCTGCGCTTTCAGATGACTGTGTTAAACTGAGTGAGCTTTAAGGCGCGTTAGTCGGTACCAGGATTGGTCGGGACAAAAAAATAGACTGACTACCGTTTCTTTACATCTTGAGGGAACCTTCATGCATCAAGCCGTTCGTCGCTGGTTGACAGGCGCCGTAGTGGGCGTCTCCATTGTGTCACTGAGTGGTTGCGGTACGCTTTTTTATCCTGAGCGCAAAGGCCAATTGAGCGGTGATATCGATCCGGTTATCGCAATCGCCAACGGGGTGGGGTTGCTGTTTTTTATTGTACCTGGCGTGATCGCCTACGCCGTGGATTTCTCTAATGGCACTATCTATTTACCCGGTCGTAATAGCGCCTCAATAGATGCTCACCAATTAGACGACGCTATGGATGTAGCTTCCCTGGAAAAACTGTTATCTGAGAAGGCCGGTCAACCGGTGAGCCTAGAAAGCGAATTGGTCATGATCGAAGAAATGGACAATCTCGATGAAGCGCTTGCCATGGTGCGTATGTCGGGCATATGGGATGAAGAGAAGCTTTCAGCAATGTAATACCGGTATTAATTGCAAAAATAGCATCGTTCTCAAAAAACAGTACTGATCACAAAAAACCAGCCAAGCGTAAAGCTTGGCTGGTTTTTTCCATCCTGAGCAAGCATTAAGCAGGCTGGGCGGCATTAGGTGCACTGGGAAACCGCGGTGGGTGCGCTTCCATATAGGCATGACAGGCGCGCAGAACACGAACATCATCGTACTTACCACCTGCGAGCTGAAAGCCCACCGGTAAACCGTTTTCGGTGAATCCACAGGGCACCGATGCGGCGGGTTGCTGGCTAAGGTTAAAGGGGTAGCTAAAGGGTGCCCACTCTTCCCAATCCCGCATGTTGCTGCCTGGGGGAACTTCGTGGTTAATTTCAAACGGTGAGATAGCCACCGAGGGGGTCATTAGCAAATGATACTCTTGGTTGAAATGCTCCAGGCGCTGCGTTAATTCTGCACGATCGGCCCAGGCACGAAACAGCTCAACCGCTTTCCAGGGTTCCGCTTCTCGGGCATTGGTGACCATGCCTGGGTCCAGAAGTGTGCGCTGATGTTGATTCATTTGTGACCACTGCTCTAACGAGGCGGTAAACCAAAGCTTGCGGAAAGTCTCCAGCGGGGACAAAAAACCTGGGCTCACTTCGATCACTTCAGCGCCCAATGCCTCTAGCCTACCTGCCGCTTCGCGCACGCGTTCAGCGATCTGCGGATCTACCTTGGCATAACCAAGATCAGCGGAGTAACCAATCCTTAATCCGGCTAGACCTTTATCGAGGTCCACTCCCCAGCAATCCGGCTGCCCGCGCGTGGCGTAGGGGTCACGGTAATCGTAGCGGCCTATCACGTTCAGCATGCTGACGGCATCGCGCACGGTGCGGGTTAATGGCCCTAGATGTGAAAGGCTGGGTTCTTTCGCGGGCGGCCACTGGGGTGTCCAGCCGTAGGTCGGCTTAAAGCCAAATACCCCGGTGAAAGCGGCAGGAATGCGAATGGAACCACCTGAGTCGCCTCCCTGGTGTAGCACTCCCATATTGAGCGCTGCAGCCACAGCGGCACCGCCTGAAGAACCACCCGACGTTAAGCGCGTATCCCAGGGGTTGGCCGTAGCGCCAAAGAGGCGGTTATCGGTGACCGCTTTCCAGCCGAATTCGGGCGTGTTGGTTTTGCCCAGTATCACTGCACCTGCTTCGCGTAGCATACGTGCTGGGGGCGCATCGGTATCGCATAACGCGTCAGACGAAGTAAGCGACCCTTCGCGACAGGGCATGCCCGCCACTTGGGTCAAATCTTTAAGTGATACCGGAATGCCATCGATGGGACTGAGCGGTTTTCCTTCGCTCCAGCGCCGGGTTGAAGCGCTTGCCGCTGCCTCTGCGCCGTCAGCATCTACATAGACATAGGCATTAACCGCTGGATTGAAACGCGCAATTCGCTCCAGCGCTGCGCGGGTTGCTTCAATTGGGGAGGTGCCTCGGCTTTTAAACAAGCGAGCTAAGGACTGGGCATCCAAACTACCGAGATCGGTATCGCTCATTGCACACTCCTTAGGTGGGTGGGATCTGCTTCGGTCGCTTGAGCGCGCAGCCAGCTAATTTCCTCAGCCCATATGTCGGGTTCGATCGTTTCTAAAATCATGGGAATGCCGCTAATCCGCGCATCTTGCATGATAGTAGTAAAAGCAGGCAGGCCGATGTTGCCTTTCCCTAGGCTATGATGGCGATCAACCCGGCTGGCAAAGTCGCTCTTGGCGTCATTTAAGTGCATGCCGCGTAAGTACTCAAACCCCACCACATTAGCGAATTCATCTAGCGTTGCTTGTGTAACGTGGGCGCTGCGCAGGTCATAGCCTGCTGCAAAGGCGTGGCAGGTATCAATGCATACGCCAACGCGGGTTTTATCGTCTACGTGCTCAATGATCTCGGCCAAATGCTCGAAGCGCCAGCCTAGGTTAGTGCCTTGCCCAGCGGTATTCTCAATCACTGCGGTAACACCACTGGTATGCACAAGCGCTTCATTAACGGACTCGGCAATACGTTTCAGGCAGTCGCTTTCGCTGATTTTGTTTAGGTGGCTACCAGGGTGAAAGTTGAGCAGAGTCAGGCCAAGCTGCTCGCAGCGCTGCATTTCATCAAGAAATGCCGCCCGAGACTTGTGCAGGCCTTCCTGTTCAGGGTGGCCAAGGTTGATCAGATAACTATCGTGGGGCAGGATCTGCTCCGGCGCGAAGTTACGCTCAGCACAGGCGTCACGAAACGCTTGAATAGCCTCATCGGTGAGTGGTTTACCCTGCCACTGGCGCTGATTTTTGGTGAACAGTGCAAAGGCATTGGCGCCAATTTCTACCGCCCTTTGAACGGCTTGGTCTGCGCCACCCGCAGTGCTCACATGGGCTCCTAGGTACTTCACGGTAGATTATTCCTTGTCATTTATTTGAACATATTGAGCATTTGCATCGATCAATGGCTATCTAAAAAGCGTTTGAACGCGGCGGGCTCGTCTGTGATCACACTGGCGATGCCCCACGCCCAGCGGCTGTGAAATGCGCTCGGGTCATTGGCGGTGTAGCACAATATTTGGTAACCATCGCGCTGCATGGCATCCGCTTGAGCACGTTTCAAACGTGGCCAGTCGGGGTGCACGCTGAAAGCCTCAATGGCTTCACACTGCGCTCGCCAGTTTTTGGGTACGCTGCCAAACAGTACCCCTAGTGCCAAGCGCTCTTTGCTTGCAAACTGACGGCAGTGGGCAAGAGCGCTGGCATTGAAGGAGGAGATAATCAGCCGCTCGGGAGGCAGCGTATCCAGCATCTCTGGCAGGGCGCGCTCAACCAACGCAATAGGGTCGCGGCCTTTGTTGACTTTGATCTCCATGTTGACGCCCATTTCCAACTCGTTAAGCAGCGCTAGCATGGCCTCTAAGCTGGGCATTTTTTCACCCGCAAAGCTATCGCCAAACCAGCTGCCTGCATCCAGCGTTTTTGCCGTCGCCCAATTCAGGGAAGCGAGATTGCCTCGCCCGTTTGAACAACGCGCCACATCGGCGTCGTGCCAAATGACCGGTGTGCCGTCACCCAGTAGTTGTACATCCAATTCTACCCATGTGGCTCCCGCTTGGTGGGCGGTGCGCACCGCTGCCAAGGTGTTTTCAGGGGCAGCGGCAGAGTAGCCGCGGTGGGCGATCAGCGCAGGAACTTGAATAGCGGGATGCGTCATGACAAATCTCTAAGCCCTAGACGATAAAAGAGACATAATTCTAGCATGGGTGCATGACAGCGGGATTTCATCCACTCCTGGTCCTAAGACCAATATTCAAGTCCAGCAACAGACGCTAGCGTGCTAGCTTGATTTATAGCCCCTGACGCGCTTGTATAGCAGCACCTATTGTCATGGCTATCATTAACAAGCCGAATAAAGAAAGGAAACCTTAATGTCTCAGCGTATCCAGTTTGCTCGTACCGGCGGTTCTGATGTTCTCGAACTGGTCGACGTTACGCCCGCTGAACCCGGCCAGGGTGAGGTGCGTATTGCCAATCAGGCCGTTGGCCTTAATTTTATTGATATTTATGTCCGTACCGGGCTTTATCCTGCGCCCTCTATGCCTTCCGGGCTAGGCACCGAAGGCGCCGGGGTGGTCGATGCCGTTGGTGCGGGTGTCACGCACTTAAACGTTGGTGATCGTGTGGCCTATGCCCAAGGACCGTTGGGTGCCTATGCAGCACTTCACACACTGCCTGCGGCTAAAGTGGTCAAGCTCCCTGATTTCGTCGATTTCGAGACGGCGGCGGCCAGTATGCTCAAGGGCCTGACCGTGCAGTATCTGCTGCGCCAAACTTATGAACTGAAAGGCGGAGAAACCATTCTGTTTCACGCAGCTGCGGGTGGGGTGGGATCGATTGCCTGTCAGTGGGCGAAGTCGTTGGGCGTTAAGCTGATTGGTACCGTTAGTTCGCAGGAGAAAGCAGACCTTGCGATGGCTAACGGCGCTTGGGCAACGATCAACTACAGCGAAGAGAGCGTGGTCGAGCGTGTGCGTGAGCTAACTAACGGCGAAATGTGCGATGTCGTGTATGACTCAGTAGGTAAAGACACCTGGGAAATGTCGCTGGATTGCCTAAAGACCCGCGGGCTTATGGTGAGCTTTGGTAACGCCTCTGGACCGGTCGAGGGCGTCAATATCGGCATTCTCAACCAGAAAGGCTCTCTTTTTGTAACCCGCCCCAGCCTTAACGGCTACGCTGATACCCGCGAGCGCTTGGAAATGATGAGTAATGACTTTTTCGCCATGCTTGAAAGCGGCAAAATCAAAATAGATATCGCCAATCGGTACCCGTTAGCAGAAGCAGGCAAAGCTCAAGACGCCGTGCAAAGCCGCAAAACCACCGGCTCCACCATTCTCTTGCCATAGTCAGTGGGTTGTATCCGAAATTTCTCACTCGCTTAGGCTCTTTAATAGCTCGGCAATGCCGGGCTTTTTGTTGGTAAAGTCTATAGAAATATAGAGTTTAAGGGCATACAGGGGCTAAGGGTATTCAGGGGCTATACGTGTGTATAGTAATCGCCTAATGTGCAGGGCGATGATCATGCTGTGAGCGTGTTGTGCACCAATAATATGTTGCCCCTATCAAGCGGCGGCCAGGGAGTAGGAAAAGGATGTCTGCTGAGGACTTAAGTGTTGAAAGTTCAGGCGCCGATGGTACAGGTGTTGAGACACTGAATATCGAAACGATAGATCTCGGATGGTTGGCGCTAACACCAAGTACATTAGTGTTTATTGTGCTTGGATTAACACTCGTCGCCTTTGTCTGGGGCAGGTTTCGCTACGATTTAGTCGCTTTGTCAGCGCTTCTGGGATCAGTCATGTTGGGGCTGGTGCCAGCCGAAGAGGCCTTCACCGGTTTTGGCCACCCGGCGGTGATTACCGTTGCCGCAGTACTGGTACTCAGCCGTGGCTTTGAGCGTTCCGGTGTGGTCGATATTATCGCCAAACAAGTACTCAAAGTGGGTGAGAACCTGCTGCTTCAGTTACTAGTGTTGGTGGGTACCGTCGTATTGCTCTCGGGTATTATGAACAATGTCGGGGCTTTGGCGTTGCTGCTGCCGGTGGCCATGCGGCTTGCCCGTGAACATAACACCTCGCCTTCTTTACTGCTAATGCCACTAGCATTTGGCTCCTTGCTGGGTGGTTTGACGACCTTAATAGGTACCCCACCCAATATCATTATTTCCAGTTATCGCCGTGATGTGACCGATGAAGCATTTAGCATGTTTAGCTTTGCTCCGGTCGGCATTGCGGTAGCGCTGGCGGGATTGGCGTTTATTGTGCTGGTGGGCTGGCGCTTCACGCCAAAGCGAAGCGGCCAAGCATCGACTGACGAAATGTTCGATACCGCCAACTATTTAGTCGAATTGAAAGTGGGTGAAGAGTCGAAAGCCAAAGGCTTGACGCTTCAGCAACTGCGCGATGAGCTGGACGAAACGATTCCCGTATTAGCGGTCGTGCGCGATGACAACCGTCGCGCTGGCTATAACTTCCACGGGGCCTTGGAAGAGGGCGATATACTGCTGTTAGAAGCAGGACCCGACGAGCTGCAAATGCTGGAAGACAAAGTGGGGCTTAGCGCAGTTGCAGAATTAGAAGAAGCGCCGGATGATGTCGAAAACCCCGTCCGTGACGACGCCGATAAGGCGAAAAAGGAAGGTGCCGCACAAGATCACCAGCCGGTGGATACTGAGGGCCTGCAACTGATAGAGGCTGTGGTTCGTAATGATTCCATGATGATCAACCGCAGCGTGCGACAATTACGCTTAAACCATCAGTTTGGGCTGCACTTGGTAGCGGTTGCCCGGGATGGTGGACGTTTGAAACAACGCTTGCGCGATATCCGCTTTAAAAATGGTGACGTTTTGTTGCTTCAGGGCAATGAAAAAGAAATTTCAGAGAGTTTGGCCTCACTGGGGTGTCTACCGCTGGCTAACCGTGAGTTGCATCTGGGACAGCCGCGTAAACTGGTGTTGTCCATCGCCATTTTTGCATTAGCGATCATGGCCATGCTGTTTGATTTACTCCCGGCCGCAGTGGCTATGAGCACCGCCGCATTGATTTCGCTACTGATTGGCGTGTTGCCATTGCGCGAAGGTTATCAAGCCATTGATGGCCCAGTGCTTGTGCTGTTAGCTGCGATGATACCCGTCGGTGAGGCGCTGGAAACGAGCGGCGGTGCGGATTTGATCGCCGATGTGCTGCTACGGTTTGGCAGCGACTGGCCAGTGGTGGTCACCATGGTCGGGCTGTTTCTACTTTCCATGCTGCTTTCTAACGTGGTCAACAACGCAGCGGCGGCGCTGCTAATGGCGCCTATTGCGTCAAGCTTAGCCAATGGTTTTGATGTCTCGCTTGATCCGTTCTTGATGGTGGTCGCTGTTAGCGCTTCTTGTGCGTTTTTAACCCCAATCGGTCACCAATCGAATACGCTGGTATTAGGGCCTGGTGGTTATCGGTTCGGCGATTATTGGAAGTTGGGACTGCCGCTTTCACTAGTGGTGCTAGCTGTCGCTATCCCTCTCATTCTTACGGTATGGCCGCTTTAAAGCAGAATGACACGGCTTGGCCTGTGCGTTTGATATCTGACGTATTAGTTGATAAGTGCTATTAGGTTTCGAAAATTTTGCTAGATTATGTTGAGATATCAATGAAAATCGAACAGGCCGTGCTTATGAATCAACAATTTCGTCAGGATGCCATTGTCGAGCTAGTCCGTCAGCATGGCTATATGAGCATCGAGCAGCTCACCGATCATTTTGCGGTAACTCCCCAAACCATTCGTCGCGATTTGAACACCTTGGCCGATGAAGGGCGGGTTCGCCGGGTGCATGGCGGTGTGGGGATTGAGTCGAGTACGGTGAATACTGCCTACAGCACGCGCAAGTCGCTCCATTTGGAAGAGAAAGAACGCATTGCCCGCTGTTTGGCTCAGCACATACCTAACCACTCCTCGCTGTTTATTAACATCGGTACCAGTAATGAAGTGATTGCCCAGGCGTTATTAGAACACCAGGGCCTTGAGATCATTACTAATAACCTTAATGTTGCGGCCATCTTGCAGCATAAAGAGGACTTTACGGTGATCATCGCTGGTGGTCAGGTGCGCTCTCGTGACGGGGGGATCATAGGGGAAGCCACTATCGACTTTATCAACCAGTTTAAAGTGGATTATGGCATTATCGGTATCAGCGGTATTGACGAGGATGGGTCGCTGCTGGAGTTCGATTACCAGGAAGTACGCGTCGCCCAAGCGATTATTGCTAATTCGCGGCGCATTTATTTGGCAGCCGACTATTCTAAGTTCCACCGTAATCCCGTCGTCCGGCAAGGCAATCTGGAACAGTTGGATGCGCTATTTACCGATCGCAAACCTCCAGAAGCGATTCAGCGCTTGCTCAATCAGCACGATGTGGCGCTCTATATTGCCTAGTCTCACTGTCGTTCAATATCTCAGCCAAGCCCTCAATAGGTTGGGTAGCAGTTTCATCCTTGAGCATTGTGGGCAGCTGGAGTAGCCTTGGATCATAATAAAGCGAAAGCAAGTATATAAAACCGAAAGCTCAAACAACAAAGCGAACTTGTTATGTCCTCTTTTATACTCGCCGTTGATCAAGGTACCACCAGCTCGCGGGCCATTCTCTTTAACCGCCAAGGCCAGGTTACTGCGGTAGCCCAGCAAGAATTTACCCAGCATTTCCCCCACGATGGCTGGATTGAACACGACCCAGAGGATATTTGGGAAACGGTGGTGGCGACCTGTCGGGACGTCATGCATAAAGCTGAAATTAGCGCTGATCAAATTGCTGGTATTGGTATCACCAACCAGCGTGAAACCACGCTTCTGTGGGATAGAAAAACGGGGAAGCCACTCTATAACGCCATCGTCTGGCAGGATCGTCGCACGTCGGATTTGTGCCAAGCGCTGAGAGACGAGGGGCATACCGATACTGTTCAAGCAAAAACAGGCCTGCTGATTGACCCCTATTTCTCGGCGACTAAGCTTGCCTGGATGTTAGAGAACGTACCGGGCGCACGAGAGCGAGCCGAACAAGGCGAACTCGCTTTCGGCACGGTAGATAGCTTTTTAATCTGGCGGTTAACCGGTAGCCAGCAGCACGTGACTGATGCGACCAATGCGTCTCGTACGGCGCTGTTCAATATCCATACTCAAGAGTGGGATGAAGAGTTACTGACGCTTTTTAACATACCCGCGAACCTGCTGCCCGAGGTGAAAGACTCCAGCGATGATTTTGGTACCACCGAAGCACACTGGCTGGGCGCTGCGTTGCCGATTGCTGGGGTAGCCGGGGATCAGCAGGCCGCGTTAGTCGGACAGGCGTGTTTTCAGCCGGGAATGGGTAAGAGCACCTACGGCACCGGCTGCTTTATGATCGTGAACACCGGTGAAACGCCGTCGCTCTCGCGAAATCGATTACTGACCACGATTGGTTACCGGCTAAACGGCAAGCCAACCTACGCAATGGAAGGCAGCATTTTCGTGGCGGGGGCGACAGTACAGTGGTTGCGCGATGGTTTAAACCTGTTTGCCGATGCGTCAGAAACCGAAGCGTTAGCCCAGGAAACGCGCAGCGGCCACAGTGTTTATCTCGTACCCGCCTTTACTGGCTTAGGCGCGCCGCACTGGGATCCGAAAGCACGTGGCGCTATTTTTGGTTTAACCCGCGATACGGGTATTGCGGAAATAGTCGCGGCTGGACTGCAGGCGGTGTGCTACCAAACCCGCGATCTGCAGCACTGTATGAACGATGATATGGAAGCGCCGCCGGGTAATTTGCGGGTCGACGGTGGTATGGTGAAAAACAGCTGGTTGATACAGTTTCTTGCCGACATGCTAGGTGTGCAGGTAGATCGGCCCACCATTTTGGAAACCACTGCGCTGGGCGCTGCCTATCTGGCGGGGCTGCGTTTAGGTTGGTATCAAACCCTGGAAGAGATCGAACAACTGTGGCGCTGTGAGAAAAGCTTTATACCAGCAATGGAGGAAGCCACTCGTGAGCAGCTTTATCAGGGCTGGTTGGATGCGGTTTCCAGAGTCCGTTCCCACCCCTAGGTTTTTCGTACACAACCAGGTTAATCGACTTTAGCCCACTAGTAAGTTACGCAACTTCTTCTTACTCTATGGCGGCCAATTAACGATTGGTCGCCATATTTGCGCTTTTAGCGCCCCTTATGAAAGTCTTTAACATCTTTAGTGCTTAATAAGCGCTTATGTAGTCGAGTTACAACCACCCGTGCTGCCAATGACGCATTGTGAGCTTTCCCGCTGTGACCCATAGTGAAGTCATGGATCAGGAGGGTGTTTCGTTATCCCGAGCCACTGAACTGATCCCTGCTACAGAACCCTAGCACTCCAGTATTACCCAAGTGCTAAAGGCGAAGGTCTTGTAACGCTTGTGACCGTTTCGCAGTTACCGAACTGGGCACTTATCCGGCCCAGCATGAGTAGCAACGTCACCATTCGTCGTTAATTAAGATGGCTGCTTTAAAACCGATGGTCGGTTGGGCAGCGGATGGCCATACCATGAGGTATTACTAATGAACTGCATCGAACTGAGCCAACAAGCCGACAGTATTGCCAGCTCTTTCAGCAAGCAAGATCTCGCCAGACTAGTGGTGGCGCTGAAAGGTAACCGTGAGTCGCTACAACATGCTGTCGAAGTTATCGATACCGTGGATAGCCGCTCAGGCTACACATTGGAAGAAGCTTGGGACGAAGTACTGGCTGGGGATTCTCAGCTACGCATTGAAGACGAAGAATAGAGCAAGAAATTGGTTAATTAGAAACTAGTTAATGTATGAAACCACTATTAGCCCCCTCGTTGAGTTGAGGGGGCTTTTTAGTTTAATAAACGATTAAGCATTTGCCACTGGCGTAAAAGGCTGTGATGTGTCCCTGTTTTGTTTAAAGTAATTGTTAAAGTGCTCATCCGCATCGTCGCCAAATAACACTCGACAAGCCTCTTTCAAGCCATTTGATTGGCGTAACTGCTCATGATGAACCACCAACGAGACTTTGGCACGGCGGCGTAGAAAGTCTTCAAGCTGGGTGATCATCTCATGGTCGCGGGCATGCTCAAGCTCGCAGCGAATATATTCGGTGCCTTCAATTAAAATTTCGCCTTGCGCAGGGTCCTGGCGTATTTTCTCAAGCATCGGTAAGGCTTGATCGGCGTAGCGCCGCCACAGCCGGGTGGAAAGCAGCTCCGATGAGGTAGAGGCTGTCATGGCATCCAGGTTCATACGCTTGGCTTGATCCATAAACTGCTGTTTCACGGGCTTAGCAGGTTCTCCGTACCAGTGAAAATTGGGATCTGATAGGGTAACGCCCAGACGGCTAACTTCTTCAGCAATCTCATCGCCAACATTCAAACAGTCGGTTAGCTTGCCGCCAAAGATGCTGATATGGGCACTTTCGGTATTGGTATCGACCACGTGCTTGCGCGAGAGCTGAAGAAAGTCGCGGTCATTGCCCTGGTCATCTTTGATCGCTAACGGACGTACGCCGCAACGGGTTGAAATAATGTCCCCCTGAGTGAGTGGTTTATCCAATGTCAGTCGTTTATTGATGTTCTCCAGTACAAAGGCGATATCATCGGCGGTAACGTCGACCTCGGGGTTCTCCATATGGGTATCGGTGGTGCCGATGCAGGTACGATTACCCATGGGTATAACAAAAAACAGACGGCCATCGTCGGCAAAAAATGCCAGCACCCGCTGAGAGTCAGTTAGTTGAGGGACGATGAGGTGAATGCCTTTGGAATAAAGATGATGATGGGTGGTTTTTTGGCCGGTTAGCTCATTATGTTGATCGACCCAAGGCCCCGCAGCATTGATAAGTACCTTGGCTTTGATATCGAAAGTACTGCCGTCCATCACGTTGCGTGCCTTGGTTACCCATAAGTCACCCTTGCGCTCAGCGCCGAGCGATTCGACGTAGTTAGCGGCAATTGCCCCATAGTTAAGCGCTTGGCGAACAAAGTTAAATACAAAACGTGCGTCATTATCGTGGAGATAGGCATCAGAATACTCGAAACCGCCGACGGCCCCCTCAACATCAATAATCGGTTCTTCTTGCTTGATTTTTAACGGCGAGAGCAAACGCGGTAGCTTGGTGAAGCCGTTGCCCATCAGCCAGTAAAGCCAGGTGCCCGCCCACAGGTAACGTGGCGAATGGCGGAAACCTTTTGAAATAGTGGTCAGGAAGCGAATTTCCTGTACCGTTGAAGGGTAACTCTTTATCAGGTGATTGCGGCTTTTACAGAGCTTGCGAACCAGTGAAAAATCCTTGCTTTCCATGTATTTAATGCCTCCCCACACCAGGTTAGAGGAGTGCATGCTAGTGCTGCCAGCGAAGTCGCCACGATCAATCAATGCGACTTTTGCGCCTTTTCCTGCCAATGCCGCTGCTGTGGCTGCGCCATTAATGCCGCCCCCGATAATAAGCGCATCAAAGGTATCGGTAGGTAGTTTTTCAATGTTTCGATTTCGCAGTTTCATAGCGGATCCAATTAACCAATAAATAGCCCGGCTGCAGTGGGTGTTGTCTTTTTTGCTCTGGCATACCGCCAATGAAACCCTTGGCAGGGCAGGCGGTTGCCCGCCCTGCAAGCTTGTCTATTGGTTACTCTTGGCGCGAACCAGCTTCCATCCAGGCTTTCATCATTTCATCGTAAGGAACGGTAGTGCCTTGCGGCATTTCGTTATCCAGTTTGGCTTTTGGCGCGCCTTCCTGGTCCAGCCAATACTGAGGGTCGCGCTCTTCGTTAAGTACTGGAGCGTAACTATCGAAGACGTTGGCACGGGCCAGACGATTCATCGTGCTGTCTAAGTCTGCCGCCAGCTTATCGAGACCCTCTTGTGGCGATACTTCACCACTCATGACCGGTGCCAGGTTCTGCCACCACAAGGGGGCCATGCGTGGGTAATCAGGTACGTTGGTGCCGGTGGGGGTCCAGTTAGACTCGTTGGGGCTGCGATAGAACTCTACTAAACCGCCAAGCTTAGGTGCCATTTCGGTCATTTGTTCTGAGAAGATGTCAGACTCACGAATTGGCGTTAGACCGTGCATTAGTTTTTCCAGTGATACCGTTTTAGACACGGTGAACTGACCGAACAGCCATGCCGCGGTGCGACGATCTTCCGGCGTCGAGTCAAAGAATGTCCATGCCCCTACGTCCTGGTAGCCAACTTTCATGCCTTCTTCCCAGTAAGGGCCGGTGGGCGAAGGCGCCATGCGCCAGAGCGGATTGCCTTCATCGTCGGTCACTGCAACGGCGGGGTCGGTCATGTCAGCGGTAAAGGCGGTGTACCAGAAGATTTGTTGAGCGATATGGCCTTGCGCGGGCACAGGGCCTGCTTCACCAAAGGTCATGCCCTGGGCTTCTTCAGGTGCGTAGTTGCTTAGCCAATCCACTGCTTTTTGCATCGCAAACACAGAGGCTGGAGAGTTAGTGGCACCGCCACGGCTAACGCTAGCGCCTACCGGCTGGCTGTCTTCGTTAACGCGAATACCCCAATCATCCACCGGGTTGCCGGAGGGGACGCCTTGGCTACCCATGCCCGCCATAGAGAGCCAGGAGTCATGGAAGCGCCAACCCAACGAAGGGTCACGGCGCCCGTAATCCATATGGCCGTATACCTTGGTACCGTCGATTTCACCCACGTGCTCGGTGAAGAACTCGGCGATATCTTCATACGCCGTCCAGTTTGTGGGAACTCCTAGGTCGTAGCCGTAAATTTCACGGAACTGTTCCTGGAGGTCTTCGCGCTGGAACCAGTCATGGCGGAACCAGTAAAGGTTAGCGAATTGCTGGGTGGGCAATTGATAGATGCTGCCATCCGGCCCGGTGCCGTATTGCAGGCCGATAAAGTCATCCAAATCGAGAGTGGGCAATGTGTAGTCGGCCCATTCGTTCTCCATCGCCTCGGAAAGGTTGATTGTAGTGCCATAACGGATATGCGTGCCGATGGCGTCGGTATCGTTGACGAAACCGTCGTAGATACTGTTGCCCGACTGCATCTGGTTTTGCATGGTGTCCACGACATCGCCTTCACCAATGATGTTGTGGGTCAGGTTGATACCGGTAAGCTCACTGAAGGCTTCCGCCAGCACTTCACTTTCATACACGTGAGTCGTTAAGCCTTCGGCAACGGTTTGGATATCCATACCTCGAAAGGGCTCGGCGGCCTTGGCAAACCACATCAGCTCTTCGATCTGCTCTTCGCGGCTCAGGGTGGAGTTTTGGAAGTGCTCGTCGACCAGCCGTTCAGCGATGGCTCGGGTGTCCTGCTCCTGCGCTGACAGCGTACCCGATGCCAGCAACAAGCCGGCGGCGAGGGTTGTCAGTTTGAATTTAATCAGTTTGGCTTTATTGTCGTGCTTTTGCATGGTGACCTCGTTTTGTTGTGTTCTTCCATGATGGCTTGGCCGTCCTTGATACCGATTAACCGCTGGTGAGATTTTTTAAAGCCCCTTACGAGCTAGCCCCAGCGCATTAAAACCAGCAGCCATACGGCTGATACCGCTAGTGCTATCCAAATGGATAATGAAGTGAAACCAATCACTCCCAGGTGGATAAAGGCCGCCGAGAGTAGGCCGATAAACAGCCGATCTCCGCGGGTGGTGGCAATGGGTAAAAACCCTTTGCGCTCAATGGTGGGCGACAAAATCTCCCATATCGTCATACCTGCCAGCATGGCGGCAATGGATGAAAAGAATATGGCGGTGGGCATTGTCCATACCATCCAAGACATAGTGTGCTCTCCTCAGGTACGGCCCAGGGCAAAGCCCTTGGCGATATGGTTACGAACGAAATAAACCACCAGGATGCCGGGAATAATGGTCAGTACACCGGCGGCGGCTAAGGTACCCCAATCAATCCCAGAAGCCGTCGAAGTGCGGGTCATGATCATGCCGATAGGTTGGGCATCGGTCGCGGTCAGGGTGCGGGCCAGTAGTAGCTCCACCCACGAGAACATGAACAGGAAGAATAACGTGACGCCGATCCCGGAGCGGATCATCGGGATGAAAATCTTGACGAAAAAGCGCGGAAAGCTATAGCCGTCGATATAGGCCGTTTCATCAATTTCTTTGGGGACGCTGCTCATGAAGCCTTCCAAAATCCAAATCGCCAGCGGAATATTGAACAGGCAGTGAGCCAGCGCGACGGCAATGTGGGTATCGAAAAGACCTACCGAGTAGTAGAGCTGAAAGTAGGGCAGCAAAAAGACGGCGGGGGGGGCCATTAAGTTGGTCAGCAGCCAGAAGAACAGGTGCTTGTCGCCGATAAAGGTATAGCGGCTGAAGGCGTACGCGGCCGGTAACGCCACGCAGATAGTAATCAGCATATTCATGGCCACGTAAAGCATCGAATTGACGTAGCCCATGTACCAACTTGAATTGGTGAAGATGCCGATGTAGTTATCAAAAGTAAGGTTCTGGGGCCACAGCGTCATGGAACCTAGAATTTCGCTATTGGTTTGTAACGACATATTGATCAGCCAGTAAATGGGCAGAATCATTAGCGCCAGATAAAGGCCAAGCAGGATGCGCGAGCGCCAGTGGGCACGGGCAGTGCGGTTGCGCCGTTTAGCGGGAGAAATTTTGCTAAAAATCGTATTGTATTTCTCGCCACGCTGGGTGTTTTCGAGTTGATAGCTCATGTTAGGCACCTCCGTGCGGGGGCTTGTCTTTCTGCATGTTCATGATGGTGGTATAGAACACCCAGCTCACCAGCAAAATGACGAGGAAGTAGATAAGCGAAAACGCTGCAGAAGGGCCTAAATCCTGCTGGCCGATCGCCATGGTGGCCAGCGATTGACTTAAAAAGGTCGTAGAGCTGCCGGGTCCGCCGCCGGTCAGTACAAAGGGCTCGGCGTAGATCATAAAGGAGTGCATAAAGCGCAGGAGTACGGCGATAACGAGTACGTTGGTAAGCTTGGGCAATTGGATATAGCGAAACACTGCCCACTTTGAGGCACGATCGATACGCGCAGCCTGATAGTAAGCTTCAGGGATCGAGCGCAATCCGCTGTAACAAAGCATTGCGACCAGCGGTGTCCAGTGCCACACATCCATGAGTACGATCGTTACCCAGGCGTCGCTGGCATTGCCTGTGATATTGTAATCAATGCCTAACTCGCGTAGTCCCCAGCCCATTAAGCCGATATCGCCACGGGTAAAGATTTGCCAGATACTGCCGACGACGTTCCACGGAATCAGCAGCGGCAGTGTGATTAATATCAGCACCGCCGAGGCCTGCCAGCCACGTTTGGGCATGATCAGCGCAATACCGATTCCCAGCGGAATCTGGATAGCGAGAATAATCAGCGAGAACGAAATTTGGCGTAGAAACGCTGCTTGCAGCGCCTCATCGTTGAGCATGGTTTTAAACCACTCGGTACCGGTAAAAAAGCTAGCGTTGGGACCGAGTACGTCCTGCACTGAATAGTTGACCACTGTCATTAATGGGATAACGGCAGAGAAAGCCACCAATATCAGCATGGGAAGCACCAGCAGCCACGCTCTGTTGTTGGGTACTTTGTTATTCATGGCTGGTCTCCACTAAATATTCATCGATATAGAGCGCTAACTTTGCATTATCGAACTCAGCAAATGCCGCTTCGCCCAAGGGCGGATGTCCCTCAGGGAGTCGAGCCTTAAAGGTTTGTCCATTAAGTGAGAAAGTCACCAGGGAGTAGGTGCCTAGGTCTTGCACGCTGACGACCTGGATCGGCACGCTTTCGGCAGTCGGGCTCGTGGAGATCGCAATAAATTCCGGGCGGATGCCCAGCTTAATATTGCTGGACGTCGCTGTAGCAACCGCTCTTCTTAGCTGAGCGTTAATCGGTAGGGGCTGGGCACCGAACATTACCTGATTGGCTTGGTGCTCCACAGCCATAAAATTCATACCGGGGCTGCCAATAAAGTAACCCACAAAGGTATGCGCAGGCCGTTCGAACAGCTCCCTAGGCGTGCCGAATTGAACCACTTGACCGTCATACATCACGGCAATTTTATCCGCGAAGGTAGAGGCCTCCAGCTGATCGTGAGTCACGTAGATCATGGTGATGTTGAAGCGCTCGTGGATCTCTTTGAGCTTACGGCGCAATTTCCACTTGAGCTGCGGATCGATAACGGTCAGTGGTTCATCAAATAGGATGGCCGTTACGTCATCGCGTACCAGGCCACGCCCCATGGAGACTTTCTGCTTCTCATCGGCGGTGAGGTTTTTCGCTTTGCGGTCTAATAGCGGGGTTAGCTCAAGAATGTCGGCAACTTCGAGTACCTTGGGCTTTACCCGGTACTCGGGGGTGTTCATATTGCGTAGCGGGAAGGCTAGGTTGTCGAACACCGTCATGGTGTCGTAGATCACCGGAAACTGAAAAACCTGGGCAATATTGCGTTCTTCAGGCGGTAGCTCGTTAACGCGGTGGCCGTCAAAAAGTACGTCACCTTCCGAGGGTTCAAGCAGGCCGGAAATAATATTCAGAAGGGTCGATTTACCACATCCCGATGGACCTAATAACGCATAGGCGCCGCCCTGGTGCCACACGTGGTCCATCTGGCGAATGGCGTAATCTGCTGCACCCTTGGGTGTCTTTTCATAGGAGTGCGCCAGGCCCTTTAAAGTGATCTCAGCCATGGGCAGCTCCTCCCTGACGGGCAGGAATATGTACCGTATGTCCCTGCTTGTCGAAGGCGTAAAGTTGATGGGTGGGGAAGTAAACTTTCAAAGGTTCGTTAACATTAAACTGGTGAATGCCGGCTAAATGTAGCACTAGCGGAAAGCGCTCATGGTGGACATGCAGAAAGGTTTCAGAGCCGCTAATTTCTGCCACGTCCACATGGACATCCAGCGCCAAATCATCGGCCTGTTGCGGCTGCAGTGTTAGATGCGATGCCCGTACGCCGAAGTCATAGTCTCCCGGTTCCAAGCGTTTTAGCTTTTCGTCGCAGGGGAAGTGCAGCGTTTGATCGAAGGTGATCTCGGTGTCGGTCAGCTGGCCTGGAACGATATTAATGGGCGGTTCGGAAAACATTTCAGCGCTGAAGCGACCGTTAGGTTCCCGATAAACCTGTTCGGTAGGGCCGTACTGAAGCAACTTGCCCTCATGAAGTACTGCTGTATTGCCGCCCAGTGCTAACGCCTCATTAGGTTCCGTCGTGGCATAAACGGCAATGCAGTTACGCGCTTTAAACAGGTCCCGCAGCTCATCGCGTAGCTCTTCGCGGAGTTTGTAATCCAAGTTGACTAGCGGCTCATCAAACAAGATTAAGTCGGCATCTTTGATCAATGCACGGCCCATAGCGGTGCGCTGCTGTTGACCGCCCGATAATTCTTGAGGGTAGCGTTTCAGCAAATGCTCGATATGCAGCATTTCGGCAATTTCGCCAACGCGTCTATCAATGTCACTTTTGGGGTGCTTGGCCAGTTTCAAAGGTGACGCAATATTGTCGTAAACAGTGAGACTGGGGTAATTGATAAACTGCTGATAAACCATCGAGACATTGCGTTTACGCACGGAGACGTTGGTGACGTCTTTACCATCCATGATGATTTTGCCGCGGGTAGGGGGCTCAAGCCCTGCCATCAGACGCATGAGAGTGGTTTTCCCGGCCAGCGTACGCCCAAGCAGTACATTAAAAGAGCCCGGTTCAAGCGCAAGGTCTATCCCACTGATATGAGGCACACCGTTAACGATGTGATCGATATTTTGCAGATGTAAGGACATGCCGATCTCGCTAGCGTCATTGTTATTGGAAATAGCTTTATTGGAAATAGCGATTGGGTAATGCTGTTGGAAATATGAATAATTAAAACTGATCGCTTTCGTTTACGAAAGGCTAGTTGATCGTTTGCGAACTTGCAACGCGTATTTTCATTGTCGATCTACGCTTTTAGGCGTAGAAAGTGAAGGTCGAAAAATTGCCAACTATCAATTGGCAACTATAAAAATCAATTGCCAACTATAAAAAAAACCGGCCCCTGATAAACAGGAGCCGGCTGATGACCTGCAAAGCAATGGTTATTTAATGTTTGCTTCTTCCTGCTTCGGCGACGCTGTTGCTTTGCCGTTATGGTCGATTAGTGTGGACTTGTTCTTGGCGAATGCATCGTAGGCGAAATCATCCACGGTGAGCATTTCCAGAACCTCGGCTTCAAAGGTGCGCATGAATGCGGCATCCTCTTCGCTGATCAGGCCTTTTTCTAAGCCAGCCTCAACGCGTGCTTCGGGGTGTAGTGCCGTTTGCGGTAGCTCGCCTTTGGCATAGGCTTTATTCAGCGTACGGTAGATCGCTTCAGCGCGGTCATAATCCACCAGCAGGGCGTTATAGCGCGCCAGCGGGTTGCGTTGTTCGCCATCGTCCGCATCCCAGGTATTTTCCAGTAGCTTCGAACGTAGGGCGCTATGAGTGGAAATACGCTTGGCAATATCGCGTGCCAGGTCGTCGTGGGGCTTGTTCCAGCGACGACCGGTGGGCATTACGAAGGCATTAAGCGTTTTGCCAAGGGCGCGGTTGGGAAGATTGTCGAAAATTTCCACAAACGCCTGCTCGGCACGCTGGAGCAAGAAACGGCAGCTGTAGTGCAGCAGCGCTTCTTCACCTTCTACCTTGCTGCCTGCTTGCCACTGCTTGAGTACCATGGAGGCAAGGTAGAGGTTGGAGAGTACATCCCCTAACCGCGCCGAGACCATTTCACGCTTCTTAAGCGCAGAACCTAGGCTCGCCATGGCGGCGTCGGCGCACAGGCCAAAGCCAGCCGAGAGGCGAGCAATGTCCTGGGCGTAAGCGGTGGCGGGGCCATCAAAAGGCACGCTGGCTTTACCGATGCCAAAGCCGAGAGTAAAGGCACGGGCCGCGTTACCGAAGATTAAGCCCGCGTGACCGAAGAAGGCTTTATCGAACGCCTTCATGTCGTTGGCGTCTTTGGCAGCCAGCTCTTCAAGCACGTATGGGTGGCAGCGAATAGCGCCCTGACCAAAGATCATCAGGTTGCGGGTCATGATGTTGGCGCCTTCCACGGTGATCGCCACCGGGTTGGCGCTATAGCCGATACCCAGGTAATTGCTGGGCCCGAGGGTCACCGCTTTGCCGCCGTGAACATCCATGGCATCGCTGAGCAGCACGCGCTGGAATTCGGTCAACTGGCTTTTCAGGATGGCCGAGGGCACCGCAGGTTTTTCACCGTGGTCGATCATATTGGCGGTTTGATACACAGTGGCCTGGGAAATATAGGCCAGCGCCGCCATGCGGGCGAGGGGCTCTTGCACGCCTTCCATTTCGGCCACCGGCACGTTGAACTGGCGGCGAACGCGGGTGAAGCCGCCGCTCCAGCCCAGGGCGTAACGCGCGGTGCCGGTAGCGCCAGACGGTAGCGTGATGCAGCGACCAATCGACAGGCACTCCACCAGCATCCGCCAGCCCTGACCGATCATGTCCGGGCCGCCGATGATAGTATCCAGCGGTACAAAGACATCTTTACCGATAATCGGGCCGTTCATAAACGGGCTGCCGATCGGGTGATGGCGACGGCCGATTTCCATGCCGTCGGTGTCACGGGGAATCAGCGCCAGGGTAATGCCACGGTCTTCTTCGTCACCCAGCAGTTTTTCCGGGTCAAACAGACGGAAGGCAAGACCCACCACAGTGGCGATGGGCGCCAGGGTGATCCAACGTTTTTCGAAGTTAAGGCGCAGGCCAAGCACTTCTTCGCCGTTAATGGTCTGTTTGCACACTACGCCGGTATCGGGCAGTGAAGTGGCATCAGAACCCGCGCGGGGGCCGGTCAGGCCAAAGCAGGGGATCTCGCGACCATCGGATAAGCGCGGTAGATAGTGATCTTTCTGCTCTTGGGTACCGTATTTCAACAGTAGCTCGCCAGGGCCGAGCGAGTTAGGCACGCCCACGGTGACCATCAAAGTTTCATTGGCGGAGAGCTTTTGCAGCACCATTGACTGAGCTTTGGCTGAGAAGCCAAGACCGCCGTACTCCTTCGGAATGATCATGCCGAAGAAGCCTTCTTTTTTTAGATAGTCCCAAAGCTGCTGGGGGAGGTCAGCGCGTTCCTGGGCAATGTCCCAGGCGTTGCACATACCCGCTGCTTTCGCACACTGATTGGCCAAGAAGGCTTTCTCATCGTCGCGTAGGCCATCGTCTTTAAAGGCGAGCAGTTTTTCCCACTGGGGTTTGCCTGAAAATAGTTCGCCATCCCAGGAAACACTGCCGGCTTCCAGTGCCGTGCGCTCGGTAGCCGACACTTTTGGGGCCACTTTTTTAAAAGTGGCGAATAGGCGCGGCGTTAACCATTTGCTGCGTAGAGCGGGCAAACCAGTCACCGCAACGGCGGCCGCGCCAATCAGCAGTAGTACGCCGATCACTTCGGCGTCAAGCAGCAGGCCAACAAGGCCCAGTACGCCAAGCACTGCTAGCGCCGCGGGTGCGCCTGCTTCGCGACGCATAACCACGAGTAAGCCGGCAATGGCGAGCACGATCAGGAGTAGGGTGAGCATAATATCTCTCTCTGTTGCGGGCCTTTATAACTGCCCAGCTGTTGTTGGTAACGCGTTTCTAAAATCGCTGTTGGAAAGACAGTCGAACACTTGTTTGAATATTGGCAGATGGGGGTCGCCTCGCGCAAGTTTTTAGGTGTGTTTGAGACAGCTCGATGTTGTTAGCGCCAAAAAAAACGCCATGGCGATAAGCCATGGCGTTTGGAGTGACAAAGCGACTAAATGTTCAGGCGCATTTTGCCGGCGCACCGTTAGCAACGTAGTAGTCGACGCTGGCGCGGGGAAGCGGCTCATGACCTTTGATACGATCAGCGATTTTTTCCGCCAGCATAATGGTGGGTGCGTTCAGGTTGCCGGTGGGAATCACCGGGAAGAGCGAGGCATCGACGACGCGTAGACCCTCAATGCCATGAACACGACCCTGGCCATCGGTGACCGCCATTTTATCATTTCCCATGCGGCAACTACCGCAGGGGTGGTAGGCAGTTTCGGCATGCTCTTTGACGAAGGCATCGAGTTCAGCATCCGACTGTACGTCGGGCCCTGGGGCTATCTCACGGCCGCGATACTTATCAAATGCCGGCTGGGCGATGATATCGCGAGTGAGCCGAATGGCATCGCGGAACTCTTGCCAATCTTTCTCTTTGGCCATGTAGTTAAACAGAATGCTAGGCGCGGCGTGGGGATCCTTCGAGGTTAGCCGAATACGGCCACGGCTTTCTGAACGCATAGACCCAACGTGGGCCTGGAAGCCATGGGCCTGCACTGCGCTTTTACCATTATAGCTAATCGCGATGGGCAGAAAGTGGTATTGCAGGTTAGGCCACGCTTCCTCATCGCCGCTGCGAATAAAGCCACATGATTCAAACTGGTTGCTGGCGCCTACGCCGGTACCATTGAACAGCCATTCAGCACCAATTTTCGGCTGATTGAACCACTTCAGCGCCGGGTAGAGTGAGATAGGCTCTTTGCACTCGTATTGAATATACATCTCCAGGTGATCCTGGAGGTTTTCACCCACGCCGGGCAGGGCATGTACCGGCTCAATGTCGAGCTCTTTAAGCAGCTCAGGATTACCGATACCTGAGCGTTGAAGAATCTGCGGGGAGGCGATGGCACCACCGCACAAAAGTACTTCACGACGTGCGTAGGCCTGCTGTTTTTCGCCTCTCTGTTCATAACGAACACCCACGGCACGCTTCCCTTCAAACTCAATAATGTCGGTAACGGCATGAGTTTCGATGGTCAGGTTATGACGCTTCTTGGCGATATCCAGATAACCACGGGCAGTAGAAGACCGGCGTCCCTTGGGCGTGACGAAGCGGTCCATAGGGCCGAAGCCCTCTTGCTGGTAGCCATTGACGTCTTTGGTTTCCGGGTAGCCTGCCTGCTTGCCAGCTTCGATAAAGGTGCGATATAGCGGGTTGTTGCTGTTTTTCGGCGTGGTCACGCTGACCGGGCCGTCACCGCCGTGGTAACTGTTGGCACCAATATCACGGCTCTCGCTCTTTTTGAAGTAGGGCAGGCAGCTCAGATAATCCCAATCTTCGAGGCCAGGCTGTTTGGCCCAGTTGTCGTAATCCAGGGCATTGCCGCGGATGTAGCACATGCCGTTAATCAGTGAGGAGCCGCCTAGCCCTTTGCCGCGACCACACTCCATCCTACGGCCATCCATGTGGGGTTCGGGATCGGTTTCAAATGCCCAGTTGTAGCGCTTACCCTGCAGCGGGTAGGCCAAAGCAGCGGGCATTTGAGTGCGGAAATCAAAGCGATAGTCTGGCCCGCCCGCTTCTAACAGCAGTACGTTGACGCTACTATCTTCGGTGAGGCGGGTAGCGAGCACATTACCCGCCGAGCCTGCGCCGATAATGATGTAATCAAATTCACGTGGTTGAGACATGAAAACTCCTTAAAACACCGACTCAAACGGCCCCATCTCGATCTGTACCGACTTAGTCTGGGTATAGTGATTGAGTGTCTCGATACCGTTCTCGCGCCCAATGCCCGACTCTTTATAGCCACCTACCGGCATCTCGGAGGGTGATTCACCCCAGGTGTTGATCCAACAGATACCTGCTTCCAACTGATGCATCACGCGATGGGCACGGTTCAGGCTTTCGCTGAAGACGCCGGCAGCCAAGCCATAGTTTGTATCATTTGCGCGACGAATCGCTTCCGCCTCGTCATCAAAAGCAAGTACCGACATCACTGGGCCGAAGATCTCTTCGCGCACGATACGCATATCGTCGGTGCAGTCGGTAAACACGGTGGGGGCGGCCCATGCACCTTCTGCAAAGCTGCCGCTGTCCCAATTGTCGCCACCCACTAGCAAGCGAGCGCCTTGCTCTTTGCCCAGGGCAATATAGGCGAGCACTTTTTCTTGATGTTCAAAACTGACCAGTGGACCAAAGTTAACGCTAGGGTCCATGGGGTCGCCCGCCTTGATACGCTTGACGCGTTCGACCAGTTTGGCTTCAAAGTCATCTTTTACGCTGCGTTCAACAAACACCCGTGTGCCATTGGTACAGATTTGGCCGCTGGAGTAGAAGTTGGCCATCATGGCGGCGTCGGCGGCACGGTCGAGATCGGCATCCGCGAAAACCAGCAGTGGCGATTTGCCGCCCAGTTCCATGGTGACGTCTTTTAAGGTAGAGCTGGCCGCCGCAGCCATGACTTTTTTGCCAGTGCCTGCTTCCCCTGTGAACGACACCTTGGCGATACCGGGATGCTCGGTGAGCATGGCACCCACGCTGCCATCACCTTGCACAACATTAAAGACGCCGTTAGGCAAGCCTGCCTCGGTTAAGATCTCTGCCAGTTTCATTACGGTGAGCGGGGTCACTTCGCTGGGCTTGAACACCACTGCGTTTCCTGCGGCTAGCGCTGGCGCGGCTTTCCAACAGGCAATTTGAATGGGGTAGTTCCACGCACCAATCGCACCAATCACGCCTAATGGCTCGCGGCGGGTATACACAAAAGAGCTATCGCGCAGGGGTATCTGGCTTCCCTCAATGGCAGGTGCCAAACCCGCGTAGTACTCCAGCGCATCAGCGCCGGTGACAATATCGACGCTGGCGGTTTCACTGATCGGCTTTCCGGTATTGCGGGTTTCAAGCTCAGCGAGTTCATCATTACGCTCTCTTAACAGCGCCACGGCGCGCAATAAAATGCGCGAACGCTCCATGCCGGTCATGGCGGCCCATTCACGCTGGCCCCGTTGTGCGGTGTCGACGGCGGTGTCGATATCCGCTTGGCTGGCTTGGCCAATGGTGGCCAGCAAGCTGCCATCAAACGGGTTGGTAACGGTAAAGGTTTCGCCTGACGTGGCGTTCACCTGGCGACCATCAATATAAAGCGGCTGTATATCTTGAGCGGCCATGTCAGTCTCCATGAATACGTAAATTAACGGTGCGTGTTGGATGCTGTCTGGGTGCATCCATAATGAGCAAAAAGTTGATCGAGATAGGTGTGTGCAAGATGGCGCGCTTCTTCCGCGTTAAGGCCTTCTGGCGTTAACGCGCCGCGTAGCCATAGGCCATCGATCATGGCGGCTAATCCTCGGGCGGCATTGCGTGCCTCGGCGCGAGGCATTACTCGCCGGAATTGGTGGCATAAATTGGCATAGAGGCGTCGGTCATTGACGTTTTGCAGCCGTTGCAGCATGGGTTTATGCATACTGCTGGCCCAAAATGCTAGCCAGGTTTTGGCGGCAGGCCCGGTGACCTGCGTGCGGTCAAAGTTGCCCTCGATAATGGCACCGATATGCGCACGGGGAGAGTCGTCTTCCAACGCTTGGCGGCGCACCGCAACAGCATCCGTAAGGTCAGTCAGGATCTGCCGCATAGTGGCCTCAAGCAGGCCATCTTTGCCGCCAAAATAGTGACTGATAATGCCTGCTGAAACACCCGCATGGCGCGCAATGCGCATAACCGTGGTTTCGGCTAGGCCGACTTCATCAATTGCTACCATCGTTGCGCTAATTAACTGCTGGCGGCGTATCGGTTCCATTCCCACCTTTGGCACAGCGTTCTCCTAATCCGTTGAATGCCATGCGTGGGTAGATGCTTGAAACCCAGGCGTAGGCATGGTTACCTATCCATGATGGCATTTTTTTATTGAACGTTCAATCAATAAAAAGGCGCCGATTATTTCCACTGCTTGCGACCACTACAGCAGCGGAGTGTTCGCAGCGGACGCTTTAAGGGGAGCATGATCATGAGCAGAATTTCTACGCGTTACGCGGGTGCTTTATTGTTAGCGGCTGGTTTACCCACGGCGGTTTATGCCGATGAGTGCAGCACGGTGCGCTTTGCCGAAGTGGGTTGGACCGATATTACCGCGACGACAGCACTGGCCAGTGAAGTACTCGAAGGGCTTGGTTACGAGCCCAGCGTGGACACGGTTTCCGTGCCGATTGCCTATGCTGGTATGAAGAACAATGATTTTGATGTGTTCCTGGGTAACTGGATGCCTTCAATGGCTTCTATTAGCGACCCTTATATTGAGCGTGGAGAGGTCGAGCGCTTGGTGGCCAATTTGGAGGGGGCAAAATACACCCTGGCAGTGCCCCAATACGTTTACGATGCGGGCGTGACCTCGGTTAATGATCTGGCCGAGCATGCGGATCAGTTCGAGCGCAGCGTGCACGGCATTGAGGCAGGCAATGACGGTAATGAGCTAATCGAGCAAATGATCGATGACGATGCCTATGGATTAGGCGATTGGCAGGTGATTGACTCAAGCGAAGCAGGAATGCTGGCAGAGCTGCGCGCCCGGGTGCCCAACGAACAGTGGATGGTATTTTTGGGCTGGGAGCCGCACCCCATGAATTCCAACTTCGAGATGGCTTATCTCTCTGATGCTGATGACTATTTTGGCCCCGATTTGGGCGGTGCGACGGTGCACACCAACACCCGTGCGGGATTCGTGGAAGAGTGCCCGAATGTGGGGACGTTATTGCGCAATATGACGTTTACATTGGAAATGGAAAACCAACTCATGAGTTCGATCATGGATGATGGTGAAGCGCCCCGTGACGCGGCTCGTGACTACCTGAAGGCCCATGATGATGTGCTGGACGAGTGGTTAGAAGGGGTGACCACACGCGACGGTGAGCCTGGTGCAGAGGCTGTACGCGCCGCTATCCAATAAAGCTATTTTGACGCGAAAGGCAAACCGGGTTCCGGCTTGCCTTTCGTCATTAAGATAGGCATAATCTGCACCCGTTGATGAGGCAAAGGCTACGTAGCTCAGCTGGTTAGAGCACATCACTCATAATGATGGGGTCCCCTGTTCAAATCAGGGCGTAGCCACCACATCAGCACTAGCACACTTACTTAATAACCGAGTGTGCCGTTATGGTGGCCCCTTAGGTCCTCCCGCAACGCTAAACTGCGAACCCCGCCAGGCCCGGAAGGGAGCAACGGTAGTGGTGGCTGCGTGTGCCGGGATGTGGCTTTTGGGGCCGCCTCCATTTCTGCTGTTTTCCCTTCTGTTTGGCTTAACATCCGAGCCACTTTTCATAAATTATTCTTTAGCGTGGCGCAAGCTTCTTGGGTCATATTTTTTGAAAGGTGATTTCTCTCGTAACATCTAGCTGTCGAGCCTATGCATCTCGATGCTGGGTCGCCTATGCTTTCCCTCCAACCTGTTAATCTTCCTCGAAAAAAGCGTTAGCGGATTCCTTTTCGGTGCCTTGTGGCGGCTTATCAAAGCTCAACATTGATACAGCCAGCTATACTATCGGTACGACTCCGTGGACGGACTGCAGCAGGGGGGAGACGATGCAACAACCAAGCTTCTCTTCACAGGAAATAAACCTGTTGGACTATCGGGCCGGCATCTTTGACCTGGATGGTGTGGTGACCAATACAGCACGCGTTCATTGCCAAGCATGGCGAGCGCTCTTTGATGGTTACTTGGCCGAGCGTGCCGCACGCTGCGGTGAGCCCTTCAGGGCATTCGATCCTCAGCAAGACTATCGCCGTTACGTCGATGGCAAACCCCGTTATGACGGCGTCAGCAGCTTTCTGAAGTCGCGTGGAATAAGTTTGCCGTTTGGTACCCCCCAAGATGCAACCGATGAGGAGACTATCTGCGGATTAGGCAATCGCAAGCAGCATTATTTTGAACAGCTATTGGCAACGGAGGAGGTTGATGTCTTTACGTCTTCGGTGGCATTGATTGAATCGTTACGCAGTGCTGGCCTGAAGACGGCATTGGTTTCGTCGAGCAGGAATGCCCAAGACATCCTTGTCAGAACTGGGCTTGATCACTTGTTCGATGTGGTGGTCGACGGCATTGAAGCAGAGCGCTTAGAACTTCACGGTAAGCCGCATCCCGATATATTTTGCTATGCAGCCAGCTTGCTTTCAGTCCCACCAGGCGAAGCTTTTGCGGTCGAAGATGCGCTCTCCGGGGTCAAAGCTGCCGATGATGCAGGCTGTGGGCTAGTGATAGGCATTGACCGTGCCCGGCAACGTGACGAACTGCTGGCACATGGTGCTGACATTGTTGTTGATGACCTAGCCGAACTGCTGGGCGGCGATGTTACGGCACGAGAGCAGTTGCTGCCGGATGCGCTGGAGGACTTTGACCAACTCATCGCGCAGCTAGATCATCGGCCGCCGGCGGTGTTTTTGGATTATGATGGGACCCTGACTCCCATTGTCGA
This sequence comes from Vreelandella sp. H-I2, assembly GCF_052959335.1. Classification (NCBI taxonomy): domain Bacteria; kingdom Pseudomonadati; phylum Pseudomonadota; class Gammaproteobacteria; order Oceanospirillales; family Halomonadaceae; genus Vreelandella; species Vreelandella sp. H-I2. Next base: position 119,264 of record NZ_JBRAMC010000003.1, read on the forward strand.
CCGCCCAGAACTGGCAGTGCTTGATAGCTCCATGCGTTACCTCCTTGAAAGGCTGGCTAAGCGTTGCACCGTGGCCATCGTCAGTGGACGTGACCGGGCCAATGTCGCGGGGCTAGTGGGAATCGATAACCTTGTCTATGCCGGTAGTCATGGTTTCGATATCGCTGGTCCGGATGGTCTGCAAATGCAGCACGAGCGCGCTGAGGAGTTTCTACCGGCACTTGATGAGGCTGAGCTACAGCTACAGGTTCGCTTGGCCGAAGTGCCTGGCGTGCTCGTTGAGCGTAAGCGCTTCGCACTCGCCGTACATTATCGGCTAGTCGCAGAGAGAGACATGGACCAGATTGAAGCCGCTGTCGACGCTGTGGCGCGCGAGCATCCGCAACTCAGGCGTACTGGTGGCAAGAAAATTTTTGAATTGCGTCCTCAATTCTCCTGGGACAAAGGTAAAGCTGTCGTCTGGCTGCTCAGCGCTCTCGGTCTAGAGGCGAACGAGGCAGTTGTGCCCATCTACATAGGCGACGACGAAACCGACGAGGATGCCTTTACGGCGCTGCGTAGTCGGGGCGGGCTGGGAATTTTCGTCGGCGGCGCCTCGCAGGCCACGGCTGCTAGCTATCGTCTAAGCGACACGGATGCTGTCGGTCGCCTTCTCAGCCATCTTGCCGACATGCTGGAAGACGATTTATGAGTGACTGGATGCTGGAATATCAAGACTTCGATCCTGCTCAAGAGGGATTGCGGGAGGCGTTGTGCACGCTGGGTAACGGTTACTTTGCAACCCGGGGAGCCGCGAGTGAGGTGGAAGCGGGTGAGGTTCACTACCCGGGAACCTACCTTGCGGGAGGCTACAATCGCCTATCAACTCACATTGCCGGACGAGTAATCGAGAACGAGGATCTGGTCAACTTGCCCAATTGGCTATGTCTCACGTTTCGGCCTGAAGGAGGGGACTGGTTAAACCTCATGGCAGTTGAACTACTCGACTACCACCAGTCCTTGGATATTAAGGCTGGTGTGCTAAAGCGGCAACTTCTTTTTCGTGACCGCCAGGGGCGCGAAACAACATTAATGACCCAGCGGCTAGTGCACATGGCGTATCCCCACCTGGGTGCCATTGAGTGGCGCATCCGACCCGAGAACTGGTCGGGGCGTATCATCATTCGCTCGGCCCTGGATGGCCGAGTTATTAATGCGGGGGTTGAAAGATACCGTCAACTTGCCAGTACTCATCTGGTACCGCTAGCCACAGAGGTGCTGAACGAGGACACCATTGGACTCCAGGTCAAGACCAGTCAATCAAAAGTACATATCGCCCAAGCAGCGCGTACACACCTGCGTGTTGCAGGGCGAGACATCCAGGGGGAGCGACAGGTCATCGAAGAGCGGGGCTACATCGCTCAGGAGATGACACTAGATATTACGGCAGGTGCTGAGATTGTGGTTGAGAAGATCGTTGCGCTACATACCTCACGTGACAAGGCGATTGCCGAACCTGGGCTCGCTGCCAGCCAGTCGGTGGCTCGGGCAGGAACGTTCAGTGAATTACTGGAAAGTCATCGTCGGGTCTGGTCACATCTCTGGCAACGCTGTGATGTTGAACTCAAGGGAGGTGGGCGTACCCAGATGATCCTGCGACTTCACATTTTCCACTTGCTACAGACAGTCTCGCCGCATAGCGTCGACTTGGACGTCGGCGTTCCTGCTCGGGGGCTGCACGGTGAGGCTTACCGAGGTCACATTTTCTGGGATGAGCTGTTCATCTTTCCATTCTTGAACTATCGAATACCAGAGATTACCCGGGCGCTGCTTTGCTATCGCTACAGGCGTCTGGACGAAGCCCGCTATTCAGCACGTGAGGCCGGTTATCGAGGTGCTATGTACCCTTGGCAGAGTGGGAGTGATGGGCGAGAAGAGAGTCAACAGGTTCATCTCAATCCGAAGTCTGGTCATTGGATTCCCGACAATAGTTCGTTGCAGCGACACGTCAATGCTGCGGTGGCCTATAACGTATGGCGCTACTACGAGGTGACCGAGGACCGTGAATTCCTGGCCTATTATGGCGCTGAGGTGCTTTTCGAAATCGCACGTTTTTGGGCGAGCGCTGCAAGCTGGAATGAACAGCGCAAGCGTTACGACATACGGGGTGTAATGGGGCCTGATGAGTTTCATGATCGTTATCCCGACGCGGCGGCACCGGGACTCGACAACAATACCTATACCAATGTCATGGCTGCCTGGGTGCTGGAGCGAGCGGCGAATGCTTATGAATTAATAGGTAAACGACGCAGACAGGAGCTGGCCGAATCGCTGAGTCTCTCTGATGATGATGTCCGCGACTGGATTAGTATTGGGCAAAAATTGTTTGTGCCGTTCAATGAGGAAGGTATCCCTAGCCAGTTTGAGGGCTACGAACATCTATTGGAGTTCGACTGGGCTGGTTACCGTGAACGTTATGGGGACATCCATCGTCTCGACCGAATACTCGATGCGGAAGGAGATACCGTCAATCGCTACAAGGCCTCGAAGCAGGCTGATGTATTAATGCTGTTCTATCTCTTCTCGACCGAGGAATTGGGCGACATCTTTGCCCAACTCGGGTATCCATTCTCAGGCGAACTAATTCCCCGCACTATCGAATACTATCAGCAACGTACTTCCCACGGTTCGACACTCAGTCGGGTTGTAACATCCTGGGTGTTAGCACGCTCGGATCGTCTCCAAGCCTGGCAATTATTCCAGCAAGTATTGCAAAGCGATATCGAGGATAGCCAGGGCGGCACGACCCAAGAGGGCATTCATTTGGGGGCAATGGCGGGAAGCGTTGATATTATCCAGCGCGGTCATACAGGGCTGGAAGTCCGTGATGGGTTGCTGCGGCTCAATCCTTGCCTACCTGAGGAATTGAGTGGTTTGCGCTTGCGGTTACGCTATCGAGGATGTTGGCTTGACCTCGACGTTCAAGATGAACACCTGACGCTGACGGCGCCCGAGGGCTGGGCAGGGCCAGAGCGAATCATGTTTCGCGATGAGATTTATCCATTTGGTAAGGGGCAACGGTTGGAATTGCATTATTCTGCTAAGGATCGATGCTGGCAGCCTCAGTTAAGGGATAGATGAAGCTATCAGGTTTTGTATGTTACTGGTGCTGAGTTGGAGGAGCTCGCTGCTATCTACGAAAGGCGAGGTCTTACGCCTGAGTTAGCGCACCAAGTCGCCCAGCAAATGATGATCAATGATGTTTTTAGGCACTTGTAATAGTCTTAACTTCGATCATAGGGCGTTTATTCGAGGTTATCGCTTAAAAGGTCAGTGAAGAACATTAGTAATGCCTGGTGCGGAAACATCACGAACGAAGCATCGGCAGATTTTTACTTGATGTTTATCGGTGTATGTTTCATTGTTTTCTTTTTATTCCAATAAGGAATAGGCTTGTAACTGAAATGGAGGGCAAGGAAGCTATGTCTAATTTTCGACACTCACCAGGCAGGCCGGACGTAGCCGGCTTTTATGATCCAAGAACCTCAAGCGTTCAATATGTCATTAGCGACCCTGCAACACGCCGCTGTGCCATCCTTGACCCTGTCTTAGACTTTGATGAGAAGTCGGGGACGACTGCCACCCACCATGCCGATGAGTTATTAGATTACGTCGCACGGGAGGGGCTCATTGTTGACTGGATTCTTGATACGCATCCACACGCCGATCATTTTTCGGCAGCGCAGTATCTTAAGGAGAAGACAGGGGCCCCAACGGCCATAGGAGCGTACATTACGAAAGTGCAGGCGCTATGGAAGGAGATATACAATTGGCCGGACTTCCCGGCTGATGGCCGTCAGTGGGATCACCTTTTTGCCGAAGGTGATCCGCTTCGGATTGGAGAGATAGAAGGCCGCGTCATGTTCTCTCCTGGACATACGCCGGCCTCAGTCACTTATGTCATCGGCGACGCGGCTTTCGTCCACGACACTCTATTCCAACCGGATGGCGGCACTGCTCGCGCCGACTTCCCCGGCGGTAATGCCCATAGCCTTTGGGATTCTATTCAAGCGATTTTATCTTTACCGGATGAGTCCCGGCTCTTTACCGGTCATGACTATAGGCCCGATGGGCGCGATCCGGAGTGGGAAAGCACCGTACGTCAACAGCGTGAAACCAATACCCATCTTGGTAATGGCCAGACAGTCGAGAACTACGTTTCTATGCGCAACGAACGGGATGCGGGATTACCCATGCCTAAGCTGCTTCTCCCATCGTTGCAGATCAATATCAATGGTGGTGCATTGCCTAAGCCGGAGGATAACGGCCAGCGTTATCTAAAAATCCCACTCAATGCACTGACTGACACCGCATGGGATTAACCGCTCCGTTGAACGGCAAATGAGGAAAGGGAGCTCATGCGACAAGAAGATTTGTCCGGCTTTCTTGCAACCTCGATAGCCTTAAAGGCGACGCACAGCCATGGAACGTAGGCATGCCAAGGTTTGAGAATTTAAGCGAGGATTGATACTGGCTCTACTCCACCGCAGAGCTAAATTAGTATGCGGTGGAGGTTTCAACTGACGCGTTAGGGCGCTTCACTGCCCATCATTTCTATTAACCGTGATTCGCTGGGCATGCCTTCTATTTGGTCGATTCGAAGAGTGCCGTTGTCTGTCTCGCGTTGAAAAGCGCTTGTCGGCGTAGCGTATAACCCCAACTCTTCAAATAACTGGTTATTGGCATACACCTGCTCTTCGATCTCACGCGATTGAGCGCTGGCCTCTATCTCTTGTTCGCCGCTTTCATGTGCATGTAACGTTGCAGAAGGATCATCGGCACCTAAGAGAGCGGCTGCTTTGCCGGGGCTGTCAGGGGCTAAAATACCCACCATGATATGGCGTAGCTGTACTTCACCGGCTTCGACCCAAGGACGAGCGGCATGCCAGAGCTGGCGACAGTAGGGGCAGTTTGGATCCGTAAAGGTATAGATGGTACGCGGTGCATCCACGTCGCCATCTTGAATCCAATGGCTGGCCTCTAATGTCTGCCAGGTTTCAGCTTCCAAGGGCGCTCGTAGGTGCTCATCCAGCTGCGCTTCAGTAAGATCATTGCCTTGGCTATCCATTAATGTGCCGATAATGGCATGCTCTTTATCCGGCGTTAGGTAGATCGCCATGTCACGGCCTTGGGCACTGGCGCCATAGCCGCTTAGCCCGCCAGGGGCATCAAACTGTCCGTGAATTTCTAACCCTTGGTCGGCGAGGGCTTGCACCGGGGCGGGCAAGTCATCGGCGTAGCCAGTTGAAATGCCCACAAGCCCCGTCAGTAGGAGAGAACTGCTAATAAAAGCGTATCGATTCAAGCGCATTACTACATCCTGTTTAAGTGGAACTTTGCCAATTAGCTTATAAAGGGTAAATGATAAGCGTACGGGGCAGTACAAACGTTTCAGGCGACGTTCCAAGTTGGCGCTGGGAAGCTCACCAACGTACGTACTGATCAGTTGACCATCGGGCCAAAGGCATTACGTTGTTGCCACATAAAAATTTATCCCCCGAGAATGTCGTGCCGCTATCATGACTGCACAATATTATTTGAAGATTATCTGTAGCCCATGTAGGGCGTTATGTCGCAACTAGCGAGGCTGGTCAGGCAGAAGGGGTAACAAAAATGTTAGCTGTTTAACTATTGTTGAATAGTCAGTGAGCACGATTTTATCAAAATAACTGGCTTGACGATTTAAAGTAAATGCACCGTTGTGATAGCGCTCATGCTACCGGTCTACACAAGATAATGCTGTTTTAACAATGATTAATTATATAGAGCTGACTAAATAGCCTCTTAAGTAATCAGCTTTGGTATTAAGAATTTATTAGTCATTCGATTAAATGTGCTCTCTTTACTGTAGCTAAAATAAAAATATATTAATGTCCATGCAATTGATGATAAATGATCATTATGGGTGTGAGGTGCTAAGCGGGTATGTTTCGATGACGCTCGCCAGTTCGTTCATCTTAATCGTTAGCGAGCTTATATCTAGTTCTCATTAATACTAATCTTTGACACTTTAATGTTTATTTAGTTTTTTAAATTTCTAAATTAAATGAATAATGCTAGCGCAGTAGTGCCGCTTCATCTCTTTTCCTCTTTTTCTGCATGATCAAAACCACCTAGCGTTTCGGCGAATTTCAGGTGTCCAATTTTCTGTTATCTTCTTAGTATTGTTAAAACAAGTTTCATTGCATTTCTGATAGTGTTTTTAGGTTATTGATAGTATCCATTGTGTAACAGTAAATATTCGGGCTGCAGGTAAATAGCGATGATTGCGAAACAGGTAACTGCCAAGCTGAAGCGTGATCAAGAGATTGGTGGTTGTCTTGGATTTAAGAGCCATGCATGCCCGGCTAAACGCACCAAATGCAAATGGGTGCTAAAGACGGCGTCCCGGCTAGCAAAGGGAGTGTTGGCTCTGGTCATGACGAGTTTCATTGCCAGTGTCTGGGCTCAAGAAAGCTCCTCGGATGACAGTTATCATCGGGTTTTCACCACTACCTACCAGGCCTCATCCCTCATAGATGGGTACTCCCTCAGCCATGTGCAGGGGGCCATCAACATTAATATGGCCTCAGGTCACGGCAATCTGCAGAGCAATTCTGGCGTTATTGCCATGGGAGAAAACGCCTTGGCCAATAACATCGTGGTGCAGATCGCCACTTCAAACAATCGCCTCGAGCCCGAACTGGCCAATGCCGTGATTAAAGATCAGGCACTGAGCCAAGCGGTGGGCTGGATATCCGTCAATCAGGCGGCGGGGCAATCGAATGTACAGAGCAACACGCTGAGTGTCGCTTTGGGCATAAGGGGCAGCTCTCTGACCAGCGAATCGCTGAGCCAAGTCCTGTCCAACAAGCAGGAGTCGATGGAAGATTCTGAGGGTAATGCTCAGTCGCGGCGGGTCGAGATTGAAGAATCGGCCTTTGCTGGGGCACGTGGTGTCATCCAAGTGAATCAGTCGGCTGGAGTGGGCAATGCTACAGGGAACCATGTCGGTATCCGCATGACATCCGGGGCTTTTAGGTAGCAGCGCCTTTGTAAACTAATAGCAAGGCTCGTAGTTCCATTCAGGAGAAAGACAATGAAAACATTCGCAAAAGCACCTCTTGCAGTGGCTATCGCTGCTCTTCTAGCGGCTCCCTATGCGCTGGCCAATGATTTCGACACCGACGCCTATCTAGACGTAGATGTTGAAAATAATATCGCTGTCTCACTTGAGCATAGTGTCACTAACTCAATCGAGGTAGAGGTTGATTTTGAAATGGATGCCGATGAAGCAGATCATTTCGCCGCGGCTACCATCGATCGTAAGCAGTTCACCGATGATAATGCTGTGAAATCAGAGTTAAGTACTAACTCTTCCTCCGTCGATGGCTCAGGAAACGGCGCGACCGGTAATATCGGTATCAACGTCGCATCCGGTGATCTTAACAAGCAGGCCAACGATACAGCCATTGCTAGCGGCGAATCCAGCTCTGGCAGCAATGGTCAGGGAGCTTCTGCCATGTTCTGGTGGACTCCCGGTCATGGCTCCCCGGATGATGATGCCTCCATGGTCTTTGCCAAGGCGGCCACCTACTCAATTCAGTCTTCCTCAAACAACCGCTACTATAACGATGGCACTGAGAGCAACGCTGTTATGAGCAACTCTCTAAACAATGTGTCCGGTAACATCGGCGCTAACGTTGCCGCTGGGGCAGGTAATATTCAGAACAATGCCATGACGTTGGCCGTTGGTCAGGGCAGCTCTGCCGAAGCCACCACTGGAGGCGTTCAGGTGTCCTATAACAACATGTCTGATAATGACCTTGTTGTAGAATCCGCTAACTGGTGGTCGGTTGAGCTAACAGGCAACACAAATACTGCCGCATTGAATAATTCACTGGCAAATGCCAGCGGTAACGTGGGCGTTAACATCGCCTCTGGTAACGGCAATATGCAAAGCAACACCCTGTCCATCGCTCGCGCACAGTAAGCGGTATCGGGTGGTTTAACCCGGTCCGCTTAGCGGGCCGGGTTTTTTCAAGTCTGCATGCTTTGCAGGAGAATATATATGAAAACCGTGGCGATATCGCTGCTCAGCTTGGCCTTGATAGCTGGTACCACTCTACCCACAAAACGGGCGGAAGCTTCGCCGATTCGGCTGGGCAATGTCGTGCCTGGCACCTTGGTAACCAAAGAAGTGCAGTCGATTCGTGAGCTTCGCTTTGAGAACCTCATCGCGCAGGAAACAGATTTCTCCTGTGGCGCAGCATCCCTGGCAACCATTCTCAAGTATGCCTACGGCTGGTCAGATGTGACCGAGGTGGATGTGCTTGAGGGAATGTTTGCCGTTAGTGACCCTGACGTAGCGCAGCGCATGGGGTTTTCCCTGCTCGACTTACGTAACTATGTGGAATCCATTGGCATGCGGGCCAGGGGGTACGAAATAGAGGAGGACGCCCTGGATGCCGTGTCTATTCCTGTCATTGTGTTACTCAACCTAGCCGGTTACCAGCACTTCGTCGTGATGAAGAAGGTCGTGGGAGACCGCGTCTATATCGGCGATCCCTCTCTGGGCAACACTATCATGCCGCGTTCCGATTTTATGGAAGCATGGAACAATATCATCTTTGCTGTCATCGGTGAGGATTTTGATACGCATACAGTCCTGCTCGACCCGTCTCAGCCGTTGACGGCACACCGGCTAACGGATGTCTTTTCCCCGGTACCCAAGCAGCAACTACTGGATTTTGGGTTCCGCCATGCAGAAGTGTTCTAACCGTTTGTCGCAATAATTAAAAGGATAAAAGCATGAACGGGCATGCAAAAAAACAATATTGGTTTAATGTGTTTACCTTATCGCTGATGGTTGTCTCCATAATAGTAGTAGTCTCACCGCGGGCGCAGGGGGCAACTGTGGCGACTGACTTCAGCGATCCGACATTCCAGCAGGGCAGACAGTTGGCGGATCATGAGCTAGCGCAGCTGCGCGGCAAGGCGGTCAACAGCCGGGAAATACTCTTTTTCGGCGTAGAAATGTCAACGCGTTGGCAAACCTCGACAGGGGAAGACCTTCATGCGCGGGCCAATCTAGGCATCGACTTAAGGGGAGGTCAGCCATCTCCTCAGTTCTCTACGCATATTACCGCCACTACGCATGCGGAGTATGCTGCCTATCAGCAGGCAATGAGCGATACAGCGCCGGTCATTAACACTGGCGGTTTAAATGCCGGGGGGGTCGTGCAACTGGTACAGGCGGGTGGCAATTTCAATAGCGCCAGCAACGCTTTCTGGGTTGATGTGGGGCACGAAGTGGGAAGGGGCAACGTTCAGCCAGCTAATAATAAATTAACAGAGACCACACCGGGCGGTGCCCAGGTAACCATTGGTAAGCACACCGGGGGGCTGGGGATGTCGCTATCCGTACCCGGCGCAGGCGTGGTAAGCCAGGAAATACGCTCAAGGCAAGGACTGCATCAGTCTATCCAGCTCACCAGTAATCATCAGCAGATCAGCAACATAACGCGCTTAAATGTCCAGCTTGGGAAAAGCCTAAGCGCTGATATAAATAGTGACTTCGCAAATTTGTTGAAATCGACTCGTTCGCTGGAACGGCTTTAATGATTTACCAGTTAACCCTGCTTCATGCGGTAACAGGCCGATAATTGTCGGCCTTTTTCATGCTTATATTGCCAACACTATTGCTTGATGGATTGACGGAGGGTATCAATAAGTTACGCCATCCTTCTTGGGCGAAGAAGTGAAGGCGAAATGGTCGTACCGAGTTTACATTTAAGGGAATCAATAATGCTGTATAACAAAACGAAGAAACAGGTGCAGACTGCCGGCTACCCAGTGTCGATGTCGCTACTTTTTCTCGCTGCGGTGTATGTCTCACCAGAGGCTATGGCTCAAGGAGCAAACGATGAGGTGGTTCGAGAAGCCCAGCCCAGTCAAAGTGTCCAGAACGTTTTACGTGAGGAGCATGCGCTGTTCTCAGATCGCTTGACGATCGAGCCTGGCATCAGCTACTCCTATTCAGACCGCAGCAATCTAGCCTTGAGTGGATTTCTTGCGCTGGATGCGATCTTTCTGGGCAATATAAATGTCGATACCGTAGAGAGCCATACTACCACTTTCGATTTAAGCACCCGCTACGGGATAACAAATCGGCTGGAAGTAGAGCTGATAATTCCCTATGTCTACCGTAGCAGCCAGTACGAGACTATTGGTGCCGGTGCGTCTACGGGTGGGCTAGTCGAAGAAAACGTTAGCCAGGGCGACCTTGGAGACATCAGTGCTGGCATATATTATCGACTTTTACCCGAAGCTGAAGTTAGGCCCGATATTGTCTGGAATTTCTCCGTTCGGGCACCGACCGGCAAGCACCCTTACGATATTAGAACGAATAGCAGGATTGTAGATGATGGTGAGGGTGGGTTTGAGAATTTGACAGTACCGACCAGCCTTCCAACGGGAAATGGTGTATGGGGCGTGAGCTCTGGCTTGTCGTTCCTCAAAACCGTGGACCCAGCCATTATTTTCGCCAATATTGGTTATACTCATAACATCAAGCGAAGCTTTGACGATATAGGCTCAAGCGAAGAAGATGTACCAGGTGAGGTGAATCTTGGCGACAGTATTCGTCTGGGCTTTGGTACCGCTTTTGCCTTGAATGAGCGCTTCAGTCTGTCCATGTCGTTTACGCATCAGCACGCTTTCGAAACAAAAGTCACCACCGATGGTGGGCCTGAACAGACTGTTATCGGTAGCAGTGCCAATGCGGCCTCCGTCAATTTTGGTGCTACCTATGGCCTATCGGACACCACGTCGATTGTTACGAGTGTCGGTATTGGATTGACTGACGATGCCCCCGACTTAACCCTTGATTTCCGTATGCCTTTCCAAATCTAGTCTTTCCACATCTAGTCTATTTAAAACTAGCTTTTCACAAAGCCCCCTGCGCCTGACTAGGCAATGGGGGTAGCCGAAGCAGATGCAATACGCTTGAGCATTTGCGCCTTCCGCAACGGCTCACTGGTACTCACCCTGACTTATCTGCTTTTGTACCACCATTCAGTTCCTTTGGGTATTTTTAGATTATTTTTTTAGTTCCATGGTTTGTAGATTATTGCTTTTTATCAATAATAATTGATGGTGTTTTTAGTGTTTACAATAATAAAAATATTTTCAGTTAGCATTGAAATTAATTTTAAAGTGTAATAATGGTTTTAATATAGATTAACTTTGTAATGGCTGTCGAATAGCTAACATACATTATAGTAAGTGAGCTTTGCTTCGCCCTAGGATTGCCCTTCATGCAACCACTAAATAGTGGATTCTGTTTATAGCTCTAAAGGGCTTTATTTATGGTCACCTTAAAAGAACATAATCTTTTACCTCAGGAACAGTTAAATTTAGCCTGCTTACAAGAAGCGAAAGAGTTGAATCGCTATCGGGGCTTGTCGTTGAGCTTTCTGCCTTTCGATCCTTCTGTTAGTCGTTTGATGAATGCAATCGGTATGGAGTGCGAACATAGACTTCATAGTTTACAAGCAGTCGCTGGTCGGATGAGGCTTGAAGTGCTGACTAATGTTAGCCAGCTAAAAGAAACGCCATTTTTTAATAAAAACAGTCAACATTTTTTTGTAGTAGATGAAAATATGGGTAGACAGCTTCTTGTAAATGCTGAGGAAGCCGCTGAAGCGACGTACATATTCTTTAGTTGGTTGCTGGAAACGAATACCACGCCTGAGTTACATCAATTGTTGGCCACCTTTGTAACGCAGAAAAACAGCGAATATCGTGTACTTCAGGAGTGCCGTGAGCAGTGGAAGGCGAATTTTTCTGAGCTAAGTTTTGCTTCTTAAGAAAAATTATACCTTTTTACTGGTCAATACTCCTTGCAGGAGAGGGTGTCTATGATCATGCCTATGCGTCACAACCCAGATTTCTTAAGTTATTTTAGCGATGATGCAGGTTCAATGTTGCAGATTCTCTGGGATTTTTTTCCTACCCCAATGATGGTTGTGCGCTTTGAAGGGCAGGATAATTTCGTTGTTGAGGCTATCAATCCCTCTCAGCAGGCTGCGTTGAGCGGTCTACACGTTTATGTGGGCAATCACCTTGCTGATATGTTTCCAGCATCGTTTCGTGCTGAACTAATTGCAAATTGTGCTCGCTGTATGAAAAAAAAGGTGCCCGTTCGGCATGAAATAGCGGGTGGTTGCGTTAATAGCGAGCGTTATCAAAGCGATTGTCAGGTCCTTTTAATGCCGATCAATAATTATCAAGGAATAGCGACCCATTTGCTCTGCATTGTCCATCACTCTAGCATAAGCGGCTGTTCGGAAAACGTTAACTATTCTGAACAGGAATTAGAGCGTCGGGTGATGGAGCGCACCAACGAATTAACTTCCATCAATCGGCAATTAAGTTACCTAGCCACACATGATTGGCTAACTGACGCGTACAATCGCCGTCACCTCCTTGAACTGGCGACGACTGAGTTCAAGCGGGCTTCGCGCTATGGCCTATCGCTCGGCCTGTTAATGCTTGATATTGACCACTTCAAATCACTTAACGATGAACAAGGACACACCGCAGGCGACCAAGCGCTGAAAACGGTAGCGCGCGCAATGCGAGAGACGATTCGTGATTGTGATCTACTCGGTCGTTATGGTGGTGATGAATTTATCATCGTGTTTCCCGAAACGGGTATCCAAGGTGCTCGCGCGATTGCTGAGCGGCTAAGTAGCAAGCTAAAAGACGCTAATCTATCCGTCAGCGTCGGCCTCACTACACTGGAAAGTAATGACCAAATGATTGATGATTTGATTAACCGTGCCGATCGATTGTTATTAAATGCTAAGCGCAATGGCCGTAACCGCATCGAAAGTGCTTCCCTGACGCTCATAAATTAAAGGCTGGGAGAGCAAGATGCGAGTCTGAAAGCAGGGCGTGGCCAAACGCAATCGGGTGTTGATTTTTATAATCTTAATTAGAAGATTTAGCCTCGACGCCTGGTATTGGCTGCGTTGGTCTTGGAAATTCGCCTTGCAAGGTATCTATGCCAGACTGTGGTTTGGCGAGTGGTACTAAATCTTGCCGTGCCCTACGGCGCTGTTCTGTGTCGATGCCCATACGCTGGTCGCGTTCCTCGATCAGGTCTGGATTCGCTTCACCATCACGATTGAATGACCATGCCAGAGATGGCTCTCCAAGGGGCAATGACGCTTCGCCTCCTTCGCTCTGCGCGCCATCCCACGTATGCCATGTTTTACCATAGCTGTTAATCTTACTTTTCATCAGTTCATGTTCGGCAGCAACAGGTAAATTAGGAGCTACTAACTGTCCTGAAAGGATTTCTCCGTTATGAGGATGCCAGAACTGTTTCTCTTCCTCAGGAAGCTGCTCGAAAAGTTCTTCAGAAATGATATATTCAATACCATTTAGCTTTGCATCCTCCGTATTGCCGTCATAAAGAGCGCATTGCAAGAAGTCATCATTTACCTGATCACAGAAATGGTGGGCTTCAAATTGATGTAGTGGGTCTTTTTTTAGCGGATGAAAACCTACCAGGTAAACATCGAGTTGCGATGGAGGCGTGTCTGTCTGCATCACGCTTGCGCCTGCTTCTAATAGTTGGGCTTTTGCGCTCTCAGGTTTACCAGGCACCTCGACGCTCGAATGCGTTTCTCCCATGCCGGTGCAGCCAGCCAGAGCAAGCATCGATGTGGCAAGCGCAGCATAATTGAAATGAATGTTTTTGAGCATACAACCTCTTGGGAATTGGTTGTAAAAATATTTTTTATATTATGAGATTAGCCCAATTAAAAAGGTTTTCAACTCAGTGCTACGCTCATTAAGCAAGCAGACTTGGTCCGTAATCGGTATCACATGGCCGAACTTTATCTCGTACGGCCTAGCGTTAACACCAACAGTTTTACTGTCTCTTGGATTCTATATATCGGTAGTGTCAAAGGAGACGCTGACGTTAATGCTATCGGTTTCAACGCTGCTATTTCTGCTGCTCAGTAAAACGCTGCATGATGGCCAGCGTTTCATCACTGACATGGTGCTCCATGCCTTCGGCATCAATACGCGCCGTGGCGTCTTTAACCCCAAGAGCCCGTAAAAAATGCAGCACGATATCATGGCGAGTGCGTGAGGTTTCCGCCATTTTTTGGCCTGCTTCGGTCAGAAACAAAGAGCGGTAGGGTTTGCTGGTAACTAATTCCAACTCATTTAATCGACGAATCATTTTCGAAACCGTCGCCTGACTGACTGCCATACGATTGGCAATGTCTGCTGCTCGCGCTTCGCCGCGGTGCTTTAACAGGTCACCAATGAGTTCAACATAGTCTTCAATCAGCTCTGTTTCATGCGCATTGCGTACCGTTGCATACTGCTGGGCATGCTGCTCCACGGGAGGCAGGGCATCACTTGGAATGCTTGAGGCGGTCAACGAATCGTTCGGATTAGAATCAGTCATTGGCAAATTATATCGGAGACAGTGGCAACAATCATTGGATAGTTCTTGAGATAGTCGTTGGAATAGTAACGTGTTTTTGCGCAACATTGTTAGCCAAGGCTAAATTGTTTGCCTAGAGCTGTATTATTGAGCTACAGTCTACTTACTAGGTAGGGCATAAGGGAGCGACAATGAATAAGCGCAATTTGGGTATCGCGTTAAGCTTACCGCTATTGCTGAGCACCGTAATGGCTAGTGCTGAGACGGAAGAGAGTGCATCGTCTCCTCTGAATGTTGCCGTGACCTTTTCGGTACTAGGTGATTTAGTCTCACGCGTCGCAGGGGATGATGCCAATGTATCTGTATTAACCCCAATCGGTGCAGAAGTGCACGAATGGGAATTGACCCCGAGTAACTTCGCGGCGTTGGAAACGGCGGATATAGTGTTTTACAACGGCTACCAGTTAGAACAGTGGATGCCGCAAGTAGAAGCCACATTGCTTGAAGGTGTGCCGCTAGTGGCGGTGGCGGAAGCTTCCGGTTACACCACTCAGTCTATTGTCACTGGCGACTTGGCTGGCGATACCGACCCGCATTTGTGGATGGATCCACGGGCAGTCTCGGCGTATATCAGCGTTATTGCTGATGAGTTAGCCAGGGCTTTGCCTCAGGAAAGCGAAGATTTTCAGGAGCGTGCCAGCGTTCTTACTGATGAGCTTGATGCCCTTCATGTGGAACTTCAAGAGCGCTTAGAGGTGATACCCGAAGAGCGTCGTGTACTGCTTAGTAGTGAAGCCGCTTTTTTATATTTCTCCGATGCTTATCACTTTGAGCACGATGGTATCTGGGGCACCAATGCCGAAACTGAAGGCTCCCCCCGCCAGCTTATGCGTGTGGTGGATATGATTAATGAACGCCAACCGGCGGCGCTGTTCTGGGAGAGCACTATTTCTGACCGCCACGTGACCAGTTTGGCACGCGATACAGGCGTGAAGGTGGCAGGGCCCTTGTATGTGGACTCACTCAGTGAGCCCAGTGGCGAAGCAGGTGATTATTTCACCATGATGCGTCATAACGTTGAGCTGTTACGCCAAACCTTGGCAACCGAGTAAACGATCATGGCAACGACATTAGGCGATGCCCCTGTGGCGATAGACATCAAGGGCCTGTATGCGGCCTACCAGCGCCAACCCGTGCTGGAAAATATTAATCTTCAGTTTCCCGCCAATAAATGGACGGCCATTGTGGGCCCGAATGGGGCAGGGAAATCAACACTGTTTCATGTGCTTACCGGCAGTATGAAAGCACTGCGCGGCAAGGTGCAGGCATTTGGTGAGCCAATTTCGACGCACCGTAAAGCGGGGCATATCGCCTATATGGCCCAGCGTGAAGCGATTGAATGGGATTTTCCTGTTTCGGTGTGGGAAACCGTGATGGGCGGCCGCTATGGGCATATGCGCCATGATCTCTTGTGGCGCCGTTTGCTTCCTTCGCGTTGGTACGACCGCCGACATGGCGAGGCCGTCTATAAAGCGTTGCAGTCCGTGGATATGCTGGGACTGGCTGAACGCCCGATTGGCGCGCTTTCCGGGGGGCAGAAAAAACGCGTACTACTGGCTCGTACGCTTGCCCAGCAGGCCAATATTTTACTCCTTGATGAACCATTGGCGGGCGTAGATCCACCCAGCGAACAATTAATTTTAGACGTGCTTGCCCGTGAGCGGGAGGCGGGGCGCACGGTGATAATGGTAACTCATGATATGCCCGGCGCCCGTCGTCACGTTGATCACGTCGTGTTGATCAATCGCTTTATCCGCGGGGTGGGAACGCCGAAGGAGATGCTCAGCGATGGCAAATTGGCCGAGCTGGCAGTGAGTTCAACCGAGCAGTCAGCGAATGATGTGCCTATCGTTAACGCATCAGTTTATAAGGCAGCCCAGGGGTAAACAACGTGGCAGAACTAATGATGGCACTTGGCCTGTTCGGCGATGCCTTGATAGCTTGGCTCACCTCGGCACTGATGGTATTGGTCAATCTATTGCCCGATAGTGTTTCGGATTCATTTCAATACGCTTTTATGCAGCGCGCCTTATTGACCTCGGTACTGGTAGGGGCCATTTGCGGCATTTTATCCTGTTACGTGGTCCTCAAGCGTTGGTCGCTTCTAGGCGATGCTATCTCACATGCGGTATTGCCTGGTGTTGCGGTTGCCTACTTATTAGGCTGGCCGTTTTTTATCGGCGCATTTATTACCGGTGCGCTGACCTCGGTAGGCATTGGTGCGATTGAGCGTCATACACGCATTAAATCTGACGCGGCCATGGGCTTGATGTTCACTAGCGCCTTTGCGCTGGGTATTGTGATTATCAGCAAAATAGCCTCTAGCACTCATCTAATGCATATCCTGTTTGGCAACGTGTTGGGTGTTCAACCCTCGGCGTTGCTGCTGACATTGGTGGCCAGCATGATTGCCCTGTTGGTGGTGTGGCTCGCCTATCGGCCATTGCTGCTTTATGCCTTTGACCCTCTGCAGGCTCAGGCACTGGGCTTCAATACCAGCATCATTCACTACGGATTGATCCTACTGTTAACCCTTACCATCGTGGCGAGTTTGGAAACGGTGGGTATCATTTTAGTGGTGGCGATGCTGATAACCCCAGGTGCAACGGCACATCTACTCACTGATCGCTTTAAAACCATGATGCTGATATCAGTGGGGGTGGGGGTTAGCTCGGCAGTCATAGGGCTGTGGCTTTCTGTGATGTTAGACGTTGCTTCTGGTGGCTCCATTGTATTGATGGCGACAAGTTGGTTCTTTATGGCGCTGCTGTTCTCGCCCAAGCAAGGTGTGCTGGTGCGTCAGTGGCGTCGCAGGTCTATGGGTTGAAGCCCCAGGCTAGCGAACCTATAGATCCGCTGAACCCGAAAGCGATCTGATCTGATTTTTTATACCTACAGCGTCTTCGACATCCAACTGAAAGGCGATCCCTGTGCCGGGAGTTTCATCAAATTCGCCTACCTGGGCAATCGCCTCGAGAATATGGCGGCTGCGGTGCTCCTCGGCCAGGAACAGCAGCATATCCCGCTGCGCGGTAATCTCCATGCCAAAAATGCCGTGCGCTTTATTAAGCCCTTCGCCGCGAGCATTATTGATCACCGTGGCGCCGGTAGAGCCAGCTTGGCGAGCCGCCTCAAGAATGGCGTCCGTTAGTGTGTCTTCAACCATCGCGACAATTAGTTTAAAGCGCATCGTGATCTCCTTTTCCTAATTAGTTGCTGTTCTGAGTCGTTAAGTT
The DNA here is from genome assembly GCF_052959335.1 of Vreelandella sp. H-I2. Lineage (NCBI taxonomy): Bacteria > Pseudomonadati > Pseudomonadota > Gammaproteobacteria > Oceanospirillales > Halomonadaceae > Vreelandella > Vreelandella sp. H-I2. Next base: position 137,051 of record NZ_JBRAMC010000003.1, read on the forward strand.
ATTAGCGGAGCGTTTTCGCGTAGCTCGCCATTGAGCAAGTTGGGCGTAACCCATCACGGTGATTATCGGGAATAGGCAGGCGAGAGCGATCATACCGAAGCCATCCATTATGGGGCTTCGGCCGGGAATTTCTGATGCCAGCCCTAAGCCTAATGCAGCAATAATAGGAACGGTGATTGTCGACGTTGTGACGCCCCCCGAGTCGAACGCCAACGGTATGATGGCGCGGGGCGAACGCAGGGTTTGAATTATGACCAGTACGTAAGCGGCGCATACGAACCACTGTAAAGGCCAGCCCATTACTATGCGCCAGCTTCCCAGCGTAATACCAAAAGCCATGCCCAGGGCAACGGCAATGCGTAACATTAGGGGGTCGATCGTGCCGCCGGAAATTTCGCCTGCCTTTAACGACACCGCAATCAGCGAGGGTTCGGCAATAGTAGTACTGGCCCCAATAGCAAATGCAAAGATATATACCCAGTAGTAGTCGCTCCAGTGGCGCTCTGCTCCTGCTGCTAGAGCTGGTAAAAACGCTTGGCTGGTAAGTTGGGTAGCCATTAACTCACCCATGGGAAACAACGCTTGTTCCAAACCAACCAGGAAAAATGAGAGTCCAATCCATACCATGAAAAAGCCAGCCAATACTTGGGGCAGGCGTTTTACGGGTCGGCGAATCACCAGGTACTGAAAGCCGAAAATAATCGCGGCAATGGGTAGGATATCGAGTAGCGTTCCCCAGAAAGTAGCAATAAGGGTCATGGAGCGACTCCGGGCACGAAGTGAAGGCCAATAATGCCAAACAGCAGCACAAAAATAATCGGCATGACAGAAGCAAGCGCTATTAATCCAAAGCCATCAAGCATAGGGCTGCGGCCTTTGATTGAGGAGGCCAACCCAACACCCAGCGCCGTTACCAGGGGGACGGTAATGGTCGAGGTGGTTACGCCACCAGAATCATATGCAATGCCTACCATTTCAGTCGGGGCAATGAGGGTCAGCAGCAACACTACTACGTAGCCAGCAATTATAATTAAGTGCAGCGGCCAGCCTTTAAAAATACGAACCACACCTACTACGACTGCAGTGCCAACAGAAACAGCGACCACCATACGTAGCGCAAGCGCGAAGGCATTTTGTGAACTGCTGGTGTCAACAATGAGGCCGCCTTGCGCAACGACTTCAGCTGCTCGCGAGGCAATGGCAATGAGTGCAGGCTCGGCTACTGTGGAACCAAATCCCAGAGCGAAAGCAAACATCAATAACCAAGTGCCAGAGCCTTTTTTTACAAAAGCGCGCGCTAAGTTCTCACCGACGGGAAAAAGTCCCAGCTCAAGGCCTTTAATAAATAGTGTGAGACCCACGAGAACGAATACCAGACCGAGTCCAAGATCAATCAAGGCAAGGGTGTCAGGGAGTGGTTGGCGTATAACCACTAATTGAAAAAAAGCTATTACCAATACAACCGGCGCAAGATCGCGCAGGCTATCTTTGAATTGACGGGCAAGCGATGCCACAAGTTCCATTGGAGCTTCCGCATGTCAGGGGGGCATAAAAAGTAACGCTCAGGCGTTATCTATTTGAGATATGAGTGTACAGAGGCGTGGCATACAAAAAAATGACGCCGCTCAAGATAAGCCCTATCCACCCCTGGTAGCTGTCTTAAGCCGTAGGTTTTAGCAGAGGCGACTACCAAACATCAATAACGAGGCGTCGAGGTTTTGCCAGCCCCACCATGCTAATGCCAAACCGCCTATCAAGGCAGCTGCTAATAATAGGGAGCTGAAAACGAGGGTGATGTTCATGGGGTTATCTCGGTTAATACACTGCGCTCAAGCGGCTTTTCATTGATAAACCAGTGTAATGCGGCGGCCACGACAGAAAGTACGATGGCTATTTGCCATACCGTATTGTAATGCCCCGTCAGGTCGTAAAGGTAGCCGCCCAACCAAACGCCCATAAAAGACCCTAGCTGGTGAAACAGAAACACGATGCCTCCGAGCATGGAAAGATGGCGTACACCAAATACAGACGCCACAATGCCATTCGTCAGCGGCACAGTAGAGAGCCATAGCAGTCCCATAGCAATCCCAAAAATATAAGCACTCATGGGGCTAAGCGGTAAATATACAAACGCTGTAATCACTACGCCACGAATCAAGTAGAGCCACGTCAGTAGCTTGGGTTTAGACCAGATGCCGCCCATCCAGCCTGCGGTATAGGTGCCGACAATGTTAAACAGCCCCACAAGCGCCAATACTGTTGTTCCTACCTGCACCGCTAAGCCATTATCGAATAAGTAGCCGGGGAGGTGGACGGCGATGAAAACCACCTGAAAGCCGCAGACAAAAAAGCCTAAACAGAGTAGCCAGAAGCCTCTTTGGCCTGCTGCTTCGTTGAGCGCCTCTTTCAGGCTTAAATCGGATGCCTTTTTGGCGGAGGGCTTATCGCTCAGCATTGCCCCCAGGGGAATGATGATGGTTGCAATAGCTGCCATTGCCATCAGCGCCGCTGCCCAGCCAAGCCACTCTAGCAAGCCAAGCGTTCCGGGCAGCATGGCGAATTGCCCGAACGAACCCGCTGCGCTAACAATGCCCATGGCCATACTGCGTTTTTCAGGCGCTACTGCGCGGCCAACGGCGCCCAAAATGACTGAGAATGTCGTGCCGGAAAGGCCAAGGCCAATCAATAGCCCGGCGCTAACCGTCATGCCTAGTGCCGAGGTCGAGAGGCTCATAAATAGCAACCCCAAGGCATATAGCAAGCCGCCCACCACGATAATCCTCGCGGCCCCGAAACGATCTGCCAGTGCGCCTGTGAAAGGTTGCGATAGGCCCCAAACGAGATTCTGTAAAGCCAGCGCAAAGGCAAACACGCCACGTCCCCAGCCTAGCTCACTGCTGAGAGGTTCCATAAAGAGCCCAAAGCCATGGCGTAATCCCATGGCAGTGGAAATAACCAAACTTCCCAAAATAATCAATAGCAATGAATGGCGACGGATGAGAGCCATGGTGTTCTCTTTATTGGCAGGCGGATAGTTGACTATCGCATGCGTTGCAAGGTTTTAGAAGCTGCCAAATAAGGTGCCTAGGGTAATGACACTGATCAATGCCACAATCGGTAATGCGATGGTCACGATGGCGACATTCGCATAAGACTGGCGGTGGGTTAAACCGCAAATAGCCAGCAATGTAATCACTGCACCCGAGTGGGGAAGGGTATCCATGCCACCTGCCGCTAGTGTTGCGACCCGGTGCATCAGTTCCGGGTCAATACCTGCTTCCTGTGCCATGGCCAGGTATTCGCTGCCCAGGGTTTCTAGTGCAATAGACAACCCGCCGGAGGAAGAACCGGTAATCCCTGCTAGTACACTCATCGCCATTGCTTCAGAAATTAAAGGATTTCCGGGCGACGCGGAGAGTACTGTATCGCGGATAATTGCAAACCCCGCAAGACCTGCAATGACTGCGCCGTAACCGACTTCAGAAGCGGTATTAAAAATGGGTAATAGGGAGCCCAAACAGCCTTGGTTAACGGTAGCTTTTAGGTCCTGCCATTGCTTCCAGCGGGTAATGATCAGCCAAGCCGACGCACTCAGTAGTGCGATTAAGATAGCCCACAGTCCGGTTTGGCCCGAGGGGGAAACATTCTCAAACGAATCGCTGATAAAACTTAAATCCATCGCGGGAAACACACCGTAAGTAAACAATGCATTTAACCCAATCACCATGACTAGTGGTATCAGCGCTAGCGCAAGAGGCATCGGCACAGTAGGCGTATCATCTTCACCGGTGGTCACTTCGCGTTCGGTATGATGGCCATAGCCTTCACCTTTAGACGCTGCTTTGTTGACGCGCGATTGTAGATAAAACGTTCCCAAGCTGAGCATGATAAGTCCGGCGATGATCCCTAAACCCGGGGCAGCAAAACTGTTGGTTTCAAAATAAGGAATAGGAATCGCATTTTGAATCGCTGGGGTGCCTGGCAGCGCAGTCATCGTAAACGTAAAAGAGCCAAGCGCAATCGAAGCGGGAATAAGACGCTTGGGGACATTAGCACTGCGGAACAGTTCGCGGCTGATAGGGTAAATCGCAAAGGCGACCACAAACAGTGATACACCACCATAAGTAAGTACCGCACAGGCCATCACCACAGTGAGTACCACGTGATGTGTGCCCAGTTTTTTGACAATTCCGTTAGCAATCGATTGAGCTGCGCCCGAGTCTGCCATTAACTGCCCAAATAGAGCGCCTAACAGAAACAGCGGGAAGAACTGAATCACATAATTCCCCAGCGCACGCATAAAGGTATCGGTATAGATAGGCAATAAAAAAGCCATATCGCCTGAAAGAAGTACTGCTAAACATGCCATAAGAGGTGCCAGCAACAAGACTGAGATACCTCGGTAAGCCAGGAACATCAATAAAAGCAGAGAAATGACAATGGCAAGTATGCTCATTTGAGCTCCTAGGAAGATTTTGCGTGGCTTAATTTAGGAAAAGAAAAGATGGTAGGCAGCATGATGCACTGCAGCAATAGATTGTCGACTAAAGTGGCAGGTCTTTAGATAAGTATCCCAGACTTAGGTTTGTACTTTTAATCTGCTAACATTCGCTCCCTTTGCCGTTAATAACCTCTCAATAGCTCTAGGGATTTTCATGAATGCAGTAATTCTTGCGGTGCTGGTGATGGTGGCACTGTCATTGGCGCGTGTCTCGGTGGTATTTGCGCTGGTCGTGGGCGCTTTAGTCGGTGGTCTAGTCGGTGGTTTATCCCTTGATCAAACATTAGCGGCCTTCAATGAAGGCGTGGGGGGTGGTGCACAGGTTGCGTTGGCCTACGCGACGCTAGGGGCGTTTGCGGTTGCCATTTCCCGCTCTGGACTGCCAGATATGTTGGCGAATCGCCTGATAACCCTGCTAGGTAAAGAGACCACTGCCAAGCATCAGGCACGTGTCAAGGTGTTGCTGCTAACAGCGGTGTTGCTAGTGGCGATCTCTTCGCAAAATGCCATCCCCGTGCATATTGCGTTTATACCGGTACTGATCCCGCCGCTATTAACGGTGATGAACCGCCTGAAGTTAGATCGCCGTGCGGTGGCGTGTGCGCTCACCTTTGGTTTAACGGCTCCCTATATGCTGTTGCCGGTAGGGTTTGGGGCAATCTTCTTGAACGACATACTGTTGGCTAATCTCAACAGTGCAGGGGAGCCGCTGGGGCTGGAGATCACCCGGGGCATGGTGCCGATGGCAATGGCTATTCCTGTCGGTGGCATGGCGTTAGGGCTTATCGTGGCACTGTTCTGGAGTTACCGGGGAGCTCGTGAGTACCAGGCGCAAGACATTGCTGCCAACGTGGCCGAAGCGAGTACGCCGGCAAAGCCGCATATGTTGGGTCTTGTGATGTCAGGGGTGGCCATTGTCGCGGCATTGGGCCTCCAGCTTTATAGTGGCTCAATGATATTGGGCGGGTTGGTCGGTATTGGTCTGCTATCCATGGGCGGAATATTCAAATGGCGTGAAGCAGATGACCTGTTTACCAGCGGTATGCGCATGATGGCGCTGATCGGCTTTATCATGATTTCCGCGGCGGGCTTCGCTGAAGTGATGAAAACCACCGGTGAAATTGATGCATTGGTATCAGGTGCGTTTGCGTTATTCGGCGATAATCGCGGGCTGGCTGCCCTGGTAATGCTGTTGGTAGGACTATTTATTACCTTGGGTATCGGCTCGTCTTTCTCTACTATTCCCATTATTGCCGCCATTTTTGTTCCGTTAGCCGTCCAGTTTGGGTTCTCGCCAATGGCAACTGTCGTGCTTGTTGGCACCGCGGCGGCGTTGGGAGATGCCGGCTCTCCCGCGTCTGATTCTACTTTGGGCCCGACCTCAGGCCTTAATGTGGATCGCCAGCATGATCACATGTGGGATAGCGTGGTGCCGACGTTTCTGCACTACAACATTCCGTTAGTAGGCTTTGGGTGGCTAGCGGCAATGATGCTGTAAACATTCGGTGGCCTGAAAAGCAAAAGAGCAGCCCTTGGTTGCTCTTTTTTTCTATCAGTTAGCCCATTACTTTTCAGGTAGATGACTTTCAAAAGCACTCAACAGACCGCGCAGTAACGAAAGTTCTTTACGACTGGGCTGGGCGCGGGCAAAAAGCGCCTGTAGTTGTTCTTCAGTGCGGGCGTGCGGCTGAGTTAAAAACCCGCTCTCTTGCATTAACCGGCCCAGATGCGCTTGGAAGTGTAGAAACTGCTCGCGGCTGGGTGGCGTTGCCTCCAGTGGACGCTGGTAACTGAAGCCGCTATCGTCACCCTTACGCCAAGCGCGATGTACTTCATACGCAAGAATTTGCACCGCTTGGGATAAATTCAGAATGCCGTAATCAGGATTGGCGGGAATGCTGACTTGGTGCGTGCAGCAGCGAATCTCATCGTTAGTGAGTCCCGAACGCTCACGGCCAAACACCAGCGCGACCGGTGCCGTTTGAGCGTTTTGAATGACATCTTCCGCCATCTCATCGGGCTCGTCGAAGTGCGGCAACGGCAGGCTACGTAAGCGTGCACTGGCCCCGACGACCTGAACGCAATCGTTAGCGGCTTCCTCCAGCGAGCTAACCACGCGTGCGCTCTCCAGTACATCAGTGGCGCCTGCCGCTAGACGAGTCGCTTCTTCGTCAGGGAACATGCGTGGATTAACCAGTACCAGCTCGGTTAAGCCCATGGTTTTCATTGCGCGTGCCGCAGCACCGATATTGCCTGGATGAAACGTCTGAACGAGTACGATACGGATATGCTGCAACATGCGCTGATTCCCGCCCTATAGCCTAATAAAAATCGCGCTGATAGTAGCACGTTCGCCCAGTGTAATGGGCGGTAAGGTAGCTAACAGAGTCTGCGATTAATCAAACATCCAAAACGCAACAACCCCACACAAGGTGGGGTTGTTGGTGATTGCTATACGTTAAGCAATCGAGAGAGCAGAGAGCTCAGGGATGCATTACATCATGCCGCCCATGCCACCCATTCCGCCCATGCCACCCATATCAGGGGCAGCGTCTTTCTCTTCCGGGTCTTCAGCGATCATGCACTCGGTGGTGATCATCAGACCAGCAACAGAACCAGCGGACTGCAGCGCAGTACGGGTTACTTTAGCCGGGTCCAGAACACCCATTTCGAACAGGTCGCCGTACTCGCCAGTCTGTGCGTTGTAGCCGAAGTTGCCTTCGCCATCTTTTACGCGGTTAATAACAACGGCGGGCTCTTCACCGGCGTTAGAAACGATCTGACGCAGCGGTGACTGCATAGCACGCAGCGCCATATTAATACCGTGGTTCTGATCTTCGTTTTCGCCGGTCAAGCCTTGTACTTTGGCCATGACGCGAACCAGGGCAGTACCACCACCAGGTACGACGCCTTCTTCAACAGCGGCACGAGTAGAGTGCAACGCGTCTTCGACGCGGGCTTTCTTCTCTTTCATTTCCACTTCGGTGGCAGCACCGACGCGGATAACAGCAACACCGCCTGCCAGCTTGGCAACGCGCTCTTGCAGCTTCTCTTTGTCGTAGTCAGAAGAGGTGTCTTCGATTTGCGTGCGGATCTGATTAACGCGTGCTTCGATATCGCCTTCTGCACCAGCACCATCGATGATAGTGGTGTTCTCTTTCGACATCGTCATGCGCTTAGCAGTACCCAGATGATCCAGGTTCGCTTGCTCAAGCGTCAGGCCGACTTCTTCAGAGATGACCGTGCCGTTAGTCAGGATAGCGATATCCTGCAGCATGGACTTGCGACGATCGCCAAAGCCAGGCGCTTTAGCAGCGGCTACTTTAACAATACCGCGCATATTGTTGACGACCAATGTTGCCAGTGCTTCGCCTTCGATATCTTCAGCGATAATAGCCAGCGGCTTGCCTTGTTTGGCAACGGCTTCCAGCACCGGTAGCAATTCACGGATGTTGGAGATCTTTTTGTCCACTAACAGGATGTAAGGATCTTCCAGTTCAACCGTCATGGTGTCTTGGTTGGTGACGAAGTAGGGCGAGAGGTAGCCGCGATCGAACTGCATACCTTCAACAACTTCCAGCTCGTCTTCAAAGCCACGACCTTCATCAACGGTGATGACGCCTTCTTTGCCGACTTTTTCCATCGCTTCGGCAATAATTTCACCGATGCGCTTGTCACCATTAGCAGAGATGGTACCTACCTGAGCAATCGACTTGGTATCGGTGCAGGGGACAGACATTGCTTGGATTTCTTTAACCGCAGCTGCAACGGCTTGGTCGATGCCGCGCTTAAGGTCCATCGGGTTCATGCCCGCAGTCACGCCCTTCAGGCCTTCCGCAATAATTGCCTGAGCCAGTACAGTAGCAGTCGTGGTGCCGTCACCAGCAGCGTCAGAAGTCTGTGAAGCGACTTCTTTAACCATCTGGGCGCCCATGTTTTCAAACTTGTCTTTCAGTTCGATCTCTTTAGCAACGGAAACACCGTCTTTAGTGACGGTCGGTGAACCGAAAGATTTTTCCAGCACCACGTTACGGCCTTTCGGGCCGAGGGTAACTTTTACAGCGTTGGCGAGAACGTCAACACCGCGCGCCATGCGCTTACGTGCATCATCTGAAAATTTAACTTGTTTAGCTGACATATCTTCTACTTCCTAAATTGAATGCAAAAACGTGAAAGTAATTAATCGAGGCGCTCATTAAAGAAAAGATGAGCTGCGACGATGGTTAGCCTTCAACAACCGCAAGAATATCGGCTTCACTCATGATCAAGACTTCTTCGCCGTCGATTTTTTGCTTCTCGACACCGTAGCCATCTTTAAAGATCACGTTATCGCCAACTTTGACGTCTAGCGGACGGACATCGCCATTTTCCAGAATGCGGCCATTACCGACAGCAAGAATTTCACCACGCGTCGGTTTTTCTTGTGCATTGCCCGGAAGCACGATGCCGCCTGCGGTTTTCTGCTCTTCTTCAACGCGACGGACGATGACACGATCGTGCAAAGGACGGATATTCATTCACGTTCTCCTGAGTAGGGTTGAAGCCCCGATGAGGGCGGTTAGCTAAAAGTGTTCCCGAGGGAGTGCCCCGCGAGAAGTGAAGGCCTGACGGTCTTCATTGTTAAAGGCAGCTACCATTTAGATCGCTGCCGAATTTGTATGCTGGTTGAAAAATGGGGGCTGCGGATAGCCTTTCAAGGGGGCGGGTAATAAAAAATTGCTTTTTCGCTGTTTTTCTTCCGAAGAAAACCTCAACGACGGCGCGGGGGCTCATCTCGACTAATAAAATCCCCCTCGATCGGGCCATCCTGTTGTGAGGACTGGCTGTTTTGATGTTCCCTAGGCCGAGCTGATGATGCGCTGGGATCTTGCTGTTGCCCAGCAACTTTTTTAAGCCCAAGCCAGGTAAGTGCTTTGAACATCAGCTGCCGCGCGCTGGGGATCAAGCATGCCAAGCCTAATGCATCCGACAAAAAGCCTGGGGCCATTAACAAGGCACCGCCAAAAATCAGCGCCGCACCAGTGAGGAGCTCACTGGAGGGCATTTCACCCGCTTGCATACGCTGACACGCCCGCGCAAAAGTGGACATACCCTCTTTGCGAATCAAGTGTAGCCCGACAAAGCCTGTGCCGAGCACTAAGAGTAGGGTGGTGAGTAAGCCGATCTGGCTGCCAATCGAAAACAGAACCACAAAATCAAGAAGAGTAAAGAGCGATATAAAAATAAGAATAGGCATGGCTGACTCCAGAAAAACGACTCGATAACAGTCTTAATTGCGTAATATGGTGACATAAATATAAATAGCAAGCAGCTAACATGGCGTGTTCCAGCGGTGATGTCGCTCGATTTATGTCAATAATTCTTCTATGCTGCAATGCACAATGAGAGCTGGTTTAATCTATTGTTGGGAGTCACGAATGGTACTTAACGATAAAGTAATTGCAGTCACGGGTGGGGCGCGTGGGTTGGGTTATGCCATGGCGCTGCGCTTGGGCAAGCAGGGTGTGCGCATGGCGCTATTGGATATGAGCGCTGAAGCGCTTGATCAGGCGATATCGCAACTTTCTGCTGAAGGTGTCGATGCCCAGGCGTTTGTGGTCAATGTTGCCGAAGAGGCTTCCGTGACTCAGGCGTTTGCTGATATCGGCCAACGAATGGGGCCGATCAGCGGTTGTATCAATAATGCGGGTATTACCCAGGATGCGCTGCTGGTAAAGGCCAAAGAGGGGAAAGTGGAAAAACGCATGTCCTTTGATGCTTGGCAAAACGTTATTAATGTCAATTTAACCGGCGTTTTCCTATGTGGCCGCGAAGCCGCCACTCAGATGATTGAAGCCGGACATGAAGGTGTGATCGTCAATATCTCCAGTATTTCCCGGGCGGGTAATATGGGGCAAAGCAACTACGCTGCCGCAAAAGCGGGTGTGCATGCGTTGACAGTCACTTGGAGTCAAGAGTTGGCGCGCTATGGTATTCGTACCGGTACCGTAGCGCCTGGGTTTGTGGCTACCGAAATGACCGCTGCAATGCGCCCTGATATGTTGGAGCGTATTTCGTCGAGCGTGCCGTTAAAGCATTTGGGTGAGCCCGATAATATTGCTCAAAGCGTTGCCTTTATTATGGAGAACGACTACTTCACTGGGCGTATAATTGAGTGTGACGGCGGTTTACGACTGTAGTTTCTGTGCCGTGGTAAGATAAAGGCGTGCTGCATAGATGGGCGGCTCTAAAAGGCCGCCCGCGTTGCTTATGTAGATGAGCGCGTGAATTCAGTCATCTGAACATAAAGCTTAAAAGTAGTCGTGGTTAATTTTGCGCTGAAAGTACATCTCAAGGCGCAGGGTCATCGCCCAGCGTGGGTAGTAGCTAACCTCGCGTTGAAAGTGTAACTCAGGAATGACATCGGCAAATAAAATACCTTTGTGAATGTCGCGGCGATAGCGCGTTTGTAAGTAGTAATTGGTCATGCGTGGATTTGACGCGCTTTCACCGATAGCAATAGCGGAATAACGTAAGGCGCTGCGTCGGTTAATACGGTGATTAATTTCAGCAATCTCACTGTATTCCAGCTTGTCTTCTTCTTCGCGCCACTGAACGTTGGTAATAAACCGTAAATGGCGGCGCTCACTTAAAGGACGCCCAACATCCCAGCGCGTTCGGGCAGAGTATCCTTCATTATTAAACCAAGAAACACGATTGTTCGACTCAAGCTGCCAAGGCCCTTCGCCAAGCTGCCATAGACGCTCGCTGGTAAAGCGTACGTAAGGATCGAGGGGAAGACGTAGGCGAATCCCCGCACCTACACGGTTGCTCCAGTTTTCACGCTTGTCGCGGCTTTCTAACCAATCTAAGCCTAACGTAGAGCTGCGTCGATCACGCTGGTCATTAGCAAGTCGTCCTGAGCCTTGCTCCTCAAGGGTGCCTTGCGACTCTTCCGGGTCACTCTCGATGACCAAGCGCAAGCGTTCTTCTGAAGTGGGCAGATCAATACGGTAACGAAGCGTAGTGTCGCCGCTAGTGCCATCTCCCTCCATCCAGTCAATTTCTTGACCAAACCTTAGGTAAGACTCATTCTTCGCCTGCATATGGTCGTCTGTGCCAAAGAACCCATCAATACGGCGCGAGGTGTTATCTACCCAGTTGCCTACGCTTTCGCGAAATGGCTCAACGCGTTCTTCCGCCCAATCAGGTAGGTCACTATCCTCCTCTTCAGCATAAGCGTTAGCCGCTAACGTAGTCATTATGCCGAGCCAGCAGAAGGTTAGGAATTTATGCATCGAGGCGTCTCAATCTAGGGTTCTTGTTGTCCAAAAACAGCGTGACGAAGGTGTTGGATCAGCGTGCTTTATGGGTCTCAATCTCTTTCGCCCATTCTAATACACGCTTTCGCTGACTGCGGCTATTAAGTCGATCTGTATCGACGTTTACCGGAATAAGCTGGTGGTTAGGCGATGCATCTAAATCAAGGTTAAAGGTGCGCGTCGCGCCAGTGGGCATATCTTCAGAACCATAAATAGCGATGACACGAATTTCAAGTTGGATATTTTGGTCATGCAGCAAATTATCATCAATTTCCCAGTAGGCTTTGATCTGGCTCACAATGTCGCCAAAGGATTGAATATTCAAATAGCCACCAGAAGCAAGCGGGCCTTGAAAGGTGTGGTAGCTATTTTCTTCCTGTTCGCCGCCGCGCTGTTGATACTCGACAACGTCTAGGGAATAACTGCGTTTTTGAGTATGCAGCACCGTTATCAAATGTTGTACATAGATGGCTTCACTGCTCATATTGCTGATTAGGCAGATCGCCTCCACACCAATGCCTTTGCCGCGATTAATAATCACACGCGGGCGACGCTGGCGTACATAGCCGTTATAAAGCAACTGGGCATAAAACACCCAGACAAAGAGGGTGCAAATGCTGGCCACTGCGGAAATTGCTTGAGCGTTATCGTTAAGCCATTCCATTACACGAGATCCTTCTCATAGTCTTTTGGGGCAGCTCTTTGAGACCGCCCATTGAGACAGTCTTTGAAGCTAGTCATTGCCGGAAAATATAGCGAGTATTTCAGACAGAGCCTAACGGAAAAGCGGGGGCAAGTCAGTTAGATCGAGCTATTATCATTATGTGGCGCTGTGTTGTTAAGTAACCGCCAAACATGAAAGCCCCGCTGGTTCGTCTTCCAGCGGGGCTTCTTAGTAACAACGATTGAGTATGCAGCACATTTCTATGTGAATGGCCCAAACGATCGAGTGCTTTGGGGATTAAGGACGATTGTCGCCATTGTCGTTAGGCCGTCGCTCTGTCGTATGGCGCGGCGTAGCTTGCGGCTGTTGCGGTGGACGCTTTCCAGAATCGCGATTACGAAACTTGCTCCAGGCGGATTTGGCTTTCTGTCGGTTTTCAGGCTTACGCAACCAATTTGCAGCTGCCATCATAATCCACTTTCTCATGCGAACCTCCTGATTCCTTGTTGAGAGGTGTATTGCGTCTTACCCCTAAGCCTATAGCCTAACCATTCAGGATTGGCTAGTACTGGTAACGTTATTAGACGCGCCATGCTACCCTCCGTTCCTGCTGGTTTGCTTCTTCAGCAACAAACCATCTCTCGATGGCGCAGCTTATACCAGTACAGTACGACCTAGGCGGCATTTCAACGAGCAATAATATGGTAATGCAGTAAATTCTGAAATTAACAAGCTTGGGGTGATTGCTTTTCATGCATGATTGCTTTCTGTATACAAAGATTTAAGCATACAAGAGGGCATACATAAAAACGAACACTAAAAGGGGCAGTTCAGGTGAAAGCAGACCAAAGAAGGGTGCGTAATACGCTTGATCTGCTTGGCTTCAGACTATATAGAGCAATCTAAAGCATTGAATTTGGTGCGGATGGGGAGACTCGAACATCCTAGCAACCACACCAAATCAATCACTTAACCTTTATTGCTGACTCAAAGCTGACCATCACCAAACATCTCGACTGCACGCAATCCCAGCTCTGGTGAAGTGTTCGGTATCCATTGAGCATACGTTCTCGCCGTAAACACCACATCCCTATGCCCCATCTGCTTACTCACCCATGCTAACGGTTCTCCCGCTGATAGCATCATGGAGCCATACGTGTGCCGTGTCTGGTAAAGGGTGCGGTACCTAACGCCTGAGCGGATCACAGCTGGTCGCCAAAGCTTTTCCCTTATATCGTTGTCGCCGCTGAGCGGCTTCTGGCTGCGTGGCCACAGGAAGATGCGGCCGCTGGGGTGAAGTCTGGTGTATTGCATCTGTGCTTTTAGCGCCTGAGCTGCGGGAGGTAATAAAGCAACGGTACGCCTGCCTGCAGTGGTCTTGGTATCTTCTGCTTCACCCTTGGCTGCGGCGGTGATGGATTTGTTTACGGTGATTTCCATGCGGTGCCAATCAATATCCCCCCATTCAAGCGCGATATATTCGCTAGGGCGCAAGCCAGTCCAGAACGCAAATTGAAGCAGCGGGCGTACGTTTTCGCGTGCGGCCGCTAGGATCGCTGCCTGTTCCTCACGTGTGAACGGATCGGGGCCTTTCCGTGGTCCTGGTGTTTCCTTCAAGCGATAGTGCCAGCCCTGCAGTGGGTTAGTATCGAGCAGCTCATCGTGCATGGCGTCACTGAGTGCTGAGCGTAGCACCATTAGTATGTTCGATAGCCGCTTATTGCCACAGCTTAGGGTCGCTAGCCAGTTGCGCACTTGGGGGCGTGTTACTTCCGCTAGCAGTAAATGCCCCATCTCTGGAATAAGCAGGCGTTCAATGATCGTGTCGTAGGTTTTGATCGTTGAAGCCTTTAGTGCGGGGCGCTTGCTGTTTAGCCATTGGCGTAGGTAGTGATCTAGCCGATCCTGACGCATGAACTTTCGGGCATTCTTACTGCGAGGGAAGGTGACCTGATAATCGAACGTGCCGGCTTCGATCGAGGAAATAACCGCGGCGCGATGGCGCGCCGCTTTTTTCATGTTAGCGGGGGTGGGCTCAAGCTTGAGTCGTTCGCGGCAGCGCGTGCCCTCGTAGTAGAAGTCGATTTCGATACTACTGCTGGACGCAGCACGGACGCCTTCGTAGTTGCTCCCTTGGTTACCCACTTCGCATACCCTTCTAGTGACATTAGTATTCGCCCATCAGGGGCTTTGAAAAACTGTTCACCTTGGCGCCAATCGCCGCGCTTGATCTTTGATCTAATAGCGAACTCGCTGTAGCCCGTGAGCTCGCTGAAGCGTTCAATGGTGACGTGATCAATCGGTAGCATGGTCGCCTCCTGTTAGTGTGCAGGCAGCAGGCGCCCCTTGGCTTGGCATCGTTTCTGGCTTAATGCCAACACTATATTTTTTCATGACACGCCCTCCATGTGATTGAGCTCTACTACTTGGTGATCATTAGCGGCGGCGAGTGCTGCCATGGGCAGGGGGCTGACGCTATTGCCGCACATGCGGGTTTGCGCGGTGATCGTGAAGGGTTTGCCTTCGTGGCCGCGATCGATGATGTAGCTATCGGGAAAACCTTGGGCGCGGTAGAGCTCGCGGGGTTTGAGCATTCGCAGGCAAATATCCACGATGACATAAGGGGTGCCTTTGATATAGACGGTGACCAGCGCTAGGCGGTCTTTCGTCGTCACTGTTGTCATCGGCTCATTAAGGTCCGCCCATTGCCCACCGGTACTGTGGTAGCGCATAAGGAACGCTGCCACCTGCAGGGCGTTTTCTTCTACCTGCTGCGAAAGTGTGCAGTGCACCAAGCCATGATGAAGGCCGCCTGCAGTAATTGTCTGGAGCGGCTGCGTCACATCAGCGCCGTGTTGGTTTTGGCGTTGTACCATCAGGTGGGCCGTAACGATCTGCTGTTGGGTACCGCGGCCGGTGATGGTGCTTAACGGGTCATCCGCTGCACGACCGGCGCCTTCGTAGAAGCCGCCATTCATTTGCGCCATGTAGGCGGTGGCCACCGCCATGCCGCTGCTAGCGGTGATCGTGTTCATGGGTTCTTCAATTTCGCGGCTGCCGATTCCCCAGCGTTGTACGCCACCAGGTTTACCCTGGCCGTGGGCTAGCTGGACCAAGCAGGGTGATGCCACGGCAAAGCTGCCGCCTTTCGGCCATGCGGTAATTGTGCGTAGGGGTTCGCTAATGGGCTGCACCACTTCACCAGTACCGTAGTTGGCGATCGGTACTATGAATGGTTGAGCTGCATTGATGACGAACTTATCAATGCCCTTGGCGATCCGTTTCAGCGTGTTCTCTGCGAGTGGGCGCGGGCGGTTGAAAATGCTCTTGCCGAGATCCGACCAGTCAATGCACGATGCCGCCGAAGCATAGCGCTTTTGGCCTTTGGCGGGTTTGCGGGCGTGGGTAGGTGCAGGCCATACGATGGGCTGGCCATCGCGGCGGGCGATTAGGTACAAGCGTTTACGTGTGGTGGGTGCGCCGAAGTCGCAGGCGGCGATGGTGCGCCACTCGACTTCATAGCCTAGGGCGCGCAAGCCACCGATGAAGTGCCGCCAGTTTTGGCTGCGGCGTTTCTTATCCGGTACCAGGAATTGTTCATTGATCGGCGTTTGTTCACCTGGCGCGGCTACGGTGCCGTTGATTTTATTAACACGGCCGGTTTCTTTGCAGCGTTTAGCGACGAGTGGACCCCACTGCAGTATTTGCTCGACGTTCTCCAGTGAGATAACACGGGGGCGCACCAGGCCTGCCCATTTGTGGACTACCCAACTAAGTGAGCGGATAGCGCGTTTGCGCGGCTGGCCGCCCCGGGCTTGGCTGTGATGGGTGCAGTCTGGGCTGGCGTGTAACCATCCTACCGGGCGGCCGCGTGTGGCTGCGTTTGGATCTACTTCGTAGACATCGCTTTGGTAGTGTTCGGCACCGGGATGGTTGGCGGTGTGCATGCTGATGGCGTCGGGATCGTGGTTGATCGCCACGTGCACGGGCCGCTTTAGGCCCATCTCTAAACCGGTGCTGGCACCGCCGCCGCCGGCAAATAGATCTACGTTGATTTCACCCTGGTAATCGAGTGCGAATTGGGTGCGCCAGTGGGGAGGCTGTCGTTTCATAAGTCGTCATCCTCGAAATCTACACCCTCTTCGCCGTTCTCCAGCATCATGTTTACCGCTTCATCAAGCATTGTGTGGACTGGCGTAGTGCCATTTTCTGACTCGCTTTGCAGTTCGCTAACAAGCCCTTCGGTAAATTTATCGCGGTCGGTAATTTTTATGTCGCCATTTCCGTAGGGCCTGCCTATTGTGACGGCATAGCAGAGGATTTCGATGCCTACCTTGATGCTGAGCGTTTCATTGCAGGCGGTGACTTCGAGGTGCTCAGAATGGGCCGCCCCAATATCCTCTCCATTGACTACCATCTCACGAACGGCTTGCTCAGCTTCCAGCGCCCGGGCTTTCCATTTCTCGCGGCGTTCTTTGAGCTTCTCAATCGCGTTGAGCGCCTGGAAATTTCCGCCTGTGAGTTGATTTTCTTTGGGGATGCCAGCGGCTTCAGTCAGTTCAACGATGCTGTTGATTGCCATGTTGAACATTCGCTTATATCGCTGGGCTTCTTCATAGGCCGCTTTCGCAGCCTGCTCGGGGTCTTGAAAAGAGATACGCCAGGCTTCGTAGTTCATCCCCGGCCCCCTTGCCTGTAGGCTTTTAGGGCTTCGGTCAACGCTTCATGTTCGCCGAACTGGCGTATGTTGCCGTGTAGGTCGCCAGCGGACATCCATAGTTCGTCATGGTCGCCATGCGCGTAGATGATCTCGATGCGAGCCGCTTCGGCACCACGGAGTTGGCGTACTTTGCTGAACTCGACAAAGCGGTATTGTGGGTACTGGGGGCCAGCTTGGTTCTGCTCGCGAGAGGTTGTCATGCCGCGTCCTCCCCAGCTTTACCTTTAGCCTTGGCGGCGGTGCGGTCTAGGCGTTCGATTTCTGCGAGGATTAGGGCGCCTGCTTTGATTAGGTTGCGGCGGGGATCAGGACTTGGTTTCCACCATTGCTTATGGAATGGCCAGACTGCTGCCGGGGCATCCTTACCACTTTCTGGTGATTCAGCCTGTAGAGCGTCCGCTGCGTTAATGGCATAAGAAGTACCGGCTACTGCTAAGGTGCCTGGTTCATGCTGGTCGTCATCCTCCCGAATAAAACCTTCAACTGAAAGCTGCCTCATTCTTTCTTGGTAAACCGCGATATAGGCTGGGTTGCAGATGTTATTGGCGCTTCTATAGAGGGGATCGGCGCATAACAGAGACATCGCGAAGAGTGTTTTGGGGCGCACAGAAACGAATACGATATCGGCATCTTCGGTTTCAAAGCGGGCAATTTCGGAAAAGCCAGGTGGTGGCGTGTGATCCAAGCCTTTGATGTAAGCTTTGGCATCTTGAGCAAACTGGGCAAACTCCTCTGGGTTTTCTACTTCGTCCGGTAATTCAGTGCTATGAACATTCGATTCAAAGCCGAACGGCTGCAGAATTTCCCAGGGCTCGCGTTCTTCAAATAGTGGGTGTGTAAGTAGTTGATGCATTGGTTTGCTCCTGGTGGTGGAACCCCGCCGCTAGTGGTGGGCAGCGGCGGGGTCGTCGTGCGGGTGCTATTGCTTTAGTGCTTACTTGCTGAATGAGCCCAGCAGTAGTGTTGTGTTCGCGCCAAGCTCATTGGCGAGCACGTGCTTGAACTCTTTCGCCATCTCTTCCTGCGCCGTTTCCAGGCCGATGATGCGTAGTTTCAGCTTTGGCTTGATGTCGTCAGTCAGGATCGAGACGCGCATTTCAAACGTGCGGTAGGTAAGGCCCTCATACGGCAGGCAGTGGAAGCGGATGATATCCGGCGTGGCATCGCCTGCGGTGGCATCCAGTGCGTCCATGCCTGAGCGTTTAGTGTTCCAGTCGCCTTCTTCATGGCTGCGCTCAGAAGTCGCTTTGATTTCGATTTTGCGCACGGCGTTGGCGAGCTGTTTAGCGGTGAGGTCTTCGCCGTTGCTGTCGATCCCGGTGATGCAGTGGTGCCAGTCCTCGATCCAGTGGGCTAGCTCTTTTTGGGCGAAGCTGTTGCCGTTGGCTTGTAAGCAGGCGACATAAGCACCGGTGGCTTCTAGCTTGAGGTAGGCGCGGTGTTCGCCGTGGCCGGGTGAGCCTGGGTTACCTAGGTCAAAAAAGGCGGCTGCGCGCATGGCATCCACATCAACAAACACGCGGGCTTCATCTTCCGCGTTAACGTAGTTGCCATAGTCCTCGATTGATTCAGTCGAGAACGTGCCGCGAAAGCGGGATGGGTTTTCTTGGTATTTCTCCAGCGACTCCAGCGCGTAGCCTTCCGGTACCAGCAGCGTGGGCACGTCGGTGCCTGGGTTGCCGATCATCGCGGCGTGGACAAGGGATTGAATACGGTCGATGGCTTGGTGATCCATGGTGATTCCTTAATGCATTGGTTTGCGTTGGTGGGTTTTCGGTGTGTCTATGCGCTGGTTAAGCGCGCTGGGTGGTGCCTTGGGCATCCGGCTGGAAGTCGAATTTGCCCTGGTTCTCGGGGAACAGCGTGAGCTTGCCGCCTTTGCCGACATATAGCGGGGTCTTGGTGGTGTTCTCCTCAGAGCGCTTGCCTTTGGCGGTGGGTACCACATAGGTCAGCTTGTGGGCGCAATCGACTTGCGAGCTGTCCGCGATCTGCTTGAGGCTGAACTTGATGGTGACGTCAGCGGCTTTGCCGTGGGCCACGCAACCATGGGCGGCGTCGCTTAGGGCGCGGGCTAGCTTTTCGCGGAAGATGCCGGCGTCTAGGTCGTCTAGCAGGGCGTTGATATCGGTGCTGGTGGATTGAGTGGACATGATTGGTTTCCTCTTGCGTGGTGGTGTGGCCGTTAGGCCGTGGTTTTCGGCGTGGCGGTGGCCACATCGCGAAACGGGGTGATGCTTGCGGGCATCGCTTTATTCGTCGTTCGCCGCGTCGCGCTGGATGCGAATACCTAAGCGGTTGGCGATGTAGAGCAGTCCGCGCTCTGTTACCAGGGTTTTGCCGTAGGGCTTTTCGGTGCCTAGGCCTTCATGCTTGAAGGCTTTCAGCTCAACGAAGAGGCGACCCGTACTCGTGTGCGGGCGGGTGCCGAGGTTGTTGGCGTCCAGCATGCCGATCGTGCGCAGCTGCTTGCATAGGGTGATGTGGCCGGTGCCAAGTAGCGCCGCGGCTTCTTTCAGCGTGTAGCGCTTGCCGAGTGAGCGTGCGGGCTGTTGGGATTCAAAGCGGGTAGGAATCATGCGGCATCGTCTCCTGTAGGTGGGGTTAGGAGGGCTTCAAGCTCGCGTGCCACGGTTTGCAGCTCTATCAATGAGTGTGAGTAGTCTTCATGCCAATGCTCAACGGGCATTCCAGGCAACTGAATACCGAAGCGTCTGTCAGCCTGGAAATTCTTCGCTTTAAGCTGATTGCGCCGATAAGCGTGCACTTCAAACTCATGGGTATGGCCAATGTACTGGGCATTTATGGCGTGTTCGCCTTGCAGGCTGACAGTGATGGCCAGGTCTTGTATGTAGGCCATAACATCACGGTGTGCCTGGGTAAGCGCTGCTGCCGATTGGATAGGTGTGACGGTGCTCATACTGCACCACCTTGCGGTGTGCGCTGATAGCGAGCCGCTTCTTCAGGGGTGAGTAGAAAGATAGTGCGGGATTGTTTGCCAGCCAGGCGTGCGGCAACGCGTCCTGTGACGTGTTGCATGGCCTGGATGGCGATGTGGCTGTTACCTGCAGCCGGGTGCATGTACACCCGGCATGGTTGGGCATTGGTTTGCATCGTTGTCATAACTCCGTGGTGGGCGGCTATGACAACGAGTTTTGTTCACCAAAACAGTTTTGTCAACCGTTAAGGTTAATAATCTTTGAGGTTATATTTTTCCGGCAAAGGTGAATTAAAGCTTTTTGACCAAGTAAAGCCCCTTGCCAACCACTTCCCAAGAATCACCCATCTTCATGTATTGAGGCTCCCACTTGGGATTTCTGGCACATAGGTAGTAGTCGCCATCTTCGTAGCGTATTTCTTTAAATGTTCCTTGGTCAGTTTGAGTGCATCGTGCATATACCACATCACCAGATAACCATTCTGCCTTGGGGTCAATGACTATGCGATCTCTAGGGTGAAAGTCTGGCAGCATTGATATGCCATCAAGTATCAAGACGAAAGCAAACTGGCTGCAGTTGCCTGGGGCGGGTACATATTCTTCGATGTCAGCTTCCTCGAATGACTCTTTGAGGGCGCCTGCTGTGGCCATTGCAATGACAGGCAGCATATGTCCAACGGGATGCAGAACGCTGGCATCATCTGGATTATATTCCGCTTGATTATCTCTGACGCCGTGAATGAGGTTTCTAACGTCATCCAGATAATTGGTAGGCAGATTTAGCTTCTCTTCGATATGTCGTGCAAGCCGTTCTCCAATATTCTTGCTGGGATTTTTGCCCGCAAAGCTGCTGCACTGGCTGGGATGTCTGTCCAGTGCGTCAGATAATTTCTGCAGATTCATGTGTCGCTGTTCCATTACTTTATGGAGCAGCTCTAATCGCAAGGCGTGTATATTCATGAGGTTATTCTTCTTTATAACCGCAAAGGTTGCGATAACCATTAAGGTGTTGCTTTTATAATCTCTAGGTGTCATTCTTAATGACATGACTCATCGGAGATAACACTATGCAGCTTCGTGATTACCTTAAGCAGCAAGATGAAGCCCAACTTGAAAAGTTTGCAGAGCGGGTTGGCACATCCACTAAGTACCTAAGGGCGCATGTGATCAGTGGCAGCCGAGGTGCTTCATTGAAATTTATGCGTGCGCTGGCACGTGGCAGTGAAGGTTCTGTTTCACTGTCGGAAGTATTGCAGCATTACGGAGTAAGCAAGGAAGAGCTAGAGGTCGCCTAACGATTCGTTAGAGGTGCTGGATAAGCTGCTCGAAAGCAACTTACCCAGCGGTTGCCAGAGAGGGTCTGCCCACCACAGACAAGTGCCCTCACTGGACTTTTTGCAACGCACGAGAGCAAACCAATAAAGCCCCGTGCGCTACAGTTCCCATCATACACCACTGGGGAGCTTTAGCGCATGGCATAGGAACAGGAGTAATGCCATGTCTAAACGTTGGCCCACATCACGAGATCGCGCAGAGCGCGAAATCCTGCCCCTGAATTTATCGTTGTATCACGCGGCACGTGATTACCCCGGCGGCGGCAAGGCGATTGCTGCTGTTTATGGGGTGCCTGCCACCACGCTGCAGCATCGCCTAAACCCTAACGCAGATACCCACAAGCTGACCGTTGACGATCTGGAGTACGTGCTGGAAGCGACCCGCGACCCGCGTATTTTGGATTCATTGCTGGCCTTGGTACCGGGTGCTCATTGGTTCGAGTACCAGGAAGCAACCAACGACAGCAGCGAGCAGCAGTTGATGGAGTCGGTGGCAGAAATGTCGAGCCGTGTCTCTGATTTGTTGAGCCGCATCAGCGAGCATCGTAAAGACGGGGTTTATACCCCTAGCGAGGTTTCCGAGCTTAAGAAGCTGAAAGGCCAGTTGATCAGCGCCCTGCAAGGGCTGCTGGTGAGCGCTCAGCGGTTTGATGGGGATGCTAACAATGGATAAGGCCGATATCGCGAATGATTATATCGAGTGGCGGTTAGATCAGGTGTTGGAGGCGCGTAAACAGAACCCGCCTTCTGCTCTGGCCAGCCGTGCGATCTGCAAGGAGTGTGATGACCCGATCCCGGCGGCGCGGCGTAAGGCGTTGCCGGGGGTGCAGTTGTGTGTCGAGTGTCAGTCGATATTGGAGGGGCGGTGATGGATTTACTTTCTATTGACGAACTGCGCCTGGCGTTAACTCATATCCCTGCCGATGACCGTGATATGTGGGTGAATATCGGCAATGCCGTCAAAACTGAATACGGTGATGACGGCTTTTTTGCATTTGATGAGTGGAGTCAGGGTGGTGCTAGCTACAAAGCGGCGGATGCTAAGAGTGTGTGGCGTAGCCTGCAGCCAGGCCATGTGCGCTTGGGAACCATCATTAAACTAGCCTCCGCGAACGGCTGGAAGCGTGAGCGTAAGGAAATGAGCACCGCCGATCGGAAGCGTTTGAAGGCTGAGCAGGAAGAGCGACGCCGTAAAGCCGCTGAACAAGTGGAAGCCGATCAGGCGAAACTGGCGAAGATGCAGCAAGCGGTTTCTCATGCGTGCCAGCTGGTCATGGAGCGACATTTAACCAGTGAGGGTACTGCGCCTTATTTGTCTGATAAGGGCGTTGGTAGCCATGGGGTGATGTTCGTCAAGCGGGCGGTGCTGGTGAGCATTGATGCGAAGGTTGAAGCCGCCAGCGTTTGGGCCGGTAGTGAGGTGAAGGATTTCTTTGATCAACTACCTACCCCGCGCCCCGATCATCTGCATCTGTTTCAGCTACGCGTAGGTGATGCGGTATTGCCTCTGTATGACGGTGGTGATGTGTTGTGGTCGTTGCAGGTGATTAATTCGAAAGGCACGAAGCTTTTCCCTAAGTTTGGACGCAAGAGCGGTTGCTGGCATCGCATCGCTTGGCAAGAGCAGCCCGCTATGATCGGTGTGGTGGAAGGCTACGCCACGGGTGCGAGTGTACATGAGGCGATGGGGTGGCCGGTGGCAGTGGCACTGGATGACGGCAACATAGCGCGGGTGGTCCCCCAGTTGCGGGATCTTTATCCGCATGCGGAGTTAGTGATCTGCGGTGATGATGATGTGGATACCGTGGGTAACCCCGGCAGAACCAAAGCTGAGGCGGTGGCTTTTGAATACGGTTGCCGTGCAGTATTCGCTGAGCTTGGCGAGGTGGCCTGATGCCGGATTGGAATGATCTTCACGTTGCCCGTGGCCTTTCGGCTGTTCGTGAACAAATCAATGCGCAGTTGGCGTGTGCTGCTAATGATGAAGAACTCCCCCCGGCCCCCTCTGAATGGCAGCCCCCGGTACCGCCGATGGCTGCTGCAGCTCCGGGGGGCGTGGGGGAGGGCCAAGAGTGGACCGAAGAAATTGTACATCGGCGCTTTGCATTGCTCGAAGGTGAGAAGCAGGTATTCGATTTAGTTAAACGCCGGCTGATCAAGTGGGGTGCATTTGAGGCGTACGTTGGTAAGTCGTTAGCTAAGGCGTGGATAGATCGGCACGATAAGAAGCTGATTGACCCGGATCAGGCGCGCCACCAGGTGGCTGAAGCTAAGCTTGCGGGTAAGCAGAAGGCTGGGCAAGGCAAGCTGGGCATGGCACCTACTGACCGTTACGTGTATTTAGACGGTACCCAGGAGATATGGGATCGGCAGTTAAAGCAGCGCTTACCGGCTAGGGCCGTGCAGTTGGCGTTGGGCGATGCATGGTCGTTGTGGATCAATTCGACTGAACGGCGCCAGATTCCCCATGATTGCCTGATCTTTGACCCCCGAATGACGCAAAGCCCCGGCGAGTACATCAATACGTTTGAGGGGTTGCCGCTTGAGCCGGTCGCTGAGCCTCAGCGGTGCAAGTCGATTCAGTACCTGATTCAGTGGTTGTGCAGTAACGACGCTGCGGCGACGCATTGGCTGACCTGCTGGCTGGCGTACCCGCTGCAGAACTTGGGTGCGAAACTGGATACTGCCGTATTGGCCCACTCTACGATCGAGGGCTCGGGTAAGTCGTTGCTGCTTTCCGATGTGATGGGTGCGATCTATGGGATGTACTCAGCGACGGTTGGCCAGGCGCAGTTGGAGATGAACTGGAACCAGTGGCAGGAAAGTAAGCTTTACGGTGTGTTTGAGGAGGTGGTGAGCCGCGACCAGCGTTATAACCAGGTCGGTAAGATCAAGCACATGGTCACCGGTAAGACGATGCGCGTGGAGGCTAAGTTCATGAACGGTTGGGAACAGGCCAACTATATGAACGCTGCGTTCCTCTCCAATGAGATCATGCCGTGGCCGATCAGTGAGCATGACCGGCGGATGTTGGTGATTTGGCCTGAAAAGACGCTACCCCCTGAAGCAAGCCAGGCCGTAGGCCGTGAGCTGGTCAACGGCGGTATCGAGGCGTTTTATCATTACCTGCTGAACTATGACACCGGTGACTTTGATGAACGCACGCGGCCACCTAAGACGCCTGCCCGTGAGCGATTGGTCGCATTGAGCCGGGCAAGCTGGGAGAACTTCCTGGTGGCTTGGCGTGAGGGCATATTGGGGGTTCCCTTTACGGTGGCCAGGACGCAGGATGTGCACGATCTCTACCTTGAGTGGTGCAGTAAGAACCGTGAGCACACGATGAGCGAGACGAAGTTCTCGCTGTTCGTTAGCACTCAGGTGCCGAAGACAGATAAGCAGTATTGGTGGTACGACATGGAGAACATTCGAAAGCGGTCGATCTTCTTCCTCCCGAACCCTCCTGATGGGGTAGACCTGGGCGATGGTAGGAAGCTGGGTGCGCTGGTGAAGGCGTTTAGAGACCAGGCATTAGAGGCAGGCTGGAACCCGGCGAGCTGGGACAAGTGCCAGGGTTGGATCAAGCCTTATGGGGGGTCTCCTCTTGATGATGTCTAGGGTTGCTAGGGTATGTCTAGGGTACATATTGCCAAGGGTAGACAATGAAAGCCAATACAAAACAAATGGTTATGTATGCCTGTCTAGGGTGTCTAGGGTTGTACGCGCCCGCGCGCGTGTACGTGCGTGATTATCTATGCAGTTATCCACAACACCTTTTAAATTTTCCCCTATAAGGGAATAACCCTAGACACCCTAGACACCCTAGACAGTAGTTAATAAATAGCTGTTATTAATAAAGATTTAAGTGTCTAGGGTATGTCTAGGGTTGGGGTGATTTGATCTAGGGTTTGTTTGTTACTAAATCGAGGAGATTAGGATGGTTTTTTATCATTTTGAAAATGGGAAGCTGGTTAAGGTAACCCCTCAGTTGCAAAAGCTGGCCGACACTGTGCAGTACGGTGGGCATTCGTTTTTTGAGAAAGCTGGCTGGGATAATGTTGAAGACATCGACATGGTATATACCGTGTTTGCTCCTGGAGCTGAGCCTGTACCTAATGATCATCTTGCTGAATTCGCTTATGCCTTCTTGGTAGATGATGTTTGGTTAAGTTCACCTTGGGTAATCATGGTGAGAGACGATCCCAACGAATACTTGGATGTGATGCGAATGGTTGAACCACTCTTTACCAGAGCTTCATTTATGAGCTGAGGTATCGAGTGATTAGTCGTTTGCTATAACCGACCCACCACGGAGCAAACCAATGATTAAAGCAATGGATGAACTACTGAAGCATTGGGCCGATCAATGGAAGTGCCGTGCTATGCGTCAATGCAGCCCGCTGGGCAAGCTGATGGAGTTCAAGGGCGTGATGCCTGACGGCGGCCCCAAGGGCAGCCGCGACCCACTCGGGCATGGAGTGATCGATGATCTGGCTTGGGAAGTGTATGAGGGCATTGGCTGCCTGAGTAATGAGCTGCAGGTGCTGGCTTGGGAGCACTACCACTGGGAAGGCTACAACGAACATAAAGCACAGCGCCTGGGGCTGACTGAACGGACTTATTATAACCGCCTCGACAGATTGCATATCGAGCTAAGGGAGGTGCTGAGGAGCCGCTGCAGGAAGATTAAAAGGGCTTAACCGTTAATCATTTTGACGTTTGCCCAACCATGCCTAACGCATTAAAGAGTTTTTTTGTTTGGCATTACAAGACGCTTGATGCCATTGCAGTCGAGGTTCAAGATTCAGCTACCGTCTAGTAATTGTGCCACCTAGAAGCCCCAGCCTAACCGCTGGGGCTTTTTGTTGGGCGCTAGACAACCAGTGCTCCCGTCCGTGGTGGGCGGTGCCTCGCATAGCTTCGGCTGTGCGGGGCATTTTTATTTTAGGAGGTAGGCCATGGGCATGCGGTGGATTGATCTAGTAAACGCGGTGCCCCAACGGCCACCTCAGCGGCATACGGTCATGCTTTCCGCTGGGCATAGCGACACGGCGCCGGGGATCGTGGCGAACGGCTATAAAGAGGCCGATATCGTTCAACTGTTCCGGGATGATGTCAGTGTGCGGCTCAAGCATCTTGGCATTCGTCACTTACTGGATGGCGAGCCCGGTGAAAACCTACCGTTGCGAGATGCGGTACCGATCGCTGCCGCTGCTGATATTGCCATTGAGTTTCATACCAATGGTGGCGGCCCCGGTGCCACTGGCGTTGAGACGTTATCCCGCGCTCATAACAAACCGCTAGGCACTGAGCTTTGTCGAGTGACGTCTGACCTGCTGAACATAGCAAACCGGGGGGCTAAGCCTGAGAACGCGGGCTATCACGAACGCCTGGCATTTGTGAGTGACGGCGGTGGCATCATCCATGAGTTGTTCTTCTTATCCAACGCTGATGATCTGCGTCGCTTTAAAGATAACTATCAGGTGCTGGTTGATGTGGTGGCGGACGTGATCTCGGACGCAGCGCGGGCAGTGTGACCCCCCCCTTTATTAATCCAACAATGAGTCATTCAATGCCGGGACGTGACCCTAACCTGTGGCATGCACTGCTTGCTTACATCGCTACCGCTTGGCCCCAGCTGTACGCGGCGGGTTTGTCGTTCATCGTGGCGTTCGTGCGTGGGCTACACGCCGGTAACAAGGCGAGTAAGTCATGGCTTGAAGCAACGTTATGCGGTTGCCTTACGCTCGCGGTGTTTCCTCTTCTGCATTACTGGGGATTGCCTATCAATCTGGCGGTGGCTATTGGGGCAGTGATCGCATTTAAGGGTGCTGAGTGGTTCGGTAAACGTGCAGATGAACTCTACGAGAAGCTAGTTGGCAGGTGGCTGAAATGATCAGGCGCATTCTGGGTAACTTATCGGGCTGGATGATTGCGGGGCTTTTAGGCATCACGATCTTTGCCGGCATGCAGGCACGCCACTATGCGATGCAGCTTTCGGCAACCGAGTCTCGTTTGGCCCGAGCGCATGATCAGGTAGAAATCCTTCAGGAGCATCAGCGCTGGCAGCGTGAACAAATGGAGACGCTGAGTGCTGTGCTGGCCACGCGTGATGAGCAGCTGCAGCGAGACAATGAGCTGGTGGACATGATGCGCCACACGGCACGGCAACTGGAGAGAGACGATGCGACGACTAGCGATTGGGCTGGGCAGCCTGTGCCTGATGCTGTTAGCAGCTGGGTGCTCGACCTCCCCGAAGACGGTGACAGTACCGGTGCTAGTGATGCCGGAAGTACCGCCGCACCTGCTGACACCACTGAGTGAACCTCAGCGCCGTGTGTCGCACAACCGTGACCTGCTTCAGTTGCTTGCTGACTATGAATCGCTGCGGCGGCGGGCCAATGCAGATCGTGAATCGGTCTATCAGCTGCTGCTTAAACCGGGTTCGGCAGGCGAGCAATAACCGTGGGTCCTCCTGGCTAGGTGCAAAGGTATACGGGGGAACATAGCCGCGGAATTCGTGCAGCTAAAAAGTGCGCATGGCTTCCTTACTTTTAATCTGATCAATAGGTTAGCCGCATGACGTCAGTTGAGTTGATCAACGTTTGTCAGCTGGCGTTGCTTAACTGGCACGCGGCTGGCCTGCCTGCATCGGTTAATAAGCGGGCGCTGTCTGAATTGCTGGAAGTGTCCGAACGGTCCCTGACGGACTGGCAGCAAAAGGATATGCCGGTGTCGGTGTCGGCTGGCCGTGGTGCCAGCAATGAATATTCACCGGCAGAAGTTCTCGCCTGGCTGCTGGTTCGCGCTAACGATACCAGCCGTGAATCTGCCAAGGATCGCCTCGACCGTTTGCGCGGTGACCAGCTTGAACGCGAGATGCTGAAAGAAGATGACGTGCTCGTGATGCCCGAAGATCTAGACGTTGAGTATGGCGCAATGGTGGAGGCCGCCCGCGCTGAATTGTTGTTCAACATGCCCGATGCATTATCGGCTGAGCTTACGGCGATCCATGGCGAAGAGGTGGATGTGTCGATCATCCGCCGTCACATCGAAGATGCGTTAACCACATTGAGTAGCTATGAACCCAGCAGCCAATATGAACCGGAAGATGCGGAGGGCATTGAAGCGTAATGCCTCGCGTTGGGCTCGGACGTTGGCACAGAAATGGGCGCCCCCTGAGCGAATCAGCACACTTGATTGGGCGAACAAACACCGCTGGATGAGTGAGGTTGAAACAGCAAGGCCGGGCAAATACAGCATTCACGTTACCCCTGCGTTGGCATTACCCGGCGGACCGCTCGAAGCGATCGACGATCCCAATGTAGAAGAGGTGTGCTGTCAGAAATCAGCACAGGTCGCGTGGACATCCGGCGTGCTGGGCAACGCCCTTGGCCGTTGGATCGACATTGACCCGTCACCGATCATCGGCTTGTTCCCAAAAGACGGTGCCGCCAAAGAGTACGTCGCCGAAAAATTCGAGCCGATGGTGGAAGCGACACCACGGCTGCGCAACAAGATAGACCTACGTTCGCGGAAGCTGCAGCAACGCCAACAGTTCAAGCGCTTCCCGGGTGGCTTCTTAAAACTAGTGGGCTCCAACTCGCCATCTTCAGTGAAATCGACACCTAGCCCCCGCGGCTTTGTCGAAGAGCCTGACGACTGCAACCTGAACCTGAAAGGCCAGGGCGATTCGATCCTTCTGTTGAAAGAACGCGGCAAAACCTACGGCCGCGGTCGTAAGAAATACATCATCGGTGGCACGCCCACTATTGCGGGTATCTCTTCGATCGAAGCGGAAATGCAGCTGAGCGACAAACGCCGCTGCTTGGTGCCGTGCCACCATTGCGGCGAATCGCACGAGCTGAGCTTCGATAACCTGGTATGTCCGACGACGGCTGAAGAACCGCATTCAATTTATGGCGCGTTCAGGCCGGAGAAAACCGTTTACGCATGCCCGCATTGCGGTAGCGAGTGGAACGATCGGGACAAGAACGCCAACCTGCGCAAAGGGCGTTGGGTGGCCACCGCTGAGTTTCGCGGCGTGGCTGGTTACTACATGAACGAATTGTTGAGTACGTTTCCTGATTCACGCTTTGCAAAGCTGATGGAGAAGTGGCTTTCAGCTCAACACACCGCAGAGCAGGGCGATTATAGCGACCTGATTGTATTCACCAACAGCTCCATGGGCTTGGCCTATCAGTTCAAAGGCGATGCGCCGGAAGTGGATGAGCTGAAAGATTGCGCTGAAGAGTATGCAGAAAGAACCATTCCCAGGGGTGGCTTGTTGGTAACGGCTGGCGTCGATGTACAGCATGACCGCTTAGCCGTGGTGATTCGCGCCTGGGGCCGTGGTGAAGAGAGCTGGTTGATCTACTGGGGCGAGATGTACGGCAACACGATGGACAAGGTAGACCCGGTTTGGGCTGAGCTGGATAAGCTGCTGACCACCGGCTTTGAGCATGAAAGCGGTGCCACACTTCGCGTTTCAGCATTGACGATTGATAGCTCGGACGGCCACACCAGTGACGCGGTTTATGACTATGTTCGAGCGCGGCAACGCCACGGCGTCATGGCGGGTAAAGGCGCTTCTATCAATAGCGAGAACAAGGAAATATTCAGCCGTCCGAAAATCTCAGACGACACGAACACCAAAAACACCAAGGCCGATAAGTACGGCCTACGCCCGTTTATCGTCGGTACCCATAAAGCCAAGGATCTCATTGACGCCCGCATACGACTTAAGGGCACCGGCCCCGGCCGTATGCATTGGTACCAAGATGTACGTCCCGACTACTGGGAACAGCTAACGGCTGAGGTCAAGGCGCCGCATCCGCGCAACCCGCGTAAAAAGGTTTGGCAGAAGAAAGCGGGCAAGCCTAACGAAGCGCTTGATTGCGAAGTGTACGCCCTGCACGCGGCGCGCAGTTGCCGAACCCATGTGCTGAAGGCAAGCGATTGGGATCGGCTCGAAGCCACACTGACCCAAACCAACCTGTTTGAATCACCGGCCGATGTACCGCCGCCGCAAGCCTCCAGCAAGCGGCGTGGTCGCCGCATGAGGAATAGAAGCGTATGACCCAACAAACCTACACCGACCGCCTGGCCCTGGTGCGTGAAGCGATCGATAAGATTTTGTCGGGTTCGCAGTCATGGCGCTTTGGAGAGCGGCAATATACCCGCGCCGATCTGGGCACCCTTCAGCGCATGGAAGTTCACTACGCGAAGCTGGCTGCGAAAGAACAAGCCGCCACCCGTGGCCGAGGCCGTAACCGTATTCGCTATGTGGGGTTTTAAACCATGGGCCTATTGAAGAATTTAGGCGGCGCCCGGGCCAAACTGGCAGAGACCCAGGCCCAGCAGGCGATGGAGGAAATTGAACGCCTGAAGGCAACCCAGCCCAGTAGCCAAGCGAACGTAGGCAGCGAGACTCGCCACCGCGGTGCAAGCCGCATGATTCGCAGCATGTTGAGCTGGATTCCCGGCCTGGGTAGCCCTCGGCAGGATACACCGACCAGCGAGCGGGAAACGCTGATTGCCCGTTCCCGCGATGCCTACCGCAACCACATGCTTGGCCGCGCAGCCATTAGCCGAGCCGCTACCAACGTGGTGGGCATGGGGTTAACCGTTCGCCCCAATGTAGACGGCAAGGTGCTGGGGCTGGATGACGACGCTACCGACGCCCTCAATGATCAGTTAGCACGCGGCTTCGCCCTTTGGGCACAGGATCCAAACGAATGCGATGCAGAAGCCACGATGGACTTCTACATGCAGCAACGGCTGGCCTTTGTCAGCGCGCTGGCTAGCGGTGATGTGTTTGGCTTTACCCCGTTTGATAAACGAGTAGGCGGGCTGTTTGGCCTAAAGCTGCAGCTCGTGGAAGCGGAGCGGGTAGGTAACCCCTTCAACATCCTAAACACGGAACGCGAGCAAGATGGCATTCGTGTGGATCGGCTAGGCAGGCCGACGCATGTACGGCTATGCAGCGGTTACCCAAACGATCATCTAACCCGGCATAACTGGGAATGGGTACCTGTTTTCGGGGCCGAAACGGGCCGCCGGCGGATACTGCAGTTAATGAACGAAAAGGACCGCCCCAGCCAAGTGCGTGGCGTTCCTTACTTGGCACCGATCCTGGAGGCATTGCAGAAATTAGAACGCTTCAGCCAGGCAGAGCTAACCGCCGCCGTGATCAGTGCGATGTTCACGGTGGCCATTACGCATGGTGACACCGATGAGGAACAAGGCATTGGTGGCGGTGCCACGATGTGGGATGAGCAGAGCAACGATCCCAACAAACCAGCGCGGCCAGTGGTGCAGAGCAACCGGGATCATGAACCGGAAGGCGACAACCTGACGTTAGGCGAGGGCGCGGTCTGGGATTTGGAAGAGGGCGCTAAGCCGGTGCCAATTAGCTCCAACCGGCCTAACCCTGAATTTGATCCCTTCTTCATGGCAGTCGTAAAACAGATAGGCGCGGCACTAGAGCAGCCTGCTGAAGTTATTTTAATGCACTTCTCCACCAGCTATACGGCAGCTCGGGGCGCCTTCAATCAGCTATTCAAATTCGTTAAGCAGCGCCGCCACCTTTTAACCGTGCAATGGTGCCAGCCTACGTATGAACTGGTCGTTGATGAGATGGTGGCGAACGGTATGATTACGCTCCCAGGGTATCGGGATCCGGCCAAGCGCCGTGCTTATATCCGTTCACTGTGGATTGGCGAGCCGCTGGGCTCACTCAACGAACTGATTGACGCCCGCGCCGCGACGGAGCGCATCGCCAACGGCACCAGTAATGAGCACCTGGAAACCATGGCGCTGCACGGTGAGGACTGGGAAGACGTTCACAAGGATCGTGCCCGCGAGATCAAACGTAAAAACGAGGATGGCGTACCGCTCTATATTGGCGGCAAGATTCATGACGACGACGCCCAAACAGACTCACACCCTAACCAGCACACCGCCTAAACCCTGCCATTGAGCAGGGTTTTCCTTTTGGAGATGATTATGAGAACCGCACTGGAGCTAGCGGCGGGTCGCCCGTGGCTGATGACTAGCGAGGCGCTCGATACCGTGATGGCGGTGGCTGATCGACAGGGCGATGTGGAAGCGCTGGAAACACGGCTAGGGCGATCACTGGATAACACCCGCAGTGTCACCGTGCGCGATGGCGTGGCAGTGATCCCGGTGACCGGCCCGATCTTTCGCTATGCCAACCTGTTCACTGAGATCAGCGGTGCCACCAGCACCCAAGTGTTGGCGACTGACTTTCAGACCGCGTTCGACGATCCCGCGATAAAAGCGATCATTCCTGTATTCGATACGCCCGGTGGTGAAGCCACTGGTATCAATGAGCTTGGGGACCTGATCTTCAACATGCGCGGCCGCAAGCCCATTATTGCTTACGTGAGTGGTATGGCCGCCAGTGCGGGCTATTGGCTGGCCAGCGCCGCCGATGAAGTGGTGGTGGATGACACCGCCCAACTAGGCAGCGTGGGCGTGGTGCTGAGCCTGCGTAAGCGTGAGGATCGCCCTGGCGAAAAGAGCTATGAAATTGTTTCCAGTAACGCACCCAACAAGCGGCCCGACCTGGAAACGGAAGCGGGCCGGGCGCAACTTCAGACGCGAACCGATGAGCTTGCCAACGTGTTTCTCGACAAGGTGGCCCGCAACCGCGGTATCCCTCGGGAACAGGTCAACGATCGTTTCCGCCAAGGTGGGATTGCGACCGGCGCGCTGGCGATAGAAGCCGGCATGGCGGATCGCCTTGGTTCCCTTGAATCCCTCATCACCGAGCTGGCCGGTTCCTCTGCCAGTACCCAACCCAGGAGCATCACTATGACCACCGTGAAAACCACGGCAGAGCTGCAGGCAGCGATCGAGGCCGGTACCGACCCGAAAACTATCCAGGTCGCCACCGCTGAAAGCGTAGACACCGACAAGCTACGTACTGAAGCGGCGGAAGCTGAACGCCAGCGCTGCATCGGCATTCAGGCTTTGGCGATGCCAGGCTTTGAAAAGGAAGTCGCGGCGGCCCTGGCCAATGGCGACAGCGTAGAAGCCACCGGCTTAGCGCTGTTCAAGGCAGCCACAGACCGTGGCATTAGCCTACAGAGCATTAAGGGCGACAGCACTGAAGCTGGTACCACCACGCCGCCTAAGGATGGCGATGCTGCTGAAACAGAGCGTGCCCAAGCCGTAGACGCCATTTCCGCGCGTTGGGCCAAGTAAGCCCGCGCATAACCTTTTACTGATAGGAGCAAGCCCATGCCTGGCATGACGCAAACAGCCCGCCGGCAACGTCAGTTGCGTGGTGGTGATTTCCCGGTTCGCTTCGCCACGGTGATGATTGCCACCGGCGAAAAATTGGAAGAAGGCAGCGTACTTGGCGAAGTAACCGCCGACGAAGAGTACAAGCTGAGCGCTTCCACCGCGACTGATGGCAGCGAGTCCCCAAGCGTAGTCCTCTGGGAAGACGTAGACGCAACCGATGGCCCGGTGCCTGCGGAAGTAATGCTAACCGGTGACCTACGCTCAGCCGCCCTAACGCTTGGCGAAGGCCATACCATCGCGTCAGTACGCAAAGCACTGCGCCCCTGGTCGCTGTTCGTTCACTAAGCGGGC
This sequence comes from Vreelandella sp. H-I2, assembly GCF_052959335.1. NCBI lineage: Bacteria > Pseudomonadati > Pseudomonadota > Gammaproteobacteria > Oceanospirillales > Halomonadaceae > Vreelandella > Vreelandella sp. H-I2. Next base: position 171,130 of record NZ_JBRAMC010000003.1, read on the forward strand.
GGCTAGCGAGCGCTTAGCGGAACCCTTTTTATTTACTCCGGGAGAACCCCATGGACTTATTTGAACTACGCACGATGCTGGCGGCGGTGGAGCGTATGCCACGCCCGCGTCGTTTCCTAACGACCACCTTCTTTGGCGCTGAGCCGATTGTGGCACCGACTGAGCATATCGATATTGACATCATTAAGGGTAATCGCCGTATGGCGCCCTTTGTCATGCCCAACCGACCGGGCTCAGTGGTGAAACGTGGCGGCTCAGTAATGCGTAGCTACAAGCCTGCATACGTGAAGCCGAAAATGCCGACGCGAGCGGGCCACTTGCTTTCCCGTCAGGCGGGGGAAAATGTTTACTCTACACGCACACCACTGGATCGTGCGGGCGATCAGCTGGGTCGTGATATGCAGGATCTGGATGATCGTATCAGTCGCCGTGAAGAGTGGATGATTGCCCGAGCACTCACTACTGGTCAGGTGCATGTGATCGGTGATGGCGTTAATGACATCATTGACTATCAGATGGATGCCGAAAACTTGGTGACCGAAGCCACGCTTTGGACAGCCGCCGGCGCTGACCCTATCGCTGATTTGCGCAAGTACAAGCGGCGTGTTTCCAAGAAGAGTGGCCGTACTGCCAATGCCTGTGTAATGAGCGCTGAAGCGGCGGATGCCTTCCTGAGTAACGAAAAGGTATTGGAAAAACTCAATACCCGCCGCGTAGATATGGGCATGATCAAGCCAGAGCAACTGCCGGATGGTGTCACCTACCTGGGTTACATCAATGACCCTGGCCTTGACCTGTACTCATATGACGAATGGTTCACGCCGGATACGGATGGTGAAGAGGATGAAGGCGCTCTGGAAGATGAGCCGATGATTCCTGCAGGCGGTTTGATCGTGGGCACCACTTCGAGCCGCAACTCCATGCTGTATGGGGCTATCGAAGATGTGGAAGCCATCGAAGGCGGTCTATTTGATGTCGATCGCTACCCGAAAAGTTGGACTGAAAAGGATCCCGGTGTTCGCTGGCTGATGATGCAATCGGCGCCGATTCCTGGCTTCCACGAACCTGACGCCTTCGTCTACGCCAAGGTCGTCTAACCACCCCGCCAAGTGCGGGGTGATTTGTTTGTGGGCAGTCAATCCTAGATAAGCAGCGGAGGTTGTCATGGCAGCTAAACAATATGTGGTAGCGCGTGGGCAAATCGAAAAGGGCAAAGAGGTGCTGGCCAAACAAGGCGAGCCCTACAAGCCGAAAGATGCCACGGAAGAGAAGCGCCTGGTGGATGCGGGCGTAATCGCTGAGCTGGGCGCCCCTGCAAAGGGAAAAGGCACCAGTAAAGCCAAGCGGTCACCGACTCCGCCTGAGACACCACCGGGTGGTACCGGTGGCGATGGCAATGGTGGCGAGGGTGGCGGCCAGGGTGAAGGCACCGGTACTGGTGGCGGTTCAGGTGGCGAGTAATGAGCGCCTTTGATGATGAGATCCTAGCGGGTCTTATCGAAATGTACCGCGACGCGGGAAAGCTCGCTGCCTACCAAGGCAGCGAATCTTCATCACCTGAACTTTATGTCGTGCTTGATCGCGGTTACGAGGTGTACGACCAGGATCAAGTCGCCATGCACGTCACCACCATTTCAGTGCTGGTCGCGGACGCGGCCACGTCGCGGCAGGGCGATACGATTGCCGTGCCGGGGCGCACCTGGACCGTTCAACAGATTCTGGAAGATGACGGGTTTGAGCGGCGGTTGTGGGTGTCGTAACGGAAGGGGGAGGTATGCCAAACCTGCAATTTGATATTCGGGAGTTGCAACAACTTAGGCAGCGTTTCGACCCGAAAGATGTTGAGAAGGCGCTGGGTTGGGCGGTGAACGCTACCGCTAAAAAGGCTGCCACCCAGATCAGTAAAGACACTCGCCAACGTTACACCGTGAGCGCGGGCGATATTCGCAAGCGGCTAAAGATAGAGCGTTATCTTCGCGATGTAGACCGCGCCATTCTCTATACAGGTCGCCGGTTGCCTTTGGTGCAATTTAAACCGTCTGAACGCTGGGTATCGGTGAATCCTAAGCGCCGGGTGCAAAGTGGCCCTCGCAAGGGCAGTTTAGCCCGCAGGCGTGGCGTTACCGTGCGAGTGCGTAAAGATAAAGGCCGTCAGCAGGTGCAGGGCGGTTGGCTAGCCAAAGGGCATATTCTAAGGCGTAAGGAGCGTAGCGACCCACAAAGCCAACCCATCAAGCGGTTTGGGCCATCGATCCCTGAAATGGTGGATAGCCCTCAGGTGATTGAAGCGGCACAAGAGCTGGTTAGGAAGGATTTGCCTCAGCAGTTCAATGACCGCATGGATTACCTGCTCAACAAAAAGGTAGGACTCGCATGAATGATCCTGATGTAATTAACGATTTGATCACCCTGCTACGGGAAAAATGCCCCGGAATGGCGACGATAGAAGATGCCACTTTCGCCGAACCTATCAATAACTTTGACCAACAAACCCCCGCGGCGCTTGCATATCTTGCGAAAGATACTGCTAGCGGCGATGCCGAAACAATCCGGCCCGTGCAGCAGATACGGCTAACGTATGGCATTTGGCTAGTGTGCAAGCGCGCTGACTTTAAAGCCCAGCGGCAAGCCCTTCGGGGATGTCTCATGGGGCATGGCTTTACCGAGCACCATAACCCTATGCAGTACCTGGGTGGCGAGAACGTCGATATCCGCGGCGACCTTATCTGGTGGCGAGAATTCTGGACTACTGATACCTGGCTGCGTAATTAGCCCTAATTAACCAACTCAACAATCCCCGCCGCGTGCGGGTTTTTTTTGCCTGGAGAAAAGCCATGCCAAGCCAAGGAGGTCGCTACGAGATTCGTAACGGCGAACGCGTGCTAGTGCACCGCACCAAGCCCGCGCCCACAAAGCAACCCGCAAAAGCGGCCCAGCCACCAGCTGTTGCGGTGCCGGTGAAAACTGATACCGCAGCATCGAAGCCCGCCAAGGCAGCGGACAAGCAAGAGGTAAAGGGCAATGAGTGATCCACTATTATGGCGACTACTGACCGTCGCGGCCATCATCGAAGATGAGTACGGTGTTACGCCAGAAGACCTGACCGATGCCGTGTTTTTCGATGTAATGACTAAAGAGTCACCCGGCGTTTACCAGGGTGATACCGTTGAGCGCGAACGCATGAAGCCTGGCTTTGGTGCTAATGAGCAAATCAATGTCGCCCCGTATTCTACACGCACGATTCGCGTACCCTATGCAGGATCAGGAACGCCCGGTGTGCCGCCGTCGTATTGGCCGTTGATGTTGTGTGCAGGCCATAGTGAGGAGATCGATGTAACTGAGGGTGAAGAGAAAGTTATCTACGAGCCAGTATCTAGAGACTTCACCTCAGTTTCACTTCTCTGGTGGTCGGATGATGACGAGCTACAGGTATTGCCGGGCGTGCGGGGCACCGTTACCCGCACAACTGATGCCAAGGGTATGCCGTACTTCGATTTCAGCTTAACAGGGCTCTACCAGCGACCCACCACGCAAGCCCCTCCTACAGGTGCTGCTAAAGCACCGCAAGCGGGTGAGGTGCCGGTCAATAAGCAGAACAGTACGTTTATGCTGTTTGGCTACCCAGCACCCATGCAATCTTGGTCTTTTGATATGGCGGGTCAGGTAGAACACCGCAACTTGGTTAATTACGAAGGTGTTCACCTTACTGCTCGCCAAGCAATGGGGCAGGTCAACATCCAGAAACCCAGGCTTGCAGACTTCAACATCTTCGAAAAGGTTGAATCTCACAATGGAACGGTGGTGGACGCAGTGACGTTCACCCACAATAAAATCGCCGGCAACATCGTTGATTTTGAAGCCACTCGCGTGCAGCTATCGAATTATGCGGAAACTGAAGTGCAGGGCATTACTCACTGCACCATGGATACCCGGCTGCTCTCCGCGCCTGAGGGCGACGGAGATTATCGCTACGTATTTCGCTAACACCTAACCCAACCCCAAAGCGCCGCCTATCAGGCGGCGTACTTATTTGTGTCAATTAAAGGAACACACCATGGCCCTGATTCTTAAGAAAATCGAAACCACCACCGTCGACGTACCCGTGCAAGTACCAGGCGAAAAGAAACCAGCCACTATTCAGGCCGAATGGAAGCTGCATAAGTGGGACGCCTACCGTTCCATTGTTGATGCACAGCAAGCTGGCAAGAAAAAGGACGAGGATCTACTGGAAGACCTAGTGAACGTCAGCGGTATCAAAGGCGAAGACAAGAAGGATTTGCCGTTTGATAAAGCACTGGTTGAACAGCTCATGCAAGAAACCTACATTCGCCGCCCGCTAATCCTCAGCTGGTTTGCCGCGCAAGAAGGCCGTAATCAGGCCGCGGCAAAAAACTAACCGGCGCTGGCCAGTGGTGGGCCAGCGGCCCCGCCCCCAGCGACCAGCGTAAGAAAGATGCTGACCGCTGGGGGCTGAAAGACGCTGAGATCATCGAAGCGTCCAAACACTACGAGGTGTGGGAAGAACACTGGCCAGCGCTGGAACTGTTCTTAGCAATGCGCACCCAGTGGCGCATGGTCATCGGCATGGCAGGCGGGCAACGGCTGGGCATTGACTACACCTCGCTTTACGGTCACCCAAAATTTGCCCGGTTGGATTATGACGAACAGGATCAGCTGCTAGTGCAGATCCAGCACATCGAAGCGGGCGCGCTTGCCGCGATGAATGAGCAAAGCCATTTAGCAGAGCAGGAAGCCGAAGAGCAGGCGAAGGTTACAGAGGTGATTCAAATCAGCACCGAACTGAATTATCTGAAAGAAGAAAAGCAGCGCATGAACTTTCAAGAGCTAATGAACGTGATGGATCTGCCTGCTAGCTATCGGGGTGATGGGGCCTTTGTGGCTTAGGTGCTACAGTTCCTTAATTCGGCTAAGCTGGCTTGGGATCAATAATTTGAAGAGGGCCTTATGTCAGCACAAAATATGTCGGATAGAGAACGGTGGTCTGGCTGGGTAACGTTTGCCTGGCTCTTGGCAATACTTGCATGCATCGGAGGGATTGCTGTCATCGCCATGGCAGGGTTTATTGAGGTGCCGCGTGAAAATAGATTTGGACGAGTTGAGACTGTAAGAGAAGTGAATGTTTTCATATGGTCTCTGGGTATTGGACAAGCGATTAGTGCTGTGATGCTAGCGGCGCTGTTCAGCATGGTTAATGCAATTTATAAGAATTCCTGCTTGCTATTGGGGCTACAGCCTGATGTACAGCCGAATGAAAAAAACGAATCCCTAAATAATCCAGATGCGGATGTGCCAAATGCATCTAAAAGTGATAACGGCCCAAAGGTTGTAAAAATATCAGATAAATCGCCTTTGTTTGATAAAGCCTATGTTGACTGGAGACTTACAGAGATAAATGGGCACGACATTGCAGCCAGCAGAGATGTTAATTCCGTACTGAAAGTAGGTGAAAACAGCTTCATGTTTACGAAACCAGCAGGTGAACGAGTAACCATCATTGCGAAGGTCAGCTCAGATTTGCGCCTTCACATGACCCTAAGTAGATAATCTTTACACTTATATAAAAGGCCCGCCACGGCGGGTTTTTTGATGCCCGGAATTTAACATGCCCGCCGCGTGCGGGCTTCTTTATGCCCGTAATTTAAGGTGGCTATATGGCCCAGCAATACAAAACCGGCTTGATCATTACCGGCGATGCCAGCGGCGGTATTCGTGCCGTACGCGCCACCGACGATGAGCTGGGCAAACTCAATCAAACCTTTGATCGGACTTCGCGTCAGTCTAAGCGCTTAGGCACTGACGTAAAGCAGACGGGGCGTCAGCTATCCACTATCGACCGTGGCGCTACAGAGGCTAGTCGTGGGCTTGCGGTACTGCGCACCAATGCCACCGGTGTAGCGGCTGCGCTGGCTACTGCCTTTGGTGCGGGCAGTATTATCAATCAGGCCCGCTTGATTGCGGATACGGATGCCCTCGCAAAGAGCATTGGCATGTCCACCGGTGAGCTGCAAGCCTGGGATTATGCCGCCAAACTGGCTGGGCTAAGCGGCGGCCAGATGGGCGATATTTTGAAAGACGTTGCTGAGCGCATTGGTGAGTTCAGCGCAGAAGGCACCGGTGAAGCCGCGGCACTGTTTGAAAACCTCAATCTCCGCATTGAAGAAATGCAGCGCCTCGCGCCTGATCAGCAACTGCTGAAGATTGCAGAGGCTATCAGCACGCTTGATAACCGTGGCGAACAAATCAGTTACCTAGAACGCCTAGGTAACGATGCAACGCGTTTGTTACCGCTACTTGAGAACAACGCAGCCCTGTTGCGTGAATATACCAATGAGGCGGACGCGCTGGGTGTCTCGATGTCGAACATGGACATCGAAAGCGCGATCGAAGCTAACCGTGCCATGGCGCAGCTAAGTGGCACTGCGCAGGGGCTCACCAACCAGATCGTTGCCGATCTAGGCCCTGGGTTAGCTACTGTTACCAGCAGCCTCACCGATTTCATTCAGGAGTCTGGCGGCGCTGCCAGTATTCTGAATGAGGTTAAAGATGTAGCCACGCTGACTGCTGCTGTAATGGCGGGACGGTACGCCGCTTCAATAGTAGCGTCAACCCGACAAATGATCGAGCGAAACGCCGCCAGTGCAGCCGCCGCCGCAGCGGATGAGCGCTCGATGCAAATGGCTGTGCGAAGAGCTGCTGCAGAGGTCGCAACCGAAAAACGGCTGTTAGGCCGTGCGATCGCCGAAGCGCAGGCGACCAAGGGTACTGATGCCCATGCTGCTGCGCTCGCGCGGCTTGGTGCTGCTCGCCAACGGGCGGTGGCGGCAACGGCGCAACATACCGTTGCAGTGAATGCGAACGCGTCGGCTACTCAACGAGCCACCGTTGCGGCTCGGGCTGCTTCAAGCGCTTACGCATTGATAGGCGGCCCATTAGGCGTGGCCACGTTAGCGGCCACCGCATTCTTTATGTTCCGCGATAGTAGCGATGATGTCTCTACATCGCTGGTGAGTCTTGAAGAACCTCTTGAAGATGTTATCAGCAGCTTCAAGGAGCTGACGGCTGAAAGCCAGCAAGCGGCGCTTATCCGTTGGGGCGATCGCCAAGAGGAAGAAGCCGACAAGGCCCGCCGTGCATTGTCTAAAATTCGCGAAGAAATCCTCAGCCTAGGCTTTGAAAATACCACTGGCGCGGAAGCCCGTGAGTTTTTCGATGAAGTGAGCGCTGGATTTGAAGCGGTAGAAAGCGGCGCCCAAAGCCTCGACGGCATGCTCACCAGGCTACAGGAACAGTTAGAAATTCCTGATAGCGTGATGCGTGACCTGCGGCTATTAGCGGCAGACTACAGTGAAGGTCGCCTGGCTGCTGACGAGCTTGGCAGTCGATTGGTTGTGCTAACTTCAACGTTCAGCGATGTGGGTGACGCTGCTGCAGAAACCGGCAGCCAGATAAATGCCAATACTCCCAGCACCGAAGCGCTCGATAAGTGGGAACAGTACAACCAAAAATTACGTGAAAGCGTAGCGGCTTTGAATGACCCCTCGGCGGCTGGCGCTGCTGCGCGTGAGCTTGATGCGCTAGGGATTGTCGATCCTATCCGCCGTGCAACAACGCTAGTGCTAGCCGCTCAACAGGATCAGATCGAGCGTCAAAAAGAATTTCAAAAAGAAGCTGCTGATGCTGCGCGTACTGCGGCATCCGAAGCACAGCGCGCAGCGCAAGAGCAGGTACGTGCGGCTGAGAACCATGCAAATGCCCTGGTCGGTATTCAACAGGAAATGGACCCCCTGCTGAAAGATTACGAAATCTACCTTGGGCGGCTGGACACCCTGGACAGGGCGCTGGCCGAAGGCACGATTACCGAAGAGCGTTACGGGGCTGCGCTGCGCTGGAGCGCTGAGCAGTACAAACGTTCTGCCACCGGTGCCGAAGAGTACGAAAAAGAGCTGAAAGCCCTGGTGGGTCAGTACGACAGGCAGCAGCAGAAAGCCAAGCAGTTGGCTGCTGATGAGCGGGCGATACAGCAGGCGTTTGATACTAACGCTATTAGCGCGCAGCAATACGCCCGCATGATGGCCGAAGTGGAAGAGGCTCAGTATCGTCTAGCGCTGGAGTCGGAAGGCACTTTTGCTGCGATGGCCACCGCGTGGAATCGCAGCGTTGAACGCATGGACGATGCAGGGAAAGACTTCTGGCGCGGCTGGCTAGATGGCACCGGCGATGCGGTAGACCAGTTTAAAAACATCGTTATGGATGGCGTGGCGGAAGTGGCGCATGCGCTCATCACCCGCCCGTTAACCGTTGGCCTAACAGCAGATTTGCAGGGCATGCTCGGGATAGGCGCCGGTGGCCAGCAGGGCGCCGGTGGTGGCTTGAATTTCAGCAACACCATTGGCGCGGCTAAGAATCTGTATAGCTCGGGCGCTGCCCTGCTGGGCGGCGGTGCCTCAACCGCTGCCGCTGGCTATAGCGCGGGTACGTTTGCCGGATCTGCTACCGGTGCTTATGGCGGCTGGGCGGGCAGTGCCGCTGCCGGTGCTGCGCAGGCGGGCGGTGGCTTTATGGGCGCCGCCAGTGCGACCATGCCGTGGGTCGGTGGCGCCTTGCTTGCTGATAACGTGCTTGGGCTAGGGATTGTTGACGGTATCGTTAGTGGTATTAGTGGGCTGTTTGGCGGGGGTGAAACCCCGTTTAGCGGTCGCTTTGGCACCACTGCAACGCTCAACCGAAGCGAGGGCGCGGGTAAAGATGGCGTTTTCGAGCATCAAAGCACCGGGCGTTTCTACGGCGAAAGCGCGTTAGGGTTTACCGGTTTTCGTGACCAAGGCACCAAGCGCTTACAGCGGGCGGGCACCGGTGACAAAGACTGGGCGGAAGAGCTAACTAACGCCGCCGTTGAAATGGATAACTTGGTAGCCAGCATCGCCCGTAGCCCGGAAGAGCTGGACCTGATGCGTAGCGCTGTACAGGGCTTGGAAACCTCTAGCCGTAGTGCTGCTGATATTGTCGAGTTTGCACTAAACGAACGCCCCCGCGCAGCGCTGGAAGCCATGGGCGGTGACTTTGGGCAGTTTGTGCAAGGGCTTTCCGGCAGCATTGAGGAAGTGGTTCAGCAAGCCCAGGTAGCCCAGCAAGCACATGACGTGCTGGCCAGCGGCATGGAGCGCTTGAACCTGCAGTTCGACGCCACCGGCGCTGGTGCATTTGAGGCCGCTGGCAGCATTGCCGATATGGTCGGGGGTATCGAAAACCTCACCAGCCTGCAATCCAACTACTTCGATAACTTCCTGAGCGAAGGTGAGCGCGCCGCGTATCTGCAGAATGATCTAGCTAAATCGCTCGCAACCATCGGTATGCAGTTGCCAGAAACCCGCAGCGGCTACCGCGATTTAGTGGAAGCGCAAAACCTCAACACAGCAGCGGGGCAACGTAACTATGCCCAGCTGCTGCAGCTGGCGCCCGCGTTTGCTGATTTGGTCACAGATATGGGTGACGTTCAAAGCGCTGCTGAGCGGTTGAGCAGTGAGCTAAGCGCCGCGCGCGATGTGATGGCCACCGCCGAAGATGCTGCGCTCAAGGCGTGGCAGGCGTTCGACAGCCAATCCTACGATCAGCAACGCCAGTTACTGGCCCTGCTGGGCGACAGTGAGGCCGCGTTAGCGATGGAACGCGAGCGCGAGTTAGCGACAATTGATGAAAGCCTACGGCCACACCAGCTACGTATCTGGGCGCTTGAGGATGAATACGCCGCTCAGCAAAAAGCCACCCAGGCCGCACAGAATTACGTTTCTGAGTTGTCGCGGGTGCGTGGTGAGTTGAGCAACACGCTGGGCAATATCAGCGGCTGGATAGACCAGCAGAACGCCACCGGCGGCACGCCGGGCATGAACCTAGCCGAGTCCGGCGACCAGTTCAGCCGCCAGTTGGAACTTGCGCAGTCCGGCGACCGTGCCGCGCTGCAGTCAATCACCCAGTATGCCGACCAGTATTTGAGCGCAGGCGAGGCGATGTTTGCCAGCGGCGGCGCGTTTCAGTCGATTCAAGAGGAGGTGTTGGGGGCGCTTGAAGCGCTGCCGGATCAAATCAGCTCAGAGGAGTATCTAGCCGAGGAGATCCGCACAGCGTTGTTTGATGCCCTGGAAGGCAAAGCCACTGACAGCGAAATTAACGCGTTAATGGCGCGGGTGGTGGATGGTGATTTGTCTATCGAGTCGGCGCTTGCATCGATTTACGGCACAAGCGAAGGCACCGAGGACAACACCAAGACCCTGGAAGATAGGGCGCGTGAACAGCTGAATTCGCTTGATGGGCTTGTCTCTGAAATGTCGCGCACCACCGACCAGTTTGTCGGGCTTAACTCAACAATGGTGAGCCTGAAAGACTCGATTAATGCGCTAGGCGTGGCACAAGCCGAGGTCGCCAAAATCGAGAAGGCGCGCATAGCCGCTGAAAAGGCCGAGCGTGAGCGCATCGAGCAGGAACGTAAGGCGGCACAGGAGGCGGCAAAACAGCAGCAGGCGAAAGACCTTGTTAGCGAGGGGAGCGCTGTTAAGTCGTCTCTGGGTGCTTTTAAAGGCAGCGCCAAAGATTCAGTTAGTCGGGAGTATGACGGCTGGGCTGATAGCTTTGAGAACCTTTGGGATTACTACTCTGCGCGTGATTTAGCCAAGCTGTCAGATGGCCAGTTTGAAGGGCTCAAGGATGAACGCCGCGAGGGGCATCGTGCATCGGGCGCGGATTGGGCTTATGGCAATACGGATACGATCGCCAACGCGATAAGGGATATGCAGGAATCCCAGCAAAGCCTTGCCGGGTTGCGTCAGGAGTACAAAGCGCTAACCGGCAAAGCAGCGCCGTTCGCTAAAGGCGGGGTGTTCACCAACAGCATCGTTTCAGAACCTACCCATTTCAATATGGGGCTAATGGGCGAAGCGGGGCCGGAGGCGATTGTACCCCTGCACATGGGTAGTGATGGGCTGGGTATTAAAGACTACGGCCCCCGCGACCTGCCCATGCCTGATATGCCACTGCCCCAGTTCCCGCAGTTGGGCAACGCGGACGTGGTGCAGGTGCTTAATGACCTGCGCAACGAAAACAAGCAGCTGCGCAGCGATATTAACCGTCTGTTGGGTGACGTTAAAACCAACACCGGCAATACCGCTAACGCCGTGGCAAGCAGTGCCAGCCGCGCCGAGCAGCAGCGTATTGCACAGCTTGAAGAGCAACGCGCCGCGACAAGCGCCGCCCGTTTGAAGGTGCGCACACCATGAGTGATCAAGAGTATGAAAGATGGCTAGCGGATCTTTCCGCTAGCCGGGTGCTGCTTGCCCATTTACACCACGCCGGAGGCGTTGAGTACGTGGCCACCGGGCCGTTTATCTCAAAGCCTACCGACACCGACCCTAACCGCGTGTATGACGACTGCTTAAATGCTGCTGTTGATATATCGACGCGCATTGATGGGCTGGTGGGTTTCGGTGAAGTAGCCCTGCAAGACGATGGCGAAATAACCCACTGGGTAGCCAATGCCTGGCAGGGCCATCCCATCAAGTTGTATTTGGGTGGGCCGGAGTGGTCGCGTGATGATTTTCGTTTGCTTGCCCAAGGGCGTAACGGCGGCATATCCGATGCGCGTAAGGGTGTGCTGGCGTTTGTCATGGAAGACGAAAGCAGCGTTTTTGATGAGCGCATCGACACGGGCCAGCTACCCGACGATGCAGGCCCGGTGCCGCTGACGCTGGGTAGCGTTTACAACGCCCCTGCGTACTTGCTAACCCCCGACCCCTACCGTTTTAAAGCGTCATTCCTGCCCGTAACAGCGCTTAACCCGAAGGATAACGGCAACCCCATAGCCCACACAAAGGAGCTTTCTAGCGGTGCCTTTGTGCTGAGCAATGGGCTGATAGGCACGCTCACGGTAGACATTGAAGAGCAGCACAACACGCCGCTGAAAATCGTGGAATGGGTGGCCGCGCATTACGGCGTAGCGCTGGGTGATATAGCGCTGCCCGGCTACACGGTGGGGCTGTATTACAACGGTGAAGTAACGGGGGCGCAGATCCTCGACGAGCTGTGCGAGGGGCTGGGCGCTTACTGGTATCGCAACGCCGTAGGCGCGCTGACGGTTCGCCAGCGGGTGTTGCCGACCGAGGCAGACATAACGCTAGACGTTGATGATATTGAAGTCGATCAGATTCGCTTGGCGTCTACTGAGTCGCCCTGGAAGGGCTTAACGCTGCGCTGGGGTCGCAACTATTCGCCGTTATCCACTGTTGCCGGGGCCGTTGAAGCAAACAGCCCCGGCGAAGCATCGCGCCTGCGCACTGAATGGCGGGAGAGCCGCGCTACCCAAGCGGTAGACGATTACCCACTAGCGAAGCGCGAAGAGGTTAACAGCGTGATTCAGAACGCCGACGACGCGGCCACCGAGCGCGACCGCTTGCTAGCGTTGCGCGCTCAACGCCGTGAAACGTGGAGCCTTAAAGCGTTTCTGCCCCCGGTGCGCGTGGCCATGGCCATTGCCGTTGATCATTCGCGTTTAGCGGGGCGCGTTGGGCGTATCGCTAGCGTTTCCCGTTCGCCCACGCGGGGCACCACTGATATGGAGATATGGCTTTGAGCAACCTGCGCATGATCATTAACAATTTTCACGACACAGCGACGCTCACCGCCACTAGCGAGGCGTTGCCCGTGAGCTACACCCAGCGTAGCGGGCGTTCAAAAATATGGCGCTCAGTAGACACAGCGCCGCAGGTGATTGAATGCGCGTTACCCGACCCTGATTTTTTATCCGCCGTAGTGGTTTACAACCACAATCTGACCTCAGCGGGCACGATACGTATTGAATACCTGATGGAGGATGACGTGGTTTACGACTCAGGTGTTATTTTCGCGTCGTCTCTTATTCCCTTGGGCGTATGGCGAGCGGGCGTAGACCCATGGGGCGCGCAGGATCTAACCGAATTCCCTAACACGCACCATGTTGTGTGGACAACGGCCACGCTGGCGACCCGTTACCGCATCACTATCGAAGACAGCAACAATCCTGATGGTTACATCGAGGTGTCGCGGATCATTGCCGGGTTGTATTACTCGCCAAAAATGAACACTAGCTATGGGGTGAGCTTGGAATGGCAAGATTTTGCCGAGCATAAGCGAACGGAAGGTAACTCGCTGCGCACGATAGGCGACGGTATGGCGCGGGTGCTGACCTTTGATCTTGATTACTTGGAGCGTGAAGGGCTTGGCGAGCTAAGCCGCGAGCTGCTGAAAGTCGGCAAGCGGCAGGATATTTATATCAATCTCTACCCCGAGCAGGGCGACGCGTTAGAGGCGGAACACGCTTTCGTGGCCCGGCGTGACGGTAACTATGGCCACACGCACAACTATTTCAATAACTGGAAATCCCAGCAAAAAATGATAGAGGTATAAGGCATGGCCACAGCTCCCACAGTACCCAATTTTAGCCAGTTTAATTTTGTCGTTAATGATCGGGCCGCAGTCATCACAAAGCAGAACGGCGTCAATGCAGCGTTAGAGCAGTTTGGTAACTCGCTAACCGCGATGACTGACAGCATTAACGAAGACCTGCAAACAATGGAGAGTCAAAAGACCGACACCCAGCAGGCCGCCCAGGCCGCAAGCTCGGACGCCGAGCAGATCGCGCTCGATAAGCAAGCCGTTGCCGATGACCGCACCCACGTTGACCAGCAAAAAAGCGCTATCGACACCACCGCCGGGGAAGTGGATGCCAACGCCCAGCAGGTAGCGACAGACCGGCAAGCGGTGGCCGAGGACACGCAAACCGCTACCGATGCCGCCGCCGCTTCTAGCAGTGCCGCTAATGCCTCGATTCAAGCGAAGGACGACGCCGAAGCGCTCTACGGCGACCTGCAGGCGGTAGAGGATGCCAAGACAGCCAGCCAGCAGGCGGCGACCACTGCAGGCGAAGAGCGCACGTTAGCCGAGCAAGCGCGAGGCGGCGCAGAGACTGCCCAGTCAGCAGCCGAAATCGCCGCGAGTGAAAGCCAAGGCGCGGCTGATGCCGCTGTCAGCAATCACGTTACCGAAGAGGACCCACACACGCAGTACGAGCAGAAAGATAACCTCAAAGCGTTAGCCTATGTTGATGCGTTATCAGGTGCAGATATTGGTGATTTGCAGGCGCTTCAAACGGCACTGCAAATTATTAATGTAGCGGGTCGCGGTGTTATTGGAGACGGCCCTGATTTGTTACTAAAAGGGGCGTATGGGGTAGGGGCTGCTGATAATTATAGCCCTAATGGCGTGAATATTGACAATGGCGATTCTAGCAATGGTTTTTGGCGCGCCGATAACAGCAGGCAGGTTTCAGCGTATTGGCCGCTCACCCCTTTTGTAGGTTCAATGATTCAGACACGAGCAAATTCGCTGTCTGTTAGTCAGCTGCTCCTTCGGGGTAACAGGATGTGGTATCGGTCAACCTCTGCCGGAGCGGAAATAGGATTTGCCGAGGTTCGGAGCACTGCTAATACCACGATTGATTCAAATGGTTTTATTAAATCAGCCTCGCCTATTTTCCGCTTGTCCAATGATTCAGTCACGGCAGTTAGTGAAGAGCAGAAATTTAAGGAAGCGGGCGCGGGCGCTGCTAATGGTGAAGCGCAAGGGGTCACAGCATCACATGATGCGGTGGGGGTTTACACCGTTATCGGGTCGCTTGGTTTTGCTGTGAATGGCTGGACGGTTGAGGTGCCCCAGGACAGTAACGGCAACCGGCTTTGTGTTGTTGAAACTGAACAAGCAGACGATGGCACTATCACTGTGCGCACGTTCTCAAAAACGGTCGATGCTGCTACGGGTGATGTGATTGCAGATGCGCCGATGGATATTCCCGCCGGTCGCTGGGTCGATCTGCGCTTGAGCATGCCACCGCCGCCGACAAACGACCACCCTGATGATGTTGAGGAGACGCCCGCGTTAACGCCCGAGCAGCAAGAGCAGGCCCGCATCGAGCAACTAGATCGTTGGCGGGCAGCGACTGCAGTCAGCCGCTTACAGGCACTGCAATCGCTTGACGACTTTGGTTATTTAGATCAAGTCGAAACGATCATAACCAACATGCCCGACACCCCCGAAGGCCGAAAGACCAAACGCGCATGGGCAGAGGCGCAAGAGTTCCGCCGCATGAGCCCGACGATTATCGAGCTGCTGGGGATTCTGGAATTAACGCCTGAACAGGCAGACGAATTGTTCAGGCATGCCCTGACGCTCGAATTCTAAGAGCCCACCCCGCAATACCCCCCACCGCCTTGAGCGGTTTTTTTGTGCCTGTGTTTTGGTCTGCATATGCTCATTACGAATTTATCTAAACTCGGGTTGATCAACAATTTGTCATCTACTAAGGTAATTATGTCGGCGGCAGGAAGCCGCGTTAGAAACGGATGTCTCGCTCAGGATGAGCGGCCACAAGCCAGGAAGGCACGAGTTCAAACGCCCCCGTAGTGGGGCGTTTTTTTGTGCCTATAAATAGGTGATGCATGAAATATACGCACATACCCATAAGCTGTGCTGCCATGCTGGCAGCGTTTTTGTTAGGCATTAATCCCTGGCTGGCATGGCTAATCATGGCCGTTTTTTGGGCTAGCCACGAATGGACTCAGGCGGAATACAGATGGATTGAGAACCTAGGTACCGGGAAACGGGAAAGCATGCCCTGGTGGGGTGGTTTTGATCCTAGGGTGTGGGGTTTTAAAAGCTTTGTGCTAGATATGATTGCGCCCGCAGTCGTGAGCGCTGGGCTTGCGTGGGTTCTGGTCGAATACTTGTAGGCGATCTCTTACATAAACCGTGGTTGATCTCTTACATAATCTCACTATGGTCACTGCTACGCTGAGATTGTGACGCCAGGAGCGCCGCTGATTAAGCATGACGGATGCGTCACTCATGGAAGATGGGGAGTACGAAAGGAGTCATGAATGCCAAGGACGGCTCATTGAAAACTTATTCAGGTTTTGTAGGTAAATTCATTATTCTAAGATCTGATCTGACAGTAATTAATCTTTTCAAGCTGTCATTGAATTGAAACTCAATTTCACGGATGTTATGCAAGTTAGGTATTGAATCAACCGTTATTGGTATTAGTCGAGCATAAGGAGATTCATGTGTTATCGGAGTTATGTCATGCATTGAGAAATAAGGTATGTGGCCTAGGCCGACATAGCCCTCAACCTGAACATGGCGATTGGTAAGGATAGGTGGGGTACTATGTGAGTTTATTTTGCAGTCATCTTTCCAGCCATCAGTAGTAAGCACCCTGACTTTTAAAGTATGCCAGTAAGGTACCAGGGGAGCTTTTCTAAAGTTAGCTATCTTTGCTTGTATGCACACAACTTGTTTATGCTGCTTAGTGTCGATGTCTTCATCAGTAATTAATGCGCTGTATGGACATATCATTTCTAATTTTGGTTTTTTATCTTTAGTGTAATCCCAAACATTCCAAATTAATGCACAGGCGCCGGGTACTATTGACACGATAGCAACAACAATATCTGAACTCATTAGAACTATTCCTTAAATGGTTTTGCGGGATTATCCGTAAGTGCCCCCTCACGACTTTACCTCAGCTAATTCATCCCACCTCGTAGTATACCTAGGCGTCCTATGTTCACAACGCAATTCCCACGCATTAACCTTGCGCGGCATCCCCAACCGCACCGTGTTCTTGCCGTGCTCTCTGTTAAGCTTATCCATCGTCGCCATTAGGCGTTCATTGCGTTCACGCTGTTCATCGCTCACAGGCTCAGCCAGTAGGCCTAGCTGCTCATTATCGTGGTCGCAGAGGTCCATCAACATTACGCCGCATTTTTGGAACCAGATCCCTTCCTTGAATATTCTCTCCAGCCCTGCAATGGCAGCTCTCACTAACTCTCGGCTGTCGTCAGTCGGGTGAGGTAACGGTACCACTAGCGATTTGTTGTGGCTGGGCAGGTCCTGCCTGAATTTGTTCGTTCGGACAAACACCATAATGGCTCTAGCCAAGCCTGATTGCGTACGTAGCTTCTCGCCAGCACGTGAAGTGTGGACGCGAATCGCTTCGTGAAGATCTGCTCTGTTATTTGTCAGGCGTCCAAAACTACGGCTTACCATGATCTGCTGTTTCGGCTGGTCCATATCATCGAGCGAGATGCAGTCCTCACCGCGGAGTTCATAAACGATGCGCTCCATCACCACGCTGAAATGCTTTCTGAGGTGCTTGGGCGCGGCTTCCCGCAACTGCCAGGCGTTTTCTATTCCCAGCGTGCGTAGGCGGGCAGCACTGCGGCCAGCGACGCCCCAGATTTCCGTGACAGGAAGTTGCTCGAGGAAGGCGCGAGTATCGTCGCTGTCTGGATGCATAATGGCTACGCCGTTAAAGTGGGGTTCTTTCTTGGCGCGGTGGTTCGCAATTTTCGCGAGTGTTTTACTGGTGCTTAGACCTACGCTTACCGGTATGCCGGTATCACGGCGCACCTGGTGCCGCATTTCCTGGCACCGTTCCTCGAGGGAGTCGGGTTCGAACCCTTCAAAGGATAGGAACGATTCATCTATCGAATAAACATCAACATGCGGCGTGTGCTGTGAAAGTACGTCAGTTACGCGGCGGCTCATGTCGCCGTAAAGCGCGTAGTTTGAGCTCAGCAAAATGCACTGTCGTCTGATATGTGGGTCGATTTGATGCGCCGGCATGCCCATTGGCACACCCAGCTGCTTAATTTCTGCTGACCTGGCAACAACACAGCCATCGTTATTCGACATCACCCCAACGGGGCGACCTTCCAGCTTCGGATTAAATACACGCTCGCATGACACATAAAAATTATTGCAGTCGACTAGGGCAATCATACCGAGAACCCTGGTGCCAACGAATGAATGTTATGCGTGACCACGCCCCACACTTGGCACTCACGGCCCTCTAAGGGTATCGGTCGGAACTCAGGATTGGCGGCGAATAGGTAATGCCGGTTGCCCATGATGTCGTAACGCTTGCAAGTTAGCTCTCCATCCACACTCATGATGATGATGTGACCTGGCTTGGGCTTAAGCGAGCGATCGACAATGAGTAGATCGCCATCATAAATACCGACCCCAATCATCGACGTGCCTTTTGCCCTCAAGAAATATGTCGCGCTGGGATGCTGGATGAGATGAGCGACGAGATCTAGCTCAGCTTCCAGATAGTCATCAGCTGGGGAGGGGAAGCCGGTGCGCACCTCGCCGGCGGCAAGGGGCAGCTTAAGCGGTGGGGCAGTGGTATCAACGCGACCCAAAATGGAGAGGTGCATACTCATGCCATGCTCTCCTCAGGGTTCCAGCGCAGCCGAATGTGCTCGGAGGTATCATCCAGCGGGATCATCGTAACGTTCTCAACTGTACCCAAGTCTTCTAGCATCTGTGCCCAGTCGTCAGCGCTATCATCTTCCCGGCGGCGGATCTCGACACACTGCTTTGACTGCGCCCCTGGGCTACCGATCTCTTTCTGCACGCGTTTAACTAATTGCTCATATGATTTAGACATAAGCGCCTCCTTAAATGACTGGTGATATATACAGTAATAAAGGAGGGAAGATAAGCGATCAGTATCGTTGACTGCAAGTACACATATGTAAGCGCTTGCTGCGAATTGCTATTTTTCAGCTATCATTCAAGCATGTGTGGACGATTCGCTTTATTCACCCCGCTAGATAAGCTGGCCAACGTGGTCGGTGCCACTATGCCTGAACGCCAGCCAGCACCCCGCTATAACGTGGCACCAGGTACATGGATTGCTGCGATTCATCAGGTCTCAGAAAACGAGGCGCCAATCGTTGGTGAGATGTGGTGGGGGTATCGCCCGAAGTGGGCAAAAGGCAATGGTAACCAGCCCATCAATGCCCGGGTAGAGACGGTGGCGACCAACGGCTACTTCAAAAACGCATTTGCAAAGTATCGATGTCTGATACCTGCAGACGGCTGGTATGAGTGGATCAAGGATTCAAAGCCCAAACAGCCGCATTACATCTGCCGCAAGGATCGAGAACCGCTGTTCTTTGCCGGCATCTTCGCCGAGCGTGATGATGGCAGCATGGGCTGTGCGATTGTCACCGAGCCCGGGAGGGGGAGTGCTGCAGAGGTGCATGACCGCATGCCACTGATACTGGATGACGATAGTTTGGAGCACTGGCTGGCACCTGATGTGACCGATCGGGAAGCCATTCGCAGCCTAGTTCATCACATCAATGCCGATCTGATTGAGCATTGGCCTGTGAGCACGGCAGTCAATAAGCCGGCTGAGGGGCAAGGGGAGGAGTTGATAAATCCGGCTTAAACTTTTCATCACTAAACGAGTATGGGCATAGACTTGAAGTTAACAATATATTTAATTCTTATTAACCTAATTATAAGAATCATTTTCTATCTTAAGTTGTCGTTTCATTTCTGGCCTAGAAACCCTTTTTTATTTAGTATATCTATAATCTTTATCGCTATTGCATTAGGAGTGATGTCTTTTAATAGCTCTTTTAGATCCGCTTTGCTAGGTATATGCGGGTAAGAGCGGTCTTCTATTAGAGTTTTCGCTATTTTCTCTGCAGCACCACCTGTGGAACCAATTGGTAATATGAATGCATCTTGTTCCTTAGCAAGTTGAATCTCTTCAATGACACCTGTTGCAATTACAATTTGACCGTCCTCTAGCTTCATCCCCCCTATTACGATGACGACCCCTGATAAACGAGCCATCTCCTTCCTGAGCATAGTCCACTGAGATCTGTTTGGTTCAGAGCCCAAAAGGGGTTGAGGAAAAGGGCGAGCTATGAGCCTGCGTTCTAAATCCCAGATCCCTTTCTTTTGTAGAGCTTGTAAGAAGCCAGCCATCGAAGCAGAGCCAACAGTAAGACCGAATCCAGTAACAAGAGAGAGACCTTTTTTACCAAGTTCAGTACCTATTTCGCTGCTAACCTGTGAAATGTACTTTTGTTTTTCATTGTCAAAATCATTAGTTGGACAACTGCCACTTATCCAAATTCTTTGGCTAGCTACACGTCTCTCGATTTGATACATTATGCCATCTATTTCGCTATAATCATCAATTTCAACTACCAATAACCCATATCTCTTTAAGTCTTTAGCCCAATATTTATGCTGAGTTAACCGAGCATTGAACTCATTTTCATATTCATAATCATTTTTTTGAGGTGGGCGAACTATAGCGAAATGCTCGGGAGGAGAATCAGCAAAATTTTCTCTAATTAATGAAAGCACATGCTTGATGTTAGGATCAGTAAAACTTAAGCCCATGAATAACATTGAGAAGCTGCTCATGTGCGCATGTAAAAGTGGTAAGAATGCTCCTCTTTTCAATTTATAAAGTTCATAGTCATCTGTTGATATTACAACTTGTTCAATATTGTCAATTGAACCATGCATTTTAAATAATCTTACCGCACCCGGTTTAGGCCTTAAAGCTAATTGATCAGTAGTAGAAATAGCATCTACTGGTCTATTTATTTCTGAGTAAGACCTCTCTATTAATTTGTCATAATTAGTTGTCCATATATTTCTGATTGGGAGGCGTGCCAGGGAGTGCAACACGTCAGGTATAGGGTGGTCTATATCAATATGATCCCTTATAACGGTGTTTATTCGAGTTCTACCTACTGAATTTGATACACTCCATTGTGCAAGTGCTGCTAAATCGTATACATCATTAGTATTGACTTCTAGTTCATCACCTATTTCTTGTAAAAGTTCTTTCCATGAAGGGTAGCCGGCGCCCATAGATACGCCGGCACCAACAAAAACTGCAGCAGCATCATCAGATACTGCTCTGGAAAAGTCTTTTAAAAAGCGATCTTTGTTACTCATATTTAATATTTATTCCGGATTTTTATGGCCTCTTCAACCCAGCCTTCAATATTAGAGGAAATTGAATTATAAGCTGCTTTGCTATCAGCGCCATTAGGATCATATAACCTAACGATTTGAGATAGGAGTGTTCCGTCTAGATTAAAACTATTAAATGGATTTGGGCCCGGAATGCCTTGCAATGAAGAATTATCAAGAAGCTTGTCTATGCGTATTCCGACAATGCCTTTATTCATTTCCCATGCTTTTTGTATTTCATATTTAACGTATTTTCTATCTGCAGTGTCTTCGCCAACTAAAACTATGAGACATGACTTACCTTTTAGATTATCATCGATCCATTTTTTTATGGCTGAATCGCCTTTCTGCTTTACTTCTTCCCAAGAATTTGAGCTTAAAACCTGGTTTCCCTCTAATGCACCAATCTGCCTAACTTGTGATGTTCTCCAATAATCGTTCTGAAAATGAAAGCTATAAAATACTTTCCGAGCCATGTGAGGTTTCCTCAAAATTAGCGGAACAAAAATTTTAGGTATCCTTCATTTTTAGCTTTCAAGATGTTTGTTTGCAAATAAAATTTAAGAAAGCAAGCCAAAAGTATTACTTTCATTGTTCATTTGTCCCAGCACAGACAAAAGAAAATAGAACGCGCGTGAATCACATGCACGGTCAGGATGAGCTAGCTGGAGGGATTCCAAAAATACTGTTGCTTGACTCGCTGCATGGGAGCTTGGGATCAGGCAGATGGGGGCGAATGCAATCAGATAGAATGCCAATTAATATAAGCAACAATCGATAAAAAGCTTCAGCGAATATTCGTTTCAAGTAGAAATTGAAATGATTGGATCAATTAGACAAGCTGGAGGGAGTATACTGAAGGATAAAAAAACGGACCAAAAAGCTGACCATATTATGCCCAAAACAGGCTGTATGGTGACTAAATCAGGGAAGGGGATAAAGTTAAGAGATTGAAATATAACAAGTAATTGGTGCGGATGGGGAGACTCGAACTCCCACACCTTACGGCACTAGAACCTAAATCTAGCGTGTCTACCAATTCCACCACATCCGCTAAGACGATGCGTATACTATCAATTTTGTAGTAGAAGTCAATCATAGATTTCCATTTTTATGCATCGTTAATTACAACATTAACAGCGAGGAGGAAGCATGGTTTTAAAACAATGGCTGCAGCGGGGAAGTCATTGGATCAAGCAAGCCATGCCAGGTTATTGCGCCTTTTGTTTAGCGCCGGCGCTAGCAGGGCGAGGGTGGTGCGCGACCTGTTTGGATGAGTTGCCGTGGAACGTTCATGCCTGCCGACAATGCGGCGAACCAGTGGCGCATGAAACTCCCTTATGCGGGCATTGCTTAATAGAACTACCAGCGTTTTCGACCACGCAGGCTGGGCTGTTGTACCAAGGGGGGATTAAAGTGCTAGTGCATGATTTTAAGTTCCATGCCTCCCCGCGGGCGGGCACACTGTTATGCAATTTAATGTTATTAACCCCGCCGACAGTCATGGGTGACGCTCTAGTGTCGGTACCGATGCACCCTTCGCATGCCCGCACGCGAGGATTTAATCAATCACACTGGTTAGCCGAGCAGCTCAGCCAACAGCTTGGTATGCCTATCGTTACTGGAAGGCGAATAAAAGATTCTCGCTCTCAGCGAACGCTGAATCGCCAACAACGGGCTGCCAACCTGGCGGGTGCTTTTGTATTTGAATCGCCGCCGCCAGCGCATTTAGTGATAGTCGATGATGTAGTCACCACGGGCGCCACAGGGCATGCATTAGCAAGTGCTGCGCTAGAGGCAGGTGCGCAGCGTGTTGATATTTGGGCGGCTGCACGGACACCTCTAGGTTAGGGTTGATAGAATAGCCCTTTAGCATATTCAAAAGCCTTTTTGCCAACCCAGGAGTGACCTATGTCACACCCGTTTAGCTCTCTTTCGCCCGATTTAGTAATGTCTGCAGTAGAGTCGCTCAATGTTTGGCCAGCAGGCGAGCCCTTTGCATTGAATAGTTACGAAAATCGTGTGCTGATGTTTCGTGATGACGAGGGCAAGAATTGGATCGTAAAGTTTTATCGCCCTGACCGCTGGTCGGATATGGCGATACAGGAGGAACACGATTTTCTACAGGAGCTTGCTGATCATCAGGTGCCGGTAGTGGCGCCTTGGCGTGATCAGGCGGGCGAGTCATTACACTATTTTAAGACTTATCGATTTGCGCTGTTTCCTCATTGCCCCGGTCAGGCGCCCGAGTTAGATAATCCATCGCACTTGTTTGCAATGGGTGAGGTGCTAGGGCGGCTACATAAAGTGTCGGCTAAAAAAGCCTTTCAGCATCGTCCTCGTTTAGAAATGGCGAGTGGCATCCTGGATGCACAGCAACGCGTGCTAGCTAGCCATTGGATGACTTGTCATCAGCGCAGGGCCTATGACCGAGTGATTGCTAAAGTGTATCAGCACCTTACCAAACATAATGTGCCCGCCAGCAATATGATTCGTTGCCACGGAGATTGTCATTTGGGCAATGTGCTGGGTCTTGACGAGCAATTTACTCTTGTCGATTTTGACGACTGTCTCACAGCGCCAGCCATACAGGATATCTGGATGCTACTACCCACTGATGATCCTCAGGGATGGCGATCTTATCTGAGTGAAATTACCGAAGGGTATGAAGAAACATGCTCATTTCCTACTGAGCAGATGTCGTTGATCGAGCCGCTACGAAGTTATCGCTTGATTAGACACTCAGCGTGGCTGGTCTCGCGTTGGGATGATCCCGCTTTTCCACGCGCATTTCCCTGGCTGGCGGATAGTGGCTATTGGGATCAGCATATCCGCCAACTAGAACAGCAGTGCCTGCAATTAGAACATCCACGCTGGTTGGCATAAGCCAGCTTTATTGCAGCGTTAGTTGGCTCTGGTTCATTCTTGTAAACCTGGATCAGGCACGGCTTCTTCGCGAGGCACAGGGTTGTCGATGCCTTCTCCGTTAACTTGGCGGCGTTGCTCATTGAGTTCTGCGGAAGGATTGTCTAGCTCTTTAATTTCAACGGGTTCATCCAGGGTAAGGAGGAACGTTTGCCCAGGTGAAAGGGTACAGGGGGTATCTGTGCAAGCGATACCGTACTGACCATCCTCTGCATACGCGCTGGCACTAAACTCGCCTGTGAATATATCGCTGTCATCGTCATGGGTTTCAATGCATGTGGCTTCTTGGGTGGTAACGCGAATGCGTTCATCCACTAATTGCGCATTACCTACAATGACGCAATATTCAGGTAGCGAGTGCGAAGCCCCCGTTGCTTGAGTAGGATGCAGTAAAATCTCATTAAGGCGTGCCTGGCTTGACTCAAACGCAAGCTCCTCAACAACCTCAACACCTACGGTCGCTTCATTAGGCACAGAAAACGTGGCTTCCGCTTCCGCTTCCTCAGCGTATAGGGGCGTAGCGAGAAAAGGGGCCACGATAGCGGTTAACCAAAATGGTGTTGGCTTAAATGACATAGTGAACTCTCAATGTTGGCGCCTGCAATAAAGGCTGTAAACTAAAACAATTTATCATAGCACAGGCTCCTGGGTTGCAAAGTGAGCTACGCGTCGCTCTGCCGCAGGTAAGGAGCCATTGGCGGGCTATTTGCGGTAAAATACGCACACTATTTATAAACTGTTGTGCGGTAATTTTGTAAGGTATATCTTTTGTATAATATAAGTAGAGATGACGTTGTTTAACGTCGCTTTAATGATGATTTTATGCGCACAGGGCTATAGGCCGAAGTGGCCGCTTGAGTGCGATTGCGCATCGTTTTTGAGATAGCTATTGATGAGGCTAAATATGTCCGATGATATCGCCGAGCACTATCGCCAGATAATTTCAGCACTTGGCGAAGACCCTAATCGTGAAGGGCTGCGAGATACACCAAAACGTGCGGCCAAGGCCATGCAGTTTTTGAATGCCGGCTATTCGCAGTCGCTAGAAACCATTATTAACGGTGCGGTGTTTGAATCAGAAACGGATGAAATGGTGCTGGTAAAAGACATCGAGCTCTACTCAATGTGCGAGCATCATCTTTTGCCCTTCATTGGTAAATGCCATATTGCTTATCTGCCCAACGGCAAAGTGCTAGGGCTATCTAAGTTTGCTCGCATCGTCGATATGTATGCTCGCCGCATGCAAATCCAAGAGAACCTAACGCGTGAAATCGCTGAAGCAGTTCAGGAAGTCACCCAGGCCAAAGGGGTTGCTGTGGTTATTGAGGCACGTCATTTATGCATGATGATGCGCGGAGTAGAAAAACAAAATTCCAGCATGACATCATCGGTAATGCTGGGTGGGTTTCGTAGCAACCAAGCGACCCGACATGAATTTTTAATGCTCATTAGCTGAATCCGCCCTGGGTAATTGGCTAGTAAAGCACGCCGCATACTTGGTCTAAAGGGGTGTTTCGTCCTAGCATGAAGATGTTAATGAGCCTATAAGACCATTATTGTGGTCAGGAGTCTGACATGGAAGCGCTTAAAGAAACGCAGCTGTATTGTCCGTTTGCCTATATAGACGGCAGCTGGGTTGCAGCGGATAGCGGCGAGCAGATTACGGTATTGAACCCCGCAACCGGGGAGTCGATTGGCGATATCCCTCGGTTGGGGAAAGCCGAGACCGAGCGGGCGATTGATGCGGCGGATGCTGCGCTACCCGCGTGGCGGGCCCTCACCGCCCAAGAGCGCGCCGATTTACTGCTGAAGTGGCACGATCTAATGCTAGAACATCAGCAGGATCTTGCGATGCTTATGACCTACGAGCAGGGCAAACCACTCAAAGAGGCGGCGGGCGAAATTGCCTATGCGGCTAGCTTTATACGCTGGTTTGCCGAAGAGGCACGGCGTGTTTACGGTGAAACGATTCCCGCGGGTAAAGCCAATCAACGTATCGTCGTTACTAAACAGCCTGTCGGTGTTGTTGGCGCGATTACCCCTTGGAATTTCCCCGCCGCTATGATCACGCGTAAAGCCGGGGCTGCGCTGGCGGCAGGATGTACCATCGTGGTTAAGCCCGCTAGCCAAACACCTTTTTCAGCCACCGCCCTGGCGTTGTTGGCCGAGCGTGCCGGCATTCCGCGCGGCGTATTTAACGTGGTGCCAGGCAGCGCGAGCGATATTGCGCAAGCCATGACTCAGTCACCGAAAGTGCGCAAAATCACCTTTACGGGGTCTACCGAAGTGGGCCGGAAGCTGATGGCGCAAGCGGCTGAGCACGTGCAGAAGATTTCGCTGGAGTTGGGTGGCAATGCCCCCTTTATCGTCTTTGAAGATGCCGATTTAGATGCTGCGGTAGAAGGGGCTATGGCCGCCAAATTCCGTAATGCCGGGCAAACGTGTATTTGTACTAACCGCTTTTTAGTGCAGTCCAGCGTGATTAACGCTTTTTGTGAAAAGCTGGCGGTCGCCATGAACAGTGAGCTGCATGTAGGCGATGGTACCAAGCCGAATATTAATATCGGGCCGTTGATCGATGAAAATGGCGTTAAAAAAGTCAGTGAGCATGTACAGGATGCCATTGATCATGGTGCTGAGTTACTTTTAGGCGGCCATCCGCATCCGTTGGGCGGTAATTTTTTCACACCGACACTGATCAGTTTTGCAACCGATAAGATGAAGGTGGCTCACGAAGAAACGTTTGGCCCGCTAGCCGCTGTCTTCCCGTTTGACGATGAGGAAACCGCGATTGAAATGGCCAATGATACCCAGTATGGATTGGCGTCCTATTTCTATTCCCGAGACCTTGCCCGCGTATGGCGCGTAGCCGAGGCGCTGGAGTACGGTATGGTGGGTATCAATACGGGAGCTATTTCCAATGCCACTGCGCCGTTTGGAGGTGTGAAAGCCTCAGGTTTGGGTCGCGAGGGTGGCCACCAGGGCTTGGAAGAGTATCTGGAAACCAAGTATCTGTGTATTGATCTTGGCTAAACCTTTCTCTCCCTTTTATTGAAATAATAATGTAAAAAGCCCCAGCGGCCGCTCTTACCCAAAGAGTGCCGGTGGGGCTTTTTTATTACCGTTTAGTAATATATTGAAAATTTTACGTTTAGTGGCGGAAGTGGCGCATGCCGGTAAATACCATGGCAATGCCTGCTTCGTTGGCGGCGTCGATGACTTCCTGATCACGCATGGAACCGCCTGGCTGAATAACAGCAGTAATACCTGCCGCTGCGGCAGCATCGATGCCATCGCGGAAGGGGAAGAACGCATCAGACGCCATCACTGAGCCGGGAACAGAAAGCCCTTCGTCAGCGGCTTTAATACCGGCTATTTTAGCGGAATACACTCGGCTCATTTGCCCTGCGCCAACACCCACGGTTTGGCCCTCTTTGGCATACACAATGGCGTTGGATTTAACAAATTTGGCCACCCGCCAAGCAAAAGCAAGGTCGCGTAGTTCTTGTTCGCTGGGTGCGCGCTGGCTGACCACGGTCAGGTCGTCGCGGGTCACCATGCTGTCGTCGCGCTCTTGTACCAGCAAGCCGCCGTTTACGCGCTTAAAGTCCCACGCAGGCTGCTGTTCGCCGGGCCAGTGAGCACTGACATCCAGCAAGCGAACGTTTTGCTTATTAGCCACGATGGCGGCGGCTTCGTCGCTGATGCCGGGAGCAATAATCACCTCGACGAACTGGCGGTCAATAATCGCCTGGGCGGTTTCGGCGTCCAGTGGCGTATTGAAAGCGATAATGCCGCCAAACGCGCTAGTAGGGTCGGTGGCAAAGGCTTTGTCGTAAGCGGCTAAGGCGGTGGCGCCAATGGCCACGCCGCAGGGGTTGGCGTGCTTAACAATAACGCAGGCCGTCTCACTAAAGGCTTTCACACATTCAAAGGCGGCGTCAGTATCGGCCACGTTGTTATATGAGAGTGGTTTGCCCTGAAGCATTTTTGCCGTAGCAACGCTGGGTTCGCTTGCCTGGGGATCGACGTAGAAGGCTGCCTGCTGATGCGGATTTTCGCCATAACGCATGTCCTGCTTCTTATCTAGCTGCAGATTGAAGGTGCGTGGGAATACCTCATCGGCAGTGCTTACCTTGCGTCCTAGGTAATCGGCAATCGCACCATCGTAGCCCGCGGTGTGCTCAAATGCTTTTACCGCTAAGTCGAAACGTGTGGCGCGACTAACGTGACCATCCTGGGCGGCCAGCTCGCCAAGTACCCGGGCGTAATCACTGCTATTGACCACAATAGTGGTGTAGGCGTGATTTTTGGCGCAGGCGCGGACCATGGTAGGGCCCCCAATATCGATATTCTCGATGGCTTCTTCAAGCGTGCAATCTGGCTTGGCAACGGTGGCAGCAAAGGGATAGAGATTGACGACTACCATATCAATCGGGGTGATGTCGTTTTCGACCATGACCGTGTCATCTTGGCCGCGACGGGCCAGAATGCCGCCGTGAATTTTCGGATGTAACGTTTTAACGCGGCCATCCATAATTTCTGGAAAGCCGGTGTGCTCAGAGACTTCTTTCACCGCAATGGCGTTTTCCTGCAATAGACGAAAGGTGCCTCCAGTGGAGAGAAGTTCAACCCCGTGCTCAGTGAGTCCGCGGGCGAACTCCACAATGCCGGTTTTATCAGAAACGCTCAAAAGCGCACGGCGAACGGGAGCGGTATTGCTATCAGTCTGAGAGGGATTATCAGCCATTAGAGGGTTATCAGCCATTAGAGTGCTCTTGTGCAGAGTCGAGAATTAAAAACAACGACGCCCCAGGGTTACGGGGCGTCACCTTCGATAAGTCCGTACAGCTTGAGTTTTTTGCGCAGGGTGCCGCGGTTCAGGCCAAGGACATCAGCAGCCCGGGTCTGGTTGCCGTCGGTGTGCTCTAGGACGCAGGCGAGTAGAGGTGCCTCGACTTCAGCCATCACCATGGCATAAAGGTCGGTAGCCTGACTGCCGTCTAGATGCTCGAAATAGCGGCGCATAGCCATTTCTACTGCCTCGCGAAGGGGCTGTGGCGGCGAGCTAGCAATGGCAGGGTCAGCTAGCGTGCCCGCTAGAGGGGCATAGCTCTCGCTGGGATAGGCGTCGCTGGGGTAGTCGTCGCTAGAGAGAAGATCGCGTTCAGTCATGCAGCATAGCTTCCTTTGGCTAGCAGACGCATGGCGGCGCCAGGGGCCATTACGTCGTTGATCCAATCAAATTGCGTTTCAGGTGACGCTAACGCATTGAACTGCTGCTTAAGCGTGCGCTGCTGAGGCTGCGTAAAACGGGGGTCATCATTGATGTACCAGCCAACATGTTTACGCGCGATGCGCACTCCCATGGTCGTACCGTAAAAATCGTGTAACGCTTCCACGTGCCCAAGAAGTACCTGCTGACGCTCCGCCAGCGTGGGCAAAGCCATCTTTTCTCCATAGTGAAGATAATGGCTAATCTGTTGAAAGATCCATGGGTTGCCTTGAGCGCCACGGCCAACCATTACTGCATCAGCACCTGTATACGCGAGTACCTCGGCGGCTTTTTCGGGGCTTGTTATGTCGCCGTTGGCAATCATGGGTATCGAGAGGCGAGATTTTATCTCGGCAATCGTGTCGTACTCTGCCTGTCCAGTATAGCGCTGCTGGCGATGACGGCCATGTATGGCTAACGCTTGAATGCCTGCTGACTCGGCAAGCCTGGCAATACGCAGCGCATTGTTCGAATCAGCGCACCAGCCCGTACGAATTTTCAGCGTTACTGGAATATCGACCGCTGATACTACAGCGTCGAGAATGTCGGCGACCAGGGTTTCATCGCGAAGCAGCGCAGACCCAGCGGCTTTATTGCACACTTTCTTGGCGGGGCAGCCCATATTGATATCAATAATCTGTGCGCCTAGCTCAGCATTCAAGCGTGCCGCCTGAGCGAGCATCTCAGCGTCGCCTCCAGCGATTTGTACCACGCGCGGGTCAGGCTCGCCACGGTGATCCATGCGCAGCTGAGACTTACGTGTATGCCAGAGGCTAGGATCCGCCGTCACCATTTCGCCCACCACCCAGCCAGCACCCAGCCGTCGACATAGCTGACGAAAAGGGCGGTCGGTAACGCCGGCCATGGGCGCGAGAATTACCCGATTAGGTAATGTAAACGGACCAATAGTGGCTGGGCCTGGGGTGGCTGGTCGTGCGGTTAAAGTCATGGCGTCGGGCTTTATATACTGTGCTGGCGGCGAGTAGGTGCGTTCAAGGAGGCGTATGATACGCCTACTCGGCGACAGGGTGAAGGCGGATTGCCGCTTTAACGCGGACGTTGGCCACTTAGCCGCACCCAGCCTTCACGGATCAACGGTTCATTCATCATGATTCCCTGCGCCGCATAGGCCTGATGAACATCGTCGGCTTGGTTGGCTAAAATACCGGATAGTGCGATACGGCCGCCTGGGGCCACGTGCCCTGCAATCATCGGTGCTAATTCGACCAATGGGCCAGCCAAAATATTGGCAGTTACGATGGGATAGCCGCCACCATCGTTTAACTGTTCAGGGTAATAAAGATTTAAATCTTCCTCGGCAATGCCGTTACGCTCCGCATTATCGCGGCTGGCCTGCAGTGCTTGAGGGTCAATATCAGTCGCGTCGGCATGGTTGGCGCCCAACTTAAGTGCAGCAATGGCAAGAATGCCCGAACCGCAGCCGACGTCTAAAATAGTTTGCTGTGCTAGGTGGCCTGCAACTGCCAATTCATCCAACCATTCCAGGCACAACGCTGTGGTCGGGTGCGTGCCAGTACCAAAGGCAAGGCCAGGATCGAGAATTAAATTCACCGCATCGGCTTCAGGGGGCTCATGCCAGCTGGGTACGATCCAAAGGCGTTGTCCCATGCGTAGTGGCGTAAAATCATCCATCCACTCGCGCTCCCAGTCGCGGTCTGCTAGCAACTCATACTCGATGGCCGGGCAGGGTTCTCCTGGCATCTGCTCAGACCACGCTGCCTCAATACGCTCCAGCATGCTTGCGATGCCCTCTAGGTCGTCGTAGAGGCCGGTAAGGATAGTGTCTTCCCACAGCGGTGTCGTGCCGCGCTCGGGCTCAAATACCGGATCATCGTGGGCATCCTGAAGGCCGATTGCTGTCGCACCTTCGTCAAGCAACAGCTCTTCGAGGAACTCTGCCTGCTCGGGGGCGACATGAGCTTTGAGTTGAAGCCAGGGCATGAAGATTCTCCGCAAGACGAATTAAAGACAGTACAGTAGAGGCAAGTACAGTAGAGATAAGAACAGTAAAGACAAGCGCGGGGTGGGCATGGCCACCCCGCTGGGCATTACACTTAACTTAGTATTGGAAAAGGGCGTAAGGGCGGTATTAAGCGCTGAGTTTCTTTTCCAGGTAGTGAATGTTGACGCCGCCTTGACGGAAGTAGCTGTCACGAACCAAATCTTTTTGTAGGTCAATATTGGTTTTAATGCCTTCCACCAGTAACTCGTCGAGCGCATTGCGCATCCGCGTCAGAGCTATTTCACGATCAGCGCCCCAAGTGATTAGCTTACCAATCAGAGAGTCGTAATGAGGCGGTACGGTGTAGCCGGTATAGAGATGCGAATCCATACGAACACCTAGGCCACCCGGTGCGTGAAACAACGTTACTTTGCCAGGGGAAGGCATAAAAGTACGTGAGTCTTCGGCGTTAATCCGGCACTCAAAGGCGTGTCCATTAAGTTGCACATCTTCCTGGCGAATCGACAGCGGCAAACCAGAGGCAATGCGTAGCTGCTCTTTGACGATATCTACGCCGGTCACCATTTCCGTCACAGGGTGTTCAACTTGAACGCGGGTATTCATCTCAATGAAGAAATACTCACCGTCTTCGTACAGAAACTCAAAGGTGCCAGCACCACGATAATTGATCTTAATGCACGCTTGGCGGCACGCCTCAAGGACTTGGGCGCGGGCGTCAGGATCAAGTCCAGGAGCCGGGGCTTCTTCAAGTACTTTTTGGTGACGGCGTTGCAGCGAACAGTCACGGTCATAGAGATGAATAGCGTTGCCCTGTCCATCAGCAAGCACTTGCACTTCTACGTGGCGCGGCTTTTCAAGGAATTTCTCCATATAAACCGTGCCATCACCAAAGGCGGCGTGCGCTTCGGTACGGGTAACCGTAATCGCCGATAGCAGATGACCTTCAGAGTGCACCACGCGCATCCCGCGGCCACCGCCACCAGAGGCTGCTTTAATGATCACTGGATAACCAATGCGACGTGCGGTGTCTAAATTAGTGGCGTCATCATCGCCCAAAGGACCATCAGAGCCAGGCACTGTGGGAACACCGGCTTCCTTCATTGATTGAATCGCACTGACTTTATCGCCCATTAGGCGGATCGTCTCGGCGCGTGGGCCAATAAAGGTAAATCCAGAGCGCTCAACCTGTTCAGCAAAGTTGGCGTTTTCAGACAGAAAGCCATAGCCCGGGTGAATGGCGGAAGAGTCAGTGACTTCGGCTGCACTGATCAATGCCGGGATATTTAAGTAAGACTGCGCTGACGATGCCGGTCCAATACACACGGCTTCATCCGCCAGGCGAACATGCATGAGTTCGCGATCAGCTTTGGAATGTACCGCTACGGTTTTAATGCCCAGTTCTTTGCAGGCCCGTAGAATACGAAGGGCAATCTCGCCGCGGTTCGCTATAAGTACCTTGTCCAGCATGGGAGAATCCACCCGTGTTGAAAATGAAAGATTAAGCGATAACGATCATGGGTTGATCGAACTCTACTGGTTCGCCATCTTCCACTAGGATGGCTTCCACCACACCGTCACGGTCAGCTTCGATTTGGTTCATCATTTTCATGGCTTCAATGATGCATATAGTGTCGCCTTGCTTGACGCTATCACCGACTTCCACAAACGACTTGGCACCTGGCGCTGGGCTGCGGTAAAAGGTGCCTACCATCGGCGAGTTAACCGCTTCGCCACGGTAGCTGGCGCCTTGAGGCTCTGCTTCAGTAGTAGAGGACACTACTGGAGCGCCTGCAGAAGGTGCATAGCTGGGCTGCTGCGCATAGTGTGGCATCGGTTGTGGCTGCCACGAAGCGCCGTTAGGGTGGCGGCTGATACGGACTGACTCTTCGCCTTCCTGAATTTCAATCTCGCTAATATTAGATTCTTCGAGCAGCTCAATCAGTTTCTTAACTTTGCGGATATCCATGGCATGGCCCTATCAATGTCGTAAAAGTAGGTTGTGAGAAATAGTCACAGAGCGAACCCAGCCTAACGGCGGGCCTATGCGACGCTGCGCAGTACTTATAAAAAAGCGCAGTAAACCAGAATTAAAAACGAAGAGAACGCTGCATGTTAGCGAACGTTACCCTGTTCTCACCCCCAAAAAAGGAAGTTTTTAGCTAATATGGGAGCGAAGTTTGCCGAAAAAGTGCGAGGATGTCCAGCAACAGCCTGAGCCAGCGCAAAAAACAGTGTGTAGCCGCAAATTAAACAACTGTTTGACGATATTCGCGACATTAGTCCGCTCCTGCGCTGCAATGTGCTTTTGAGATAGTCTTTAAAATAGTCTTTCAGATTGTCTTTAAAATAGTCTGTGAGAACTTAGCTGCTTGCTAGCCACTGGCTAACCGATTCGAGGTGTTCAAGTAACTGATCGACTGTTACTTCGCCCTGTATACGCGCATTGCGAATTTCTTCTCCCTGGCTAAAAAAGAGGAGGCTGGGAGGGCCAAACAGGTTGAATTTTTCAAGCAGCTGACGGCTTTGTGAATCCGTATGGGTGACATCGGCGGCAATCAGCGTGTAATCATTTAGCGTAGCAGTGACGCGCGGGTCGGGATAGACGTCTCGCTCCAGAAGCTTGCATGAAATACACCAGTCGGCAGTAAAGTGAACAAATACTGGCTGGTTAATGCTATCGGCTTCAGCAATTGCCTTTTCGAGTGCGATTAGGTTATCTATTTCAATGAAATCGAGTGCTTCCTGCTGGGATTGGCCAGAAAAACTGGCCGTGGCAGCCAGGGGGCGCAGAGGATTGTTATTCCCTTGCGCGGCCCCAAATATCAGCACTACCCCCCACGCTAACAGCATGATGCCAAGCGTTTGGCGTGCCCGTGGCCACCCTTGGGGCTGATTGAAATTCAACGCTCCTAAGACAAGGGCCGTGCCAATCGCCAACGCTGCCCATAATAAAAGTGCGACGGGGGCGGCCACCAAGCGCTCTATCATCCAAATCGCCACGCCCAAGAGCAGCAGCCCAAAAGCAATTTTTACGCCATTCATCCAAGCGCCTGAACGTGGCAATAACGTAGCACCAAAGGTGCCGACTAAGAGCAGGGGAACGCCCATACCAAGCGCCAGTGCCAACAGCGCCGTACCGCCTATGACCGCATCGCCAGTCGAGGAGATAAACACCAGCGCCCCCGCTAAAGGCGCAGTCACGCAGGGCGATACGACTAACACTGAAAGGGCACCTGCTACGGCTAGTCCCGCCGGGCCACTGCGTTGCGCCCGAGCTTGCCAAGCATCAATGCGGTTAGCCAAGCGAGGCGAAAGGTTAAGGTTAAATACCCCGAACATCGCTAGTGCAAAGAGCGTGAATAGCACAGCAAAAGTGATTAAGACCGGCGCCGACTGCAAGCGGGCCTGAAGATTAAGACCTGCGCCAAACAGCCCCATTAATACACCGACCAATGCGTAGGTCAGCGCCATACCCAGTACATAACTTAGAGAGAGTGCAAAGGCGCGCGGGCGTGTGGGGTTCTGGCCCACTACCATCGATGAGAGAATCGGGATCATCGGTAATACGCAGGGGGTAAAGGTTAATCCTAAACCCGCGATAAAAAACAGCCCTAATGCCAGTGGCAGGCTGGTATCGCTGATTAACGCGCTAAAACGGCTGTCTTCACTTTGGGGCGCGGTGAAAGCACTTTGTGTCGCGTTAGCAACCTCGTCGGTGGCTGTGCTGTTTTCGGTGTCCCAATTGGCAAATTGGCTGGGGGGCTGTGTTTCGCTGGCCTGTAGGTTCGTTTGTTCCGGCGGATAGCAGAGACCGGCATCTGCACAGCCTTGAAAGGTTAGCGTAATGTTAAGAGGGCCGGAATAAGGCGCTTCCAGCGGAACTTCGAACACCACCTGATTCCGGAAGATGTATACATCGCCCATGAACTCGTCGTTAGTGAAGGTGCCTTTGGGGAGGCTGGGCTCGCCCAGCGAGACGCGTTCAGTTTGGCTGGTAACCGCAAGCTGATGGCGATAAAGGTAGTATTCATCAGCGATATCGATGCCAATAAAAAGCCTCTCCCCATCGTGCCAAGCGGTTGGCTGGAAGGCTTCCATGACCGGTAAAAATTCGTCTTGACTACTGGATGAGCCAAACCACTGGGCATGCGCACTCAGCGGTAGCCAGCCAAGAATAAAAACAAGTAAAGGAAACAGGCTCAGACGTTTAAGAAGTAACACGGTGCGTCCTTAATCAATGGCATCGCAAGCAAAGGCAAATAGCATACCGCAACCTTAGACCCTACGCGTATAAGCTGCGGTGAGGTGACGCGGTCGCTAATGGTGTGTTAATCCTGGTAACAAAAAAAAGCCGCCTATATAGGCGGCCTCATTAGCTGCAAAACAGCAAATCCAGAACTGTTACGCTTTTTCGTAGGCGATAACAGATTTTTCGATTGCCTTGCGCGCCGCGTCGGCACCTTCCCAAGACTCGACTTTCACCCATTTGCCTTTTTCAAGATCTTTGTAGTTCTCAAAGAAGTGGGCGATCTGCTGGCGCAGCAGCTCAGGCAGGTCAGTGACCTCCTGGATGTCGTCGTAGAGCGAGCTAAGTTTTGCGTGGGGCACGCAGATTAGTTTTGCATCTTCACCGGCTTCGTCGGTCATGTTCAAAATACCTACCGGACGAGCGCGAATAATGCTGCCAGCTTGAACCGGGTGCGGGGTAACGACCAGCGCATCTAGAGCGTCGCCATCATCTGCCAGGGTGTGCGGGATAAAGCCATAGTTGGCAGGGTAAAACATGGGGGTGGCCATAAAGCGGTCAACCAGTAATGCGCCCATGTCTTTATCAATTTCGTATTTGATCGGATCGTGGTTGGCTGGAATTTCGATCACCACGTAAACGTCGTTAGGGAGATCCTTTCCAGCGGGGATATTATCGAAGTTCATCGTTGATTCCTTGATAGTGCTGTGGCTAGAGTCGTGCAGTGATTAGGCAATCGATTTAGAGTCGTTGATGGCGAAGAATTATACGAACATGACTGCCCGATTACCAATGCGACATAGGTTGGCCGACAGTGGTAAACCGGGCCACTTTAAAAGACTAAGAAAACGATAGAGACGTTTGGTGAGCATCCTATCTACCCGGCTGCGTGTATCATAAGCGCTGTTGGAGGAAAGTAGTGGAGGAAAGTGATGTCTTTCGATCGAGTCGGCAGCCTAGGAGGATGACTTGTCGCACGCCCAGTTGCTCATCAGTTATGGTCAAGCGTTTGTCGCACCCGACAGGCGTCTGCACCGAAGTTCTATGTCGGTTCGCTTTCCAGAAGCGCCGCTACTAAGCGCCAAAGGGGGTTGTGCAATTATCAGCGACTCCATTTCACGCAATACCATGGCCAAGCAAGCCGGTGATTTAAGCGTGCGGGGTTTCCTGGCCGACTACTTCTCAACCCCTGATCATTGGGATGTTAAAACGTCAGCCACCCGTGTACTGCGTGCGCTTAATAGCTGGTGCTACAGCCAAAGCCAGCATGTGAAAGAGGGTAGTTTCGTTTCATCTATGTCAGCGATGGTGTTTCGTGGCCGCGAAGCGCATCTGTTTCATATGGGCGATACGCTAGTGTTTCGTTTGCGCGGCGCTGAGTTTGAGCAATTAAGTCGCGACCATGTTACCGATCTGGGTGGCTACCGTTACCCGTCGCGGGCCCTGGGCATGGACGGTAGTGTTGATATCGATTACACCCACATCACCCTTAAGCAGGGCGACCTATTTCTGTTCACCACACAGGGCGTGCGCGGCACGCTGCTTCCCTCCGATTATGTACGTTTGATTCGCCAAGACGCCAGTGATCTGGATGCCGCCTGTGAGCGCTTAGCTAATGAGGCGAAGCAGCGTGCTCAAGAGCGAGGCTACGGCGGTGATCAGTTCTGCTTTCAATTGGTAAGAATCGATGAGTTACCTGAAGAGGTCACCGAACATCCAGGGCAGCTCTATGGTGACTTGCCTATTCCGCCTGAGCTCTCGCCGGGTGAGCGTTTAGATGGTCTGGAAGTTCTCGCTGTTCTATCTCGAACAGCGCAGTCGCGTGTATATCGTGTTCGCGATGTGCATAGCGAACGTGAAATGGTGATGAAGGCGCCCAGCCCAGAGCTTTCGTTGCGCAACGCCTACCTAGAGCACTTCCTACTTCAGCAGTGGGTGGTAGAGCGGGTCAATTCACCGTTTGTCGTCAAGGTGATGGAGCCGTCAAGGCCACGCCGTTATCTCTATTATCTGATGCAACATATTGAAGGCGAGACGTTGCGCCAGTGGGCGGAACGGCATCCTCAAGCGAGCTTAACTCAGCGCCTGGATATCGCGAATCAACTCGGCAAGGCGGTGCAGGCGCTGCATCACCGGGAAATCATTCATCAACAGATCAATCCCGATAACATTTTAATCGACCCACACGGCAAGCTGGTGCTTACCGATTTTAGTGCCTGCCATATGCGTGATGGCGAAGGGCATCGGCACTCAGGCGAGTTGCTCCGGCAGATTGGTTTTAATGAGCACACCGCTCCTGAGTATGCGTTGGCCGACAGTGTTAGCCGGCGCAGTGATCAATACTCGCTTGCCTCTACTACCTACTGGCTACTAACGGGCACTTTGCCCTATACGCTGACCCCCAATCGGCTGCGTAGTCATACAGATCTCGAAGAGTTGACCTATCGAAGTGCGCGTACCACTAATCCAGAAATTTCACCGGCATTAGATGATGCTTTACGTCGCGCCCTGGACCCTCAGCGGGCACTGCGGTTTAGGCGTATGTCCGAATTCTTGCATGCACTTAGGGTGCCGCTTGGTCGAGCGACAAACCGAGGGGAAGAAAGTCGTCAGGAACCGCGGCGTTTTTGGCAGGGGGTGGCGGGAATTTTGTTGCTGCTGCTCGTGCTTTCCTGGCTGCTGCGTTAACGTTAAGCTTATTAAACGGGGCGATGAATAATGTCATCGCCCCGTTTTTATTGCAGCTATTTTTAGTTTTGCTGCGTTAGCGGCTTATAGCGTAAACGTAGGCAGCTTGCGTTCGACCTTGGCTAATTTTAACTTAGCCACTTTAGGTAGCCCGTTTTCAAACGGCGGGAAATCTTCGCCCTGAATGAGCGGGGAGAGGTAGTCCCGGCAAGGCTGGGTAATGCCAAACCCATTTTCACTGATAAAGTCGCGGGGCATAAATTTCTCTTTGTTGGCTACCTGGGAAAGCGGGGCAGAAATAACGTCCCAATGGTAGGGCGACTGAGAAATACGACGAATGGCTGGCATCATGGCGTTTTTGCCCGCCAATGCCAATGTTACCGCTTCACGGCCCACTGCATAGGCTTGTTCAACGTCGGTTTTAGAGGCAAGGTGGCGCGCAGCGCGCTGGAGATAATCAGCGACCGCCCAGTGGTACTTGTAGCCTAAATCCTGCTTGATCATCCCCGCTAGCGTTGGCGCGACGCCGCCTAACTGGCGATGACCAAAGGCGTCGGTATTGCCTGCATCGGCCAAAAAAGTGCCATCTTCGTAGCGTGCACCTTCAGACACCACAATGACGCAGTAGCCAAATTGTTTAACGCTCTCTTCAACCCGCGCCATGGCCGCTTTACGGTTAAACGGGATTTCTGGGAAGATAATCATATGCGGGGGCTCGCCCTCCGCCTGGCCCGCTAAGCCACCGGCAGCAGCAATCCAACCCGCGTGTCGGCCCATTACCTCAAGCACAAACACCTTGGTAGAGGTGGCGCACATGGACGCAATATCTAACGACGCTTCCAATGTAGAAGTAGCAATGTACTTGGCAACGCTGCCAAAGCCAGGACTGTTGTCAGTAATGGGCAGATCGTTATCCACGGTTTTAGGCACGTGAATTGCGGTGAGTGGGTAGCCAAGCTTTTCGGAGAGTTGAGAAACCTTTAGGCAGGTATCGGCACTGTCGCCGCCACCGTTATAAAAAAAGTAGCGAATATCGTGCGCTTTGAATACTTCAATTAAACGCTCGTACTGCGTGCGGTGGGTGTCAATGTCTTTCAGCTTATAGCGGCAGGAACCGAAAGCACCCCCCGGCGTATGTCGCAGTGCTGCAATGGACTCATCGCTCTCCTGGGTAACATCAATCAGGTCTTCCGTTAAAGCGCCGATAATGCCGTTGTGACCGGCGTAAACCTTGCCAATTTGATCGGGTGCTTGACGGCAGGCTTCGATAACGCCGCAGGCGCTGGCGTTGATCACGGCGGTGACGCCACCGGATTGGGCGTAAAAGGCATTATGCTGGGCCATGGAAACGTCTCATCTCCTGAAAATGGGTAGAGTAAAAGGGTCGCAATAAGTGTTAGCCAAGCATAAGTGCAAATAGCTTGGCAGGATGCTCTGACGTGTGTTAGCGCAAGGTAACGAAGTGTAGCGTAAAGCCAAGAGGGCTGCACCTGTAGCACTATCGTTGCCTTATTGACTCATTCGGTGCCGTCCATTTCTTGTTCGCGCTGGGCAAGCTGCCAGCCACCTAGATCTTTATAACGATTGACCATAGCGCAAAATAGCTCAGCGGTGCGCTCGGTGTCGTAACGGGCGGAGTGAGCCGCTTTGTTATCAAATTCAATGCCAGCGGCACGACAGGCCCGCGCAAGTACCGTTTGACCATATACCAGGCCTGCAAGCGAGGCCGTGTCAAAACTTGAAAAAGGGTGAAAAGGGTTTCGCTTAATGCCACACCGATTGACGGCTGCGTTTAAGAAGCCTTGATCGAATGCTGCATTATGGCCGACTAAAATGGCGCGCGTGCAGTCGTGGGCTTTGATGGATTTTCGTATGGGTCGAAAAATTTCACCCAGTGCTTCAGCTTCGCTTAGCGCTACCTGGCTGCGCAGCGGATCGTCTAGATTAATGCCCGTAAAATCAAGTGCCGACTGCTCAACGTTTGCTCCCTCAAAGGGGATAATATGGTAAGCATAGGTGGCATCTGGAAGCAGGTTGCCTTCCGGGTCCATGGTCAGCGTAACGGCGGCAATCTCGAGTACGGCATCACCTTGGGCATTAAATCCCCCTGTTTCTAAATCAACGACCACCGGCAGGTAACTGCGAAAACGTTGGGCCATTAATTCGCGGGCAATTGCCTCGCTCATGCAGCTCTCCTTGTTTAAAGCGAGTAATAGTAAAGCGAGTCATCAATCGACAGAAGCGGTAAGCCACCGCTTTGAATGGTGTGATTCTAGCAGCTTTAGCCCCCAGGCGTCGTTGACGGTGTTCGCTGAGCAATGAGAACGCTATACTCAAGCTCTGTATCAAAGAGCGATTTCAAAGCGCTATCGCACCAGCCTAGCGCGAGTGGTGAGTGTTTTTTTTACAAATGAACGTTTTATGATCAACGAGGAGCAAAGAATGTCCGATGTCAAAAAGGTTGTGCTGGCATATTCAGGCGGCCTGGACACATCCGTTATCGTTAAGTGGTTGCAAGAAACCTACAACTGCGAGGTAGTGACTTTTACTGCCGACATCGGTCAGGGCGAAGAAGTCGAACCAGCGCGTACCAAGGCACAAGCCCTTGGCGTCAAAGAGATCTATATCGAAGATCTACGCGAAGAGTTCGTACGTGACTACGTTTATCCGATGTTCCGCGCTAACACTATTTATGAAGGTGAGTACCTGCTGGGTACGTCTATCGCCCGGCCATTGATCGCCAAACGCTTGATCGAAATCGCTAATGAAACCGGTGCCGATGCTATTTCTCACGGTGCGACGGGTAAAGGTAACGACCAAGTACGCTTTGAGCTTGGCGGCTATGCGCTTAAGCCGGGCGTAAAAGTGATTGCCCCTTGGCGTGAGTGGGATTTAACCTCGCGTGAAAAGCTGATGGCGTACTGCGAAGAGCATAAAATTCCGGTCGATTTTTCTAATAAAAAGAAAAAATCGCCTTACTCCATGGATGCCAACTTACTGCATATCTCTTACGAGGGCGGTATTTTGGAAGACCCGTGGGCCGAAGCAGAAGACGATATGTGGCGTTGGAGTGTTTCGCCTGAAGCCGCACCCGATCAGCCGACTTATGTCGAGCTGACGTTTGAAAAGGGTGATATCGTCGCCATCGACGGCGAATCGCTAAAAGCCCATGAAGTGCTCGAAAAACTCAATAAGCTAGGTGGCGACAACGGCATTGGTCGGTTGGATATTGTTGAAAACCGCTATGTGGGTATGAAGTCACGTGGCTGCTACGAAACGCCAGGGGGCACCATTATGTTGCGTGCTCACCGCGCCATTGAGTCGCTGACCTTGGACCGCGAAGAGGCCCATTTGAAAGATCAGCTAATGCCGAAATATGCAGAAGTGATCTACAACGGCTATTGGTGGAGCCCTGAGCGTCGTATGCTGCAGGCAGCGATTGACGAAACCCAAAAGAATGTCGCGGGTGTGGTGCGCATGAAGCTCTACAAAGGTAACGCTACCGTGGTCGGCCGCAAGTCTGATGAATCGCTGTTTGATGAATCAATCGCTACGTTTGAGGACGATGCTGGCGCTTACAATCAGAAAGATGCCGAAGGCTTTATCAAGCTGAACGCGCTGCGTTTGCGTATTGCTGCAGGTAAAGGGCGTAAACAAAGCTAGTAACATTAGCTGATAAAAAGCCCACATCTTGCTAGGGCGGCGAGTACGAATCGCCGCCCTACAAGCAGAGGAGCCACTATGTTAAAAAAACTATTTTTCGGTCTCTTTGGTAGCGAGCGACAAGCCCCTTCAGGCGCGACCACTAAGGCTGCTGAACCTGTGGAATATAAGGGCTACGAGATTGTCTCTCAGCCGGACGATAAGAGCGGCCAGTACCGTGTAAGCGGCTGGATCCGCAAGCCTGACGCTTCTGGTGAAATGCTCGAACATCGCTTTGAGCGTTCCGACATGCTGCCCGCACGCGAAGCTTGCGATACCATGATGGTCACTAAATCCCAGCGCTATATTGATGAAGTGGGTGAGGCAATGTTTGCGCCTGACCCGCGTCGCGCCAGCGAAAGCGATAGCGAAAAAGGGCAGTAAAGCCAATACAATATTGAACAATGCAATATTGAATGAAGGAGAGGCGCATGCGTGTTGTACACCAAGCCTCACCCTGGCGTGCTCTCTTTAACGAGCATGGCTACCTAGATACTCAGGCACTCAACGCGCCGTTACAGCATCTTTTCTCAAAGCTGTCTTCTCCTCAGATCTCATTAGCCGACGCTTATGCGTGGCAACTGCCGTTGGTCGAAACACTGGCGCATTACGATCTGCCTGCTTGGCGTATTGCGCAAATTATCAGTGACCACAATGCGTTGCTTTATCGCCAGGCAATTGCGCTATCGTTAAGCGAGATGGAGGCGCAGGGGTGGGGGAAACCTCCCGTGGATTATTGTGTGCTGCTATTAGGCTCGGCGGCGCGCTTTGAGAGCCTGCTTGGCCCCGACCAGGATAATGCGCTGATCATAGATGACTACCCTGACCATCGTCACGTCGAGATCGATGGTTTTTTTCAGTCACTAGGCGAGCGATTTACTCAGCGTCTGGATAAGGCCGGTATCCCGCTCTGCCATGGGCATGTCATGGCGCGCTGGCCGATGTGGCGAAAACGGTTAAGTGAGTGGCAAGCACAACTAGAAATATGGAGTGCTGACCGGCGGGTGAAACGCGTTCAGCAGACCAATATACTGCTCGATTTTTCGCCGGTCGCTGGTAGTTCAGCGCTTGCGGTGCAACTGGGCGAGCACATCGCTTCCATACTCCCGAAAGCATCACTGTTTATGGCTGAAATGGCGGCGCTACTAGAGGAGTTGCCGGTAGCGCTGGATCGCTTTGGACGAGTCGCTTCGAGCCCACATTTCGATGCACCCCATGGCCACGCTATTAACCTAAAGCATCAAGGCTTGATGCCGTTGATTAGCGCCGCGCGTTTGCTCTGCGTTCGACAAGGTCTGCGCACTATAGCGACTC
This sequence comes from Vreelandella sp. H-I2, assembly GCF_052959335.1. Lineage (NCBI taxonomy): Bacteria > Pseudomonadati > Pseudomonadota > Gammaproteobacteria > Oceanospirillales > Halomonadaceae > Vreelandella > Vreelandella sp. H-I2. Next base: position 214,162 of record NZ_JBRAMC010000003.1, read on the forward strand.
GAGAGCGTTTGGTCATGCTTAGCCGGGAGGAGAAGGTACTCCCGGTTGCTCAAGCAGAGCTACTCATTGTGGCATTTGAACGCCTGCAACAGCACATTCTGGATCAGCAACGATATAACAAAGCTCGTGGCCAAGCCGCCGATGGCTGGGTTGATCTGCGCCGTTTGCGCGAAGACCAGCGCCTGTTGCTTAAATTCGACCTTCAGCAGATTCGAGCGTTTGCTCAGCAAGTAATAAAAGCCTAGAGGTGGCTGTGAAAGCAATGGCTGATTAAGCAGAATTTGCCTCATCCGGCGCATCGGGCAACTCAAGTGTCAAGCAGGCGCCCCCCAGCGTTTTGGCATCTTCCACCCACAGCCTTCCGCCCAAGTGGGCGATGATACCCCGGCTAATCGGCAGCCCTAAACCACTGCCTCTTGGCCGTCCCCTTGGAATATCGTCGTCTTGCTGTATTTGATGGAATTTCTCAAACACGCGTTCACGCTCTTCGTCGCTAATGCCAGCACCGTTATCCTCTACGCTTAAACGGAAGTGGTGACGATGGCGATAAAGGGTGACGTGCACTTTTGGTTGATGGCGATCGGCAAACTTGCCAGCGTTATCAAGCAGGTTGATGATTACTTGCTCCAAGCGGTCTTGGTCGCCAATCACCATTGCTGGGTCCGCTTCTAAGCTGACGATTAACTCGATTCCTTGCTCTTCATGGAGATGCGCAATGGCATCAATGCTGTGACGGGTGAGGGCAGCAAGATCGAGGGGGACTGGGTTCAGCGTTAAACGACCGCTTTCCAAGCGGGCAAGATCCAGGATTTCTTCTATTAATCGAGATAGCCGCTGGCTTTCATGAACAATGACGCCAAGAAAGTGCTGGCGTTTGTCCTCTGGTAGTTGCCCGCTATCGCGTAAAATCTCAGCAAAAGCACGGATGGACGTGAGTGGAGTGCGCAGCTCATGGCTCACCATGGCCACAAACTCATCCTTTAGACGGTCTAGCTCGCGCAGGCGCTCATTAGCACTGCGTAACTCCTCCCCGATTTGCACCAATTCTTGGGACTTCTGCTCCAAACGACGATTGTATTCCAACGTTTGCGAGGTGGTATCCAGGATGCTAAGAATCGACTCGATATCCAGCGCCTCACCGCGGACAACCGAGTTAATCAACACGCGTGCTGACGCACTGCCCAGCGAACCCGCGAGTGCCTGCTCGGCACGTGTAATCAGCTCGGCGGTAGCGGGCTCATCAGCAGAATAGGTACTTTTGTTGCTATGGCTAAACACTCGGCGGGTAGTTTGACTGCCTAAATAGCGAATAAGTAATTCTTTTAGCGCCCCCTGAGTCGTTTGCCCGCGCCATAGCGATGTCGATAGCGACGTGGTTTGCAGGTTGGGGTGCATCGCTTCGGTGAACAGCGCCGCCTGGGTCTGCTCAAGCCGAGTAGGGCGCGTAAACAGTGATACGCCCACTAGGAGTCCTACGTTGGCTAACATGCTCCATAACAGTGAATGGGTATAAATATCCCACTCTGCGAGCCCGAATAAGCCATAGGGTATCAGCCAGGCAATTCCCCATGGGCCCTCTATCAACAGTGACGCATCCAGCCAACCCGATTGGGCAAACCCGGGTAACAGCAAGGTATAACACCAGATTAAGAAGCCAGCGATTAAGCCGGTAGTGGCGCCCTGGCGAGTGGCACCACGCCAGTAAAGGCCAATCAGTAGCGCTGGGGCAAACTGTGCCGCCCCGGCAAAGGAAACCAGCCCAATGGTCACTAGGCTATAGGAGTCGCCGATTAATGCATGGTAAAGATAGCCAAGGAGTAAAATCAGCACGATAGCGATGCGTCTGATGCCCAATAGCCAGCCTGCTAGTTCGCCTTTGGTGCTCAGGTGCAGCCGCTTGGAGCGTAGCAGCAGCGGCATTATCAGTTGGTTGCTCACCATGGTAGAGAGCGCGATCGTTTCGACGATTACCATTCCTGTTGCCGCTGAGAGGCCGCCAATAAACACTAAAAGGGGTAATCCTTCCAGGCCTGCTGAGAGCGGCAGCGTCAGGACAAAACTGTCCGGATCGCCAGCGCTTGAGCCTAGCAACAAGCCGGCCAGCGCAATGGGGATTACGAACAGATTGATCAATAGCATGTAGAGAGGGAAGAGCCAGCTCGCTCGGGCTAAGTGCTGTTCATCGACATTCTCGACCACCAATACCTGGAATTGGCGGGGCAGAGTTAAAAACGCTAAAAAGGCCAGCACCAGCATGCCCACCCAGCCGGTGACGCCACCAGGGACACTTTCCAACCGCATGCTGTCGGCTAGCGCGGGGGTTGCCGCTACTTGAGCAAACAGCGCGGCGGGGCCTTCAAACATCACAAAGACCACAAATAGGCCAACGGCCATAAAAGCCACTAACTTAACGATGGATTCCACCGCTATAGCCGCCACCATGCCTTCGTGACGTTCACTGGCATCCAGATGGCGGGTGCCGAACAGGATAATAAAGACCGCTAGTACCAGGGCGACCCAAAGGGACTTATCCATCCAAAAGTGTTCATCGACCAAGGTGGTGTCGGCGGCACGCGGATAGTTAATCAGCACTGCGTGACTAACGGTGATGGCTTTTAACTGCAGGGCAATATAAGGGGTAATGCTTATTAGAGCCATTAAGGCGACGAGCGCCCCAAGGCCGGTGCTTTTACCGTAGCGGGCACTGATAAAGTCAGCAATAGAGGTGATTCTCTGGCGTGCGGCAATACGCACCATCTTGCGAACCACAAAGGGAGCCAACAGCATCGCCAGGGTGGGCCCCAGGTAGATTAATAAAAAACTGGGGCCATACTCGGCGGCTCGTCCGACACTGCCGTAGAACGTCCAGGCGGTGCAGTAAACGGCAATGGAAAGCGCATACACCGTGGGCGAGCCAATCAGTGATCGACCTTGCTCCGCCCGCCGATCACCCCAGGCGGCCACCACAAACAGTAGCGCTAAATAGCCAAAGGCGGTGCCCAGGATAATAGCGTCAGTACGCATGCTTAGCGGCCCGCCCGGTGTTCCATTAACCAAGCCGTTAGGCCGATGACAACGGCCCAAGCGCAAAATAGATAAAGGGGTAGCCAGCTCATGTTAAATGAAGGAAGACGGTCTACCACGATAATCAGTGGTGGACAGAAAAGCAGTAAGGCAATCGCTACCAAGGCCATTAAGCGTTCGGTTTGTCGCGATTTTTGACCTGAGCTTTTCATAAGGCACTGGCATCCTGGCGGTCAAAGGCATTGGCCTGCAGCGTCAGCAGCTGTTCCAGGGTATCTACGCCGCGGGCCTCTAAACGTGGCAGCAGAGCAAGCCAGAGCTCGGCGGTCACTCGGGCATCACCCAGTGCAGTGTGACGGGTGCCTGGCGGGAATGCCAGATCGTAGCGTTGGGCTAGGCTATCCAGATCATGGCCATCAAGGGCTTCGTCCAACGCACGAGAAATCAGTAGAGTATCGATGACGGGAATGTCAAAGGCGACTCCTTTATGGCTGATGGCGAGTAGGTCAAAGGCGGCATTATGAGCGAGTAATACGGCTTCTCCCACATAGTCGCGAAAGCGGGTCAGCACGATATCCAGCGGTGGTGCACCGATCACATCGGCATCGGTAAGGCCGTGAATCGCAGTGCTGGCAGGCGGGATCGGCCGCTGGGGATCTACCTTTTGATCGAAGGCTTCGCTTGCCAGGAGTCGCCCGTTAACCACGCGGCAGGCGCCAAGGCTAATGACCGTGTCACCGCGGCGTAGCTCAAGGCCGGTAGTTTCGGTATCAAACGCCACAACCTCCAAGCTGCGCAGGGAACGGCTGGCGAGCGCTTCGTCCGGCGGCGGAAGGTCGGCAATGCCGAAGTCATGAAATTCAGGCCGTGGTGGAGCGGTTTCCCGCGGGGCACCGACGCGCTCCACCGCGGGAAGCGGAAGGCGCAGGCGGGCGTGCACGCCATCATCGTCGGCTAGGCTCCAGATGTCGCTGGCGTGTTGGCGCAGTACATCGGCAACGTTGGGTGTTAACGGCAGCGAGGTTAGTGGCTGCTGGCGCCACTCGGCGAGTTCATGCTCGGGTATCGCTTTACCGCGCCAAATAAGGTCGAGATAAACGCGTTTATTACCCAGGCATAACTCTCCTTCAAACCCATTGTCAGGAAGATAGGCATTGAGATGCTTAACCAATGAATCAAATAGCGCAATCAAGGCCGGGGCGTCGCCTTTAAACCAAGCAGGCATGCCCACCGGTGTGATTAAACGGTGTTCGGGATCAAGGCGCTCATCCAGTGCTTGCCAGAAGTCGTTGGACCACATGGGCGTTAGGCGCTCGCCCTGGTGCTGCATATCATCGAGCAGTTGGCCAATTTTAGCTACGTTGTTACCTAATGTGACGCCTTCCTCATGGATGACGCGCTCAAAGCGTTGGCGCAACGAAGATGTGCTGGCGTCGTTTTGATCGCGTAGCTGGATGAGCGCATCGGCGGCGCTGGTCAAACTGGCGGTATGCTGGCGAAGCGGGGTCAGCATATCGGCAAGCTCTGCTCTGACGCCCATTTCGCTTGACCACGACGCCGTTGCGTCGCTAAAGGTCAACAACGTTTCGCGGTCGCTACCTGGCACTCGACGCAGGATGACTTTTAGCCAACGGTTATCACAAGGAGCGAGAAGTTCTCTAGGCGAGCCGTCGTTAGGCAGCTGGCTGAGTGCTTGCTGCAAGCTGGCTACGGGCAGTAGGGCTTCCAGGCGTTTCCCTAAGCCAAGCCCGGTATTGCCGACAAAAAAGTCTTCTGCGGCCTGGTTAAATAGCATCACACGGCGGTGATGATCACAGAGTAGCAGCGGGGTTTCGAGCACTTGCAGCAGCGTTTCGAGCTCCTGGCGTATGCGTGCCGCGCTACGAGCACCGTCAGCATGGGCAGTGGCTAGGCGGCTGCGATCCTCGCGCCAGCTTTCACGCACTCGACGTAAGTCGGGTCCCAGACCTTTTAGCCAACCTTCGGGTGGGTGTTCATCACGGGCATCGGGATTGGCGACTAAACGCGCTAATTGCACCTGTAAATGGCGCAGCGGTGTAAACAACATGCGCTCAAGCAACAAACCAACCAGAAATATCGTTGCACCGCCAGAGAAGCTGCCTACCCACAGCGCTATTCGGGTGGCGCCTGTGGGGGCAAGCTGAGTATCCAGCCAGGCGGCAAACACAGCACCGCCCAGTAGGCTGACGCCGCTAAGCAACAGCCAAAGGCCGATCAGGCGCTGGCGCTTGGGCAGCCCACCTCGTGTCATGGCTGCTCCTTAATGAGCAGTGTTTTAACTTTCTCCACCAGCGATTGCGTAGAAAAGGGTTTGGTGATGTAGTCATCTGCGCCTAGTGCCATACCTTTTTCGCGCTCTACGTCACGCCCGTGTGCGGTCAACATAATAATGGGTAGTTGTGCAGTAGCTTCTTCGCTGCGTAGTCGCTCTAACACATCAAAACCGCTAATGCCCGGTAGGCTGATGTCGAGTAGGAGTAGATCCGGCTGGTCATCCTTCACTCGTGCCAGTGCCTGTTCACCATCTTCGGCAGTGACGACCTCAAACCCTGCTTGTTCCATCAAAAACTCTAACGATAAAACAATATTAGGTTCGTCATCGACGACGAGCACTTTAGCCATGACACTCTCCTGCTTTTATTTGTTTTAGCGATACATGCCTGCAGTCTAGATAGATCGAGACAGTCAGCCAAGACGACCTTGGCCGAATGCTCGGCAGTGAGATAGCCATCAGCGAGCAAACCGACATGCTTTGTTACACTACTTGCCACTTTGCCATGGCTGACGGTGTTATGGCGGTTCACTGATTAGCAAGGTAGGGCTCTTAGTGCGCGTATTACTATTATCAGCCTATGAAGCGGTAAGCCACCGCTATTGGGCGCAAAGTTTAATGGAGCAATTGGATGAGGTGTCATGGACACTATTAGCCCTGCCACCACGTCATTTTTCTTGGCGTATTCGCGGCAATCCGTTGAGCTGGATGTTAAAAGAGCATGCCATCCTCAACCAGTCGTATGATGTCGTGCTAGCTACCTCAATGGTCGACCTAGCGACACTGATTGGGCTTTTTCCACATCTTGGTCGAGCGAAGAAGGTCGTTTATTTTCATGAAAACCAGTTCGCCTATCCTGAGTCGAGCGACCAGATGTCGCAAGTGGAAGCCAAAATGGTCAATCTCTATACGGCGCTAGCGGCGGATAATGTGGTGTTTAACAGCGCTTACAACCGTGACTCCTTTATTGATGGCGCGCGTGGCTTCTTGAAAAAGATGCCTGAGAACCTGCCTGCGGCGAAGCCACTTGAAGCGCTGCGCGAGCGGTCTCAGGTTTTACCAGTACCCATTTCTGAGAGCTCAACATCTCGCCAGCAAACGGCTATTCAAAAAACAGTGCCTCAGCGTATTGTTTGGAATCATCGTTGGGAGTACGACAAAAACCCTGACGATTTCTTCGCGGTACTGTTTGCTTTAAGCGAAGCCGGTGTAGCGTTTGAACTTGCGGTGCTGGGGCAGCGCTTCCGCCAGGTGCCTGCTATTTTTGCTGAGGCTGAACAACGTTTATCTAGGCATATCGTTGCGTGGGGGCCGCAACCTGAAGACACGTATCGAGAGTTGTTGGATAGCGCGGGTATCGTGGTCTCAACCACATGGCATGAATTTCAGGGCTTGGCGATTATGGAAGCGGCACAGCGTGGCGCGCTGCCGCTGGTGCCTGATCGGCTCTGTTTTCCGGCGCTTTATCCGCCTGCTTATCGCTATGACGGCACTCAAGCAGGGCTGTATGAGCGGCTGCATCGGTGGCTAACCGATCCTGCAGCGCGTCCTGAACCGCTAGATACCAAGCCATGGGAGTGGCCAGCTTGGCGCGAAGAATATAGAAAATTGCTACTTGCTCGCTAAGCGATCTCTGTTTTTTCTTTATATTCGCAAAGATCTTCAATGATACAACTGCCGCAGCGTGGCTTGCGCGCTATACACGTATAACGCCCGTGGAGTATCAGCCAGTGGTGAGCATCTTGGAGGAACCCTTTGGGCACATGACGTAGCAGTTTTTGCTCCACCTCGACCACATTCTTGCCTTTAGCGATGCCGGTGCGGTTAGAAACTCGGAAAATATGCGTATCCACTGCCATAGTGGGGTGACCAAAGGCCGTATTGAGAATCACGTTGGCGGTTTTGCGGCCTACACCCGGCAAGGCTTCTAACGCTTGCCGGGTATCGGGCACTTCGCCACTGTGCTGGTCGACTAGAATGTGACAGGTTTTCATCAAATTTTCGGCCTTGGTATTGTAAAGGCCGATGGTTTTGATATGCGCTTTAAGCTGGTCGATACCTAAATCAATGATCGCTTGAGGCGTATTCGCGACAGGATAAAGGCGTGCTGTGGCTTTATTGACTCCTACATCGGTGGCTTGAGCCGAAAGCAGCACGGCAGCCAGCAACTCAAAGGGGGTGTTCCAGTTGAGCTCGGTAGTGGGTTGGGGAGTCTCTGCCTGAAGGCGAGCAAAAATTTCATGACGCTTTTGGGCATTCATGGTTTGTCTCTTTTTAAGATGCAGTTATTCAAATGCAGTAATTTAAAAACCGTTATTTAAAAGCCGTTATTTAATCGTACCGGTAACTCGCACGCGGCGTTCAATGCGAGGTGCAGCTGTAACAGGGCGAGCGCGAGCAACGCTGTGTTGATCAATGACATTTTTTAGGGCGATTAGCATGCCAGCCACAAAGAAAGCCCCTGGCGGCAGTACGAAAAATAGAAACTGATAATCGTCAGCAATGGTGAGCTGCCAATTAGCGGCCTGCGGCCCAAACAGCAGCGACATATCGCTAAACAGCGTGCCTTGGCCGAGCAACTCTCGTAGGGCGCCCAGCAATACCAGAACTGCGCCAAACCCTAATCCCATCATCAAGCCATCGATGGCGGCAGGCAGCACTGGTTGACGGGAGGCAAAGGCATCCGCACGGCCGAGGATGGCGCAGTTGGTGACAATTAGCGGAATAAAAATGCCCAGTACCTGGTAGAGCGGGTAGGCGTAGGCGGCCATTAGCAATTCAGCGCAAGTAACAAAGGCAGCAATGACCATCACGAAAGCGGGCAGGCGTACGGCGGTGGGTACCTGATGACGAATCAAAGAAATAGCCGTACTGGCACCCACCATCACCATCAGCGTGGCAAGCGCTAGCCCGAGCGCATTGACGATGCTGCCGCTGACAGCCAACAGGGGGCAGAGCCCTAGCAATTGCACCAGAGCTGGGTTATTCGACCAAAGACCGCTTCGGGCGAGTTCGCGCCACTGGCTCATGATGTAGGCTCCTGAGAAGAAATCGGTAGCGGTGTTTCGGCGGCGTACTCTAATGCTTTATATACGGCGTTTACCACGGCCCTGGGCGTAATCGTCGCACCGGTAAACGCGTCAAAATGACCGCCGTCTTTAGCCACTGCCCAGCCTGACGGTGACAAACTATCTAATCCCAGGCCATCAAAACCGGTGATCCAGTCGCTGCGTCTGCGTTCTATGTCATCACCCAATCCAGGCGTTTCCTGATGTTGGGTGACGCGTACTCCGCTAATACGCTGCTGCTCATCAATGCCTATTAGTAGCCGAATTTCGCCGTTGTATCCCTGCCGTGTCACCACTGGAAAAATCACCGCACTGCTATCCTGGTCGCTTACCGACCAGCCCTGGGTATCTTTTTCTAGCCCCAGCGCCTCTGCGTTGGGAAGGGTAAAGGTGCTTTCCAAAACGTCGGTAATGGGAATATTGGCTAACGTTTCGGGCAATACTTCTTGAAGTTGGCGGTGCTGGTAAGCCAACTGGTGCGTCGCTATTCGTTCGGCGGTTAACGCGCGCGTTAATGCAATGCTGCCCGCCGTTACCAGTGCAAAGGCCCCCAGCGCGAGTGCCCCCCGTAGCATGGCCTGGTGTAGCGTCATGGCTGCTTTCCTGGCGAGGTTTTTGATATGCCGGTGGGGCGCGGCACGCTATAAAGGTCTAGCAGCGGCACGCACAGATTCATCAGTAATACCGCAAACGCCACTGCATCCGGGTAGCCGCCAAAGGTACGAATAATGATGACTAACACGCCAATGCCAGCGCCATAAATAAGTTTACCGCGTCGGCTGGTGGCTGCAGAAACAGGGTCGGTGGCGATAAAGAACGCCCCAAACAAGGTTGCCCCGGTGAGCAGGTGAAAAAGCGGTGAAGCAAAGTGGCTTGGGTCGCTGAGATAAAACAGCGTGGCCAGCACTATGACACTACCGAGCATGGCGGTGGGAATATGCCAGCTGATAATCCGTTTGTACAATAAGAGCGTACCGCCCAGCAGCCAGGCTAAGCTGATGATTTGCCATGTTCCGAGGGTACCTTCAGGCAATGGATTGGCTGCCCAGAACTCGCTGGCAAGCACCGCTTCACCTTTGTGCTTAAAAGCATCGAGTGGTGTGGCACCGCTCAGGCTATCCAGCTGAGCGGCTGGCAACGTGCCGGTCATTTGAGACCATAACTCGGTGGGCACAATGTTTTGGGGTGGTGCCCATAGCGTCATATAGGCAGGAAAAGACACCAATAGCAGCGCATAACCCACCATGGCAGGATTGAAGGGATTATGACCTAAACCTCCATACAACTGTTTGGCGACTACAATCGCAGCAACCATGCCCACGCAAATCAGCCACCAGGGGCTGGCTGGTGGTAGCGAAACGCCAAGCAGAACACCTGTGAGTAGGGCGCTTGAGTCATTGATCGTTATTCGTATTGGTCGTTTGCGCACTCGCAACACGGCTGCTTCAAGTGCAACACCCAACGTTGCTGCTAACAGCACGTTGCTGAGCACGCCAAGGCCAAAGAAATAGCTCATCGTGGCGATGCCCGGCAGGGTTGCTGCAAACACCCAACGCATTAAGCTCGCCGTGGGGGGCACGGTAGAAGCGGCGTTACCACCGTTTACCTGTGAAGCGTGCATCATACTCATGGCGATTCCTTGCTGGGCTGCTGCTCGCGTGCTTTAGCAAGCTGCAACTCGGCTGCTCGTAAGTTCTCCTGCGCGGTTGCAAGCTGCATTTCCAGATCATCAAGGGGCTGCTTAGGGTCTTCCTGGGCCACACGTGAAAGGTTTTTTTCGGCTTTTTTAACCGACGCTTTGGCAGCGGCATGGGCAATTCGCAGTCCGCGTAAATCCACTTTCTCACTGCTTGCCGAGGTGTTGCTGGAAGGACGCTGTTGCTGTGCTTGGCGAGCTGCCTTGCGCGCCTGTTTTTCGGCCTCTTCGCGAGCAAGCCGCGCTTGACGAAATTCAAAGCGGTGCTTGGCGTGCTCTGCTTTTTCCGCCTCAATACGCTGCAGGCGTAGACGGCTTTTCGCCTCGCGATAATCATCAACCAGCGGAATATGGCTTGGACAAACGTAACTACAGGCACCGCATTCAATACAATCGAATAGATGGTAGTGCTCCATCTTGGTGTCGTTTTTAGCGCGTGCGTACCAGTGAAGCTGCTGAGGCAACAGTGCTACTGGGCACACGCTTTCGCATTCGCCACAACGAATGCAGGGCGATTCCTCTGGTGCCAGCGGAAGTTCATCAATGGTTGCGGCGATCAGGCAGTTGGTGAGTTTGGTGACCGGCGCATCCAGTGTCAGCAGCGGCGTTCCCATCATGGGACCGCCCTGAATCACTTGACTTAATGTTGCTTGGTTTAGCCCCGCGTGCGTCAGCAGTTCGTTTATGGAGGTGCCTATGCGGACCCAGCGGTTGCCGGGGCTGGCAACCGCTTCTCCCGTCAAGGTCACCACTCTGGAAACCAGCGGTTGTCCGTCGCGAATGGCCTGGAGTACCGCGAGAAGCGTGCCGGGGTTATGGCAAAGCACCCCCACATCGACGGGTAAGCCGCCACTGGGTACTGTCAGATCAAGCAATTTTTTTATCAGTTGACGCTCGCCACCGCTGGGGTAGCGAGTGGGAATCACTTTTAGCTCAACCAGGGCCGGCTGGCTAAACGGTAGTGCACTCCTCAGGGCTTCAATGGCCGCGGGCTTATTATCCTCGATGCCAATTATGATCTGCCGTGCGTTACACAGTTTGGCCATTATCTGCGCGCCTTCGAGTACTTCACTAGCGTAATGGCGCAAGGTGATATCGTCGGCAGTAATATAAGGCTCGCACTCAGCAGCATTGATCACGAGGGTGTGAATCGGATGCTGTTCCACCGCAAGCGCTTTAATGTGGGTAGGAAAGCCGGCCCCGCCTAGGCCGACAAGGCCGCTCTCGTTTAAGCGCTCAAGCAGCTCAACGGGAGCGGAATAGCGCCAGTCGAGGCCAGGCAGGCGCTGCCATTCATCCCGCCCGTCGCCTTCTATCGTGATTTGGGTGGTGCTAACGTCGGCTACCGTGCCGCTGATGCTGGCATGCAAGTGGCTGGAAATCATGCCTTCGCGCTTAGCAATCACGCTGCCCACCTTCACCAAGTCACCCGGCGCGACACAGGGGGTGGCGGGCTGGCCACTATGTAGTTGCAGTGGAAGAGCCACTCGCTTTGGCAGTGGCGCCTCAATCAGTGCAGCCTGATTTGAGCGCAGCTTGCGCTCGGGAGGGTAAATGCCACCCGGAAAATCAAAGGCGCTCGACATGAACACCTCCTGGCGTAGCTTGTCGGTCACTGACAATAACATTGGATGGCGGTGTGATAACCGGCTGCCAGCGGCTGAGTGGCGCCGTTCGCGGCAGCATATCAATACAGTCGACGGGGCAGGGGTCCAAACACAAATCGCAGCCGGTGCATTCATCTTCAATCACGGTATGCATTAATTTGGCAGCGCCAATAATCGCGTCGACCGGGCAGGCTTGAATGCATTTTGTACAACCAATGCACTCTGCTTCGCGAATAAAAGCCACCTTCGCTTCGCTTTGGGCTTCACCGTCGAGAGGCTCGGTTGCGCGACCTAATAAATCGGCAAGCCCCTGGATAGTCGCCTCGCCCCCTGGCGGGCATTTATTGAGTGAGTCACCCTGGTTAATGGCTTCTGCGTACGGTCGGCAGCCTGGGTAGCCGCACTGGCCACATTGGGTTTGCGGCAATAACGCATCAATTTGCTCTATCAGTGGGTTATCTTCACGTTTGAAGCGTTCACTAACGACCCCCAGAAGAGCACCGAAACCGATGCCCAAGCCGGTGAGTACCGCGATGGCGCTTAGAATGCTGATAGCATCGAATGTATTACTCATTACGCGCTGCCTTCACCCTTGTACTAATCCGGAAAAGCCGAGAAATGCCAGCGACATCAGGCTAGCGGTCACCATGGCAATAGCGGCACCTTGGAACGGTTTGGGGATATCTGCCCCGGCAATGCGTTCGCGCATGGCCGCAAACAGTACCAAAATAAGCGAGAACCCCAGCGCGGCGCCCAACCCATAAAGGAGGGTATGAAAAAAACTCAACTCGCGATTTAGCGACAGCAAAGCGACCCCCAGCACTGCGCAGTTAGTCGTGATGAGCGGTAGGAAAATGCCCAGTACTTGATGCAACAGTGGGCTTAGCTGGCGCACCATGATTTCAGTGAACTGCACCACAGCGGCGATGACCACAATAAAACTAATGGTGCGAAGATAAGCGACATCCAGCGGCACAAGCAGCCCGTGGTAGACCACGAAGCTGGCCGCTGACGCCAGGGTCAGTACAAAGGTGGTGGCCAGGGACATACCCATAGCCGACTCTAATTTATTAGAGACCCCCATAAAGGGACACAAGCCCAAAAACTGAACCAGCACGAAATTGTTGACCAGTGCTGTGCTGATCAAAATGATAAATAGCTCACTCATGGCGGCGTATTATGAGAAGAAAATGGGGTATTGGCTAGCGAAGGTGTATAAACCACGGAGCAATGCCGTCCAGCGGCTTTGGCAGCGTATAATGCTTGGTCCGCAGCTGTCATTAAAGCGGTGGGGGTCATAAGTGCCGTACTGTCAAACTGACTAATCCCAATGCTGACGGTGACATGCGGTGCCACAGGCGATACTTGGTGCGGGTACTTTAATTGATCAATGGCATGACTCAAAGCCTCGCTTTTTTCAATCGCCTGGGTAGCTGAAGTGGCAGGCAGCATGGCACTAAACTCTTCACCGCCCGTACGTGCGATAAAAAAACCCTGGTTAGTGGCGACGTCATGCATTGTCTGCGCTACTCGTTGCAAGCACGTATCGCCCTCTGGGTGGCCGTAATGGTCGTTAAATAATTTGAAATGATCAATATCGAGCATCATCACCGACAAGGGTTGGCCGGTGACCAAGGCGATATTAATCACTTCTTGCAGCCGCTGGTCGAACAAACGGCGATTGGGTAAGCCAGTCAATGCGTCATGGGTAGAAAGCTCGATTAGCTCGGCATTAAGCTGTTTTTGGTGTTTAAACTGCTGCTGAAAGGTACGCGCTAATACACCAATTTCATCGTTGCGCTTTATCAGGTTGGCCGAATCGGCCGAGTCGACACTGACTTGCTGGGTAAATTGGGTAAGGGTTCTCAGTGGCTTCAGGATAATACGCTCGAGTAGAAACAGGACAAGGGCAATGACCAAAAGCATTAAGCATGCTGTCCACAAAAGCACGTATCGAAAGGTCTCTAAACTGGCTAAATAGCTGGTGCGATTAAGGTGGGTTCCTAGCTCGATTTGTTCGTTATGTGGATAGGTAGGTAGATAGCGCTGCGCCTGGATGATATTGCCCTTAATAGTAACGGCAACCTCTTTGTCTATAGGCGCATCAACCATAGAAAGGGTAGTTGGTAACCCCGTGTAGTCTTCTATGATGTCACGCCATGCATCATCCATTGGCCTCACTTTAAATAACCAGCCTTGCGGTGGGCCACTTTCGTCAGTACGCAAAATGGGGTTAGAAGCCACCATCAAGGGAGGTGAGCCAGCATAGAGGTTGCTTTTTCCTTGCTGCGGGTCTTCCTCAATAGAGGCCTGCATAGGTCGGATTAACCCTTCCGCCCAACCGCACTCCCGCTCCATGGTATGGCAGGTAGTGTAAAGGTCAGTAGCAGGGTTAATGCCTGCTATAAAATGGACTTGGCCCTCTGCGTTAAAAAACACCATTAGCTGGTAGCGCATTTCTTCAAACATCTGCTGGCTAAAATTTGTATCGGTATAGCCGGGGTAATTGCCTTGGATAAATTCGTAAGTATCGTCCCAAATAGCCCAATCTCGCACTTGGGCTAATAGTTCTTTCTGACTGATCTGAAGGCTGCGCTCAATTTGCTCAAGCTCTTGCATCACTACCGCACGCTCTTCCTTGTGAAGCGCTGGGAATATCACCCATTGACTCAATACCCCTAAGGAAATGAGGGCAAGGAGCAAGACGCCCCCTAAGGCAGCTAAAAAACGAAAGCGTAAAGATCGCGAGAAGATTCGAACCATAAAAAGTGCCTGAGCAAAGCGGTGATGATGTGCGAATAAAGCGGTACTTAAAAACAAAAAGGGCAAAGGCGATTAGCCTCTGCCCCTAATAACCTACTCTCTTTATTACGTTACCCGCTGGCCCGGTTCGGCACCAGTGTCTGGGGAAAGCAGATAAATGCCTTCTTCATTGGCAGAGGCTAATACCATGCCTTCAGACATCCCAAAACGCATTTTGCGCGGTGCCAGGTTAGCGACCATCACGGTCAATCGTCCTTCTAATGCTTCGGGGGCGTAAGCGGAGCGAATGCCGGAGAAGACATTGCGCGTTTCGCCGCCCAGATCGAGAGTCAACTGTAACAGCTTGTCGGCGCCTTCTACGTACTGGGCCTGAGTGATGCGTGCAATCCTTAGGTCGACCTTCGCAAATGTTGCAAAATCGATTTCAGCGGCGATGGGATCATCCGCCAACGGGCCTTTTGGCGCCTCTTTCAATTTCTGCTCTTCCACAAGATCTTCCTTGGATGCTTCAATCATCGCATCGATTTTATCGCGCTCAACGCGCGTCATGAGCGGTTTGAATTTGTTGATTGAATGATCTGTCAGGACACTTTGTCGAGTGTGCCAGTCGAGTGATTCGACATTCAAAAACTCACGGGCATCTTCAGCCATGGCGGGAACCACGGGAGCAAGATACACCATTAACTGGCGGAATAAATTAATACCTACCGAACATATCTCCAAGACTTCTGCATCGCGCCCATCCTGCTTTGCCAGTGCCCAGGGTTCTTTATCTGCTATGTAGGTGTTGGCCTCATCCGCCAGTTCCATAATTTTGCGCATTGCCCGACTGAATTCGCGCGATTCAAAGTCGTCGGCAATATCGTCACCCGCGGCAATAAAGCGGGCGACCATTTGTGGCTCAGCGCAATGTGTCGAGAGTGTGCCGCCGCCAAGTTTTTTCACAAAACCGGCGCACCGGCTGGCAATATTGATCACTTTGCCAACCAGATCGGAGTTTACCCGTGCAGCAAAGTCTTCCAAGTTTAAATCTAAATCATCAACTTTGGAGGTGAGCTTGGCGGCAAAATAATAGCGCAAGTATTCCGGGTTAAGATGATCGGCGTAGGTGGCGGCTTTAATGAACGTTCCGCGGGATTTCGACATCTTGGCGCCGTCTACCGTTAGGAAGCCATGGCAGTTGACGGCCGTTGGCGTACGAAGGTCGGCGCCATGCAGCATAGCGGGCCAGAACAGCGCGTGGAAGTAGACGATATCTTTGCCGATAAAGTGATATACCTCGGCGTCGGATCCCTTTTCCCAGAAGCTGTCGAAGTCGATACCTTGGCGATCGCATAGGTTTTTAAAACTGGCCAAATAGCCAATCGGCGCATCTAACCATACATAAAAGTATTTGCCCGGCGCGTCAGGTATTTCAAAGCCAAAGTAAGGCGCGTCGCGGGAAATGTCCCATTCATTAAAGCCGGACTCAAACCACTCCATCAGCTTGTTACGGATTTGCGGCTGAACGTGGCCGTCGTCAATCCAGCGCTGCAAGAAGTCGGCAAAGTCGGGCAGCTTAAAAAAGTAATGGGTCGAGGTGCGCACTTCGGGCGTGGCGCCAGAAATCGCCGAAACAGGATTAATTAAATCGGCGGGGGTGTAAGTCGCGCCACACTTCTCACAGTTATCGCCGTACTGGTCGTCTGCCCCGCATTTTGGGCAGGTGCCTTTAATAAAGCGATCAGCTAAGAACAAGCCTTTTTGCGGGTCAAACATTTGCTCTATATCGCGCGTGGCAATATGGCCTTTATCCCGTAAGCGCTTATAGATCATTTCACTGAAATAACGGTTTTCAGCGGAGTGGGTTGAGTGGTAATTGTCGAAACCAACGCCAAAACGAGCAAAGTCAGTTTGATGATCCTGAGAAACCCGTTCAATCAGTGCTTCCGCAGTAATGTTTTCCTGCTCAGCACGCAACATGATAGCGGTGCCATGGGCATCATCGGCACATACGTAGTAGCACTGCTGGCCACGGCTTTTCTGGAAACGTACCCAGATATCAGTCTGGATATACTCAAGTAAGTGACCGAGGTGAATGGCTCCGTTAGCATAAGGGAGCGCGCTTGTCACCAAAATGTTGCGCGTGGCGGTAGTAGGCATGGTGAAGGTTAATTCCGAGTGGATAATGGTGCCGGTCAGGCGATAACAAACAAGACGGCGAAGCCGCTATCGCTTCGCCGGTAACGTTGCCTAAGGTAACGTTTAATACAATGCTTTCTAAACCCTTTAATACAAGGCTTGCTCTTCTTGAACCACTTCGCGCAGTAGCTCTAAAAAGAGTTTATCAGCTTCAGAGTGCTCCGCTGGGTCTTCCGGGATGTGCACGCTAGTTGTGTCGGATATTTCGTTAGCAATGCGTGCCATCGCCGCAGCATTACTGCCTTCGGTCAAGTGTTGACGGGCAATCGCCAGCGATTGCTCAAGAATTTTAGGGTCTTGTAATAACTTGCGAATAAAACCACGTAGCTCATTGATGACACGTGTTTTCTGAATTTCTGAACCGGACATGGAAGTCTCCTTAGGATCGCGGTTGACGGCAGCGCCAAGCGGGACCAATCACTGCTTTGACCATAGCATTTTTTCTGCCAACGGGCATGAGTTGCCTGGTATAAAAACGACAACTTAAAGGCACCAGCCCAAAACGTCAGTTTAAAGCGTCAGTCTACCTGCTTTATGCTTAACAGGGTTCGCGTACTGGGCGAGCCAGTAAGGGCGCAGTGGCTCAGGTACCTCAGCAAGCCGCGCATTAAAGCGTTCTCTGTCTTGGCGCGTAATGGCTTTGCGTGCTACCAGTTCAGGCGCTTCACCCAGTGCTTCCAGCGCTAAATAGTGGCTTGGAAATAGACGATAGCCACCAATTACCTGGCGATCTATTTCAGCCGCTACTTCATCAGGCGTTGCCATGTCAGACCCAACAGGGGTGCCGAAGTGTAATCGTACGCGTCCTTTGGAGCCGGTAATGCCTGCGACAATGGAGCGAATGTCTTCAAACTCCTCTTTGGCGTAACTACCCTGGGTATCGATGTCGTGCAGCTCTTGGGCCTTTTGTACATCGCAGGGATCGTACTCATAGCTAATCGATACGGGCACGAGCTTCAGCTCGGCAATCGCATCACCGAATACCATATCGCGCTCTGAAGCACGTCTCGCCATGATTAGCATTTTGATGATGGCTGGCTCGGTGTGATCAATGCCGTTCTTGGCCCGTCCTTCGCGCTGCGCCATCCATATCGAGTGTTGATCTTCAGTAATGGTGTGGCGAATATAGGCGGAAAGTTGCTGATATGCCGCCAGCATTGCACGTTTGCCACGCGCACTGCGCGGCACAATAAAGCTTTTATTAAGCCGCATCAGATCGGTGACATAAGGTTTTTTGAGCAAATTATCGCCAATAGCGATACGCACCGTGCCCCGGTTTGCCTGATACAGCGCGTAGTTTACGAACGCTGGGTCCAGCGAGATATCACGATGATTACCAATAAAGAGGTAAGCACCGTTAGGATCAAGCTTATCAAGGCCAGTCACTTCAAACGCATCGGTGGTGGTACGAATCATGCGTTCCATATAGTGGGCAATGCGCATTTGAAATTCGTAAACCGACGAAACATCTTTAACTTCACGGCGTACCGCGCGACTGGCAAAACCACGTGCCAACGACGGCGCCCAGCGTGCTAAGCGCGGCAGTCGAAAGCGGGTGAGCGCATCCAGCAGCTCATTATCCCGTGAGAGCCTAGCAAGAACATCGGCTACTTCGTGATCCATGAAAGGCCGAATATCGGCCCACGGGTCTGTCTCGATAGAGGCAATGGGAGCGTTGTTATGATGAGTCATGCGAACCGTTGGATGATAAATCGTTGGTGATTAGGAATAGGTGCCGATTAATACCATAGAGGTGAAAAGGCTATAGAGCCCTTACTGCGCCGCGGGTTCCCGCTGCGTTTCACCGCCGAGCCACTCTATCAAGCGAGGAATGTCATCGGATAGCGCCTGTGCCATTAGAATAAAGTCCGTTTCCAAACGAGCAAGGGCGTCATCGTCGTCATCAGCATGGTCGGCTTCTTCGATAAGGGCGTCGCCAAAGCGTAATGATTTCAACGCAAGATCATCATGCAGGATAAAGCTTAAGCGTCCTTCCAGGCTAATCGCGAGTTTGCTGGCTTGGCGGCCGCTCTCAAGCAATTGCTGGATCTCATCGCTGTCTAAATCGACTTGGCGTGCGCGCAATACGCCGTCGTCACCTTTGGCTTTAAGTTCGACTTGGTCGCCAAGCTGCAAGTCAGCTGGGCGGCTTGCAGTGTCGCCAAGCCAGGTGGTCATTGCGCGAATAGGTAGTGTTTGCGAGCTGAGCGGCGTGACTTTTAAACTGCCCAATGTTTCTCTTAATAGATCCAAGATATCTTCAGCGCGGGTGCGCGAGCTGGCGTTAATGCCAATCAACTGGCTGCGGGTATCCCACCATAGGTCGATTTTCTGACTGCGGACAAAGGCACGCGGCAGTAAGTTTTCGGTGACCTGCTCTTTTAACGCGGTCTTCTCTTTGCGGGTCACTTTGCGGCTTTCGCTGGCTTCAATATCAGCGACTAGCTCGTCAACTTCTTCTTTTACCACGGAAGCAGGTAATAGACGCTCTTGGCGCAGCGCGGAAAGCAGGCGATGTGCTTGAATTTCGTGAACGAGCTGACCACCGCCTAAACGTCCTGCTGGCGCCGTCCAACCTAGGCGGCGCGCATCGGCGTTGCCAAGTGGTTTGGCGGCATGCTCTTGTAAGGCGCTAGCGAGCGCATCGCTGGTTATCTCGGGCGCGTCGTGTAGCCGGTATAAATGCAAGTGCTTAAACCACATGGGGCCAATCCTGTTCAAAAGGTGGCACATTATGGCGAAAGCGAGGCATTCCTACCAGCGGCTGGCGCCAATCGGTTTTGTTGCACGTGTTTAAAACTTATGTTTGATTATGGTTTTGGCAATCACTGCTTTTTTCTAACCTTTATTTTCTCTCCAATCCGATCCAATCCAATCAATCCAAGCAAAGGAGCTGTTATGACTGCATCACTCTCTAGAGTGCAATTGCGCGTCCGAGGCTATCACCTGGATGGCTATGGCCATGTTAATAACGCTCGTTACCTGGAGTTTATGGAAGAGGGGCGTTGGGATTTTTTTGATCATCACCCTGATATGATCAAAGAGCTTCATCAAGCTGGGCGGGCGTTCGTCGTCGTCAATTTGAATATTGATTATTTGGCCGCTGCACGTCACGGGGATGATTTAGAGATAATGACGGGGATTGTTGAGGTCGCTGAGCGCAGCGGGCTCTGTCATCACCGTATTGTGCGCAAGGATGGCACCGTGATAGCTCAGGCGGATTTAACTTTCGTTCTGTTGGATATGCAGGCTAATAAGGCCGCTGCCATTGAGGGAGATGTGCGTGAGGCATTAGCTACATTAACGTTGGCGAAAGAGGCATTTACCCCCTAAATGGCTTTGGTGAGCTCCCTGGCTGCCCTTGCTGCTTTTGCGGTGGTATGATGGCAGGGTATTTGCGCGCCGTTCTATTGTTTTAATAGGGCGGTGTTTTTAAGCGCTTTCAACTCTCGCAGTGCCAATGCAGTGCAAAGGATCTAACTTTCATGGGTGACATCGCCAGAGAAATCTTGCCCGTCAATATTGAAGACGAGCTCAAACAGTCGTATCTCGACTATGCGATGAGCGTCATTATCGGTCGCGCGCTTCCTGATGTGCGGGATGGCCTTAAACCGGTTCACCGGCGTGTGCTGTTTGCCATGCATGAACTGGGTAATGATTGGAATAAACCGTACAAAAAGTCGGCGCGTGTCGTCGGCGATGTCATCGGTAAATACCATCCGCACGGCGATAGCGCGGTATACGACACCATCGTACGGATGGCGCAGCACTTTTCGATGCGCCATGTGCTGGTCGACGGTCAGGGTAATTTCGGTTCAATTGATGGGGATAACGCAGCCGCCATGCGTTACACCGAGGTGCGTATGTCGCGCCTTGCCCATGAGCTGCTCGCGGACCTGGAAAAAGATACCGTCGATTGGGTGGATAACTACGACGGCACCGAGCGTATTCCCGCCGTATTGCCTACTAAAGTACCCAACCTGCTGATCAACGGCTCATCGGGTATCGCCGTCGGCATGGCGACCAATATACCGCCGCATAATATGCGTGAAGTGATTGACGGCTGTTTGGCGTTAATCGATGACTATACGCTGTCGGTGGATGATTTAATGGAATACATCCCCGGTCCTGACTTTCCTACCGGCGCGATCATCAATGGCCGTGCGGGCATTTTGTCCGCCTACAGAACAGGCCGTGGGCGCATTTATGTGCGTGCTTGTCATACCATCGAGCACCACGATAAAACCGGTCGTGATCACATCATCATTACCGAGCTGCCTTACCAGGTGAACAAAGCGCGGTTGATCGAGAAGATCGCCGAGCTGGTGAAAGAGAAGAAGATCGAAGGCATCGCCGAGCTGCGCGATGAGTCAGATAAAGATGGCCTGCGCGTAGTCATTGAAATTAAGCGAGGTGAGTCCGGCGAAGTCGTGGTCAATAACCTGTTTGCTCAAACACAGCTGCAGAACGTGTTCGGCATTAACATGGTGGCGCTGGAAAATGGCCAGCCGCGTACGCTCAATCTGAAAGAGATGCTGGAAGCCTTTATTCGTCACCGGCGCGAAGTGGTGACCCGGCGTACACTGTATGAGCTGAAAAAGGCCCGTGAGCGTGGGCATTTGTTGGAAGGTCTGGCTGTCGCTATCTCAAATATCGATGAAGTGATTGAGCTGATTAAAGCCTCGCCCAATGCGGCCGAAGCGCGTGAAAAGCTGCTTGCTAAAACCTGGCAACCTGGCCAAGTAACCGCCATGTTGGAGCGTGCCGGGGCGACTTCTTGCAAGCCAGAAGAGCTGGAAGAGGGCTTTGGTCTAAACACTGCGGCCACCTCTTATCGGCTTTCGCCTGCCCAGGCCCAGGCTATTCTTGAGCTACGCCTGCACCGCTTGACGGGGCTTGAGACCGAGAAGCTGCTCGACGAATACTTAAATATTCTTGAAAAAATTGCCGAACTCACCGAGATTTTGGCCTCTGCGGACCGCTTGATGGAAGTGATTCGTGAAGAGCTGCATGCCGTACGTGATCAGTTTGGTGATGATCGCCGTACTGAAATTCAGGCCAGCCATTTAGATCTCTCCATTGAAGATTTGATCGCCGAAGAAGACATGGTCGTTACCGTGTCGCGCTCAGGCTATGCCAAAACTCAGCCGCTGTCCGACTATCAGGCTCAGCGTCGTGGCGGCCGTGGTAAGTCTGCCACCGCAATGAAAGACGAAGATGTTATTGAGCACCTGCTGGTGGCGTCTACTCACGATACCGTGTTGCTGTTCTCTAATCGCGGCAAGGTGTACTGGCTGAAAGTGTATGAAATGCCCAACGCCAGCCGCGGTTCGCGGGGTAAGCCCCTGGTTAATATGTTGCCGCTTGAAGAGGGTGAGGCCGTTAACGCCATCTTGCCGGTACGCGACTACGACCCCGAGCACTATATTTTCTTTGCGACGGCCAAGGGCACCGTCAAGCGGACCAGTCTTGAGCAGTTCTCGCGCCCACGCAGTGTTGGCCTGATTGCGATTGATTTGGAAGAGGGTGACCGCTTGGTCGGTGCAGCAATTACCACGGGTAACGACCATGCCATGCTGCTGTCGTCTAACGGCAAGGCGATTCGCTTTGAAGAGGGCAACGCCCGCGCTATGGGCCGGACTGCTCGCGGCGTGCGCGGTATGCGCTTGGCAGGTGATGCGGAAGTCATCAGCCTGATTATTCCGAAGAGCCAGCATATTGACGCCGAAGCGGATATTGACAACGAAACGCAGGATGGCAGCCAGGAGGAAAGAGGCGCCGAAACCGCTGAGGGTCAAATCTACATTATGACCGCCAGTGAGAACGGTTACGGTAAGCGCACCCGTCTGGAAGAATTTCCGCTGCGTGGCCGTGGTGGCCAGGGTGTTATTGCCATGCAGACCAGTGAGCGTAATGGTTCCCTAGTGGCAGCGATGCAGGTTTATGACAGCGATGAAATGATGCTGATCACTGACCGCGGCACGCTTGTACGTACGCGTGTGGAAGAGGTCTCAACGACGTCGCGTAATACCCAGGGTGTAATGCTGATTCGCCTTGGTAAAGAGGAGAAGCTGGTCAAGACGGTGCGTGTTGATGAGCCGGAAGAGAGCGATGAAATAAGCGTTCTTGAGGAAGTCAGCGCTGACGGCACCCAGGCCAGTGAATCATCCGATGACGCACAGGAAACAGGGTCCGATGACACGTCACTATAATTTCTGCGCAGGGCCAGCGGCCCTGCCAGCCGCCGTGCTGAAACGCGCCCAAGAAGAGTTGCTGGACTACCAGGGCCGTGGCCTTTCCGTGATGGAAATGAGCCACCGCAGCGATGAATTTGTCGCCATTGCCGAACGCGCTGAAGCCGACTTCCGTCAGCTCCTAGGTGTGCCGGATAATTATAAAGTCCTGTTCTTGCAGGGTGGCGCCAGTATGCAGTTCGCCATGCTGCCCATGAACCTGTTGGGGCAGGGTGGTAGCGGTAACTTTATCCAGACCGGTATTTGGGGCAAAAAAGCGCTTAGTGAAGCCAAGCGTCTTGGTTTTGGTTGCCATGTGGCAGCCAGTAGTGAGCCTAACGGCCATAGGGAAGTGCCTGCATTGGATAGCATTGAAATAAGTGATGATGCTGCCTATTTGCACTACACCTCTAACGAGACGATTGGCGGATTGGAGTTTGATTATACGCCCCATGTGCAGCGCGCTGATGGCGCTAACGTGCCACTTGTTTGCGACATGTCGTCGAACATCCTTTCCGGACCGATCGATGTCAATGAGTTTGGTGTGATTTATGCCGGTGCACAAAAAAATATAGGCCCCGCCGGCCTGACGTTGGTGGTTGTGCGTGATGACCTATTAAGTAAAGCGCAGCCGGGCATTCCTTCACTGTTTGATTACCAAATGCTGGCTGACGCCGGTTCGATGGTGAATACGCCGCCCACTTACGCCTGGTATTTGGCCGGCTTGGTGTTTCAGTGGCTAAAAGAAGATGTCGGTGGTGTGGCTGCCATGGATGCCATTAACCAGCGTAAGGCCGATAAGCTTTACGCGGCGATTGATGGCAGCGATTTTTATAGCAACCCCATCGCTAAGCACAATCGCTCGCGGATGAACGTGCCCTTTGTGTTAGCCGATGCGGCGCTGGATAAGTTGTTTTTACAGCAAGCCGATGCGGCGGGGCTACTTAATTTAAAAGGCCACCGCAGCGTGGGCGGTATGCGGGCCAGCCTATATAACGCGGTACCTGAGTCGGCAGTCGATGCGTTGATCGCATTTATGGCCGATTTTGAACAAACAAGGGGCTAAACCACCATGTCCGACACGTCGATCAAACTGGATGAGCTGCGCCAGCGTATCGATCAACTCGATAGTGATATCCTTAACCTGATTAGTGAGCGCGCCAGCTGTGCCCAGCAGGTGGCCCACGTTAAGCTGATTGAAGATAAGGATGCGGTGTTTTACCGTCCTGAGCGAGAAGCACAAGTTCTGCGTCGAATTATGGCGTTGAACAAGGGGCCGCTCGATTCAGAAGAAATGGCGCGCTTGTTTCGTGAAATCATGTCGGCGTGTTTGGCACTTGAACAGCCTGTCAAAGTTGCTTATCTGGGCCCTGAGGGCACCTTTACTCAACAGGCGGCACTTAAGCATTTTGGCGAAAGTGCTATTAGTATGCCCATGGCCGCTATCGATGAAGTGTTTCGTGAAGTGGAGGCAGGCGCCGTGCACTACGGCGTTGTGCCAGTGGAAAACTCCACCGAAGGTGTCGTCAATCACACCCTTGATACCTTTATGGACTCCTCGATCAAAATATGTGGCGAAGTAGTGCTGCGTATACACCATCATTTATTGGTCAGTGAAACGACCCGTCGCGATAAGGTTTCGCGAATTTATTCTCATCCTCAGTCATTCGGCCAGTGCCGCAAATGGCTGGATGCGCATTATCCCCATGCCGAACGAGTGCCGGTTTCTTCCAATGCCGAAGCGGCTAAGCTAGTTAAAACCGAGTGGCATAGCGCAGCGATTGCTGGCGATATGGCGGCTAAGCTTTATGGTTTGGACTATATCGCCGATAAAATTGAAGATCGGCCAGATAACTCCACGCGGTTTTTGATTATTGGTAATCAGGATGTGCCCATGGCAGGCGAGGATAAGACCTCGATTGTGGTCGCCATGCGTAATCAACCGGGTACGCTGCATGCGTTGCTTGAGCCGTTTCATCGCCACCAGGTTGATTTAACGCGCCTGGAGACGCGCCCTTCGCGTACCGGTGTATGGAACTATGTCTTTTTTATTGATTTTAAGGGCCATCGCGATGATCCACGAGTCGCCGCTGTACTTGAAGAAGTACAGCTGAGAGCGGCGGATTTACGTGTGCTGGGTTCCTATCCGATAGGCGTGCTGTGACATTAATGGCCGACGAAAACCTAAAAACCCCTATCTGTCATGAATCACGTCTTCTAATTATTGGTCTGGGATTAATTGGTGGTTCGCTAGCCGCAGCACTGCGCGAGTCAGGGTTTCAGGGGCAAATTGCTGCCTGCGACCCTGATAGTAATGAGATCGCTCTCGGTATCGAGATGGGCTTAATCGATACTGGGGGTACGCACCTGTACGAACAGTTGCGTGACGCATCCATGGTGGTGCTGGCGGTGCCGGTGCTCGCTATGGAAAGCGTCATGGCTACGCTAGCTGAGACACTGCCTTATGCCGCCCGGAACGTCGTATTGACCGATGTCGGTAGTACTAAAGCGACCATCCGTGCCTACGCTGAGAAAATATTTGGCCAAGTACCCACTAATATGGTGCTGGGGCACCCCATTGCTGGTTCTGAAAAAAGCGGCGTGGCGGCGGCAAATCCTCGCCTTTATGTAGATCACAAGGTCATCCTGACGCCTGAGCCCAACGTGGACCGCAACGCATTAGAGCGTGTCCGTCTTTTATGGCAAGCCTGTGGCGCCGATGTGTTGGAAATGGACGTAGAGCGACATGATCAAGTATTGGCGCGTACCAGCCATTTACCGCATCTGCTAGCCTTTTCATTAGTGGATACGCTGGCGCGTCAGGATGAGCGGTTAGATATTTTTCGTTACGCGGCAGGCGGTTTTCGTGACTTTACCCGCATTGCAGGCAGCGATCCTGTCATGTGGCGGGATATTTTTATCGCCAATAAACAAGCGGTGCTGGCATCGCTGGATGATTTTGAAGCAGGGCTTAAGCGCTTGCGCTATGCGGTAGAGACAGATGACAGTGATGCGCTGATTGCCACCTTTGATCGGGCGAGCCATGCTCGGCACTATTTCGACTCTTTATTGAACAAAACCAGTTATCAGGCGGAATATCATATGCAACCACAAGGTGAGGTCACCTACCGTGTGCAGCCGGGCGGTCAAGCCCAGGGGCGTTTGCGCGTTCCTGGCGATAAATCCATGTCGCATCGCTCCATTATGTTGGGTGCACTGGCGGAAGGTGTCACCGAAGTAAAAGGTTTTCTTGAAGGCGAAGATAGCCTGGCGACCCTGCAGGCATTTCGTGAAATGGGCGTGGCTATTGAAGGGCCGCACCAGGGCCGAGTGACGATCCATGGTGTCGGTATGCATGGCTTGAAAGCCCCCGCCGGTCCACTTTATGTGGGTAACTCGGGTACCGCCATGCGGCTTTTCTCTGGATTGCTGGCTGGTCAGGCATTTGATAGTGAATTAACCGGCGACGAGTCGTTGACCAAGCGACCTATGGGGCGTGTGGCTGACCCGCTGCGCTTGATGGGCGCCACTATTGATACGGCTGAGGGCGGGCGCCCACCGCTCAAAATTCACGGCGGCGCTAACCTTAAAGGCATTCATTACGATATGCCTATGGCCAGTGCCCAGGTTAAATCCTGCTTGCTACTAGCCGGGCTGTACGCTGAAGGCGAAACTCGGGTACGTGAACCCGCGCCTACACGTGACCACACCGAGCGTATGCTCAATGGTTTCGGCTACGCGGTAACTCGTGAAGGTGATACCTGCTGGCTAGTGGGTGGTGGAAAACTTACCGCAGGCCCCATTGATGTGCCATCGGATATCTCTTCGGCGACGTTCTTTTTAGTTGCCGCCGCGATTACCCCAGGCGCTGATATTACCCTTGAGCACGTGGGTATTAACCCTACCCGGATTGGCGTGATCAATATTCTTACCCTGATGGGGGCTGATTTAGCATTAGAGAATGAGCACGAAGTAGGTGGCGAGCCAGTGGCTGATATTCGTATTCGTTACGCGCCGCTGAAGGGTATTGATATTCCCGTCGATCAAGTGCCGCTAGCGATTGATGAATTCCCCGCACTGTTTATTGCCGCCGCTAATGCTGAAGGCGTGACCCGTCTCAGAAGTGCTGAAGAGCTACGCGTTAAAGAGTCTGATCGCATTCAGGCGATGGCAGATGGCTTAGCCGTTTTAGGTGTGCAGCACACCGTAGTGGAAGATGGCATCGATATTGTCGGCAACGGCGATGAAAAAGTGCCAAGTTATGGTGGCGGGCGTATCGATAGCCTGGGCGATCACCGCATTGCCATGGCGTTTGCGATTGCATCGCTTCGTGCTAGCGAGGAAATTGTTATTGAAGACTGTGCTAATGTGGCCACTTCTTTCCCTGATTTCGTTACGCTAGCGACTCGAATAGGTATGGCCATGAGTGTGGAGGGTGCGCATGAATGATCGTGAGGCCGCGCTGACTGTGCCTATTCTCACCATCGATGGCCCTGGCGGTGCAGGTAAAGGCACTATCAGCGGTTTAATAGCAGAGCGTCTAGGCTGGCATTTGCTGGATAGCGGCGCGCTATATAGGCTGACGGCGCAAGCCGCTGTTAAGCATAACGTGGCCCTAGATGACGAATTAGGGCTGGCGCGCTTAGCAGAAAAGCTGGATGTGGCATTCCCGGTTGAAGAGGGTCTGCCCCGCACGTTGCTGGAAGGCGAGGACGTTGGTCAAGCGATCCGCACCGAGCAAGCTGGTGAGCGTGCTTCCCAGGTGGCGGCGCTGCCTGCGGTGCGTCAGGCATTACTGCAACGTCAGCGTGATTTTTGCCAAACGCCGGGATTGGTAGCCGATGGTCGTGATATGGGAACAGTGGTTTTCCCTGACGCGTCCCTCAAGATTTTTTTGACGGCAAGTGCCGATGAAAGAGCGCGTCGACGTCATCTGCAGTTGCAGGAAGCCGGGGTGAATGCTAGTCTTTCGAGTCTTTTAAAGGAGATTCAGGCACGCGATGCACGCGACACGCAGCGCAGTGTGGCTCCTCTCAAGCCGGCAGATGATGCCATTACGCTTGATACCACGCGCCTGAGCATACCGGAAGTGGTAGATCGATTGACCGAACTGCTCGCCCAAAGAGGGCTGGTAAGCGGCGTGTGATTCTCCCTTGCGGCGCTTTTGGATTGGTGTCACGACGTGGCAGGGCACTAAACTCACATCGGTGAGCCCGGTCAGGTCTAACCAGCGTTAACACCCCCAAAGGCTGAGTGACATTAGGCCCGCACTTGCTGGTGGTGCGGAGAAGGCATTTATGCCTCAACAACGTAATTACGTAGGAACACCATGAGCGAAAGCTTTGCTGAGCTGTTTGAACAGTCTCTTAACGACATCAACATGGAGCCAGGCGCTATCGTCGCGGCCCAGGTTGTCGACATTGACGGTGACTGGGTTACTGTCAACGCTGGTCTGAAATCTGAAGGTCAGATCCCTGCGTCACAATTCCGCGATGAGCACGGTAATCTGAACATCGCTATCGGTGACGATGTGCACGTGGCACTTGAAGCCGTTGAAGATGGCTTCGGTGAGACGCGTCTGTCCCGTGAAAAAGCCAAGCGCGCAGAAGCTTGGAAGATTTTGGAAGCAGCCTTCGAGAAAGACGAAATCATCAAGGGCGTTATTAACGGTAAGGTTAAAGGTGGCTTCACGGTTGAAGTTGACTCTATCCGCGCCTTCCTGCCAGGCTCCTTGGTTGACGTTCGTCCCGTTCGCGATACTGCGCACCTGGAAAACAAAGAGCTGGACTTTAAAGTCATCAAGCTCGATCCGAAGCGCAACAACGTTGTGGTATCACGTCGTGCGGTTCTGGAAGCAGAAAACAGTGCAGAGCGCGAAGCGCTGTTGGCCACTCTGCAAGAAGGTCAGCAAATCAAGGGTATTGTTAAGAACCTGACAGACTACGGCGCTTTCGTAGACCTGGGTGGTGTTGACGGCCTGCTGCACATCACAGACATGGCGTGGAAGCGTATTAAGCATCCGTCTGAAATCGTTGCTGTTGGCGACGAGATCAACGTCAAGGTTCTGAAGTTTGACCGTGAGCGTAATCGCGTTTCACTGGGTCTGAAGCAATTGGGCGAAGATCCGTGGGTCAACATTAAAGAGCGTTATCCGGAAGGCATGAAAGTACACGCTGTCGTCACTAATCTGACTGACTACGGTTGCTTTGCCGAGTTGGAAGAGGGTGTTGAAGGTCTGGTTCACGTGTCTGAAATGGACTGGACCAACAAAAACATCCATCCGTCTAAAGTCGTTCAAGTGGGCGATGATGTTGACGTCATGGTGTTGGATATCGACGAGGAACGTCGTCGTATTTCACTGGGTATCAAGCAGTGCACTGCTAACCCATGGGAAACCTTCAACACGGATTATAACAAGGGCGATCGCGTTTCAGGCACCATCAAGTCTATTACTGACTTCGGTATCTTTATCGGCCTAGAAGGCGGTATTGACGGTCTGGTTCACCTGTCTGACATTTCTTGGTCTGATACTGGCGAAGAAGCCGTACGCAACTTTAAGAAAGGTGACGAAGCTGAAGCCGTTATCCTGTCTATTGATCCAGAGCGTGAGCGTATCTCGCTGGGTATCAAGCAGATGGATTCTGACCCCGTTGCTGAGTATCTGTCAGTTAACGATAAGGGCAGCATCGTAACGGGTCGCGTCATTGAAGTTGATGCTAAAGAAGCGCAAGTTGAGTTGGCGACTGACGTTGTTGCTGTTCTGAAAGCTTCCGAAATCAGTGCTGACCGCGTAGAAGACGCGCGTAATGTTCTGAATGAAGGCGACAGTGTAGAAGCTCGTATTGTCAGTGTTGATCGTAAGAGCCGTCAGATTAACCTGTCGGTAAAAGCGAAAGATCAAGATGATACGCGTCAGAACCTGAAGAAGATGCGTGAGCAAGAGCCGGAAACAGCGGGTGGTCCGACCACTATCGGTGATCTGATCAAGCAGCAGATGGGCCAAGACTAATTTCTTATTAGTTATTGGTTTGTAAAAAGCGCCGCCCTTATGGGCGGCGCTTTTGTTTGTATAGTAGAGTACCTGTAATAGCCGAATAGATAGTCCCCAGAGAGTGCATATTTTATTCGGTCCGAAACACTTTAAATAACAATTGTGTTTTTAAAACGATTAGTAATTGAGTAAATATCAACTAGACTATTGTCAGTTAGCCTTTTTACAGGAATAATGTCACAGCATTCTGAACTAGTGGGTGCCAAGTATGCACCTAAACCAGTTGGACCCCGTTCAGTTGGATACGTTACTAAAGGAACCCCGATGTCATTACTTAACGAATATATTCAAAAAGAGCAGCAGCTAAAGCAGCTTCAAGAAGACCTTCAGCGTTTAGAAGGCGATCAGCGTCTAAAAAGCGAGTTAGAATTTAAGGCCAAGCTTGAAGCGCTTATGACTGAGTTCGGCAAGCGTCCTAGCGACGTCATTGCTTTATTAGATCCTGCAGCTGACCAGCGCAGTGCTAAAACGACAGCAAGTGGTAATGCTCGCCGTAAGCGTCGTCTTAAGATTTACAAAAACCCTAAAACAGGGGAAGTAATCGAAACCCGCGGCGGCAACCATAAAGGTCTACGCAGTTGGAAAGACGAGCATGGCGATGAGGCCGTTGAGTCATGGCTGGTGCGCATGGAAGACTAAGTAATTAATGACCGGCATTTCTATTCAGAAATGCCGTTTTTTATTGTCCGTCCTATGCCCAGCTGATTATCAAAGACATTACCACTGATAAATGCTTGCTGGTGTGGGGTGCGAAGTTCTAAGCGGTTTGTTCGCCATAATGACGATTGACATGATCGCTAACATGACAGCTACCCTGTCTGCATAGTGATTTAAATTGCATAGTGATTTAGCTCGCAGGCGCCAGAGCTCCATAAAGATCAGCTAAATCGCCGATCGCATGCTTGCATCGTCATAGGTTGGCATGTAGCCATGTCGATGAGGAACTGGCAAAGTAACGCTTTTTGTATTTGTCTGTATGTTCGGGTAAAAGGACATTGGCGGTACGACAAGAACCCCAGGAATAGTTAACAAGCGCATTCGTCTTTCTGAGAATACGTCAGGCAGGGCAATGATGGTCTTAAATAGGCGTAGTAGCGCCTATAACACGGTTATTGCTTGTTGTGGTATCCTGGCATACCCTAACGCTTTGACGCGCTCTGTCGCTTTCTAGAAGTCCATTAGGACTGTTTGTCGGATGCTGGGTTTTTCGATACGCATGTCGGAATGTTGTTAAAATCACATAGAGCCATCAAGTGATAGAAGGCGATCTCATCGTTCGCCGAAAATGGCGGGGCTTCAAATGATAGTAACGCCGAAGCGCCTTAAAAAAAGAAGAGTTGTTAGGGGCTTTCCGCAAGGTATCGCAATTTGCGCTATATTGAGGGGGTGCGCTAGTCGCCTTCGCCGCGTGTTCTAATCGCTTTCTTCACTCAGCCCTTCACGAAGCCCTTTATGATAGGCACTTGGTGAGATAGGAAAGCTTTGGCAAACTAGCGTCGAAGTTGAGAAGTCAATATCCTATGTGGGTAGCAGGGGTTTCATGGGCAGCAAAGTCTTCGTGGATAGCAAGGCTTTCGATGCCTAGCGGCTTACTACTTGTTTTCTGCAGCCAGAGCTTAGCTTGAGTCATCGCTTTAAACATTATTTGGCCTTCGTGAGTGATTCGTACAGGTCTTTATTATCCTACCTGTCGTGACTCTGCTAAGCGCTTTATTGTTGGTGACTTGTCTGAATAGCTTGTCTGAATAGCTTGCCTGAATAGAGAGAAGCGTTCGGGCTTTATGCAGGCAACTGAGTGGTAAAGTAAATCTTCCGATTTTATACGCGTTGGTGCGCAGTTTTTTGTGGGTAAAAACACTACGTTAGCAGTCATTTCGACCATTTAAAGAAAGGTGTAAATGAAACATCGATGAAATATCAAAAGGTTCAAAAGCCAGTAGATGAGCGTGAGAAGCTGCGGAAGTTTCGTGAGTTGGATGACGCCTTTGCGCAGGCTTTACGTCAGTTAGATGATCCGAATAGTGATTTTGATATACCGACAGGTCCGCCGGTACGCTCGCTTGCGGCATTGGAACAAGAAGATGTAGAAACCCAACATAAGGAACAACAACAAGAGCAGGAGCGTATTTTCAAACAGCGCTTTGAAGCTTTGTTGAGTGAATATGGCGTGGGTCATTACGACCTGGCCGAATTGGTTGAAACGTTACTTGGTTATGGTCTATGGCAGCAGGATATAGTGCCTGGTAATTAGCACCTTCGAATTTACTGGTGGCTATACGTGCTTAGCGGTAACGGTAAACACGCAGGCTCGGCAGAAACACTTCCTGTTCTAGCTTTTCATCGCGCCGTCGCGCTCTTGTACGAGTGGTCGGTGGCTGTAAAGCAGGCAGGTTAATATGAGGCAGCCGTTGACCATTGGCGGGCACGAAAATTGGCATGGCAGCATTCAGCGCCCGTCTCGTATGTCCATCGGCGAGTGGCTCGGTAAAAAAAAGATTTGCCCGCATAAGCGGAGCCTGGGTTTGCACTTGGGCCAGGATTTCACCGCTAGGAATACTGGCTAATTTACGCAGTTGAATCCGGATATGCGGCGCATCAGTATCAAGTTGCATCAGCTTACGTTCGGCTTCTTGCACGGTTAACCGCTTAATTGAACGTCCACTGCTATACCAGGCGAAGCGAACACGTGAGACTGGCGCCTGCGCGATAGGTAATTGCCGCCAGCTCTGTTTAAGGTGCAGGCGCGCTAGCCCATTACGACGTAGCACCTCATCGATATATGGGTGGCGCTTGGGCAGACGGCTTTTTGCATCACTGAGTGACCCTGGGAAGCTCTTTTTAATATCCTGCAATAGTTCGCTAAAGTTGGCTTTAGCTTGGTTGATAGCGTCTATCGCCGTCAGCAGTTCCTCGTTGGCAGCCACTATCGCGATGTAATTGCGCGTTTCGCGCCCATCTTGCTCTTGCTCATGCCACATATCGAACAGTGCTTCACGCAGCCAATGGGCAGTGGGTGTCGTTTGATGAAAAACCCACGTAGGCGGTTGCTGCTGTTCGTATAGTGAGACGGCGGCCTCAATTGTTTCAAGTAAATAGTCAAATTGCTGCTCCAACTGAAGCAGCAGACGATAGGCCGAAGGCGATGGTTGGTCAGACATTGTCTCCGCCCTGATCGGTTACGGGGTTGGGGAAGTCAGCTATATGGCTTACTAAGAGAGGTGCGCACTAAGAGAGAGGCGCATCCTTGTCAGCTTGCGCCAGAAGCGTTTCTATATCGGCTTCATCCATCGCGGATTCGCCCGAGATACGGTGCGACTCATCGGCCCACGCGCCTAAATCTAACAGTTGGCAGCGCTTACTGCAGAAAGGGCGGTAAGTGCTTTCGGGCAACCAAGACACTCGCTTAGCACACTGCGGGCAATTAACTTCAAGTGGGGAATCGTTTGCAGGGCGAGTCATAAAAACTCCATTAGGTTGTCAAGCGCGATATTTTAGTCGTTAAGCAGCCGGCGATAACGTTCATCAAGCCGAACCACTTGTTCCATCATGCTGGCATGGTCACCGCTGTTATCTATCACGTCATCTGCCTTTGCTAGCCGTTGTTCGCGAGAAAGTTGGGCGGCGAGAATAGCATGCACTTGGCTTTCACTTACTCCATCACGCTGTAGGGTTCTCGATAATTGTAGCGCTTGCGGCACATCCACCACGAGGCTGCGGCTAACCAGTGCATCTTGCCCCGACTCAAATAATAATGGTGACACAAGCAATACATAGGGCGTCCCTTGAGTTTTAAGGCGCTCCAAATGCTGCAATAGCCGCTCTCTTATTTTGGGATGTGTTAGTGATTCTAGCCACTGCCGGTGTTCGGGATGCTTAAATACAATGTCGCGTAAGGCTGCGCGATTAAGCGTACCATTCAGATGGATGATCTGGTCACCGAAGCGCTTTTTGATGGCTATTAGCGCGGGTTCCCCAGGTAAGACAATCTCTCTGGCGACATCGTCGGCATCAACCCAGGGGGCACCGAGTGTTTCAAATGCGCGAGCCACCGTCGATTTACCCGAGCCTATGCCGCCGGTTAATCCGATAATCATCTACTGCCCCACATAGCTAAGTTATCTGTCGTTAGGTTAATGATAGCTAGGTTGTTAATGGTGAAATTTAAATAAGTAGGCTGAGGTACAACGCCATTAGCTCATCACCGACTAATAACGCTATCCAACCAGCAAACGCGAGAAAAGGGCCAAAGGGAAACGGTACGCCGCGTAAGCAGGGTGAGCAGGCTTGGGTCACCAGTCCAACGATTGCTCCAAGCCCAGCGGAAAGTATCAACACCAACGGTAAAAAGCTCCACCCTAGCCAAGCTCCTAGCGCTGCCAGCAGCTTAAAGTCCCCAAAGCCCATGCCCTCTTTGCCAGTGACCAGTTTGAATAACCAATAAAAACTCCATAACGAAAGATAACCCACCATGACGCCAATAACCGCATCAGACAGCATGAATGGCTGGAAGAAAAGCTGAAAAAGTAAGCCTGCCCACAACAGCGGAAGGGTAAGAGCATCAGGCAATAGCTGGGTACGAAAATCGATAACGGCGAGCGCTAACAGCGTCAAGCAAGCACCGTAAATGAACAATGACTCAGGAGTAAGTCCATGGAGCGCCAGAACAGCCAAGGCAAGTAGTCCAGCCGCCATCTCTACTAATGGATATTGAATGCTAATGGGTTTTTGGCAGGCAGCGCAGTGACCGCGGCGCTTTATCCAGCCAATAAGCGGTAGGTTGTCGTGCCAAGCGATAGGCGCTTCACAGCGCGGGCACATGGAGCCAGGGGTTGCCAAGTTAAAGCGTGGAGCGTGTTCGTCACCTAGTTCAAGCGCTGCGCGTGCCTCGTGGCGCCAGCGACGCATTAGCATCACAGGCAAGCGTGTAATTACCACGTTGAGAAAACTGCCTAGGCACAACCCGATTAAAAAAATGATTAGCCACGCGATGAGCGGAGGGTGATGCATGTAGCTCCTTGGGAATTTAATGCGTTAGAAAAACTTAGAGGGCAGCGCCCAAATCAAAGATAGGTAAATACATGGAGACGACAACACCGCCGACTAATACGCCCAGTACCACAATGATGATGGGTTCCATCAGCGACGTGAGCGCATCGACTTTATTATCCACTTCTTCTTCATAGTAATCAGCGACACGGTTCAGCATAGCATCCAACGAGCCCGCTTCTTCACCAATGCTGACCATCTGGATCGCCAATGGAGGGAAGCGGTTGGTCATCCGCATAGCGAAGTGTAATTGCTGCCCAGTCGCAACATCCTGGCGTGTTTGTACCACCGCACGTTCGTACACTTTATTACCCGTGGCGCCGGCGGCAGTGTCTAAGCCTTCGACTAGCGGAACGCCAGAGGCAAAGGTAGTTGCTAATGTACGTGAGAAGCGAGCAATAGCAGATTTGTGCATAATATCGCCAATCACTGGGAAGCGCAGCAATAAGGCGTGCATACGATAGGCGATGTTGGGTGAACGCTGCATGCTTATTTTGAGTATTAGTACGGCGGCAATCACGGTACCGAGCGCCATTAGCCAATAACGCTGGGCAAATTCGGACAAATTCACGGTCATTTGGGTTAATGCAGGAAGCTCAGCACCAAAACTTTGAAACATATTTTCAAATTCAGGCACCACTTTAATTAACAGCAGCATGGTAACGGCGATGCCAATCGTCATAACGGCACATGGATACCAAAGCGCTTTCTTAACCCGCGCTTTAAGTGACTCTACCTTCTCTTTGTAAGTCGCAATACGATCCAGCATC
The DNA here is from genome assembly GCF_052959335.1 of Vreelandella sp. H-I2. Lineage (NCBI taxonomy): Bacteria > Pseudomonadati > Pseudomonadota > Gammaproteobacteria > Oceanospirillales > Halomonadaceae > Vreelandella > Vreelandella sp. H-I2. The sequence continues at coordinate 249,894 of NZ_JBRAMC010000003.1, forward strand.
TGATCCAGCGCACCTGATTGTTCGCCAGCGTCGACTAAGTTAACGAACAGACGATCAAAATGTTTAGGGTGGCGGCGCAATGCATCGGAAAAGCTAGCGCCAGATGACACATCGCTCATCATATGCTGGACGAGAGCGACCATCGCTGGTTTTTTAAGGCTCTCGGCAACTACCTGCAACGCCTGTAACAAGGGAATACCCGCTCGAATCATGGTGGCCATTTGGCGCGCAAAAACCATAACGTCGTTGGGATTAATACGACCATTACCGCCCAGGTTGCCTTTTTTGTTTATACGGCGGATAGCGATATTTTGTTTCGTAAGCTCAGCGGCTACTTCAGTTTTGCTCCGACCAATCATCTCACCGCTTAGCGGCCTATCCTGCGGGCCTTTACCACTCCATTTCCAGCGGGCTAACTTGATGGGAGGCGATTGGCGTCTACGTGCTGTTTTCGCCATGCCTTACTCCTTACTCACTCGGTTAATCTCTTCCAGGCTAGTAATACCTTGCATGACTTTTAACAAGCCGCTGCGGTGAAGACTGGGATAACCCTCTTTACGCGTCTGATAGTCGATATCTAACGCATTGGCATCACGCATGATCAATTGACGCATTGCTTCCGTAATAGGTACGACTTCATAAATGCCAATACGGCCTTTGTAGCCATGGGTACAGTGTTTACAGCCAACTGGCTTGTAAATAGTGGCTTGGTGAATTTCCTCAATGCTGAAACCCTCTTTGCGCAATGCTTCGTGAGGAATATCAATAGGCTCTTTACAATGCATACAAAGTTTACGAGCGAGACGTTGGGCAATAATCAAACTAACGGCGCTAGCAATGTTGAATGAGGAAACGCCCATGTTAGCCAAGCGAGTGAGCGTTTCGGCCGCTGAGTTGGTGTGCACAGTAGAGAGCACCAAGTGACCCGTTTGCGCGGCCTTAACTGCAATTTCTGCCGTTTCAAGGTCGCGAATCTCGCCCACCATCACGACGTCAGGGTCTTGGCGAAGAAACGCACGTAAAGCGCTGGCAAAATCTAGCCCTATTTTGGGCAATACGTTTACCTGGTTGATGCCGGCTACTTTGATTTCAACCGGGTCTTCGGCTGTACAAATATTTCGTTCAACTTTATTCAGGATGTTAATGCCGGTATACAGCGAAACGGTTTTACCGCTACCGGTCGGGCCGGTTACCAGAATCATGCCCTGGGGCTGTTTCAATGCTTGCTCATAGTGACCACGTTGCTCATCGGTAAAACCCAACTGTTCGATCCCTAACTGCGCAGCGGTAGGGTCTAAGATCCGTAGCACTATTTTTTCGCCATACACCGTGGGAAGGGAGTTAACACGAAAATCGAGTGAGCGTATGCGTGAAAGTTTAAGTTTGATCGCCCCGTCCTGAGGTAAACGACGCTCAGAAATATCGAGGCGCGCCATGATTTTTAGACGCGCCGCGATTCGACTGCGCATAGCAAAGGGGGGACGTGCGACTTCAATTAGCATGCCATCAACACGAAAACGCACCCGGTAGAGTGTTTCGTAAGGCTCAAAATGAATATCGGACGCGCCACGACGGATGGCATCTAGCAGGATTTTATTCACAAATTTAACGATAGGCGCGTCCTCACTGTTTTGAGAGGACTCTTCTAGCGGTACTTCGTTATCATTGTTGTTAACGATATTGAGCGAGCTGACGGCATCGTCAATATCGTCTAGCTCATCCAACATGCCGCGTTCGTTTTGAGCAAGGTAGTTATTCAGTGCAATCGTAATTTGGCCCACGGGCGCGAGGACGCCTTCAACACTTAGCCCTGTGGCAAACTGTAGCTCATCCAGTTGAGTCAGTGTCGCGGGGTAGGGCACTGCTACCGTGAGGCGATGGCCGTGGCGTGCTAATGGCAATACGTTAAGGTTCTGCAACACTTTAATGGGGTAGTCAGAGGCGGGCGGTAGAGTGTTCAGGCGTAACGCTTCTAAATCAACGACCGGAAGCCCGTACTCCCAGCCAGCCGCCACGGTGGCTTGAATAGGGTCGACCAAGCCGCTTTCAATCACATGCTGAAGTAACGATATTTCCAAATCCGACGCCGTTGTGTCCGCTGTTGCGGCCTGGGCATCAGTCAATAACCCGTGCTTGACCAAGCGCTGCGCAATGCCGCGCAGGCCACCGCGAGAAGCTGCGTGGCTTAAGGTTGACTCAAAAGGGGGCTGGCTCATCAAAAAAAACCTGTTTTACATCAGCATAGGCGAACTACTTGTACCACACATTAGCGTTTACAGGCACTAAATGACTGGTTATTAAAAGCAGCTAAAGTAGTGCGAAGCTGGGCCGATAGGATTAAGAACGCGTGTTGTAAAAATAGATCGTGCAAGCTAATGTAGCGTCTATTAATTCTAATTCTTTTTAAGGGGTTCGCTCCCTTACAAAGGCTTGCCTTTTCCCAGGAGATGCCTTCATGCAGGACTCTGCCCAACTTATCACTCGTAACACGAAGCAAGGTGGTTTTACGCTGATTGAGCTGATGATCGTCGTGGCGATTATTGGTGTATTGGCTTCTCTAGCTGTGCCCCAGTATCAGAATTATGTAGGTCGTGCTCAGGTAAGCGAGGCCTTGAGCCTAATGTCTCCTGCAAAAACGGCCATTTCTGAGTACTACATAACCCGTGGTGAATTTCCTACTACTAACGAACAGGCTGGGCTATCTGAGCCAGCACAAATGTCAGGAAAATATGTTGCAAGTGTTGATGTTTCTCCAGGAGAAGCTGGCGTAACAGTTATAACAATGAAATCTGATTCAGTAGTTACTGAGTTGAAGGGTAAAACACTAGTTTTTGAACCCTCTGGTGAAAACGATGGGGTCGTTAATTGGGAGTGTCGAACTGGGGGCGGTACCGCAAGTCAGATCCCTGCTAAATTTTTGCCATCCCAATGTCGCGGAGATAGTGACGACTAATTAAGTATTAATGTACAAAAAGGGTCTGCGGGCCCTTTTTTAATTTCCATACTTCCTGCTTATTCACCCAGTACACTGTAAACACAGAACTTAATCGAAGAGCTTACAGTGAACCCTATCAAACTGATTACCCTGAGTGCACTTGGCGCACTGCTACTTAATAATGCGGCCTTTGCTCAGCCTGGCCATGCCAAGGCCCATGGCGCCCGTGACAAAGGCCAGCAGCATGAGTCTAACCAAACTGGCCACTACCGCGATGGGCGGGTCGATTTACCACGCATCAACGAGCGTGAACTTCGCCAACTATTGCGCCAGCATGACGCACCGCGAGCTGAAGCATTGCCGCCGGGTATTCAGCGCAATTTAGAACGAGGGAAGCCTTTGCCGCCGGGCATCGCTAAGCGTTTTGACGGCCAGTTCGCATCTCAATTGCCCCGCTACCCAGGCTACGAGTGGGAGCGTGTCGGTGCCAATGTGGTGTTAATCGAAGCTGCTACGCGCATTGTGGTGGATGTGTTGGTAGACGTATTGCGCTAATGGCCGTGACTTGAAGTCGACATGACTCGAAAATTACCTCTCAGCGGCTTATGGTAGAAACTCTTGGCATCATCGCGTTCTAAAGGGAGATTCAATGAGCGACCACACATTAGCCGCACGTCTTGAACGGACTATTTCCATCGCCGAAGAAGCGGGGCAGATGATTATTCAGGCGCGTGAGCAAAAAGACTTTTCACAGCGTTTGAAAAAGGATAATGAACTCGTCACCGATGTGGATGTGGCTGTTGATGAGCTTATACAGAAACGGTTGGAAGAGCACTTCCCAGGTGAGGCGCGGCTAAGCGAGGAACTGGCTCCTGAAAGTGCCTTGCAAGTGGAAGCTCCAAGGCTATGGGTAGTAGACCCTATTGATGGAACGGTTAATTTCGCCCAAGGTTTACGCCATGTCGCGGTCTCCATTGGCTGGATGGAAGCAGGCGTGGCAAAAGTGGGGGTTGTCCATGCGCCATTTTTAGGCGAAACCTTCAGCGCTGCTGAAGGCGCTGGCGCTTTTTGCAATGGTCAGCCTATCCAGCCCAGTAACGCGGATTCGTTGGCGCACACCCTGGTAGGCACCGGTTTTCCCTATCGAAAAGAAGGGCGGAAGCATCTTTTAAAACGTTTAGAGGCTGTGCTTATTGAGTGTCAGGATATTCGTCGTAACGGCGCTGCGGCGCTTGACCTGTGCGATGTTGCCTGTGGCCGTTTGGATGCGTACTACGAAAGCGTCTCTCCCTGGGATTTTGTCGCGGGTTGGGTCATTGCCCGAGAAGCCGGTGCGCGCGTAGGGCACTTGTATGAAGCCCCCCAATCGGTGCCGGAAGATCTCTACCCAGAGCATTTGTTAGTCGCAGCCCCTGGCGTCTATGACGCCATGGCTTATCTGTTGCTCGACGCTGATCAACACTAGCAACAAGCATTTTCCCTTTAAAAGGAAGGACGACAAATACTTGATAAGAAAGCGCTATAGGGGCTTTTCATTTAAGCAAGAAACCGCTAGTATACGCACCGTCTTGAGGCAAAGATGTAGCGGCCAAGAAAGACAGCGGAGCGTGGCGCAGCTTGGTAGCGCGTTGCAATGGGGTTGCAAAGGTCGCAGGTTCGAATCCTGTCGCTCCGACCAAAAAAGATTATTAAAAACCGTCGCTTATGGGTCAAACCTAGCGGCGGTTTTTATTTGTGTCGAAAAACTTTCGACATATTTTCGTAAAACTACAAGCCTTTTTAAGGGCTTATGACGTGACTTTTTCCATCCCTGAGAGCAGTGCTTCCATCGTAAACGGGTTGCCCTTGGCCGCTTGCCAGCGCGTGTCGTGACCGTCTAAATATACCTGTGTCATGCTCTCGTCTGCGTGCCCCATGAGCGCTTGAATATCTTCCACGGTAGCGCCTTTAAGTTCTAACAGCCTTGACCCCAGTGAGCGTATTTCGTGAAACGTTGGACGCTCCTCTTCGGGCATTGCTTTGATGCCCGGTATTTGATCACGCAGCTTTGCAAACTCCCGCGATAAATAGTCAGGGCTTACCTGAGACCAGTGCTTTTTCGTTTTACGGCTGGGCATCCGCATTGGTTTACGGTGAATAATAAAAGGTGATACTGGCTCAATATGGCGAGAGCGCTTTATTAAATCCTCTAAAGCGGGTGTTAATTCAATCGCTACATAAGCGGACTTACTGCGTTCTTTTGTTTTCTCACGGATATAGTGCAGTCGTCCGTTCTTAATATCTTCGTATTTAGCAGCCACCGCCTCAGCCCTGCCAAACAAACACAGCAATGATAGCTCCATAGCGACCTGCATCCAGTCCTCAGCGAGAGCATGGATCCCTTGAAACTGCTCAACGCTTAAACGTGCACGCTGCTTTTTGTAGTAGTTGTTCTTTCGCGTGGGTGCTACTGGGTCGTGATCAATCCATCCTTTGGTCTGGGCGAACTGGAATATCTGCGATAACACAGAGCGATACTGCACATAAGCGGAGTCGTGGTGATTCTCGCTTAGGTACTCAGCACACCACCGGGTCGTGACGTGCTCAAGCATGGTGTTGCCAGCGTCTTTAATGATGCGGTTGCCCCGGCCTTCCTTGGCATCTTTCGTCCACTTGGACAGCGGGCTAGGTTTTACCCACTCTTTAAGCCATGCATGAATCGCCAAGCTCAGTGTTATGCCGGTTTCACCCATTACTCCAGCTACTAAGTCACCGCCAGACATCAGACGTGCATTCAGTACACGCGCCGCATCTTGCGCTTTAGCGCGATCTTTTCCCATCCCATGGCGAGTACCTGTATCTGGTCGTCGATAGATGAAATATCCTTTGCTCTCATAAAGGTTAGGCTCCAGGCCTTTATTCTTCCTTTTCCGTGGCCGTGGCGGCATATCACGCCTCCAGTACGCTATCTGCTAACTCGTTGCCGGTTTGGCGGCGCTCTGCATCAAGGTCGATAAACCAGGTGCCGCCGATTTTTTTAGCCGGCACGTGTCCTTCCCGACACCAGCGGCGTATGGTAGTAGGCGAGGGCGGATTACCCTCAAAGCGCGCACGACTCCACTGTTCGAGCTCCATTAATTTTCCGGTTTTCATTCTCAGTCTCCCGTAAAACGTTGGCCGCCGGGGCCCCAACCATTACCGTCTCGCCATTGGTGTTCCTGGCGCGCGGTACTGTCTTCTATTACCTGCTGGCGCTGCTGATTGATGAGAGCCTGCACCTCGGGGTTTTGGGCGATGCGTCGCAGATTCAGCAGCTCATCTTGCTGGCGCTGGATGATGCCGGTGGCCACCGTTGCCACTTCCCAACAGTCGGTTGGTGTTTCGCCGTCATCCCGTACTTTCCCCAGGCCAAAACAACCACCACAGGGTTTATCGCGATTGCCTTTGATGTGATCGTGCCCTGCACCCAGGCAGATAGGGCAGTCGTCGGGAGCAAGCGCTCGCCATTGGCTTTCCCATTCCTGCAGGTTGGTAATGCTATCGATGCCCTTATCAAGGTCGCGATAGAGCACCAGCCACTTACCTTCCAGGTCAGCGCCTGCCCCCTGGTGTTGTGCAATCTTCTGAAATTTCCCGCCACGTTCGCGGTGGGTATGGGTAATACTCGACATCATTTCACCCTTTGCTTATTGAACCTATCTCTCAGCTTGGCGCTCAATAACAGTGGGTACGGCAAAAGGAGATCTGCCATGAAGCATGTCGATAAGTGCGATAAATGCGGTAAGGAATACAATCCCGATACAATAGAGGCCTCTGATGAAGTGCCAAAATGTGGCACTTGCGGGGCTGAGATATACGAGCAAGGCTCTCCATCAGCGCAAGCGGTTGATGATGAAAAAGGGCAGCACCTCCTTGAAAAAGGGCTGCGGAAGATGACCAAAGGAATTACTGGCCATAAACGGTAATTCTTAGCCAGACCTTTTCCATCTGGGTTGCAAGTCATTGATGTTTTCTTGTTCATCTAGCCCCCGGCGCTGGCAGCAATGGGGGCATTTCACCCCTTGAATAAGCGCTTTCCACTTGGGGCAGCATCCAGTGGCCAACCGTGTTTCCGTTGGGCAATACGATATGCGCGAGAAATTCCTCCTCGAACTCGGTAATGCCAGACTCGACCGCTTCCAGCTTGGCTTTAATGACCAAGGCGAGTGCGCGCCACCGCTGGCGGCATGCTTGTTCCCACGCCTTAGCGGCTTGTGCCGGCGCCCGCTCGCGGCCTGTTTCGGTTTGCGTGAAATCGCTTCTGTTGCGGTCAGGCATAGAGAGATCGAACCGGATCCGGCGACCGTGCATTTGAAACGCCATCACTGCGGTACCATTATCCCATCCGTACATAAATCCACTGGCGCCGTATCGTGATACGGTTTGCTCAATCTCGGCACGGCTGCGCTCACTGGAAACGTTGGTATTCTCTGCATAACGGCTCACTTTCCACCCCCTAAGGCTGGAAGGCCTTCTTCATCAATCAACTGGCCAGCGGGCATGAACTCACTACCTGGCGCACGCTTGAGCAGCTTAAGCCTTTCGTTTTCAGCGCGCGCGCTATCCACTAATTGTGCGGATACATCGCTAACAGCTTTGGCTCGCTGGATTTCTTCTTTCAACGCATCGCCCGTGACGCTCTCATCACCTAAGCGCTCTAGCTGGGCAAACAGGTGATTGCGTAGATCATCGATTTTGTTTTTCATGCCTGCTGGCTCCTGCGGTTGATTTTGCGGTTTAGAGCGCCGCGTAGCTGGACGATTTGCGGCAACGGCTCGGGTAGGTTGAGGTAACTGTTGCGGCGCATTAGATCAGCGCGGCTAATTAGCTCTAGGTTGGCTGACGCGAAGTTGCGCTTATCACCATCGCGGAATATCACAGCGTGGCCTTTTGGTACCGGTCGCCCGTTGTGCTTTTCCCACTCAATGTGGGTGACTGCGACCCAGTCACTAGGCGGGTATCCGGTGTCGGTCATCTTGCGTTCCAGATAGCCATCCTTCGTGACGCGTTCGCTGCCGATTGGTAACCACGTTGCTGGCTTTTGGCCTTTCTTGAAGCGCGTGCGCTCGCTGCCAGAGGGGCTGAAGTGAGTGCCTTTGTTCCAAGGGGTCAGCCCTGATTTAAAGCAACCAGGTTTAGTCGCCATGTAGGCGTCTGACTTGTGCAAACCCCGATTGGTGGCTTGGTTTTTGATACTGAGCGTACTGCGTCGGAAGATCCGCCCAAGCGTTGCGTTGTCGGTGTCCGGATAGACTTTTTCCAGCGCTGTTATATCTTCCGGTGACCAGGGCTTGCCATTGTTAGCGAGGTAGTCAGTCATGGCTGGCCTCCATGTACTCCTCGAGCGCTGCTTTGGCATCTGCCCATTGCTGGTGTGGATGTACGCCTCGAGCTACATCAATCTTTTCAAGTTTCGCTATAAGCGCATTGCTTCGGCGTAGCTGCTCAATGATGTGAAGCATGCACGGCCAGCCGAGAGTGACACCGCCGTTATGGTGACGTTGGCGGCATAGCTCTAATAATATTCCTGGATCGATGGTTTCGTTAGGCATGGTCATCACCTCCTAGTTGCTTAAACGGGCGTGATAAGGCGTTCATGTTGGCTAGGATGATTGCTTTTCTACGCTCTGCGGCTTCGTGAGCTTTCGCGTTCAGCTCGGCGAGATGCGCTTGCATATCCACTTGATCGACGAGCGCCTGCCCGCGTTTGCCCTCGCTATAACGGCGGGAAATGGTTGAGACGTGTACGCCGTGGCGTTTTGCTAACTCGCTGAGCGTTACCCGCTCGCCGGTGGCGGGATCTTTCGTATATATCGCGCTCATGACGGCACCTCGCTGTCCTCATTTTTTTCGCCGGCGTTGCTCTCTGCTGGCGCTGGCGTTTTGAATATCCGGTCAAACTTTTCGTTAAAATCCATAGGGAGCCTTTACGAACCGACGAGCCTGGCGCGCTGGGCGTCTTCGTCGGGGTAGTTGGGGTTGTGATAGCAAAACTCCGAGCGGATCCGGTGGGGGAAGTGGTACCCATCGCAGTAGCATGTCTGGTACCGCCAGCCGCGCCGATCCGCCCACTTGTCGATGCGTAGCGTGTCGAACTCCCCACAGCTTTTGCAGCGAATGCGGCGTAAATACTCAGCGGGGTGCTTGGCCTTAACCTGGCGGGCACCGCACGAACGGCACCGGCAATGGCGGCGGCGATTGCCGACGATGATTCGCTGGCCAAGCCGGTTGAGCATGTACATACGCCAGTCCCCTCAAAACTGAACCAGTTGGTGAAACGGCACCGTGTCGGGCATGGCTAGCTGAGCCGGTGAGGTGGCGTCGATATCCAGCGCGGGAGCAGCGGGGCGCATGCCTGGGCAATGCTCCTTGGCAATGCCTTTGTAATCCGGCTGGCCAGTACGCTTTTCCAGCGGTACACCGCGGGCCTCCTCGGCGGCCCATATCGCTGCATCCGTGCAGTAGCTCACCAGCCAGTCGGATTGATCTTCCTCTTCGCGTTGGGAGAGCTGGCCCAGAACGGTGACCGCTAGGATCATGAAGGCCGCCCAAACAGCTTTGGTGGCTTGGCTGCTCATGAAACACCGCCCTGGCTGCCATTCAGCAAGCTTCTGAGGTGATCGCAGATTTCGATAAGTGCCGGGTCTTTGCCGTAAAAGAAGTCAAAACGGCGATGACTTACGTGCTGTGCGCTATGAGCGGCCAACCAGGTATGGCAAAAGATTCCATGCTGGGTGGTTTCGAGCAGGACGGCGTAATGGCCTTGCAAATTGATAGCCACCGCCAGCATTTGGCAGTCAGCAATTAACGCCAGGAACTCCCTGGGTAGGCCGTTGCTTTCGAACATCTTGCTGGTGCGTGCATCGATAAACGTAGAGATCTTCATGAGTACACGCTCCCCACATTACGGCGTGACACCGTTCGGCTGGCGTTGACCTGCTGGCGCGTTCGAGCCGGTGGGCGGTTACGCATGGCTTCTGTATCGGGGTTAATGCTGCTGATGATCAACGAGGCTAAAAGCACGGCCAACATTGCGAAGCCGTGTATCTTGGCAATCCACTTGCGGCTTATAGCTTCAGCTACCGCGCCAGCGGCTTTGTAAACGCCTAGCTTGTGGTATGCCTTCTTGAGGCTGCCGCGCACGGTTTCCGGAGAGCGACCGGTTGCGCGTGCTATTTCTTTGTAGGTGTTGCCCGCTGCCAACAACATCATATCGATCGCTTCGGTGCGGGTTAGACCCAGGCTGCCGCGCTCTGGGTTGATTCGAGCTTGCCAGTTGCCTTGTGTAATTTGCATTTTGCTGTCTGCCCTTGCGTGTTCCGTTAGGTACATTTAAGTACCATAAAGGTACATAGTCAAGGGATTTTATGTTCTTTTAAGGTACATGGGCTTGATGCACTTATCTCAGGCATAAAAAAACCGCCCAATTGGGCGGTTCCGCTATTTTTTAAAGATAATTAGTCAGCTTCTGGCAAACGGCCTTCTTCGCTGATGGGCAGGTTTAGTGGCATGGTTAGCCCTTGGAAGCCGATATTCGCAATAATGGCGTCCAGCGCTGGACGTAACGCGCCATAAAGCAAGGTGGTTGCATATAGCCGTTCTAAAGGCTCTTTAATTTCATGAGGCTCAACGCCTTCAGAGAACGTAAATATGCCGCGCGCTTTGGTTTTTACCAATTCCTTACGCTCATCTTGAATGCGTGCGGCCAGATCCATCTGAAAGGTTACCGCAAATTCTTTGCTCTCTTTGTCATCGTCATGCACGCCTACTTCAAAACGCATTTCCACGACCTGATTTTCTTCGGGCCCTATATCAACATCAAGGCTATTTGCTTCGATATGCTCAAAACGATACCGATCCAAGCTAAAGTTTACGATGCTCATGAAACCACTCTCAGCTTAGGCTTGGGTTTGTTGCTGTAAGTCAGCGCCACTTGGCCATGGTAAATGTCGTCATCCGGCGCTTCGTGAATATGGTTGTGAGTATGGTGGTGGACAACCTGGAAACCGTCTGGGCAGTCACGCAGCCACATTTCCAAGATCTTCTTGATCGTCTCGTTGATGGTTATGTTTTCGCGGGCGGCTGCCAGGGCCAGCTTGCGGTGAACGTCAGACCCAATGCGGACATTGAGAGAGCCTTTATACGGCTTGTCAGGTTCGATGCCTTCCTCTTCACACATCTCAAGGTATTCATCTACTGACTCTTCAAAGGCGGCTTTAAGCTCGGCGATGGTTTCGCCTTCGTAGGTAACTAGGTCGTTAATGTGAAGAATCTTGCCATGTAGGACACCATCGGCGATCGATGTTTCAACAGCCCCTTGGTATCCTTTATATTCAAGCACTTGAGAATTCATATCTTCCCATGCTCCTTTAAACGATCGATTACATCATCAATCATATATTCTTTCAGTATGTTCCCGGGGTGTGGCTCGTGCAGAAGTATTTTCTGCTTTTCATCGTCAATGAATCGGCGTCGTGAGCCTTTGCCATTTTTCAGTTTATAGCCGTATTGTTTGAGCAAAGACGTTAGTTCATCCCAGGTGTAATCTTTTGGCCGCGCCAGCAAGCGCTCCAGCCGTTTATCAGCCATAAGGACTCCAGTGATAACGGCCTTGCCGGGAGTGCAACTGTAAAGTAGTTGCAGTTATCTGTATAGGCTTATTGAGTAAATATCTCAAGCGAAAGCCTCCTATGAAACGCAAAAAAATCTAAATCAGAGCTTTGTTTTTGCCTCAACAGCCACGCCTATGATGCGGCAATTCCCATTTATTGGAATTAGCGGATAGGCGGGGTTCAGCGGTTTCAGGTACTTCTGCCCACCGTCCGTGACCAGCTTTTTGAACGTGGCTTCATTGCTTTCATCAAGCTGAGCAACCACCAGCTTACCAAGTGTCGGTTCGATACCCGTGTCGACCAATACAAGCGTACCTTCAGGAATGCTTGGCCTTACGCCTGCTGGCGCTGTCATTGAATCGCCGGTCACCTCCAGCCAGAACGCAGGCCCTTTAGCCGCGTAGTCGGTAGATTCGTGCCGGTCTTCCATGCCAACCGGGTAGGGTAATACGCATTCGCTGAACTTCCCGGCCTGCACTTCTGAGATCACTGGGTAACGGCTGTAGCGAATGGGCTGCGCTGTTGGTGATGTGTTGGCGTAGGTTTCGCCATTATTCTCACTCGATCCGTTGTTATGATCGTAATCAAGCCATCCTGCGGGTTTCCCAAAGCAAGACTCTATGTGGCGCGCCAACCTGCTACCAATATTCTTTGTCGGGTTGGTGCCCATTACTCGAGACATTTGTGTTGGCTCGCGATCTACCTTTACGGCAAACGGAGTCGTGCCGCCAGCTTGCTTGGCTAAGTGGCGTGCATTCTCTAAGCGGATTTGAGCAATTTCTTTCATATCCATATTGAACGTTATTTGTACTCTATAGGTACAGTGCCTTTACGGTACATTCTTGGTGGGCTATTATGTACCAAATTGGTACTTAAGAGGGCGCGACAATGGGCCAAAGCTCGCATCGTGAGTTCTGGAAATCTTTATCTATATATCAGCGAGAAAGAATTGCTGATTCTGCTGGCACGACAGCTGAATACCTTCGTCAAGTGCTTGTTTATGAGCGCCAGCCCAGTGCAGATATGGCTAAGCGTTTGGAAGAGGCGACTGCTGGTGCTTTGACCCGGCGAAGTCTACGCCCGGATTTATTTGCTGATATGCAGGTGGCGTCTCAGTGAATACAGCCTATGCAACAAAGCATGTCAGTACAGCGCCAGCAATGTGCTTGTTTGGATATACAGTGTTTTGGAGGTGGGTATGAGCGGTCTACAGGAAGAAATAATGAGCCAGGATGCATCGGTTGTCCGTTTAGGCGAGGCGATAACTGAGCTCGGGAAGTATGAGTTCGCTATTCAGAGACTTGAAGACCAACTGAGATGGCGGCGCGAAAACATTCAGGCGCTAGAGGAAGAGATAAAGCAGCTTCGACAGCGCCTGGGACTGTTATGTGCTTTTACGCATGAGGATCAAGCAGCTGAGCAAGTCTCAAGGAATTCAAATCCTCTCTACACGCCATGTAGGCGTGATCGGGAAGCGTGAGAGTCTGGAGGTCATCATGAAAAACGATACACAGCTCCTCGCTACTCAGCTTGCTTATGTCCGATGGCAACCAATGGTGACGGTTGATGAGTTCATGCTGAATGGCAGCTTCTCTGCTGAGTTGATGCCATTCTGTGCTTTTTTTATCAATCAGGGTGTAGAAGAAGCACTCCAGCAAGAATTCCTTGAATGCGGCACGGCCAGCTTCCTGACGCTTAAAAGCATTAGTAATTCCACCCAAGTAGCTTGCGCCGGTTTCATATTTTCCTGCCACACGTTCATTAATGTCTGCCCAAATAGTCACATAATTTTTTTCTGGTTTAGCCACGCCGGTTTCCTTCTATTAGTGGTTGGTGTCGCAACTAACACTTTAGCGGTTGGCGGCGTGGCTTTCTATTTGCGGAGGCTGCTAAGAGAAAGTGACCGTCTGAACTCCGATATCAAGGAGGCAAGTGGCGTATGGCCGACTAGAGGCTGGCGCTGGGTGAAAGCCGCCAGCCTGATGAGGTCAACGGGGATGATTGACCAGGCCAACCACTTCATCAATCGCCTGATCCAGGCCTCGATTGTCTCCAGACTCTATCGCTTCACGAATTTGGTGCAAGGCTTCCAGGCGCGTGTCTTCGTAAGTAGGGGTGGGCGTCATGCCCGAAATTCTCCGCAAGTGATCCTCTACGCCATTCCCCGTGCTTTCCAGCGCTTGTTCAAGGGCCTCCATTCTCCCGAGGATTTCTGCCTGCATCACCAGCACGGTTTTCAGCATTTTCTGTGTGTCGTTTTCAGCCACATCGCTTTCCTTCTGTTAATGAATAGTCTCGCAACGACCACTATAGAGGTTTGCGGCGTGGCTTACAGAGTGCGGGGAATTACTCCATGACCGAAGTACGCGCCTTCCGCGGTGTCTGGATCCCCGCCGAGATATGGCTGAATCGCGAGCTCTCACTGCAAGAGAAAGTGATGCTGATCGAGATCGACAGCCTGCAGCATCCGCAAAAGGGCTGTTTCAAGTCCAACAAGAAATTGGCCGAGTTCTTTGGCCTCTCGCCCAACCGAGTCTCCGAAGTAATCAGCTCGCTGAAAAAGAAGGGCTGGATTCGAGTGGATCAGGTGCGCGAAGGCAAGCAGATTGTCGAGCGTCGGATCTTCATGAAACACCCACTCGAAAAGCCGAACAGGGGTACTCGAAAAACCGAAGGGGGGTATTCGGAAAATCGTGAGAGCCCTATTCGAGATCCCGAAGGGGGGTATTCGGAAAACGGGGAGAACCCTATTCGAGATCCCGAAGAGGGGTATTCGGGAAACGGGGAGAACCCTATTCGAGATCCCGAAGAGGGGTATTCGGAAAATCGTGAAGAGAGGGGTTCAGGGTTAGGGGTTCATTCTGAGGGGTTCAGTAAGAGGGATGCGCCTGGGGCTAGCCCAGCCGCTGCCGGGGGTGATTACCTGGCCGCTGACGAACCGGAAGCAAAACCCCAAGCTGAACCCGCTGGCGCTCAGGAATCCGCCGATGATTTGCTGGCGCGTATCCCCAGCGATATGCCCGGCACTCGTGACCCCACCGCCAAGACCTTCAAACCCTGGGCCAACTACGCCTGTGCGTACCGTGCCCGTTACGGCACCTGGCCGGTATGGAACCAGAAGGTGGGCGCGAACCTAAGCCAGCTGGTCGACCGCGTGGGGGCAGAGCGTGCCCCTGGGGTGGCCGCCCACTACGTGAAGCTGAACAACCAGTATTACACCGCTCGCATGCACCCCGTGGGGTTGCTGCTGCAGGACTGCGAAGCGATCGCCACGCAACTCGTGACAGGCCAGCAGGTGACCCAAGCCAGGGCGCGCCAGCTGGACAGCACGCAATCCAACCTGAGTAACGCCGAGGAGGCCAAGCGCATCATGGCCGCCCGCCGCCAACAGCAGGAGTCTTCGTCATGCTAACCGCCCAAGAGTCTGACCAGGTGCTCGAACTGGTGTACGCCACAGCCGAGGTGTTGGGCCAAGTGATCCGCCCAGCCGCTGCGGTGCTGATTACCGATGATCTTGGCGGCTACCCGTTTGCCGAGATCCGCCGCGCTTTGGCTCGTTGCCGTGCCGAGCTTCACAGCAAGCTGACCCTGGCTGCGATCGTCGAGCGGTTGCCCAGCGCGAATAAGCACCTGTTGCCCAATGAGGCGTGGGCGCTGGCGCTGCGTAGTACCGATGAGAGTGAAACCGTAGTGTGGACACCGGAAATCGCCCGCGCGTTTGGTGTGGCCAAGCCGGTACTGAACGGCGGTGACCAAGTAGGGGCGCGCATGGCGTTTCTGGCTGCCTACGAACGTGAAGCCGAAACCGCCAAAGCGGAAGGGCGCCAGCCAGTGTGGGAGGTGTCACTGGGGCATGATCCACAGCGCCGTGAGCTGGTGCTTCAGGAGGCGGTTGATGTCGGCAAACTGCCCGCCCCCAAAGTGGCGCACTTGCTGCCACCCGCTGAGAAACCGCTGACCGAGGAAGGGCGGCGCCAGCGTAAGCGCATGGTTGGCCAACTGCGTGAGCTCATCAATAAACCTGGCGATGCCAAGGCACGCCAGCGCCGTGAAGAAGTAGAGCGCGAAGAGGCCCGCCGCCGTGAGCTGTTGGAACAAGCGGGCGCGCCGCTGGCTGCGATGGGAGGGCGTTAACCATGTTGAGCCGTGTTTATGACCGACCTAAGTGCCCGGCCTGCCAATACCGCAAAAGCGCAGCCGACTTCCGTGACCCGGGTACCGGTGAACAGCTACCGGCGTGCAGGCAATGCATGCGCACATCCCAACGCGGTGGAGGTAAGCAATGGATGGCGTGAGTTGGTTTCTGTTGGGGGTGCTGGCAGGTGTGTTTATCACGGTGGCCTGTGCGGCTGGGTCCTTCTGCAGCAGTGTCGAAAAGCTTAATGATCAAGGGGATCATGACGATGGGTGAAGCATTGAAAGGTGGACAGCAGGCGCGCCGTGCCGCGTTATTGTGCCAAAACGTGCGATTCGGTTTGTACCTCGATTGCCGCCGCCGTCAGGCAAAGGCGCTCGAATACCGGCAGCTGCCCGATGGCACCCACAGCCCGGAGGATTGCGCTGATTTCATCCGTCACTCCTGTGGCATCCAAAGCCGCGCCGAGCTGGATCATAACGACAGGGCGAGGGTCATGCTGGAACGGATCGTGGCCGACTACCAACGCTGGGAGCGCCAGCAACGAATGCTTGACCAGATCGCCGGGGGGATGGCGTGAAGCGTTCAGAGGCGGAAGGGTTTGGGAGGTGATTTATCATCGTTTTATGGATTGGGAACTCGATCAGGAGCTAGGGCTATGAGCTTGATTCAAAAGCACGGCCAGAACATGGATGGAAGAGATTTTATCGTTGGTGACATTCATGGGCAGTACGACCTGCTACTTGAGTCCATGGCGCGCGTTGACTTCGATAAGTCAAAGGATCGGTTGTTTTGTGTAGGTGACTTGATCGACCGGGGGATGGATTCTTTCGAGTGCCTATCGCTAGCCTTTGAGCCTTGGTTTTTTGGCGTGCGTGGCAATCACGAAATGTTGGCCATTGATGCGCTTGAGCATGGGGGAAGCGCCGAAGACCTTTGGATGATCAACGGTGGCACCTGGGCGATCACTGAGAACATGATCGAAGTCCGGCAAATTCTTCGTGAGGCGCTGAAATATCTACCTTACGCCCGCCAGATAGATGTTTTGGGGCAGCAGGTTGGCATCGTTCATGCCGAGCCGCCTGCGGACTGGTCGCAGGTTGAGGTGGCGGATGATGTAGGCAAAGTGGAAATGGTATGGGGCCGGACTCGTATAAAGAGTAGGGACACGACGCCAGTGGTTGGCATTGATGCCGTAGTGGTCGGGCACACCATTGTTGAGGAACCTACCTGGCTGGGCAATGTGTTCTATATCGACACCGGTGCCTTTAATACGGGCCAGTTGACGTTGATCAATGCCCGGGAGGTTTTGGTATGAGCTGGCGCCAGCAAACCACTGCCAAAAAGCTACGCCGACCTCGAGCGCTGACCAAAAGCGGCGCGCCCCGGGCAAAGCCCGTTGATTGGGAAGGGCAGGAGCAAGCCGTTCTGATCCGTTGGTTGTATGGCGAGAAGATGCGCGGTCATCCGGTAGGTGAATTGTTTGATGCCACCTTCCATGTGCCCAACGGTGGCCACCGCAATAAGAAAACCGCGAGCGACCTCAAACGCCAGGGCGTAAAGGCAGGCGTTAGCGATCTCCCCATTCGTCAGGCCCGCGGCGGTTGGTTTGGCTTGTACCTCGAGTTCAAGGCCACCCCACCCAAGGATGCGCCGTTAGCCGATAGTCAATTCAAGTGGCTGGAAAGCAGCGAGTTTGAGGGCTATTGCGCCGTGCTGGCGCTAGGGCTTGAGGAAGCCAAATCGGTACTCAGGGAATACGCCAGTTGGCCCCGCACGCAAATAGCTGGGGAACGGCTGGCGCTGGAAAGCGGTACTGAGTGGAGGAAGGGGTGATGACACAGCAGAAGGGGAGCCAGATGCAGTTTGATGATTGGAAGCGGGTAACAAACCCCTGGCGTGTCGTGGAGGCGGCGAAGAGTGATGAACGAGCGCGTGACGCTGCAGTGGCCCGAATAATCGACACCATGCTGGAGCTGCAGCTTGATTACCGTCACGACAACCCTGGTTACCAGCCATTCAGTGTGACGGCTCTAGCAGGTGAGGTACCTGGAGGTGGTGGGCGCAGTGACCAGGCCATGCTGGCCGCGCTGCGGTACCACCCTCAGAGCCAGTGGCATAAAGCCTGCGGCTTGCTACTCGATCAACTGCCCAAACGCCAGGCCGCGGCCATGCTGATGCAGGCCGCCCGCATCCGCCCTGATAAAATGGGCAATAGCATTTGGATGTTGACTGCCAGGCAGATGGTTGAGCGGCAAGAGATTCTGCTCAGGGCTCTTGGGCTGAATGAAGGCGTACGGCATTTTGAAAGTGTTAATGCTCTGCAGCACGCGGCGCGGCGTGCGCGTTTGCTTATATGGAATTTACTGGCGCAAGGGGAGGTAAAAGCGGCACGGGATATTTGTTTGAATAGTGAGCCAGGGCAGCATGTTTGAAGGTTGGTATTAATAAAGTAGCAACCAATATCCAGTGAACCTGATCGCTCCGCCAGCACTTTTACTTCTCACATTGATGACAGATCTGAACCAGGGGTAAGGTTTGCTCAACCATTTATGACGTTTAAAATGTAACAATAAACCAATAAACTAGTAATTAATAACTAATAAACTATAGTTAATAATTAATAAGTAGAATCTAACAATTTGGAGCGCCAATGCTTCTTAACCGTGGTGGTCCACTTTATCTCCTTGTGCTAGCGGCTGGCCTGTTCCTTGCTGGGTTCCTCCCCAAGATTGCGCTGGGTAATCTGCATCCCGACTGGAACGACGACCTGATTTTTACAGGTTCTTCCACCTATGCACCCTTCCAGTGGCTCGACGCCAACGAACAGGCTAGAGGATTTGTCATCGATTTGCAGAACAGCATGGCGCAGCGGGGCAAGATAGAGGCGGAGCATCGGCTTATGGAATGGGAGCTGGCATTGCATGCTGTTGAGAGCGGCGAGGCCGATGTGGTTGCTCTCTTCGCTTCTGAACCCCGCCGCCAGCAATATGATTTCACAAATCCGTTTTACCACCAGTTCCATAGCATATTCTCACATACCGAGGGTGAACGCTTCAGCAACCTGGACGCACTGAGAGGACAGACCGTCGCCGTCACGACAGCTAGTTATGCTCAGGAGCAGCTGGCAAAAGAGTATCCCGAGATCCACCTGCATCCCGTGAAAAGCGAGCGGGACTGCATCATAGCGGTACATTCCAGGGAAGCCGATGCCTGTATAGAAGCTACGCTCATTGCCAAGCGCCATGCCGCCGATTTCGATGTGCGAAATACCAGTTCACCTTTCTGGCCCCGCTCCTATGTCTTTGCCGTACGTAAGGGCAATAGCGATCTGCTGGAGTGGCTGAATTTTCAACTCGCGGCCATGCAGGCCGACGGTACCTATTTCTCCATTTATCAGACGTGGCTTCCAGAGCTGGAGTGGCGTAAACCGACCATAACCGATCATTTAAATACCTTGGCCTGGGTCATCTTGCCGATACTGCTGTTGGCCCTGGTCGGACTAACCGGCGTTTGGGCCCTGAAGCGCCAAGTTGCTTGGAGGACTCGTCAGCTAACCGAGGAGTTACAGTCCCGTCTTCGCCTGGAGAAGCAGCTACGTGACCAAGCGGAGTATGATGCGGCGACTGGCCTACCCAGCCGACAGGCCTTTATCAACGTCCTGGAACGCAGACTAATTGAATCGCCCGGCTGGTCTCCCACCCTGATCTTCCTGCGGCTGCTGAGCCTGGATTCGGTCACTAGCACCTTCGGGCGAACCGGCCATGAGAAACTGATCAAGGATTTTGGGCACCATCTGGAGCACTTCGACTTCCCTTTGATATCCCATTTAGGCATAGGCACCTTTGCTTTGATCACTCCGCAGGGGCTATCCCCGGAAGAAGTTTTGGCTCGGCTGACTGCTTCCTTCTATATCGAAGGTCTCAATGTCGATCCGGGTATAGTAATGGGCATCAGCATCGGACGTGCCGACGGTGACAAGGACAAGGACTTTGCCCACCTCCACGCCGAAGAGCTGCTGCGACGCGCTGTCACGGCCTATGCCTCGGCACACGCCAAGGGTAACACTTGGTGTATTTACACGCCTCAGTTACAGCCCGACCCTCGAGATCTGATCCTGCTGCATGATTTTCGTCAGCATGGTACCCGCGACATGCGTTTGGTTTATCAACCCAAGCTGGATCTGGCCAGTGGCTGCATTCGCGAGACAGAGGCGCTGATCCGGTGGGAGCACCCACGATTGGGCTTCATATCACCGGGTCACTTTATCCCACTCCTGGAAAAAGCTGGCATGATCACCCGTCTTACCCGCTGGGTTATCGATGAAGCCATTAAGGAACTAGCTCGCTGCCGCACTCAGGATCCCGGCTTTGGCATCAGCGTCAATATTGCCGCCCAGGACCTATCCGATAATGCCGGCCTGGTGGATTTTCTTCTCGACAAAAGGACAACTATCAGTTTACAGGGCCTGCGGCTGGAGATTACCGAGACCGGAGTCATCCAGGACCATGAGCACACCCACAGGGTCATTGCCACGCTGAGGGAAGCTGGCGTCTACTGCGCCGTCGACGATTTTGGCACCGGGTATGCTTCCCTTTCCTATCTGAGCCGGTTCGCTATCGAAGAGGTAAAGCTAGACCGCAGTTTTATTTGCAATATGCGCGAAAACAGGCGTGACTATGCCATTGTCGCTTCTACCATCGAACTAGCCCACACCTTGGGGCTTAAGGTGACCGCAGAAGGCATCGAGGATCACGCCACTCTAGAAGCCCTGACCGAGCTGGGTTGCGATACTGCTCAAGGGTATGTGATCTCGCATCCCATCGCAGCGGAGGAAGTGTATCGAATGATCGGGAAGCCTTACCTGGAACGGGTCGAGAATGGGCTCATCGGATAGTCTCGTCACGCGGCCAAGAAGGCGTGACGTTGGGCTTTTATCGGCCAGGAGCGGCTCTTGATAGAAGCCAACTTTTTCTCCAGTTCATCCGTCATCCATCCCTTTGCGACACATCACTACCCGGTTCCTGCCATCGCGCTTGCCATCGTACAGCGCCTGATCCGCTCGTATGATCAGTGCCTTTAAGTCGACTTCTTCACGGTGTGCTATAGCGATACCGATGGTCACGCTTAGGGACAACTCGCCCATTTCTTCCTTTAACGGCAACTCGGCGACCTTCGTTCTTAAGCGCTCTGCCACGATTAGAGCGTCGTCAAGGCCAGTGTCAGGCAGAGCAACCACGAACTCCTCACCACCGAAACGGCCTATCACATCATTAGGACGAAGAGAGAGTGCACAAACCTCCGAGATTTCGGTCAGAACCCAGTCTCCATGACTGTGGCCCCAGGTATCGTTAATGCTCTTGAAATGATCTACATCGATCATTAATAGGCAGAACGGCATATCTTCCAATCGCGAACTCTGCAACAGTGCCTTGGCACGCTTCATGAAATGGCTCCGACTATTTAATCCAGTCAGAGCATCCCGTTCAGCGACCATACGCAATTGTTCTTCCAGCGATTTTCGATGAGCTATCTCCTTGAGTAGTTGGCGGTTTCGATCACGCTCTTCGTGTAGAAGAGAGAATTGCTGGCGCTGCAAGCTCTCTAAGCGCAGCAAGGCACAGAAACCTACTACATTGGTCATGACCAACAACAACGCTAGGCGAAGCGTCTCCACCGGTGCAATCTCTGCAAACAGTACCGCAGATACCAGAAAGCCGGTGCTTAAATAGAAGCTGGCGAACGTTACCACTGTTAGCAAATTTGGAATTAGGAGATAGAAAGCCATGGTAGCTACTACCACCGCCGTTACTTGCGTAGAGAGGCTTTCGGGGCGTAAAGGAACAATCAAAATAATGCCCGTCGCAAATATCCAGAGCGGCATAGCATGCAACCAGGCCTTGTGAGAATAGCTGCCCCAGCGGGCGATAATGCACGCTAAGAGAAGACAGAGACTAACCACCACGATGCGCATGGTGATTAATAGATAATACTCTCTAGTTAAGCCTAGGAGGTAGAAGTCCGTAATGGCAAACATGCCAAAGATCAAGGCTGCCAGAACCAATGAAAGCAAGGATTCAAATCGCACCCTCGCCTCGATGGACCTTCGATACATTGTTTCACTGCTATGTTCACATAGCTGACCCGTCAGCCAATGTATGTGGTATTGCTTTTTTAGTGATGACAAAGCCTCATGCTCCCTGTGTGAAACGGCGATTTTTACGGATTCGGTCAATGAAGCTCCTCGACACAACCTTGACTGGAGAAGGGCTTTTGGGTAAATCGCCAAATTTCACGTTTCTCTTAAATTAAAGTCATTATACCTTCAGCACTTTGGAGCTCCCGATCGCTGAGAACAATGCTAGGATCCCTTGGAGAAACTGATCAGGTGGTGGGGTCAATAGCGACTATGCATAAGCATTCCTGTTTCGGCCTAGAGTTGTCATTTTAAGTAATCGCAAATTTATCCGAGCATAGTAGTCAGCGTAACTCTGCTTCCTGGACGACTTGCCTGAACAGCGTGGGTGATACGGGACGGCCAAGATAGAATCCCTGGGCTTGATCGCAAGCAAGCTCGTCCAGTTTACCGAGTTGATCCGCAGTCTCGATGCCTTCGGCAGTAACGGTCAAAGCGAGCGCGTGGCCCATGCTGATGATAGCGTCCACTATGGCCTCGCTACTCCGTGAATGATCCAGGCCCATGATAAAGCTGCGATCAATCTTGATTCCATCGAACGGATAGCTGCGTAAATAGCTGAGCGACGAATAGCCTGTGCCGAAATCGTCCATCGACAAGCGTACTCCTAGCGCTTTGAGCTCGTTCATCGTTATCAGCGCTGAGGCAGCGTCGTCGAGCATGACGCTTTCGGTGATTTCTAGCTCCAAGCGCTGTGGCGCGATGCCGGTACGCTCAAGTACGGCGGCAATGCGATCCACCAAATCGTTGCGCTGAAACTCCACGGGTGACAGGTTCACCGATACCATCAAATTGTCGTTCCAGCTTAGGGCGTTAAGGCAGGCCTCACGCAGCACCCAGTCGCTGAGTTCGAAGATCAGACCTGTTTCCTCGGCCAGTGGGATGAAGTAAGCGGGGCTAAGCAGGTTACGGGTCGGATGCTGCCAACGCACTAGCGCTTCGGCACCGACAATCGTCTGTAACGACACATCAAAACGTGGCTGAAAATCGAGGCGGAACTCTTGCCGGCGCAGAGCTTGGCGCATGTCCATCTCCAACTGGCGGCGCTCCATGATGCGCTCATTCATCGCTGGCTCGTAGAATCGAAACAGGTTGCGTCCGCTGGCTTTGGCCTCGTAAAGCGCTATGTCCGCGTAGCGCAAAAGGTCCTCAGCAGTTAATCCGTGATAAGGGGCAGCGACGATGCCGATGCTCGTCCCGACGTTGACGTCATTCCCGTCAATTCGAATCGGTTGGTTGATTTGCTCAATCAGGCGTTGGCACAGGCGTTCTGCATGCTCATAGGAGCGGCAGTTGGTTGCTACTACAATAAACTCATCCCCGCCCAGCCTTGCAACTAAATCCGTCTCGCGGGTGCAGCGGCTGATGGCATTAGCAACCTCCCGGAGCACCAGGTCACCAGCGGCGTGACCGAAGGTGTCGTTGATAGGTTTGAAGCGGTCGAGGTCCAGCGCTAGTAAAAACAGCGGATGATCGCCGCTCAGCCCTTGGTTCAGCCGGTCAATGAGGTATTGGTTGAGGCGGTGGCGGTTCGCCAGCCCGGTCAAGGTATCATGGTAGCTGATGTGCTCAATGTGCGCCTTGTCTACAATTTCCTGGGTAATATCACTGACTGTCCCCTGATAACCCTGCAGTTCTTCACCCACCCGCACTTCCCTGGCAAACAGCTGGCAGTAGTGAAGGTTATTGTTGTTGTCACGCATGTCACAAAGAATTGGCTGGCGTCCAGTAGCATTGCCTTGCTCGGCCACGAACACGAGCGTGGTTTTATCGTAATTCAAGAGTTCCGGCAATGGTCGTCCGATCCAGTCGTGGCTAGGTAACCCCGTTAGTTGAATAAAGCGCTCGGATAGGTAGGTCAGGATCTGATCTGGATCTGTCTCCCAGATCCAGTCAGATGATGCTTCCGATATATTCTTGAAGCGCTGCTCGCTGATCCGTAAGTCATGCTGTGCCGCCTCGATCATCTCGCTCGCAAGGATGATGCGATTGCGAAGGCTATTAACAAGCATAGCTACCAGCCCGCCGAGCAAGAGCAGCATCGGCAGTAACTTGCTCAACATTAAACGACCCAGTGCCTCGCTTTCCCATTGCAAAGTCAGCGCCTCACCGACATCTTCTTGCAACCTGAGCTGAGGCCTTTGGGTATCGGGTAAGGTTCCGAGGTTCGCGTTAAGGCTGCGGAGATCAAAAGTTTCTTCTATCGCCATCAGCTTGGCATCGGTCAGCACGTCGACGTAAATCAAATACGACAGCTGGTCGAATTGATCATAGGAACTGTCTGGCCGAATGACCGCGGCGGACACGACGGCGGGGGTATCTCTTACTGAAAAATACCCATACGCGATCTCATCTTCAATGGATTCGCTTCGCGCCTTGGCAAGCAGGGCGGGTAGGTCGCCAGCTATCCACTCGGTTGCGGTAATGTCGCTAAGCTCGCCATCGATGATGCCGTAGCGGGTCGCCGCCGCTGGCCCGACGATAAACACGCCGTCAAGGCCGTAGGTTGAAAAGAGAGAGGAGCCGATGTTGTCGCGATCGAAGGCCCATGCCGTATTGACGGAGCCGTTAGTGTAGTTATAGGCATCAATCCAGAAAGCGTAGTCAGCTAACGCTGTACCGATTTTATCCTGCCTGCTCTCCAACGCCCTGGCTGCGTCGGCTTCGCTGTGTGCTATTTGACGTTTGTCGATTGAAAGGCTTAGATAAACAAGCGACAGTCCCGCCGTAAGAAATAAGGCGCAGATGACATAGATGAAATTGCGCGATGCTAGGCGTGCCATGGCAGTGTAAGGCGCCGCGTCATTAGAAAGGGTTGGGGCAATGTTGCGTATCATCTGTGGTTCGCTAGGCTAGAAAGAAGAGGGGCTAAATTTCAGTTTGCTGCGCTTGCATCGAGCATGTTCAATTACGAGACAGGCCTGACCAACGGTTTTCAATGAGCGGACACCTTGGGCTCCCGTTTTTGGCGGGAGGTTCTTCCGGTCATCAACGGAAGTTATGGGGTAAAGCTGGCTTACTCTCTTAAATCGGCAGGTTTGTTAATTCCTTTAGCTTCCTGCTGCAACTTTAATTTTCTTCAGCGCCCAAATCGTCGCATATTCAGGCTTGGCCATACTGGATGAGTATTGCGTCTTTAAAAAAGTAATAATTATAGTTGCCAAAGTGTCGGGTTTAATGCAGTCTTATTTATAGGCTGCGCTAGCTGCGCTCCATAGCCGCCACATCTTAAAGCCCTGCCGGTCATCCGGCGGGGCTTTTGCGTTTCTGTCGTTCCCTTGCGTTGCCACCTGGCGCGCCTTGCCTAGCTCGTGCGGGGCTTTTCTATTCTGAGGTCTCGATATGTCCGCGCATTCGCCTAATCGCTGGTATGAGGAGGCAGAGCTACTGCGCTTCGAGCCTCCCGCTCCTGTTGATACACACCCCGGCAGCGTTGTCGCATTTCTCGATATGCTGGCCCACGCCGAAGGTACGCCACGATTCGGGCGTGAAGACGGCTATGACGTGATGGTAGGTGGCCGCACCTTTGACAGTTACGACGATCACCCACGGCAGCTGGTTTGGTTGCCTGCTTATGCAATCCACTCAAGCGCAGCGGGTCGCTACCAGTTCTTGACGCGCACTTGGGATGATTTAGCCAAGCGTTTCGGCTTAGCCGACTTTACGCCTGCTAGCCAGGATCTCGGTGCTATCCACCTGGTCCGCCAATGTAAAGCGCTTGCATTGATCCATGACGGCCGTATCCGAGACGCCATCCACGCTTGCCGCAAGATATGGGCGAGCCTTCCAGGTGCAGGGTATGGCCAGCGGGAACTGGCGACTGATGAGCTGCTGAGTTTTTATAAAGCGGCTGGCGGCATTTCCATCGACTAACTGACGAGGCCCGCCTGAGAGGTGCGCCATGAATCCAAGACGAAAAGAGAAACGCCCTATGAATGGCAGAGACCCCAACTTCTGGCAAGGGCTGCTGGATTTCTTGCCTATCACTTTAGTGGCCATCCTAACGTTCATGATGGGCTTTATTCGAGGCGTTCACGAGGGCAGCAGCTTGAAAAAGTCGTTGCTTGGCGCGGCGATGTGCACGCTCTTGGCAACGCCACTTTTCCCTGTCTTCTTATGGATAGCTGAGTCTCAAGGATGGCCACCCATCATCGCCTTTCCGCCGTGCGTGTTCCTGGCGTTTCTGGGTACCGATTGGATTCGCAGTAAGGCTGACGATATCTATGAGGTATTCATCGGGCGGTGGCGCAAATGATCGGCCAGCTTAAGCGCAATCTGATCGTCGTGGTGATAGGCGTAATCAGCTTAGCTGCTGTTTATTTCTACTGGCAGCACGTTACCGGCGAGCGTGACGCATACCAAGCAGAGGCTAAGCACCAGCGAGAACGTGCTGAGATATTGATCGAGCACCAACAGTTGCAGCGCCAGCGCATCGAGACACTTAGCAATGCAATGGCCGAGCGTGAGCGCACGTTAAGCACCATTGATGACGATATAGGCGCCAGCACCGGGGCCCTCGAACCATTGGGAGAACAAGATGCGAAAGCAGGTGACTGGCTTGATAGCGATCTGCCTGATGGGGTTGTTGACTGGGTGCGCGAGCTTCAGCGATCAGGCGCTGCCAATGCAGTGCAGCAGCCTGGAGGTGCCGGAGTATCTAACGAATGAGCTGCCAGCGCCCACGCGGATCCTTCAGAGCAATAAAGGGCTACTTTTATTGCTTGCTGAATATGAGGCGCTACGCCGCCGGTTTAATGCTGACCGGGCGGCAGTAGTGGAGATTTTCGAGAGTGATTTAGGTGGTAAGTGATGGTGTTGGCGCGCCAGCTATGCGGTTAATTCTCTGCATATCTGTACAAAAAAGGCACGGGTCCTCCTGAGCGGGCGCCTCTGCTGTACGGGGGCGCAGAGCCTCGATTTCGCGCTATTTATGAGAATTTTCTAAGGCGAGGTTGTTGTTTCGATGTCGAGCAAAAGACAGCAATCTCCAGAGCCGTATTGGCTGAACAAAAGCCAGATGGCGGCAAGCCTAGGTATCAGTGTGCAAGCCTTTGATAAATGGGGCGTTAAGCCGGTAGCGAAGATCGGTAGGAGCGTCTATTTCGACTGCCGTTCGGTGCTGGATTTGAAGCTGGCTGAGCTAGAGGCGAAACAACAATCATCGCAACCTGGCGATGACGATATGGGCTTTGACCCACTGCTCGAGCATAAGCGCGAACAGGAAGAGTACCTGCTGACCAAAGAGCGCCGTATTGGCCAGCAGCAGAAGAACGAACTTGCAGCCCGCAAGGTGGTACCCAGCGAGTTTGCCATCTTCACCTTATCCAAAATTGCGGCAGAGATCGCCGCCATTCTCGACACACTGCCATTAACGATGAAGCGTAAGCATCCTGATTTAGAGACACGTCACCTAGACACTCTGATGCGGGAGCTAGCGCGCGCCCGTAATCAAGCCAGCGGGCTCGATAGTCTTTTGCCGGAGCTGCTGGATGACTACTTCGACAGTATCGATTCAGCAGCTTAGGGAGTGGCGGCGATCAGTCCATCAAGGTTTGTTGGCGCTGTTTCGGCCAGCGCCACTGACAGCCGTGGAGTGGGCTGACGAGAATTTCTACCTATCCAGTGAATCGAGCTACCACGAAGGACGCTGGACAACGCTCCACTTTCAAGTCGCCATCTTAAACGCGATGGGTAACGACGAGATCCGCACGGTGAATGTGGTGAAGTCGGCCCGCCTTGGTTACACCAAGATGCTGCTGGCCGCCGCCGGTTATCTGCTGGAGCACAAGAAGCGCAACATCCTGACGTTCAGCCCCACGGATACCGACGCTGAATCGTTCATGAAAACGCACATGGAGACCATGGTGCGTGATGTGCCGGTGGTGCTGGAGCTGGCGCCGTGGCACGGCATGAAGCATAGAGATAACACGCTCAGCGCCAAGCGGTTTGCCAACGGCAAGCAAGTGTTTGTTCATGGCGGCAAAGCAGCCCGCAACTACCGCGAGAAGTCGGTTGATGTGGTCATCTATGACGAGCTCGCCGCCTTTGATGAAGACATCGAAAAAGAAGGTTCGCCCACCACGCTGGGCGATAAGCGCCTCGAAGGCTCTACGTTTCCGAAGTCAATTCGCGGCTCTACGCCCAAGGTGCGTGGTCAGTGTCAGATTAAGGCAGCCGCCGAAGAGTCGCCGCACAAACTGAACTTCCATGTGCCATGCCCGCACTGTGGTGAAGAGCAGATCCTCAAGTGGGGCGGCCCCGATGCTGGCTTTGGTATCAAGTGGGATGAAGGAAAGCCAGAGACCGCCTTTTATCTCTGTGAGCACAACGGCTGCGTGATCAAGCAGCACGAGCTACAGGATGAAAGCCGTGAGCACAGCATCAAAGATGGCGTTTGGGTGTGCGCTGATACAGGCATATGGACACGCGACGGTATCGATTGGTTTGGCGCTGACCACGAACCAATCCCCACGCCTGAAAGCGTAACGTTTTATCTATGGACGGTGCTTAGCCCCTTTACCACCTGGGAGCGGATCGTTCGTGACTTCCTCAAGGCAAAGGGGTCGCCCTCAAAGCTCAAAACATTCGTCAACACCACGCTGGGCGAAACCTGGGAAGACGAGCTGGGCGAAAAGCTCGAGTGGGAAACGATCTACGGGCGGCGTGAGGTTTACCCCCAAGTTCCCGATGCAGTGGTGGCGCTGACGGGCGGTATCGACACCCAGGATGACCGCTATGAAGGCCGCGTTTGGGCGTGGGGTAAGGATGAAGAGTGCTGGCTGGTAGACCGCTGGATTCTCTACGGCGATCCAGCCGGGCCAGAGCTAAAGCGCAAAGTGGCGCAAAAGCTGCACCAGGGGTACCAACGAACAGACGGGAACTGGTTACCGGTGATGCGCTGGTGCTGGGATTCAGGCGGGCACTACACCGATGAAGTCTACGCCATGAGTAAGCAGCAGGGCGCTTACTGGGTGATCCCAATCAAGGGCGCCAATAAGTACGGCAAGCCGATTGCCAACATGCCGCGCAAGAAGACCGCTAAAGGCGTTTTCCTCACTGAAGTGGGTACCGACAACGCCAAGGAAACCATCTACAACCGCCTCAAGCTACAGCCGCAACCTGGCGTGGCGGTACCCGGCTGCGTTCACTTGCCCTCGAACGATCTCATCTGCGATGAGGATGAGATCAAGCAGCTCACTGCTGAAATCAAAGTGGCCAAGATCGAAAAAGGCCGGCGCGTTTACCGCTGGGATGCCGGCGGACGCCGTAACGAAGCGTTGGACTGTTTCGTGTATGCCCTCGCTGCTTTGCGAATTAGCCAGCAGCGCTTTGGCCTCGACCTTAATGACACCGCCACGCTGGCGCCGCGTCCCAAGCGTAGGCGATCCCGCGTGGCTAGAAAGAGCAGCTTATGACCACCGAAACCTATGCCGCGCGCCTTAATAAGGTGCGCGAAGCCATCGACAAAATCCTCAGTGGCTCACAGTCATGGCGCTTTGGCGATCGGCAATACACCCGGGCAGATCTGCCAACGCTTTACAAAATGGAAGAGCGCTTTGAACGGATGGCCGCCAAAGAGAGAGCGGCCAACGCTAAAGGCGGTCGTCACCGTGTCCGCTACATTGGATTTTAATCATGGGCCTATTTAACCGCTTAAAGGGCAGTTCTGCTGCGCAAAAGCGCGACCAGCTGGTTCGCCAGGAGCTTGAACGCCTGGAGTCTACCCAAGGCCGCACACGAACTAATAGCGGGAGCGAAACCCGGCACCGTGGCGCAAGCCGCATGATTCGTTCCATGCTCAGCTGGTTACCTGGGCTGGGCAGCCCACGGCAGGACACACCCACAGGCGAGCGTGAAGTACTGATTAGCCGTACCCGGGACGCCTACCGAAACCACATGATGGCGCGTGCCGCTGTTAACCGTGCCGCCACTAACGTGGTGGGTATGGGGCTAACGGTGCGCCCCAACGTTGATGGTGAATCCCTGGGGCTAAGCGACGATGAAGCCGATGCGCTCAATGATGAACTGGCGCGTGGGTTTCGGTTATGGGCAGAGGATCCTGCCGAGTGCGACATCGAGGCCGGGCTCGATTTTTACATGCTCCAGCGGCTGGCCTTTATTAGTGCGTTAGTCAGCGGTGACGTATTTGCTATGACACCTGATGATCAGCGCCCCGGCTGCCTTTTCGGCACCAAGCTGCAGTTGATTGAAGCGGAGCGGGTCGGCAATCCCTTAACCGATCTTCACACCCCAAATGAAGTCGATGGTGTACGCACCGACAGGCTGGGCAAGCCGACTCATATTCGCGTTTGCAGTGGGTACCCAAGCGACTATACCACCTCGCAGCAGTGGAAATGGTACCCCATCTTTGGCACTCAAACGGGGCGCCGGCGCATTCTGCACCTGGTCAATGAGAAAGGGCGGCCAGGCCAAACCCGCGGCGTTCCCTACCTGGCGCCCATCCTTGAAGCGTTGCAAAAATTAGAGCGCTTCAGCCAAGCAGAGCTGACCGCTGCCGTGATCAGCGCCATGTTCACCGTGGCGATTAAGCATACGCCCAATGACGATGCTGACATGGCGGCCGGTGGGCCCATGTGGAGCGAGGATAGCGACGATCCCAACAAGCCAGATCGGCCCGTCGTTAGCAGTTCCAACGACCAACCCAGTGATGGCGATAGCCTGACGTTGGGTGAAGGCGCTGTCTGGGATCTTGAGGAGGGCGCCGAACCGGTCACGATTAACCCCAATCGCCCTAATGCGCAATTCGATCCGTTCTTTGTGGCCATTGTTAAAGAGATGGGGGCTGCATTGGAAATGCCCTCCGAAGTGCTGCTGATGCACTTCTCGACCAGTTATACCGCCGCCCGCGCCGCCTTTAACCAGCTTTGGAAGTTCATCAAACAGCGCCGCCACCATCTTACGGTGCAGTTTTGCCAGCCCACCTATGAGCTGGTCATCGATGAGCTCGTGGCGCGTGGCCGTATTCAGCTACCTGGTTATAACGACCCGGTACGCCGCCGCGCCTATACCCGCGGCTTATGGATCGGTGAACCGCTTGGCTCGCTGAACGAGCAGGTCGATGCCCGGGCAGCAACCGAGCGGATCGCCAACGGCACCAGTAATGAGCATATCGAAACCATGGCGCTGCACGGCGAGGACTGGGAAGACGTTCACCGTGACCGTGCCCGCGAAATCCAGCGTAAGCGACAAGATCGCGTACCTGTCTATGTGGGCGGGAAAGTGCACTCAGACGAGCAAGAGCCCGCCAACGCTGGCGCTGACGAATAATCAGGAGAACCCCATGACACTGCCTCGCACCGCCTTCGAACTGGCGGCTAGCCACACGTGGCTGATGACCGCTGAAGCACTCGATACCGTCATGGCCGTTGCAGCGCGGGAAGGCGATGTTCAAGCGCTGGAAGCCAGGTTAGGTCGCCCGCTGGACAATACGCGCAGTGTGACCGTGCGCGATGGCGTTGCCATTATCCCCGTTAGCGGCCCTATTTTTCGGCATGCCAATTTGATGACCGAGATTAGCGGTGCCACCGCCACTGGAAGCCTGGCCACGGACATTCAGGCGGCGCTCGATAACCCTTCCGTCAATGTGCTGTTGCTGGACATTGACAGCCCCGGCGGTGAAGCCACCGGCATTAATGAACTGGCGGAGATGATCTATCAGGCGCGCGGTACCAAGCCTATCAAAGCCTACGTAGGCGGGCAGGCGGCCAGTGCCTCGTACTGGATTGCCAGTGCCGCAGACGAAGTGATCGTTGATGACACCGCACAGCTAGGCAGCGTGGGCGTGGTGCTTAGCCTGCGTAAGCGCGAAGACCGGCCCGGCGAAAAAAGCTATGAGATCGTTTCCAGCAACGCGCCGAACAAGCGCCCAGACCTGGAAACCGAGGCAGGCCGTGCCCAGCTACAAACGCGCACCGATGAACTCGCTGATGTATTCCTCGACAAGGTGGCACGCAATCGCGTCATTCCTCGTGAAGAGGTAAACGACCGTTTCCGCCAGGGCGGTATCGCCACTGGTGCACTTGCCGTGGCGGCCGGCATGGCCGACCGCCTCGGTTCACTAGAGGGCCTGATTGCCGAACTGGCGGGCTCCGTCTCAACACCCAACACGAAAAGGAGCGTCATGATGACGACCGTTAAAACGACCGCTGAGCTTCAGACAGCCATCGAAGCGGGCACTGATCCCAGCACCATCCAGATTGCGGCCGCTGAGAGCGTCGATACCGACAAAATTCGAGCCGAAGCGGCTAACGCTGAGCGAACCCGCTGCAAAGGCATTCTTGATCTGGCATCGCCAGGCTTCGAGAAAGAAGTGGCCACCGCCATTGATGAAGGTACCAGTGTCGAAGCCACGGGGTTGGCGTTATTCAAAGCCGCTCAGGATCGCGGGATCAGTTTGCAGTCTATGCAGGCGGACGGGCAGGGCGCGCCCTCAGCCAACCCGCCAAAAGATGACACCGAAGCGGCCGAACGTGCCGAAGGGGTCAATGCCATCACCGCTCGCTGGAAGTGATCTCCCGACGACCGCAAGCCAATACCACTGATCGTTAAAGAGGAATTCATCATGGCTGGAATGACCACCAAATCCCACCCGCAAGCCGCTGCGTTGCTGGCAGGCGATTTCCCGCGCCGCTTCATGACAATCACCGTTGCCGCTGGCCAAGTACAGCCAGCTGGCGCCGTGATGGGGGAAGTGACTGCCGACGGGAAGTACATCTTGTCAGCGTCAGCCGCCGAAGACGGCAGTGCAACACCGAGCGTCATTCTGTGGGAAGACGTCGACGCGACGGAGGGCGATGTAGAAGCCGAAGCGCTGATGTGTGGTGACGTGCGCGGTGACAAGCTCACCCTTGGCACTGGCCATACTGTCGCCTCAGTTCGCAAAGCGCTGCGCCACGTTTCCCTCTTCGTTCGATAAACACGCTGCTAGGGGCAGCTAGGCCCTTCATCGTTGATATAACCCCAGGAGAGACCCCATGGACTTGTTTGAACCCCGTACAATGCTGGAGGCGGTTGAGCAGATGAAGCGCGCCCGGCGTTTCCTCGGCACTACCTTCTTTGGTGCGAACCCGGTCAACTCTGTGACGCAGCACGTTGACATCGATATCCTCAAGGGCCAGCGCAAAATGGCGCCGTTTGTTCTTCCTAACCGCCCTGGCAAAGTGGTTGATCGCACCGGTAGCGTTATGCGCAGCTATCAGCCGCCTTATATCAAGCCTAAACTGGAAACTAACGCAGGCCAGCTACTTGGCCATCGCCAGCCAGGTGAGCAAATCTATTCTGGCCGCACGCCGCTTCAACGTGCGGGGGATCAGCTGGCGCGGGACATGGAAGATCTGGATGACCAAATCAACCGCCGCGAGGAGTGGATGGTGGCGCAAGCCTTGACCAGCGGCCAAGTGGAAGTTGTGGGTGATGGTGTTGATGACATCATTGATTATCAGATGGCCGCCAGCCACCAGGTCACTGAAGCCGTGCTGTGGACGGAAGCCGCCGCCGACCCGATTGCTGACCTGCGTAAGTACAAGCGACGCATCGCAAAAGACAGCGGCCGGACTGCGAATGCCGCCGTGATGAGCGCCGAGGCAGCTGACGCTTTCCTGGATAGTGAATCCATCATCAAGAAGCTCAACACCCGCCGCATAGATCTGGGCATGATTCGTCCGGAAGAGCTGCCGGATGGGGTGACCTACCTGGGCTACCTTAACGATCCTGGTGTTGATCTCTTCTCCTACGAAGAGTGGTACCTCGATCCGGCGGGTAATGAGCAACCAATGATCCCCGCAGGTGGTTTGGTCATGGGGCCCACCTCCAGCCGTTGCGGCATGCTGTACGCGGCCATTCAGGATATGGAAGCCATCGAAGGCGGCATGTTCGACGTTGCCCGCTACCCGAAAAGCTGGATCGAGAAAGATCCCAGCGTGCGTTGGCTCATGATGCAGGCAGCACCCCTGCCAGGCTTCCATGAACCGGATGCCTTTGTTTACGCCAAGGTCGCATAACCGCCCCGCTCAATGCGGGGTTTTTTGTGCCCCATCAACAAACAGGAGGCCACCATGGCAAAACAATACGTGGTAATCCGCGGACAGATTGAAAAGGGTAATGAGGTGCTGGCCAAGCTTGGCCAGCCCTACAAGCCTAAAAATAAACCCGAAGAAGATCGCTTGGTGAAGGCGGGCGTGATTGGGGAAGCCCCAGGTTCACAGAAAGCAGCTGAAACTGACATCGACCCTTCAACCAGCCAGGGCACAGGCGGTGCGTGATGAGCGTCTTTGACGACGAAGTGCGGGAAGGCACGCGGGAAATACTGGTTGAAGCCGGTGATCCGGCGTCCTTCGCCGCGCTTAATGCCGACCCTGTGCCGGTTACCGTCATGCTCGATCGAGACGTGGAGCGCACAGTGGCAGGCATGCAGGGTGTCATCATGGAAGCCCGTACCGAGCTAACCGGCTACACCAGTGAACTTGGTGCGGGTGCCCGCGGCGATGTAGTGACGCTGAACGGTAAGGGTTGGCGTTTAGGCCAAAAGGCCCGCGATGATGGTTACCTGGTCACCTGGATTGTGACCCCGGAGAGAACATGAGCCAGACCACCCCTATCAAGATTACGGTGGATAAGCAGGCGATCCGCCGTATCGAAAGTGACTTGATGCACATTAAGAATGGCGCACCGCGCGCTATGAGCCGTGCCATTAACCACACATTAGGCGTAACGCGCACCGAGGCCAGCAAAGAGATCCGTAAGCAGGTGAAGCTCAAGGCGGGCTACGTGCGCGACAAGCTGACCGTTAAGCGGGCCACCGTTAATAGTTTGAACGGCGCGATCCGCACACCCACGCGGGGAACGCTGCTGACGCGCTACCCACACCGCGCCTATAAAGCGGGTGGGGCAGGTGTGCAGGTGAAACCAAGCGGCGGTAAGAAACGCATGCCGGGCGCTTTTTTTATCCGGTTCGCCAATGGCGTGCAGGCTATCGCTATTCGTACCCAATACGGCCCTGGCCTGGGGCGCAGTGAAGGCATCAAAGTGCTTTACGGCCCCTCTACCAGCCAGGTGTTTAGTGATGTAAAAGACGACCTGCAGGCGCCCAGCGGCAATCGCTTAATGCAGCGCATGGGTTATGAAGCGGAACGACTACTCAATCGACAATGATATGACCCCTATCAGAGAGCAGATCATCGCAGCACTCGCAGAGCGGCTAAGTGCCGAGCGAGCAAACAGCATCATCGATACCTTGCCTGCGCGAAGTCTTTGGGATGGTAGCGACGGCTTAGTGGAGCGCAACCGGTACGGTGGTGTGAGCGTGACAACGGAAATCACCGTTGAAACCGTGCACCAGGCTGACCGCGACCACCGGCAATGGAGCACCCAGGGCAATACCATCCTGGCCGAGCTTATCGCTACCACCACCGGCAGTGATCGCACGTTGGATGGTCTATGCGAAGACATCGCCTATACCGGCGGTACGATCTATTACCCCGAAGAGGGCAGCGACATTATTGGTGTGGATCTGATTCTGGCAGTGCGTTGGTCGCATGCCGTTGGGGATCCTTATAGCCAGTAGGCTCTGAATTTCTGATATAGCCCGCCGCGTGCGGGTTTTTTTATGCCCGTATGCCGGGCTTTTGTCCAAGCAACATAGGAGGGCGCCCCGTGGCGATCACCGATAACCCTAAACTGGAATATGAGTCCGGCCAATCCTTTAACGATTGGGAGCATCTATCCGACATGGGCGATGCCACCCTCTTTGAAGCGACGTTCGCCCCTTGGAGTGGCCGCGCTGGCTTTGAAGCGGAGGTTCGCCCCTGGGGGCTGGCGACCGGTGGGCAGATCCGCGCCGGTAACGGCAATGACAGCGTGACGGTGGCCGCACTGACCGCTTACATGCCGACTGCAGAAGGTGCTGCCAGCGATGGCCTGGTGCATGTGGCCAGTGCGGATGTGGCCATTGAGCGCGCCTCCACTGAAACCCACGTGATTACCAGTATTACGGTGGATAACAGCGGCGCGCTCGTGGCCGTGGCTGGCGCCGAGGGCGCTACCTTCAGCGAACAACGCGGCGAACCGGGCGGGCCAGCGTTCATTCCCGTGGATTCTATCGAGATTGGCCAGGTGCGTCTTGCCAGCAGCAGCGCTGCCCCCGTGAACGATACTGACATTTACCAGGTCGTCGGCAACCATCAGGAGCGCTACGACAGCCCTGTTTGGCAAACCGATCCCGCCAGCGGGGAAGTCCACTTCGCAGCGGAACTGCCCAGGATTCATACAGGGAGTTTGCCCAAGCGGGTCAGTGTGCGGGGCTATACGCCGATCTTTGCCGAAATTCCCCGGGCGAGTAACTGGGTGCCCGCGGAGACCTCCCATTCTACCAACTCGACGCAGATCTATAACGGCACGCTGGGCAGTGTTTCACAAACCCTTGGGCAGGCGAGCTTCACCTACTACGGCGAGGGGGATGCCACTGATCCGCTGGTTCGACTTAAAAACAATCGGCTGTGGTTTCGCTGGTATCAGAACCGCCACCGGGCACCGTTCTCACTTACCCAGGGCATTCTCGGTATCGGGCGCACGTATCCGGCGGGTGACCATGTGAATATCAGCTGCACGGTATCGGCTGAGCAAGCCACCGTCGATTTTGAAGGCTAAACGTGTTTGCCATAAAGCCTGCCAAGGCAGGCTTTCATAGTTTTTCAAAACAGCACTTTTTTAAGGTGATGCCATGGAATTTGATGTGAGCCGCTTCACCGGTGCCAGCTTTAAGCGCCGTGAAGAGGATGTGCCGGTGTCCGACCTACGTGATTGGTTCAAAGGCGTTAAGGAAGATGAAACCCCAACGTGGCGCGTGCGCGGCTTGAGCGGTGCAGAGTTGGCCAGCGTTAATGAAGCACAGGCCCGCAACCGTAATCGCAATGCTATCGCGGAAGGCTTACTGTCACAAAAAGACGCCAAAGTAACCGATGCAGTACGTGAACTGATCGGCGCCGGCGACAGCGTGCCGGATGATTTGGCGCGGCGTATTGAAATGCTGGTCATCGGCAGTGTGGCGCCCGAGTGCAGCCATCAACTGGCGGTGAAGCTGGCGGAAGCCTTTCCCATCGAGTTTTGGGAGCTGACCACCAAAATCACTCAGCTGACCGGCCTTGGCAGCGAGCCGGGAAAGCCCAAGCGCTCTTCAGGCAGCCCGATATCCAAATCGCCCTCCAGCTCTGCGACCTGAAGGGCGAATTCCTGTTTCGCGTGAGGCCAGACCTGTTCCCCCTGGCGATGCTTACTGAGCTGGAAAGCGACCTCTGGGGGCTTTATTTCGAACAACGAAAGCCGAGCTTCAATGCATGAATGTATTGCTAATTTTCACAAAAAATGATGTTGTGTACAGCATATTATTTTTGAGTCTGTTGTGTTGATGCGCTATTTTGCGTTCATAACTGGCCCAACCCAATTGCAGGCGCTTTATTTCGTAGCTCATGAAACACCTAACCCTAAAATTACATGGTACAGATCCTGAGACGCTGCCGATTGGCAGCCTTTCAAAGTACCTGCAGTATCTTGACAAGCTTTACGGTGGTAAGGAGGTTAAACACCTGCAGGCTGTTGAGAAGGGGTGTGCGTGTCTAAAAATCGCCCTCGATGAGAAAGATTATCCGATGGCATTGCAGCATCTTAAGCAAGCGTATGAAGGTAAAGCCCCAAAGGTATATATGGATGCATATGAATCTCTTTTAAACCAGATTGATAAAGATGGTTATAAGGCTGATGTATATGCTGGCAGTAACAAAATAATTGCCTTACCTTCACAGCGCAACAGAGAAGAAAATCAGCTTCTGACGCAGAATATGGCTTGCTCAGTTAAAGGGCGCTTGTATTC
The DNA here is from genome assembly GCF_052959335.1 of Vreelandella sp. H-I2. Taxonomy (NCBI): domain Bacteria; kingdom Pseudomonadati; phylum Pseudomonadota; class Gammaproteobacteria; order Oceanospirillales; family Halomonadaceae; genus Vreelandella; species Vreelandella sp. H-I2. Next base: position 287,673 of record NZ_JBRAMC010000003.1, read on the forward strand.
TGTGGGTGGGAAAGATGACAGTATCCCTGTACGTTTAGAAGACCTTGATGGTAAAACCATTATTGGAGAAACAGGGCAGGACTTGGCTCGTCAGTTAGGGGGTGACCTCTTCAAGCATATCCATGCTCAGGGTGACGGAGAGTGGGTTGAGCAGCCTGATGGCGGCTGGTCTTTGCGTAAAATCTATATCGTGAGTTATCAAGTTATTGAGAATGTGGACGCCAAGAAAGCTTTCGAGAACCTGAAACGCCTAGGTGGCTTAAAGCTTCCGAAAAATAAAGGTATCCATACTGACATACTGGATAACAGGAGTTAGTGTGCGGATAGTCGTAGACGCCAATGTCCTTATGCAAATCCTTAAACAAGGTGGTCGAAACGATCTCTTCTGTCCGCGTACCAACCAGCTGGTTGATAGGCCCGAGCGACGTGCAGAGGGGCTTTTGGATTTGATGAAAGAGCGTAGTGACAGAATTATTATTCCAGCTCCTGCATTTTCAGAAATTCTTGTGCGTATAGACGAACATTTACACCACGAATATCTTCAGGTAATTAATAATACTGCTTGTTTAGAACTCATTTCATTTGACCCTATTAGCGCTATTGAATGTGCTCGCTTAGTTAATAATTCTGAATTGAAACAGGTAGTTTCTTCAGAAGATGACAAGAAAAAAATTAGCTTTGACCGTCAAATTATCGCTATCTGCGTCGCTCACCAAGCAGACGAGCTTTGGACTCATGATAAAAAAATGCTGAAAAAAGCTGAAAGTATCGGTTTAAAGGTTAAATCACTATTTGATATTACCCCTGAGCCTGAGCAAATAGGTTTTGATATGTTATCTACAGAAAAAACAGCTGAAATTGTGCCAATACAAAGGCACCGACAGGATAAGTAATCATTAGTTATTGAATAAACCCGCTTCGGCGGGTTTTTTTATGCCTGCAATTTGAGTGAGGTGTCCGATGGCTGACCTGGAACGATCCGTTGCCATCATCTTTGAAGGCGTTGACCAGATGGGCGCCGGTGTAGATAGCGCCACAAAACGCCTGGATAGCATTGTCGGTTCGGCACAAGGCGTTGTTGATCCTATCGCCAATGCCACTATGGGGCTGCTCAAGTTTGAGGCTGCTCTACTGGCTGGTGGAGTTGCTGCCACCGCGTTGGCCGTCAAAATGGCGGGTGACTTCGATGCCCAGTTCAAAGAGGCCACCACGCTGGTGGATGATACCGGCGAAAGCCTGGACCGTCTGCGCGGCGATATCCTGGCCTATGGCCGCGACAGCACCCAGTCATATGAGCAAATCAATGCTTCAGTTTATGGCGCGATTTCCGCTGGCGTGGAGTACACACAATCACTGGATGCCGTGCGCCAGGCTGAGCAATTGGCAGTGGCCGGTAAGGGCGATCTTGATAGCTCTCTGACTGTGCTGGTTTCCACGCTAAACGCCTATGGCGATGGCATGGACGACGCTGAGCGTTATAGCGACTTGCTGTTCCAAACCGTGCGCAGCGGCCAGACCACACTGCCTGAGTTAAGCGCCTCGCTTGCTCAAGTAACCGGCACCGCTGCCGCAGGTGGCGTTGAGTTCGATGTGCTCTCTGCCGCTATTGCCACCATAACCGCATCGGGCGCGCCTACCAGCCAAGCCATTACCCAGATCCGCGCGGCCATTTCTTCCATCATCAGTCCGACTCAGGGCGCGCTGAAATATGCGCAAGAACTGGGCATCGAGTTCAACGCCACGGCCCTGGAGAGCAAAGGGCTAGAAGGCGTGCTGCGCGAAGTGGAAGAGGCCACCGGCGGCAATGTCGAAAGTATGGCGAAGCTGTTTTCCGGTAGCGAAGCACTCAACGGTGCGCTGGGGTTAACCGGTACCGGCGCGGAGCGCTTTGCTGACAACCTGGATGCCATGGCCAATAGTGCGGGGGCCACGGAAGACGCCTACGCGAAGATGGCAGACACCGTTGAGAACAACAATCAGCGGATCAGCAATGCGTTTGAAAGCCTGCTGATTGCGATAGGTGACCCGCTACTGGATGAGTTTGGCGGCATCCAACAGGCCATTGCCGCAATCTTCAACAGCATTGGTGCCAGCGTCAGCGATGGCCAGCTGCAGCAGTTTGTCGACTTAATCGAAGGGGTGATGCGCTCCCTTGAGCAATCGCTACTTGATGCCGCTGAGAACCTGCCCGCTGCCCTGGAGGCCGCCGACCTATCTGGCTTTGTGGGCGGTTTTGAGGCTGTGCGCGATGCGGTGGCGGAATTGTTTGATAATGCTGATTTAAGTACCGCCGAGGGCCTGGTAAGTGTTATTGAGACGTTAGGCAGTGGTGTTCATTTGCTGGGTGAGTTCACCGCTGGCGCGATCGAGCAGCTTGTTCCCTTTATGGAAACCTTGGCTGAGTTAGTTCAGTGGGTGGCTCAGCTTGACCCTGAGATGGTGGCATTGGGTGGTGCGATTGGCGGTGTATCCGTTGCGGCGTCCGGCATCCTCGCGGGGCTTGGCGGGTTGGTAACACTGCTGAAAGCGCTGGGTGGATCCAGTGGCGCTGTGCCGGTGGCCACCAGGGCAGTAGGTGGCTTTGTCACGTCATTAGGCAAGATAGCTGGCCCAGCGGGAGCGGTCTGGCTTGCGTATTCCGCCATTGATGATCTGATGGAGAAAGTTAATGCGTTTAATGAACAGCCCATCACGCTGGCATCGAAAATTGAGCAGGATTTAGCGGATATTGAAAACATACAGGGTGATGAATTCTCCCTGTTCAATGTGGAAAACCTGCTGGCCGGGTATGAGTCGCTACGCCAACACTTTGGGTGGGGAGAAGAAGCGGCCGCAGATTTTGCGATTGTCGGTACCGAGGCAGAGGCCGCGGCTTTAGCTGTTGCCAACGCGGCACAGCGTATGGGCGGTGAAAGTAGCGACAATATTAAGCGGCTGTCTGATGCCGCGATTGAAACTGCGATTGCCGTAGCCGACGCGAGTCAGCAGTTAAGGGAGGGGCTTTCGGCGATCGATAGCCCCTTGGTTGATCAGATTGCTGATCTACCCGGCACCCTCTCAGAAGCGGCTGCCGCGCTTAGCAGCGGCGAAGCGTCGATTGTCGCCACCAGCGAAGAGATCCGCGACGCACTGGTCAGGGTGCAAGACGCCTTCAATCAAGGCGATATTGATGAGCAGCAGTATCGCAGCCTGACAGGCGCGCTGTTGGAACTAAAAGAGAGCAGCGAGCAAGCGGCACAAGGCCAGGAGGCGTTGGCTGGCGAGGTGTTGAGCAGCGAAGACGCCATACTCAAAGCCCGTCAGGCGGTGCTGAATCAAACGATCGCACTGGAAGAGCTGGCTAGCAATGAGCGCATCAAGAGCATGGAGTTCGCGGTTGATTTCAAAATCGCCCAAATGGAATCCGACGCCAAGAAAGTGGAAGCGATCCTCAATGCTACCAGTACCACTATTTCCAGCACCGGCGAAGCCGCCGCCAGTATGTTTGAGACGCTGGGCGGTGACGGGCTGAACTTTCACGAGCAGTGGCTTGCTCAAGATGCGATCGAGCAACAGCTGCAAATTCAGGAACAAGCTGCGGACCAGCAGGGCCGGTTAATTGAGGCTCAAGTTGAGCAGATGCGTGCCCGCACGCAGGCGCTTCAAAACGGCGATGGGCTGATCAAGATTAGCTCGGACGGCCTGGAGCCCGCGCTAGAGATGATCATGTGGCAGGTGCTAGAAAAAATTCAGATGCGCGCCAATGCCGAAGGCGCTGAATTCCTGCTTGGCCTGTAAGACCTTCTAGCGCTCGGACCTTCACGTTACTCCCTTCTATCGTTAAGCCCCTCTGGCGAGAACCCCTATGTACCTAATTGGATTAGCCTCGCGTGGTTATGACCCGCGCGGGGCCATGCTGTTGCCGCATCGTGCGGGCACCACGCTAGGCGATGTTAGCCGCCGTGTTAGCCGGGTCAGCACCCTGGATGGTGGCGTGGCGATCACCAATCGTGGCCATAGCGCTGGCGATCGAACCGTCACGCTATCGTTTAGCGGCTTGCCGCGGGAGCTTGTTGATCAGGCCCGCCGGATGGTGCGCCTCCATGCCCGGGTCACGCTATCCATTCCCGATGGTTGTTATATCGGCGTACCGAGTGAGTATGCCGAGCGCCGTCAGGAACTCACTATTCTAATTGCCGAGGAGGCGTGACATGCGCTTTGGATTCCTGAATAACTTCGCTGCACAGCTGGCAACACCGGTAACCGATGACGCGACTGAGATTGAGCTTTCAACAGGCGCGGAGGCAATCGCCACGGCGCTGGAAGACGCGGACGCCGTAGCGCTGACGCTGTTCGTTGTCGATACGCAGGGGAATGAAACCAAACGGGAAGTAGTGTATGCCACGGCAGTGGCCGAGAGTGTGGTGACGATTGAGCGTGAAAAAGAGGGGACTGAGCGGCAAGGGTTTTCAGCAGGGGATAGGGTAGAAGCGAGGTTAACAGCCGCGCCTCTCCAACAAATGCTCCAAGGGATTGCGGGTACTATGCCAACAGGCACTGCAGGTGCGATTGCACTCGGCAGTGCCTACGAGCATGAAGATCAGACCGTTGGCCCCTCCCAGGCGGTGGCACCTGGGGCGCTGGCATTAGGAAGCGAATCCTACGCAACAAGCGATGCTGCCGTCGCAATAGGCGGTAGGATGTACGCTGCGCTTGAATCAGGCGGTGACCTGGTGCTGGTTAGTGCTGCCCAGGCCAATGGCGTGGGTGCTGTGGCTATTGGCCCTGGCGCTCAAGCCAATAGAGGACTGAGTTTAGCCGTTGGTAATGGAGCTGTAGCGAGTGCTGTGCGAGCGACAGCGATAGCAGGCGGCTCTGCTCATGAGGAAGGTGCCGTCGCAATCGGCTCCCAGAGCCAGTCATATGGAGAGAATGCTTTTGCTGCTGGCGGTGGCCAAGCCTACGGGGATAACTCCTTCTCATTCGGCGTAGGCTCGTACTCTAGCAGCCATAACACCATTACCTTTTTAGGTGGTCAGGCTTATGGATTATTTTCAATAGCCATGGGAGACGGCTCTTATACAGGCGGAGAAAAATCGTTTGCACTAGGGGGGAAGTGCTATGGAACCTACGCAATTGCGATAGGCGACGAGTCTACCGCAACAGCCCCTCATTCCATTGCTCTTGGTAAGAACGCCGGAGCCCAAAGTGAAGAGTCAATTGCTATTGGATTTGAGACCAGCGCGGCCCCCCCACAGGCTATATCACTTGGGGCTGGGTCTTCTTGCTCGGCCCCAGAAACGGTAGCAGTAGGTGCGGGCGCTAAGGCCCAACCCCCGTACAGCATTGCTCTCGGCCGTAGCGCCACAACTACCATCACTGGTGGCTTGCAAGTGAATGCGCTTAGCTACTTGCCCTTGGCCTACGAACCAGAAGGGGTCAATGCAGGCCCACCGCCAACAGCGACTCGGCAATCCGCTATGCAGGTCGTTATCGCGACCGAAGTTATGAGCCTAATCGATGATAACGCCACCGCAACTTTAGAGCTGCCGAGTAGCAGCATGCTTTTTATCGACGCCTTCGACCTGGTTATCATCGATGCTGACAGCGCTGGAGGAGCGCCGGAAATTCAGATTGGCCCTGATGATACAGCCCCCGCTGATTACCTGGCAGCCACGATTGTTAGTAAAGCTAGCATAGGCGGGCGTGAGACGTTTGAGCCGCTAATAAGCGACGGCGTTACGGCGCTACGGGTGTCTGTAGCCACTGCAGGTACTGGAGCACTGTCAGCCAAAGTGGTAGTGCGCGGCTACGTCATGGAGATTTAACCCATGCTGAACACCGACCCGCTCAACAGCAGGGCACTGGCCGCGCCCCTGCCGGTGACTGCCGTTGATTGCGTTCCTATCGTCAAGCGCTTACCTGGGAGCGCGCTGAATAGCGCGCCATTAGGCAGTTGGGCCCTCAATGCCAGCGGCGGCACCCTGGTTGTTGGTTGTGGCGATGGCCCTCAAGGTGCGTTGTTTGACCCACTTGAGCGGGTAGAGGTGTATCTGCTGTTGATTGATGACTCGCATGTGCCAATGTCATCGTTTCAGGCGACCATGCGGCGCACCGGAAAATCCTTTCTGCAAGCCATAGTGCCCGCCGGTGACAGCGTATTACCTGCATTGGAGTACGGTACGCTGATGCAGGTACAGCTGGGTTACTACTACCCCAGCGTGGATGAGTATGACGGTCTGGAAACGATCGCCCTGGCACCGCTGGAGCAAATCAGGAGCGACGAAGGCCCGACGCGGTTTACGTTGACGCTCAGCGGCTATGGCGACTTCCCGCAAGCCGAACCCCGTGAACGCGTATTGCAGGGCGTACAAACCCGCTCGATCAATCAAGGCGCGCGCCGGGTGCGCTGTAACGTCGATCTGTTGCTACGGCCTGACAACTACGCTGTTGACGCCAACGGTGAGAGCTTTCACGTGGAGCAGATCCAGTACTTTGTTAATGCCTCCAGCGCGGCCATGGAAGTGATCGAGGTAGGCAATGGGTAAGGCACGGATACTAGAAGCGCATGGCGAAGGGCGTTACACGATAGAAATTATCGAAGCCCGTGAGCGTGCGGAGTTTGCTAAACAGGAAGCCGAAGCGCGGATTCAGGCGCTACGGGCTAACACCTCGGTCCTGGAACAACGCATCGCGTCTGCCCAGGCAATTGTTAATCAAGCCGCCGCCGAGCAGAATGCTGCCATTAACCAATACCAGCAGGAAATAGCAGAACAAGGGCAGTCCAGCGTCAACCTTGATGTATTCTCCCGCGTCCTTCTTGAAGCGGCGAGCCAGCGCGATGCGCTGCAAGCAGAGCAACGCACCACAGAGCTGCGTATCGCCATTGATGAAGCTCTGGTTGCTCGCATTAACGCCTTGCCTCCACTGCGCCAGATGCAGGCCTGGTGCGCGGACTACACAGAAGACTTGAGTGGTGAAGTCGCTACGGCGGAAGTGCCCGGTGAAATGGGCAATATCATCATCAAACCGGGTTTTGAAGGTAATGCCTGGAGCGTCGCGGCTGATGGAGCCATGCAACCCACGTTGGCCAGCACGCCAGCGGCCACCTTCTACAACTTAGCCATGCTGCCCGGCTGGCAGAAGTGGCGACCTACCTTCCGCACGGCCACCATTACCCGTCTGGACGGTGATACCTGCTCGATCACGTTGGATGCCGCCACCAGCAGCCAGCAGGGGCTGGGCGTTAATGCGCAGGCGAATTACAGCAATGTGCCGATTTTATATATGGACTGCAACGGCGGTGCCTTTGAAGAAGGAGATAAGGTCCTTGTGGCCTTTGCGGGCAATGTAGAGGGGCCGGTAGTAGTGGGTTTTGAGCAGCACCCCAAGGTTTGCTGTACCCCTGAAGTGCTGGCGATATACCGCGACGAAAGCGCGCTCTGGCAGGTTCAATCACTCTATGGTGATTTAGCAATTTCCGGCGGCGCTGCCACTGAGTGGCGAGTTACCGATGAAAGCGGTAGCGAGGTCGTATACAGCGGCGGCGTTATCAAAGCGCCCGATGGCAGTTATCGGCTGGACGGCTTGCCAGACGAAGCAGATGTGCTCCGTAGAGAGGTGGTGACGGAGCTATTTTACTCGGAAGACAGCAGGAAGACTGAGGGCGAGCTAATGGGATCGCTTTCGCCTCCTGCCCGTTCCGAGTTTGCGGGTGGTCGATGGTACGCATCCTCCGACATCATCGATACGAGCGGCACTGTCCAAAGAGGCACCGCTTGGCTTGATTGGGGGCAGGGGCCAATAGACGCAAACGGTATCCCTGTCATGAGCGATCCTCTACCCGTTCTGGAGGTTGGTTATGAGGATGAGGGCGGATGGGACGGTATCGCGCAAAAAGGTAGATCGATCACGTACACGGAAAGCAGAGGCAGCTTGGTACTTGAGAAGGGGTGTAATGGGGAGTGGCCCGATGACATTGAGTAATTTTCGATATCCTCCATTCGTGGACTATGTGTCGTCAATTGAAAGATTAGCTGTGGGTGATTCTAATGAAATGCATAAGTCTGTGATGTAAGAAATCTCTTACAAAAAAGTCAGCGATCTCTTACATAACCACTGCGAACACGCTGCTAGTGTGAAGGTGTGACGCCAGGGACGCCGCTATTAGCATGACGAACACGTCACTCAAGGAAGATTGGAGTAGCGAAAGGAATCATGAGTGCCAGGGACGGCATCTACGGTTAATTATTATCAGCATCATTTGACTGCAAGCTGAGCAGCCATTCAATGTCCTCATCATTTACGGCATAGTAGGATTCTTCTGTCATGGGGTTTTCGAAGCGCTCTTCTGCCACGTGATTAAGCACCTGGCCGGTGGAAAGATAAAAGCTAACAGTGCTGGCATCCTTTCCAGATAAAGGCCGGTGGTGTAGGTGGTGCACTGGTCTGATTTCGGCAACTACATAATCATCGCCCCCGTCGGCATTCTTTACGGCTATCGTTCGTGACATAACCTCCCCCCGACCTTCGTTGGTCTTATTAATCTGGCTTGCTATCCAAGAGCATAGCGCGTGGGAGCTCTGGCCGCATCGTGCTTTTTCGCACCTGCGTGCTGATTTACTTCTGCCAAGCATTTAGTTGAATGAACCAGGCTTCCCGCTAGAAGCTGCTAAACTAAAAGGAGGGAGCTAGACCTGCCAGGGAAGGCTCTCTATGATTTAGCAATTGGCAGTTCATTCCACTTTGTTGTGTAGCGCGGCGTCCGGTGCTCGCAACGCTATTCCCATGCGTTCATCTTCCTCGGCATCCCGAGCCGGACTGCACACGGCTGCAGGCGGTTTTTTGTGCCTGTAGGTTAGGCGACTAAAGTTGACCCGATGTATCTGATGAACTAGGGTAAACGTGTCGGTGGCAGGAGAGCTGCTGTAGAAACGGATGTCACGCTCAGGAAGGGCGGCCACAAGCCAGGAAGGCAAAAGAGTCTTAAGACGCCCCCATAGGGGGCGTTTTTTTGTGCCTTAGAACAATGCAGATACTTAACTTTATACAGCGCTATTAACTGAGTTATCCATTTATAGTCTATGTTATTATTAGTACTATTAAATTAACAAAAGAATTGTTTTCCTAGTACTCCCCAATTAAAATGGTGTTATTGGCTGCAGTGAACTGCACGTAAAACAGAAATTCGCTCAGGATGAGCGGCCACAAGCCAGTCGTCATAAGACGCCCCTTGAATGGGGCGTTTTTATTTTATGTAAGAAACCACTTACAAAATTATCAGTGATGTCTTACAAATGCCGTTGGCAGTAGCTGTTACGGTGAAGGTGTGACGCCAGGGACGCCGCTATTAGCATGACGAACGCGTCACGCCAAGGAAGGCTAATGGTAAAGTAGGATTCAGGCTGGCCATGGACGGTACCCTCTTAAGCCAAGCGGCTTCCCTCCCTTCCTCCTTCATGTCTGCTAGTTAGCCCTATGAATTAACTTTTATGGGGTTCATTATTGGTCTCCTTAAATTAACGGGTTAATCAGTTAAAGTTAGCCGCCAGCTGCTTTTCTTTACCCATGGAGTCCGCTATGTCGTCTGAACTTTACACCCCCAGCGGCCTATTGATCCGCAAGCTGGAAAGCATTTTTTCGCTATCAGAGGAAGAGAAGCAGGCCATTAAAGATCTGCCCATCAAGATAAAAGAACATAAAGCTCATCAAAGCATCGTTAACATTGGTGATCGGCCTTCACATTGCTGCATAGTTCTAGAGGGGTTTGCATATGTCTATAAGGACACGATTCAAGGTAAACGCCAAATACTAGCCCTTCACATACCAGGTGATATGCCGGATTTGCAAAGCCTCCATCTGCAAGTTCTGGATATTAATATTGCTTCACTCAGCTCCTGCAAACTTGGCTATATTGAGCATGATGATTTGCGGCGCTTATGCGAAAGCTACCCACGGCTCACCGCTGCCTTTTGGCGTGAAACGCTCGTGCAGGCCTCCATTTATCGAGAGTGGCTGGTCAATAATGGCCAGCGCGAGGGCTACGCCCGCATCGCCCATCTTATCTGTGAGCTGATGGTGCGCTTGAAAGCGGTAGATTTGGTCAAAGGAAACAAGTTTGCGATGCCTGCCAGCCAGGCTGAGCTGGCGGATGCAACCGGCATGACGCCCGTTCACATGAACAGAGTGCTCCAGGCACTTCGCGGGGACGGCTTGTTAGTCGCTGATAGAAACGATGTGGCTATTTCCGATTGGGAAGCGCTAAAGGTAGCGGGTGAGTTCGAGCCCCTTTACCTACATTTTCTGAATGAAGCGGCATAGTGATGACTATGTATTGACGCATGCTAATTCGTCCCAGCGCGTCGTGTACCGAGGCGTGCGGTGTTCACAACGTAATTCCCATGCGTTGATCTTCCTCGGCATCCCCAGCCTGACCGTGTTCTTCCCATGTTCACGGTTCAGCTTATCCAGCGTCGCCATTAGTCTTTCATTGCGTTCCCGCTGCTCATCGCTCACCGGCTCAGCCAAGAGCCCCAGCTGCTCATTATCGTGGTCGCAGAGATCCATGAGCATCAGGCCGCATTTTTGGAACCAGATTCCTTCTTTGAATATCCGATCAAGCCCAGCGATCGCAGCACGAACCAGCTCACGGCTGTCGTCAGTCGGGTGGGGTAACGGTACCACCAAAGATTTGTTGTGGCTGGGCAGGTCCTGCCTGAATTTGTTCGTTCGTACAAATACCATGATCGCTTGGGCTAAGCTCTTTTGCTTGCGTAGTTTTTCACCAGCGCGGGAGGCATGCACTCGGACCGCCTCATGCAGATCCGCTTTGTTGTTTGTGAGGCGACCAAAGCTGCGGGATACCATTATCTGTTGTTTAGGCTGCGCCATATCATCAAGCGAGATGCAGTCTTCACCCCGGAGCTCATAAACGATCCGCTCCATCACGACGCTAAAATGTTTTCTTAGATGCTTGGGCGCGGCTTCCCTCAGCTGCCAGGCTGTCTCAATGCCCAGTGTGTTCAGGCGGGCAGCACTGCGGCCGGCAATACCCCAAATCTCGGTGACCGGCAACTGCTGCAGGAAGGCTTTTGTATCATCGCTGCGCGGATGCATGATGGCCACGCCGTTAAAATGGCTTTCTTTTTTAGCCCTATGATTAGCTATTTTAGCCAGCGTTTTAGAGGTGCTAAGTCCAACGCTAACGGGTATGCCGGTATCGCGGCGCACTTGGTGCCGCATTTCTTGGCATCGCTCCTCGAGCGTGTCAGGTTCGAAACCCTCAAAGCCTAGAAATGATTCGTCGATTGAATAAACGTCCACGTGCGGGGTGTGCTGTGAGAGTACGTCGGTCACGCGGCGGCTCATATCTCCGTACAGCGCATAGTTTGAGCTCAGCAGAATGCACTGGCGGCGGATGTGCGGATCTATCTGATGCGCGGGCATTCCCATCGGCACGCCCAATTGCTTTATTTCTGCTGACCTGGCGACGACACAGCCATCATTATTCGACATCACGCCAACAGGGCGGCCTTCCAACTTCGGGTTGAACACACGCTCGCATGACACATAAAAATTATTGCAATCAACGAGAGCAATCATACGGTGAACCCAGGCGCTAAAGAATGAATGTTATGCGTGACCACGCCCCAAACTTGGCATTCACGGCCTTCAAGCGGGATTGGCCGAAATTCAGGATTCGCGGCGAACAGGTAGTGACGGTTGCCAATCACGTCGTAACGCTTGCACGTGAGCTCGCCATCGACGCTCATGATAATGATGTGCCCCGGCTTTGGCTTAAGCGAGCGATCGACAATGAGTAAGTCACCGTCATAGATGCCTGCGCCGGTCATTGATGTGCCTTTGGCTCTTAGAAAATACGTAGCGCTGGGGTGCTGAATTAGGTGAGCGACAAGATCTAACTCAGCTTCCAGATAATCATCCGCCGGCGAAGGGAAACCGGTGCGCACTTCGCCCGCGGCTAATGGCAGCTTAAGCGGTGGGGCAGTGGTATCGACGCGGCCCAGAATAGAAAGGTGCATACTCATGCCATGCTCTCGTCAGGATTCCAGCGCAGACGGATATGCTCGGCAGCGTCATCAAGCGGTATCAACGTCACATTCTCGACAGTGCCTAGATCCGACAGCATTTGCGCCCAGTCATCGTCGGTATCGTCGGGCTGACGGTGGATCTCTGCACACTGTTTTGACTGAGCTCCAGGGCTGCCGATAATACGCTGTACTCGTTTGACTAACTGCTCGTAAGATTTTGACATTAGCGCCTCCTTGAATGACTGGTGATATATACAGTAACGAGGAGGACGATAAGTGATGAGCATCGTTGATCGCAAGTGCTTTTATTTGTCCGTTGGTTGTACGCTGGTCGTAATGTGCTGTTTTGCTTTGGGTTACGCGATCCTAAAATTATCGGCTATGCTGCGTTCATGTGTGGACGATTCGCGTTATTCACCCCGTTAGATCGGCTGGCCAACAAGGTCGGCGCGGCTGTGCCTGAGCAAAAGGTAAGGCAACGCTACAACGTTGCGCCTGGAACTTGGATCGCAGCCGTGCACCAAGCGTCAGAAAACGAGGCGCCGATCATTGATGAAATGTGGTGGGGGTATCGCCCTAAATGGGCAAAAGGCAACGGCAATCAGCCAATTAATGCCCGGGTAGAAACCGTTGCTACGAATGGCTACTTCAAATCGGCTTTTGCTCGGCACCGTTGCTTAATCCCCGCGGACGGGTGGTATGAGTGGATAAAAGACTCAAAGCCCAAGCAGCCGCACTACATATGCAGGGCTGACCGGGAGCCGCTGTACTTTGCTGGGATATTCGCTGAGCGTGAAGACGGCAGCTTAGGGTGTGCGATCGTCACTGAGCCAGCACGAGGTAGCGCTGAGGAAGTACACGATCGTATGCCGTTGATACTGGATGACGACAGTTTGGAGCACTGGCTGGCACCTGATGTGACAGATCGGGAAGCCATTCGCAGCCTAGTTCATCACATCGATGCCGATCTAATTGAGCATTGGGCTGTGAGTACGGCGGTGAATAAGCCGGCTGAGGGGCAGGGCGAGGAGTTGATTAATCCGGCGTAGCTATCAACTGGTCGCAGAATCAGCCCGATTATGGGTAGCATTCACTGATCTTAGCTGTGAATGTATCACTATAGTACGCCGCTGCGATTTCATGAACGGCCATGCTGCCATAGCAAGGCTGGGCGCTACACGCAGAAGCTGGTGCCACTAATCAGTATGCCTCAGGTTGGAATCCTGGTTTAGGTTGCAAGCGATCTCTAGGCAGCGTGCTAGCTTGGCGATTAAAAGGAAAATTGCGGAGAATAACGAATCACTCCAACGATATTAAGGTTCTGATGAAGTCTTCTGAAGTCATTGAAATATTCAAGAGCTCAATAGCAGCCACGAAAGCGAATGGCGTAGAGCATGTTCCGATAGAAAATCTTGAAGCCTTTGCAAACGAACTGCATGGTTTAGTTGGCAAGACGCCAGATGATGTCGCTGCTGGCGAAGCGGCTTTAGAAGAGTATCGTGCTCATCTCTCAGCTTGGGTCTCCTCAAGCCAGCAACGCCATGAGACGAACTTGGAAATGCTACGCTCTGTCGTAACAGTAGGGCAATCGGCTTTGAAAAGTGCACTGCTCATCAATGGCGGCGCTTCTGTGGCCTTGCTAGCCTTTATCGGAAAAATATGGGGAGGCACAAATGCACAGCCCACATTAGATGCTCTTGCCGCTGCGCTTCTCTGCTATATCTTTGGCGTTCTTTCTTCAGCAATGGCAGCGGGAGCAACTTACTTTTCGCAGGCCGGTTATGCAGGTGAATTCGGAAGTATCGCCCATAGGGTAGGACGCAGCGGGCATGTTGCTGCAGTGCTCTTTGTGTTTGGTGGGTATTACCTTTTTGCAAGAGGGTCATGGTTGGCATTTAAAGCCATAGGACTTGGCTGAGCGTAATTTTTTTGGATTTAAGTGAGAAAACGGAACACCGGCCTTTCTTAGGCCGGGCCGTCTGTTTTAGCACAAGTCAGGCCAGTCGCAGTCTTTCCAGCGGTAAACCTTTTCGCCGTAACTGAATGGTAAGGTGGCACCGTTTCGTGGTGATATGGTGAAACTGCCATCGTGGTTAACGAAGGCACGGTGCATTCTTGACTGAGGTGTGGCTTTGCCTGCTACGTCTCGAAGAGTAACAATAACAACATATAAGCCTAAGCTAGGCCGCATTTCAGTAAGGGGGGTAAAAGTAGAAGTGTTCACTGAAGTTTTCCTGGTTAGCGCCTCACGGCGTGAATAGAAATTCCGATTCTAGCGAAGCCGCCCGAGTTTGCAACCCAATGAACTGCGCCGCCAATTTGCTATGCCATGTATCGCATTACGTAGAAAGGAGCTTAAGAGGTCGCAGCTAGGTCGAAGAATAAACTAACCAATATAAGCATCTGAATCGAAGAAAGGTATCAGAAAACCAAAAATATCAAATGAAAACTATGGCGCAACCTGTTGATATTTATAGAGCGATTTAGCCTTATTGGCTGATGTTCAAATAGAGAATTTTATATTTATAATCAATGGGTTACTGTGTTGAGGGCGCGAAAATGGGGTTGCAAAGGTCGCAGGTTCGAATCCTGTCGCTCCGACCAAAAGAATATATAAAACGGTCACTTAGCTAATTGCTACAGTGGCCGTTTTTGTTTGGAAAAGTTCTAGGTGATATATAGGTGGCACCCGACCGGAGTTTTTTGATGAGGTCGCTTCATCGTTTACTAAAAAACGGATCATGGTCTGTACGTTTTACTGCACAGAAAGCCCATAACCGTTACGACTCGGGGAACGCTTTTGGAGGGTGGTCTAAAGGTAAAGGCTTCAACGGCTTTATACGCAGCCGCCTGTAATCCTGGCGCTGCAACATTGCCAGCCCACATCAATAGGCTATCCTTTGATTCGCCTTCACTAACTCTATCTCTAACCTCAATTGCCATTTCGGTAAGCTTCTGGCGATCCCTGCAGTCGCTAATTGTTTGGCCGAAAGCTATAGAGGACAATAAAACGAGACACAAGCCCATTATTAACTTTTTCTTCATCATTGCGCTCCACTTCAACCTCCCTGCGTACTTGGCCGTTTCTGGGCCCAAGCAGTGGATTGAATATTCTCGGCAGTAGTCCGTCACGACAAATTCCCCTTTAAGTCACGCCAGCAGGGAACGTATCGCACTTAGGTTTGGAATTACAGTGTTCAAGTTTATGGAGTTAGTTCATTGGCGGTTTTTATTTGCCCGCTAGCAGATCGGTGCACGGAAGATGCAGCCGCCTAGTCTTGCTGTGCTGTTTTAAATGCCCACTGATAAAACCGTGGCGGCTGCCTGCGTAAGGAGCGATGCGCTATCGGGCGTTAGTTCTTCGAACGCCGCCCGGCCAGGGCAACGGCGCCGATCAATGCGCCAGCCAATACGGTCGTGGTCAGTACCGGGTGCATCGAGGCATTGGTGTATAAGCTGGTCTTGGAAACGTGGCTGGCGTATCGGGCGCGTTCGCGCATATCGGTGGCCGGTTCTTGCAGGGCGAAGTGGCGGCGATGCTCCGGCTTATCGTTCTGCTGCTGTCCTACGATCTTCGCCGACATGATCTTGTCCATCAACCGTGGTGCGCAGTGTCCCAGCGCGGCCATGAGCCGTCCGCCACCACCGACGTACATGTCACGGCGGGGATGTTCGGCGCAGTAGAGGATACTGCGCGCAACGATGCGGGGGTCGTAGAGCGGTGGCGGCAGGGTCGGTTCCATGTCCATGACGTTGCCGGCGTGTTCGGGGAAGGGTGTTGCGATACTGGCCGGCTTGATCAATGTGACCGAAATGGGCGCGCCGACATGTTCGAGTTCCATGCGCAGGGCGTCGGTGAAGCCCTTGACGGCATGCTTGGCGGCCGAATACATGCCCTGATAGGGTATGGCTTGGTCCGAGGCGATCGAGCCGATGTTGATGATCGCACCGGCGTAGCCTTCGTGGCGCTTGCTCAGGTGACGTGCCGCTTCCAGCGAACCGTACACGACGCCCCAGTAAGTCGTGTCGAACAGGCGGCGGTAATCTTCTTCGTCGATATCGAGCAAGTTGCCGAAAAGGGATACGCCGGCATTGTTGATCCAGGTATCGAAGCCGCCGAAAGTATCAATGGCGGTTTGCGTTATCCTGTGAACTTGCGCTTTATCGCCGACATCCACCGCGACGTGGACGGCCTCGCCACCGGCGAGGTTGATTTCGTCACAGAGCTCGCGCAATGTATTCTCGTCACGTGCCGCCAGAACCAGACGGGCGCCATGCTCGGCGGCCATGCGCGCAGTTGCCAGGCCGATACCCGTGGTGGCGCCGGTGATAATCACCCTTTGGTTTTCCAAATTTTTCAAATGCAGTGCCATTTCGCGCTCCTTGCTTGTGTCTGCGGTTTTCGGATAGGAACTGTCGGACCCAGATTGTCAGTTCGAATCGTTCTCTCAGGATAGACGCTCAGCAAGGATTGCAACATGCTGTGACGCAACGGGCAGTGTCTGGCTTCAGTACGAAAGAACGTAGTGAATAACTTTTACGAGAAATGATAGAGCAACTGATCTTCATATCGATTGGTGCGCGTCCAGTGGACTGGTATCTGGAGCCATTGATGGTATCTTAAAATCAAATAAGATTATTCACTGAAGCCACGAACGCTTCGGGTGGGGTAACGCGCCGATGGGATATGAAATTAAGCTTAAGCGCATATATACGCCAGGAGATGAACACGATGGTGCGCGTCTGTTGGTTGATCGGTTATGGCCTAGCGGACTAAAGCGTTGTTCGCTTGCTCTGAATGACTGGTGCCAGGAGGTCGCGCCATCCACTGAGTTATGCCGTCAATATCGACAGAAAGAAATCAGTAAATCAATGTTTCTTGAGCGATACATAAGTGAGCTTAGGGCATGCCCCGATAAGCTACTGCCTTTAATGAGATACGCACGAACAGGGCGACTTACCTTGCTAACAGCGGCTCGTCAAATCGAACGTTCACACCTCCCGGTAATTAAGGAGTTGACGCTATCAGCGCTTGCAGAGGAAGACGCGAGTGATAGCGAATTCTGCTCCTCTCCCTGCTTCGCGCATACATTGCCCGTCTTTCAACGTTAGTCGTTGTAATGCTTGATTCTAGTTTGGTTTCTGCCCCTGCATGCTGAAGTGACCATTATTCATTTTTCAATACGCCCAAATAACAGCCAATAAAACGCCCCATCCTAAAGCGCTAGCTGCCATAATCGTATAAGTCACTGAGATGGTAATAACATCAAATTCTTTGTGTGTGCAGAGTGCTTGTAAACCGTGGTAAATCAAGCTGCAAGAAATAGCCAACGCCGTCAGTATCACTGCTATGTTGAAAAATAGGTTGGGTATTAACAGTACCAATGACGAGATGAAAAGAGGCAGGGGTGCAAAGGTAGCAATGAGATAGGCATCTTGGTAAGTGATGGATAGCTCTTCAGTTCCACTGACGACAGCATGAATCAACCATCCCATGATAAAAAAACTTAGCAGCTCGGCGAGAAAAATAATGGTAGTGATAAACCGCCATTCTCGCTCAGCAAATCCGATCATAAACGTATCGTCGTAGTGGGTGCCCGCAAAATAGAGCATCACCGGGGGTAAGAGTGACAGGGGTAAAACCACTAACCAGGCTAGTAAAGGAATGGAGGGGGCGGACGCTTGTAACTCTCTCCAGCCTGCACGATGGCTAAATGGCAATTTGAACAACGTTACTACATTCATTTTTAAATTCCTCCTAATGGTGCAGGCTTAAATGGCTGTTTATATCACTATGTGATACTATTTTTTGAAGTGGTATTTATATTGTCAAGGGCGTGATCGCTAAACATGAGGCAAAGAGAACTGGAAAAATGAGCAAAAAGGCTGCACTTGATAAAAACGATTTTGAGCGATTGTCGCAATTCCGTTACCGATTACGTTGCTTCCTTCGCCATAGTGAAGATATCTGCCGCCGCTATGGGCTAACGCCCTTGCAGTATCAGCTATTGCTACATCTACGTGGTTTCCAAGGAAGGGATTGGGCAACGGTAGGGGAGCTTGCTGAGCGTCTTCAAGCGAAACATCACGGTGTAGTGGCGCTGGTTGACCGCTGCGAGCAGCTATCGTTGGTTGAGCGGCGGCAAGGGCGCGAAGATCGTCGTCAAATAGAGGTACATCTATTAGAAGAGGGGGTAAATCGGGTAACGCAAATAGCCGAAACCCATCAACCCGAGTTGCGTCATTTGCAGGAAGAGACGCCGTTTCCTCTTTGGAATAACCCCACTTAACGCTGAGCTTAAACAGGTTAATATAATTAAAATTCATTAAACGTCTCTATTAGAAAAGTGTCGGGCGATTGCTGCGTTTAGCCTTTAAGTGTGGTGGGTGGCGTTAATTGCCTTATTTGTATACGGTGAACTTATCCATTTAATTGCCAAGGAAGCACTCAATGACAAAGCACGATTTACCTTCCGGCGCCGGAGATGTCGCAAACCAGTATCCTGAGGTATGGGATGCTTATGCCGCTTTGGGTAAAGCCTGCGCTGAGGCAGGTCCGCTTGATGAACGTAGTCGGCGGTTGATAAAACTCTCGTTGGCGATAGGTGCCCGCTCCGAGGGGGCCGTTCACTCTCATGTTCGTCGTGCTCTCGAAGAGGGCGTGAGCGCCGAGGAGCTCAAGCAAGTCGCCATGCTAGCGATTCCTACCACAGGATTTCCGAATGCCGTTGCGGCTTTAACCTGGATAGAAGACATCACGGATCCTGATTAAGGTCGCTTTAAACGGCACTGTTTTAGTAAAGGGCACTGTCCGTACCTAAGCAACGGACAGTGCCGTGAGACTAGTGATAACTTGAGCGCCTAGCACTTGTGGTTTAGAGCTTTGCGTTTAGTAGAGCTTGCTCTTCGATGGCCCTATCCACTGAAGAGACATAGTATTCGTCGTCAAAGGCGCCCTCTGGCTCCTTAAGCCATACCAGGCAGATCAGCCAGCTAATAAAAGCGCCGGTGGCGATGATGTAGAAGAACTGCGATGGGGTTACAAACGTAAAAATAGTCAGGTAGACCACGGCACCCACATTCCCGTAGGCACCGGCCATGCCAGAGATCTGCCCGGTGATACGGCGTTTGATGGAGGGAATAATGCCGAAGGTCGCTCCCTCGGCCCCTTGCACGAAAACCGAAGTGCCAATAGTAACGGCAATGGCTAGAATCAACGGCCAGCTCGAATTGAGTAATGCCATTAACAAGAACCCGACGCTAATGCCAAACATGTAGCACAGCATCACGAAGCGTCGGTTGCCCATGCGGTCAGAAACCATACCACCCATGGGGCGGGCTACCAGATTGACGAAAGCAAACGACGCCGCGATCAGGCCAGCTGTGGCGGCGTTCAATCCCCAGGTCTCTTCAAAGAACATGGGCAGCATCGATACCACCGCTAATTCAGCGCCGAAGTTGGCAAAGTAAGTACTATTTAGCGCGGCGACACTATTGAACGAGTACTTATCATCTTCGGGTACCCCCTTGCGCAGGATCGGCAGGTTGACCCTTAAAATCTGTACTATCTGATAAATAACGATCGCCACGATAACTAGGTAGGCGATGACCGCCCCGGTAACCGATAAATAGCCCATGTACTGGATCCGCCAGACCAAAATCGCGAGTACGCCGACCAGCGGGATAGTCCAGATGATCAACTTGATCATGTCGCCCCAAGAGCTCACTTCCATCGCAGCGGTCTTGCGGGGTTTACGGTGGGCCTGAGCATCCGGGCCATCGGTAATCGCGAACCAGTAGTAGATGCCGTAGGCTGCCATAACGATGGCGCTTTGAGCGATAGCCCAGCGCCAGCCATCGGAGCCGCCATACATGCTTAAAGCAATGGTCGGCAGAGACATGGCCGCCACGGCGGAACCGAAGTTGCCCCAGCCGGCGTAGAAGCCTTCGGCGAAGCCGATGTCCTTAGGCTTGAACCACAGTGCCGTCATATGGATACCTACCACGAAGCTGGCACCAATCGAGCTCAATACCAGGCGCGCCACTAGCAGCTGGGTCATGCTGTTACCGAAAGCGAACGCCAGCGCCGGTAGCGACATACTCACCATCAATACGGAGAACACCCGGCGTGGACCGAAACGATCCAATGCCATACCAACGATAATGCGGGCCGGAATGGTCAAGGCGACGTTGCATATGGCGAACAGCTTGAGATCGTCAGAGGTCAGCCAATCCACGCTTTTGAGCATGCTCGACGCCAGCGGCGCCATGTTGAACCATACATAAAAGGTAATAAAGAAGGCGATCCAGGTCAGGTGCAAGGCCCGGATTTCAGGGCTGCGAAACTTAAATACAGTGGAAACTTTCATGGTCGTATCGTCCTGTGTCCCAAAGATGGTATGTCCCAAAGGTGGCTAGAGGTGGCTCAAGGGCTGGGTAGGATCAACAAGGGGCACTCGGCGCGCCGGGCCAGGAACGAGCTGACGCTGCCGAAAGTCATGTAGTCGAGTTCATCGACGAAGTAAGTCAACGACTTGGCAATGATGCCGCCGTCCGGTTGATGACTATGGCGTGCAATTACTAAGAGATCGGGAGTAATTTTCCGAGTAGCCTGAAGCAGCATCTTGCGCGCATCCCCCTCAGCTAAAAGCTGCTCGGCCTGAAATCCTTCACCCGTAGCAAACGCTACTCCCTCCTGAAGATGCTTCTTAATTTCGTCATGCTCCTGCTGAAAAAGCGTTTCGTTGTGATCAGTAGCGTCGCGTGGGTTCTCCACGACACCGACTAATACCAGCATGGGGTGGTTGCAGCGGAACATATCCACGATTTGTGCAAGCGCCAGCTTGGCGTTTCGCGAACCGTCGTAGGCAATCATGATTTTCATGGTGTCCTCCCGCTCTGGGGTAGGGGATCAAACCCCGGAACTTGGCTCCGGGAGTAAATAACTCAGGCAATACTCAGGGGTTCTTAACGTAGGCGCTCTTGCGCAGGTAGAACCACCAATTAATGACGAGGCAGATGGCGTAGAAAACAGCGAAGCCGTACATAGCAAGTTCTGGTGTGCCAGCCTGGATTTGCTCACCCATTACTCGCGGTGCGATGAAGGCGCCATAGGCAGCGACGGCAGAGGTCCAGCCAAGCACCGGGCCTTTCTGTTGTTGGTCGAAAATTACACCGATGCTGCGGAAAGTAGAGCCATTGCCGATGCCGCTGGCGGCAAAGAGAACAATGAAAAGCAGCAGAAAAATCCAAAAGAACTGATTCGGGTCGGTAGCGTTGTAGGCCTGCATCATCACGTAGCCGGTCGCGATGGAAGCGACCACCATGATTACTGAGATGATTTGGGTAACGATGGAACCGCCCACTTTATCGGAAATCCACCCCCCCAGCGGGCGGATCAGAGCGCCCACGAAGGGGCCTATCCAGGCCCAGGTTAAAGCGCTGGGCGCTTCGGGGTTGGCCACGCGAACCAGCGTGCCATCGGCGGCCGCTTCCATCATATTGCCGAAAATGACGTTGATGGATAGCGGTAGCGCCGCCGAGAAGCCGATAAAGGAGCCGAAGGTCAGAATGTAGAGAATGGTCATCGACCAAGTATGCTTATTGGAAAATATGGCGAACTGCTTCTGGATGTTGGGTTTGATATCACCAGGAATTAGGCGCAATAAGACCAGGGTCAAGACGATGGTTAGCGGCAGGGCAACCCACATATTCAGCCAGCCGAGTGCCAGCATGCCGATGATCGAGGTAACCAGGCCGACGCCGTAGAGCCCCAATATTTTGCTAAAAGCCGCCAGTGGTGAGCCGGGGTTAGGCGTAATAGTGCGTAGATTATTCATGCCGAACCAACCGGCGAACGCTAGCGGAATTAGAAATACTAGCCAGATAAAGCCAGCATTTTGGATCCAGGTATGGGTACCTGCTTCGATTCGGCCAATCAAGGTACCGCTGGCGCTTTGCAACTCCATCGGTGAACCGACAAGCGCGCCGAAAATACCCACAGTCATCACCAACGGGATCACGATCTGCATGGTAGTAACGCCGAAATTGCCAAGGCCCGCGTTCATGCCCAGAGCGTAGCCTTGCTGCTTGCTGGGGAAAAAAGTAGAAATGTTGCTCATTGAGCAAGCGAAGTTACCACCACCGATACCCGAAAGTAGTGCTAACGCTTGGAATACCCAGAACGGTGTACCTGGATTCATCAAGGCGATGCCGGTACCGGCGGCAGGGACCATCAGTAGCGCAGTGGTCAGGAAGATGGTGTTACGCCCGCCCGCGATGCGTATCATGAAAGACGCGGGAATGCGCAATGTTGCACCTGCCAAACCGGCAAGCGCGGTCAGGGAGAATAGTTGGTTAATCGTGAATGAGAAGCCCAGGTTCTGCATCTGGGTGGTGATCATTCCCCACATCATCCAGACAGCAAAACCCATCAGCAGGCTAGGAATGGATACCCATAGGTTACGGTTGGCGACCCGTTTGCCTTCTTTCTCCCAGAACTCGGCGTCTTCGACATCCCACTTCTCAATGTCAGCGTTTCTCTTACTCATGGCGGTTTTCCTTTGGCATCAAACCTTTCTACGTCTAAGTAGTTAACAGGCAAGATACGCTTGGAAAACGAATAGAGAAACCGGGTGAAAAAGCTCAGAATTCAGCGACATACCTCTAGAGAGGTAGTCGCTGAAAAGTTAAATATGATTGATTTTAATGGCAAAAAAGACGGACAGAGGCATGTCGAAGTAGCACAAAGGTGATCAAGAAATTTTTGGAGGTAACCACACAGAGCTGGCTAGCGGTCGAGACCCTCTTGCACTGCCCAGACAGCGGCTTCGACTCGCGAGCGTAGGTTGAGTTTTTTGAGAAGATGCTTGACGTGTACCTTAACCGTGCCTTCAGTAATATCCAGCTTGCGTGCAATGAGCTTGTTGGAAAGACCTCCGGCAAGTTGTTGCAGGATTTCGCGTTCGCGTTGCGTCAGGCTGTGGATGTCAGGGGTGGTGGGCGCGCTGCGCTGATTGCGCAAAGCTTCGGCCAGGAGGGCGGTCAGACTTTCGCTGATGACCATGCGCCCCAGGGCAGCCTGACGGAGCTGGCGAACCATGTCTTCGGGCTCCATATCCTTCAGCAGGTAACCATCGGCGCCGGTGCGCAGCGCCGCGACTACATCCTCCTCGTGGTCGGACACAGTGAACATCACCACGCGTCCGCTGTAATCGGCTTCCCGTAGACGACGCAGCGCTTCTAATCCATTGACGTCCGGCATATTTAAATCAAGCAGTACCAGATCGGGCTCTAGCTTGAGGGCTAACGCAATGCCTTCTTCAGGATTGCCCGTCTCGCCAACCAATTCCAGGTCGTCTTCTAGCTCAAGCAGCTGTGCCACACCGCGCCGTAACAGTGGATGATCATCGATGATCAGCAGGCTGGCAGGTGTATCGTTGGCGGTGGTTAATGTCATTACGAGGTCCCTGTACCTAAATGAGAGTCAGCCGCCTGAGTAGGCTGCTGCTGGATTAAGCGAGCGGTTAATGGGGTAAAGAC
The DNA here is from genome assembly GCF_052959335.1 of Vreelandella sp. H-I2. Classification (NCBI taxonomy): domain Bacteria; kingdom Pseudomonadati; phylum Pseudomonadota; class Gammaproteobacteria; order Oceanospirillales; family Halomonadaceae; genus Vreelandella; species Vreelandella sp. H-I2. Next base: position 311,243 of record NZ_JBRAMC010000003.1, read on the forward strand.
AATCTCAACACAAGCCCCCCCCGTGGGGCGGTTAGCGATGCTCAGCTCCCCGTTCAGGGTTGTGGCTCGGTCGCGAATGATGACCAAGCCGTAGTGCATCGGTGGCGAGCTATCGTCTTCCAAACCGATGCCGTCATCCTCAATACGCACCAATAGACGTGCATCAGCGAAACGTACTGTGACGGCTGCCCAGTGAGCCCGGGCGTGCTTATGGGTATTGGCCAACGCTTCACGAATGATCTGCAGCACGTGAATTTCTTCATTGGGATTCAATAGATAAGGCGGCACATCGTAATCAAGCTCTACCGGCGCCCCCATGCGCTGGGCAAACTCATCGACGGTTTGGCGCAAGGCGAATTGCAGCCCGGGCCCATCGAGCTTGAGCCGGAAAGTGGTGAGCAGTTCGCGCAGTTGGCGATAGGCGCTGTTCAAGCCGTTACGTAGCTCATCGAATACCGCCGCTTGGGCTTCCCGTGTTGCCTCCTTCTGCTGCATCCGTTCCAGCCGGGCCACCTGCATCTTGAGGTAAGATAATGACTGAGCCAGGGAGTCGTGCAACTCACGCGCAATAATGGTTCGTTCATTGATCAACGTGACATGCTGCTGCTCTTCGATGCGCCGCTGTAAGTATACGGCTGTGGCCAACTGGTCGGCTAGAATAGTCAGCAGCCGACGGGTGCTATCGTTGAGTCGCTCTTGCGGATACCACACTTCTAAGGTGCCTAGCAGCTTATCGCCAACGCTGATAGGTAACAATAAGCATTGCGACTGCTTGGTGGCGACCAGCTCCAGGGGGCGGGGATCGATCAGACAGGCATGGCAATCCTGATCGCGACAATACTCGGGCCGGGTACGCGAGTGGGTTTCCAGGACCGCCATTTCCCGTTGGTCGAAAGGGTCGTTCAGTGATAGTCGTATCGGCCCGATATCCAACAGCTTTTCCAGTTCGCGTAGCATGGGCGCTGCGCTTGAGCAGAGGTCGTTACCACCACCATAGAGTGAACGACTGGCATCATGCATGACTCGCAACGCCTGATTACTACGTTCAAGCTCCTCTTTTTTACGCGACACTTTGTCTTCCAGCGCAGCATAGCTAGAAGCCAACTCAGCAGACATATTGTTGAAGGTGTGGCCTAACAGGGCCAGCTCGTCGCTGCCACGAAGCTGTGAACGTGGCTTGAAGTTACGCTGTGCCGCCTCCCGGGCAAGTACCATGAGCTGGCGTAAGGGCACCACCAGATTGTGGCGAACATCGTAAAGCGCAATCAATACCATGATGGCGACCAGTACCAAGAAGAGCACTTGCATCATGCCCAGTAGGCGTACCTTGGCCTCAGTGCTCTGCTCTAGAAAGGTGACCAGGGTTTCGATGTCGCTAACCATCGCAACGATCATCACTTCGAGCGTATCAAGGTCCAATTCTTCAGAGGGTGAACTCTCCAACGCCGGACGTAGCGTAAATTGCCAGTAGGTGTGAATTTTCTCAAGTTGGCGTCGCCGCTCGTGACGATCATCAGCGGGAATGCTTTGTTCCAGGGTGGCGCCATGCAAACGCTGATCGAAACGGGTGATAAGTTCTTCAAGTTGCTCCTCGCTCGTCGCCTGCGGGGCATATTGTATGCGCTGCAAGGCGCCCATGATTTGATAGGCGTTCATGCGTAACGAACCGGCAACGTTAATGGCTGCGGCATCGCCACGTGTACCGTTGGACATGGTCATTGTGAGGAGAATGCTAATCAGGGCCATGCCGCTAATGGCTAGCAGCGAGGCTATAATACGAGCCACTAGGGAACGTTGAAGCAATTTCATGGCGATTCCGATAGCGCGTAAGAGGGAAGAGAGAGTGTCATTGTCTGCATCTTGATACGAGAGCTATTCCTTTATGGTTAGCCGGACTACCTCCAATGTTTTTTGACCTACAGCCAGGGTTTACCGACAATTCTGACATGACTTCCGATGTCTTCATACCCTCGTTGGGAAACGCCATGTCTTCGTCCATTCCGCCTCCGATGTTGGAGACATCCATTGAGCCGATAAATGGCTATCAGCATTTGGTCGCTATGCTGTTGGTGCCGTTGGCTAGCGCTCTGGCGGTGGCTAGCTGGACGCTCTACGCCTTGCTCGCGATTCATCCCGTCTATGGGATATTGCCATCGGCTAGTGGAACCCTGTTGGCTTGGCCAGCATGGCGCTTGGCCCGACGAGGTAATACTTGTAGCTTCATGCAATGGTGGCTGCTGGGGCTAGCGCTGGCCTTGGGCTGGTTCGGAGTGGCGAGCCAGCCGTGGGAATTTATGTTGATCGGTGCCGGCCTCGGTGTGGGTGGCGCCGTCATTGCCACCGGTATCGCTCACGCCGAAGGCTGGATGCCCGGTTGCCAGAAGCGCCTCCTGGCGGGGCTTTGCCTGGCTTTGCTAGCAGGGGTGGGGTTTTCCTTGCGAATGGAACCTTTGGTGGTCCAAGCGTATGGTTGGCGTGCTGCGCCGTTAAGTCTGTTAATTCCCCTGGCCATGGTGATGCTACTGTTATGGCTTTTCGTCGAGGCGCCCGCACGCATGAAAGTGGTTAGTGGCAAAACTCAGAATGCCGCTGGCACTGGTATGACGCCACCTGCTGAGTAACGGCAGACATCTCCTTACCCACATATTCATTAACCACGTATTCATTAACCAAAGTAACGATAAGGCCTCTTTCCATGACGATTGCGACGTTTGCCGATTTACTGCAAGAAGCTAGCAAACAAGTTAAGCCCCAGCGCCTGCTATTTGTGTTTGTGCGCGCAGAACTTCCCGATTTCCCCGATGACGAACAGCGCCGCCGCTTCGAGCAAGGAGAGGGTGGCGTATTGGTCCCGGTGATTTGTGTAGACAAACCATTAGATGAGCTGAGCAGCATGGCGGCCTTGGTCGAGGAGTCACGCCGTACCGAAATTGAATGGGATCTGGTGTTCGCTGCGGCAATGGACGACACGAAAGATGACGCTGAAATCGAGCGCCAACTCCAGCGCATCATGGAATCGTTACAAATGGGTAATATCACCTCGTTCATCGCTTTCGATCGTCACGGCGATGCGGTTAACGTTGGCTAGAGGTGGCTATGTTATGGAATACTATTTTCTTATCAAACAATTACATATGACCGCTGCAGCGCTGAGTATCACGCTTTTTGTGCTTCGCGCTTGGTGGTCAGTGCGGGAAAGTCCCCGTCTCAACGCACGTTGGGTGAAGGTATTGCCCCATATCATCGATACGGCGCTATTGGGATTAGGGGTAACCCTGATGCTGCTACTTTCCGTTTGGCCCTGGCAGCTTCCTTGGCTTGGCGCCAAACTGTTGGCGCTGCTGGCCTATATCGGTATCGGCACCATCGCGATTAAGCGCGGTTCAACGCCGCGGACGCGTGCCATCGCCGCGGTAGTGGCGGTTGCCGTCTTCGCTTATATGGTTGGGGCTGCCGTTCGTCACAGCCCCCTTTCCTGGCTGGCCTGAGCAGGCGCAGCCACTTTTCTTCTTTATTCTCGCTCTAGTGCCCGGTATGCCCGTTCGCTTCCCCACGCCCCAACTGAGCGAGTAATGCGAGGTCGATATCATCGTAGGCGATTACTCTACCGCCGTGGAGTTCGATGAATTTTGCGGCAAGCTCACGGCTCGAAAAGGGGGCTAAGGTATGTCCCATGCTGCCGCGCTGTTCATGCTCAATGACATACCAGGCGTCTTGCGCGAGGATGAAGGCGTCGTTCTCAGGGGCCGCCCAGGGCGTTACACCTATATCGTGCACGTAGGCGTGACGCAATTGAGTTTGGTTCTCGGGCTGCTGGAGGAAAACGAACATCTCCAGCGTGGAGCAGAATTTGCGCGCATCGCTATGATTCTCCATAAACGCTTGGCCCTTGGGGCCTTCAAATTCGTTGATAAACATGCCGCAGACATGGCAAATGTCTTCGTCGGTAATAGGCTGGGGTGGCGCCGCATCAGCGCTGTCGGCGGCATTGTTGCAGCCGACAAGCAGTAGCGAAACCAGAGCGATGATGGGCAGCAGAGCGGGCATAATAGTTCCTAAGTAACGGTAGTTAGGCGGGATGATGGTGGAAACGACGCATGGCTAATAGCAGGGGCGCCACGACCCAAGCCAACATAGCGAGGGGTGGCCAGGTGGGATGAAATGCACCCTGCCGGGCGATAGCGGAGATCCCGTTTTCAAGTTGGGTGGCGTCGAAGCCCGCTAGGTTGATCAAGCGAAAACTGTCGGTCGGGTTCAGTAGCATCAAATAGGGGAGCCAGTCGCCCCCTTGCTTGATTCCCACCAGTAGCGCGAGCAGCACCAGGTCGAATACCAGCACGAACAGAAACCATACCCCCAGCGCCAGCCCAGCAGCCCGGGCTTTCTCACTGACCGTCACGCTGATCAGGTAGGCGAAAGCCAAAAACACCCAACCCAACAGCACGCTACTGGCAATTAATCGCGCCAGGCCAGCGCTTAGCTCGAAAAGCGGAACGCCTTCAGCGCCAAAAGCAATCACAATTCCAGCGATACCGAAGCCGAGCAGTGTGGCGACGGCAAGAATCATCCCATGACCAAAAAACTTGCCAAATAATAGCGCCGAACGGCTTAAGGGGTAGGTGAGCAGCAGCAGCAAGGTGCCAGCCTCTTGCTCGCCGACAACAGCGTCGTAAGCCAACATTAGCGCGATCAGAGGAATCAGGAAAACTGCCAGGGTGGAGAGGCTGACCAGGGTGGTGGCCAATGACGTAAACCCAAGACCACCGCTTGCAGCAGCACCGACGTAGGCTATGCCCATTGCCAGAACGGCAAGTATCACGGTGATCGCGAGTACCCAGCGATTACGCAGGCCATCCTTGAACTCTTTGGCGGCAACGATAAACATAGACTTCATGCGCTGACTCCTGAATCCAGGGAAGCGGGACGAGTGGAAAAATGCGTATAGAGATGTTCAAGGGTGGGCGGTGATAGCTCGATATCCTCAATACCCGGCATGGCGGTTAACTGGCGTAGTACCCGCATCTTATCCTCTGCAGGTACGTTAACCTCCACACTGCGCTCGTTGAGAGGAATCGGCTCAAGCTGCATATCGGCCCAGAGCTGGGGCTGTTTTTCCAGCAAGGCGCCGTGAATACGAAACGTCAGCGGTAGCTTTGCGTCCGCCCGGAGTTGATTAAGGCTACCCAAAGCAAGGCGATGGCCCTTGCCCAGGATCAACGCACGGTCGATATAGGGTTCGATACCGGGCAGCACATGGGAAGACAGCAGCACGGTACAGCCGCTGTCTCGCAGCGCTTTCACAGCTTGGTAGAAGTCGCGGGTGGCGGCAGGGTCAAGGCCGGTAGTGGGCTCATCAAGCAGCAGTAAACGCGGTGATCCGAGTAAAGCCTGTGCCAGGCCTAGGCGTTGGCGCATGCCTTTAGAGTAGGTTTTAACGCGACGATCAGCGGCCTCGACCAGGCCGACACGTTCAAGCAGCACCACTACCTGGTGCCGGTCGGCTTGCTTTAGACGTACAAAATAGGTGAGCACTTCGCGCCCGGTAAGCTGTTCGTAGAAGGTGACGTTTTCGGGCAGGTAGCCTAACTGACACCGAAGGCGTTCGGCGTGGGGCCCGTCCGGCGCACCACCGAGTACGTCAACGCGACCTGAACTAGGCGAAATTAAACCTAGAATCAGTTTCATTATCGTCGTTTTGCCGGCACCGTTATGGCCGAGCAGAGCCAACATTTCGCCTTTCTCGATGGTAAGGTCCATTTCAGCCAGGCGTACTAGTGCCCCGTGCCGCTTGGTGGCACGATGCAGTTCTATCACCGGGTTCATAGGGCTTTTCCTTCTCGGCTGGGCTCGCTCATCAATGGCGAGCTGTCCTTGACCCCCGGAGGGCGAAATACTGGAAACTGGCGTTGTACCCAGCGCAATGCCAGTACTGCGGGGCTTTGCATCAGCAGGCGTGCAGTGGGATAGCGCCAAAGCAAATGGTCCATGGCATCATTCGGTTCATGGGCGGTGTCGCCGATGCCGTCGTCGTCCAGGTCCCATCCCAGGTAGTCGCTCCAGTAGTTACCGGACCAATCCTGCTCGCGGTTAGCAACGTACATAACTTGCTGTTTGTTGGCGACAAAGGCGTTGCCCGACAGCAGGTTGTCTTCCGAGCCAGCAGTAAGGTGGATACCAATATCGCTGTCCGCAAAACGGTTATTCTCGATGCGGTTGAACTGCGAGTTGTAAACGAACAGCGCTTTGCCGTCGCCGCCGCTAAGGCGGCCTTGCCCATCGGCATTCAGGGGCTGGGTGATGCCTTCGATATGGTTATTATTCACAATGGAGTCAGTGATGTTGTTCATCAGAATGCCGTAATTTTCATCATTCACAGAGCGGTTATCGATTACCTTGAGGCGTTTGGATTGCATCAAGGCATAGCCGGTCCGCGTTCGGCGAGTTAGATTGCTTTCTAAATGATTGTCAAAGGAGTACATGTAGTGAACGCCGTAGCGAAGGTCATGCAGGGTATTACCACGTAGCAGGCTATGGTAGCTGCTGTCGAGGTAAATGCCGTCGCGTGTCTGGCTGACGTCGTTGTTTTCGATGCTAGCCCTTTTGACATTGAATAAATGGATACCGTTGCCGCGATCTTGAGAGCGCAGGTTGGTATCGCCACGAATGGTGTTGTCTACCACACTCACATCATTGACGGAGTCGAGCCAAATGCCGAAGCCAGGCCCGGTTAGCCGATTATGACGAATGGTACTGCTATGTGCCGAAGGCTCGACGAAAATAGCCGCGTTCAGCTCGGTCAAATTATCCCCCCAGCCTTCAATGTGAACGCCTTCGAGAATAATGTTGGGTGCCGATAGTACGACTGCGTGGCCACCGCCTCCCGCATCGAGTATGGCTTGCGGTTCACCCAGGACATGCAGTGTACGGTCGAGAACTACCTGTCCTGGGTAGTGTCCCGCCGGAAGCAACAAACGGTCTCCGTTGTCGGCTTGGTCGATCAAAGGTTGCAACGGCTCGCCTGGCGTGGCGTGCCAGTCGGCGGCATAAACCCCGACCGGTAGCCACGCCATCCATACCAGAGGGAGTAGGCGACCGAAGAAGCCGAGGTGTCGTTTCATGGTGTTCTCCAGCAGCGGGCCGGGCGTGTCGGCCCGCATTGTGGCTATACTCTCAGCGCCACTTGAACGTTAGGCCGGCTCAACCAGCATTCGGCCGGTCATTTCCATGTGCATGGCATGGCAGAACCAGGAGCAGTAGTACCAGTGCACTCCGGCTCGGTCAGCGGTGAAGGTGACGCTTGAGGTCTGCTGCGGGCTAATCTCCATGGAGACCCCATGGTTAACCATGACGAAGCCGTGGGTCAGATCTTCAACCTGATCAAGGTTGGTGATTACCACCGTGACTTCGTCACCCTGCTTGACCTTGAATTCGGTTAGGCCGAACTGTGGCGCAATAGACGTCATGTAAACCCGTACTTTATTGCCGTCGCGTATTACCTTGCTCTCGCCTTCAAGATTGACACCATCGGCTGCCGCCATGGCGACCGTTTCGGCAAAAAAGGGGTCGTCACGCCGCCATACCCGGCTAGGGCTGAGCTGGTCGGCACGCATTAAGATACAGTCGTGAGGCTCGGCAAAGGTGGGGCCGTCATGCACTAGCTTCATTTCTTCCCCGGAGATATCGATCAACTGGTCGTTTTCAGGGTGCAATGGGCCTACCGGCAGGAAGCGATCCTTTGAAAATTTCGATAGCACGACCAGCCATTGGCCGTCGGCATCCCGGGATTCGGTGAGACTGGCGTGGTTGTGGCCCGGTTGGTAGTGGACATCGAGTTTCTGGCGTAAGTAATTCACTTCCTCGCCGTTATAAGCGCGAATGGCATCTTCAATGTTCCACTTGGCGACTTGGCTATCGATGAATAGGGTGGTGTAGGCGTTGCCCCGGCCATCGTAAGTCGTATGAAGCGGACCCAAGCCCAATTCTGGTTCACCGACAATGGTATCGCGCGGTTCAATACGGTCATTGAACAGTTCCGGTAATTTGTCGATGGCAATGATGGAACAGGTCGGTGATAGCTTACCGTTAGCAATAAAATACTTGCCGTCAGGGGTCGTATTCAGGCCGTGTGGGTTCTTGGGAACCGGGATGTAGCGCGTCAACTGTGATCCTTTGCGACCGTCGAGTACCGGCACGCTTGAATCGCCCAGGGTCTTGTAGCTACCACCCGCTACTGCCGCTTCGATTGCCTCGACATCAAACACGACGACCCAGTCACGCTCATTGCGCATGGTCTCGGTCAGGGTCATGCCCTTTTCCGAGTTGTAACAGGTAGAGGCGACAAAACGCCCTGTGTAGTCAGCGTCGGTGTTGTCGAGATTGCCATCGACAATTACCTGCCAGGCGACTTCCATGCTCTCGGCATCGATAGCATTGAACATGGTGAAGTAGTTCTCCGGCGTCTCCATGTCACGACCATCGTTGACCTGGGGAATCGGCAACTCCGCATTGGCGAAGACATACTTGGTATAGGGTACTTTTTGTAAGCGCAAGCCGTGAATCGCTTGAACGTTAGGCACCGAAGTGATTTTGTCCGTCTTCATGATATCAAGACGAATGCGCGCGACCCGGGTATTGGCCTTGTCGTTAATGAAAAGATACTTGCCGTCGTAACTGCCATCGGTCATCGAGACATGCGGGTGGTGGCAGTCGCCGTTGAGAAAACGCGCCGAGTCTCCCATGATGTGCTTAGATTCGTTGGTGATCCCCCAGCCAGTAGCGCTGTCGATATTGAATACCGGAATACGCATCAATTCTCGCATCGAAGGAACGCCTAATACGCGGACTTCCCCTTGATGGCCGCCGCTCCAGAAACCGTAGTACTCATCAAGCTCACCGGGTGCGACTTCGACCCCGTTGGCGGCTGCCGCTTGGACTTGTCGGCTGTTGAGCAGGGCGCCCGCACCAAAACCGCTGGCTAAGCCCGCTCCGGCTACACCCGTTACTGCGCTGTTGCGCAGGAAGTGGCGACGGCCTAGGTTCTCAATTTCTTTCTTCTTATCACTCATAGGTTCACTCCTCCTGGAGAGTGGGTATTCGCTGCAGTTTGCTATGTCCGGCACTGCCGGGGTCATGCGTCTCGACACCACCTCGACCACCGACCAAACCGGCCGCCTTCTCGTAGCGTTTGCGACGCTTGATCATCGGCGGGCAGCGCCGATCATCGTGGTAGGTGATTTGGCAATCGAGACAGTAATGGCACTCGTTGGCGTTGATGCGCCCATCGGGGTGAATGGCACCCACTTCGCATTCGTTGGCACAGATCTGGCAGGGTGTGCCACAGCTGCCGCGATGTCGTTTCAACCAGTCAAACAGGCGTAGGCGTGATGGAATCGCTAATCCGGCGCCTAACGGGCATAGATAGCGGCAATAGAATTTATGGTTAAAGGCGGAAATAGCCACCAGGCCCAAGGCATAAAGAACGAAGGCCCAGTCACGCTGAAAACGCAGTGTGATCGCGGTTTTGAAGGGTTCCACTTCGGCGTAGTGTTCGGCAGTACCGAGTGAATGTAAGGAAATGGCGAACAGGGCCAACAGAATGATGTACTTGATCGCCCATAGGCGCTCATGAAGGCCGAAGGGCACCTCTATCTGCTTTACTTTAAGTTTGCGTGCGATCTGGTTGACCAAGTCCTGTAAGGCACCGAACGGGCATAACCAGCCACAGAATACGCCGCGGCCCCATAACAGCAGGCTGACGGCCACAAACGACCAGAGAATAAATAGCATCGGGTCGATCAGGAATGAAGACCAACTGAATCCGCTGATCAGTGAATTGGTAAAGGTTAGGATATTGACGACTGATAACTGGGCCAGCGAGTACCAGCCGATAAAGATCAAGGTATAGATTTTGAATCCCAGCCGCAGGGGATTTAGCAGGCGAGGGCGACGCGCCAACACATCTTGGAACAACATGATGCCGGTGAGTACTAATAAGCCAGCCGCTAATACAGCGATCTGGAACACTTTGTCACGCCATACCTGCACCCAAATGGGTTCCTCTACCAATGGCTCGGGCCGCTCAATATAGGCCTCAGGGACACTGTAATCGGCAGTAAAACGACTGAATTCGGTATCTAAGGGGCCTGAGGCGCGCCGCACTAATAACTCTAGTTGCCAAGGCTGGCCGGGGTCGAAGCCCGCTTCCTCGCGGACGATAAAGATATCGCGCTCAGCCATGGCAGGCGCTTCTTCAAGGGCCAGGTGCCCCAGTCGAATATGGTCGCTATCATGAAAGCTGACTCGGGTGCTGCCTTGGGAAAGCTCGATCCGATCGAAAATGCCGCCGCGAACGTAACCCGAACCTTTGAAGGAGTAGTCGCCTCGCCCCATAACAGCAATAGCGTGCTCGTTGTCCACCAGCTCAGCCATCAACTGGTCATAGCTAGCATCGCCTAGCAGGTTGCGACCAGCGGTAGGCGGGTTGAGGTAGGTATAGAACAATTCGATAAAGGTCTTGTCGGCGGGTTGTGGGGTTCGCAAGTAATTTTCGGCGGGCGTGCCCACAAAGCTTTCGTCGACCTCACCATGGGTTAGGTGTAGGCGGCGTATCGTGCCGTTACCGGTGAGTTCGCTCCAGTCAGCGGGGGCGAAAACGTCATCCAGAACCCTCGCTGGCGGTGCCAGCGATAGGTCGGCGATCAGCTGTTGCTCGGCGGCCACTTTTCTGGCACTACGCATGATAGTGTCGCTAACCACGATGACTGTCACGGTTGCACCGGAGATAGCGTCAAGATTGTCACCAACCCTGAGCCTGTCATTAACGTGGGCCGCCATATGCTCGTCAGCGAAGCTCTCTAGCTTCGTTTCCGGAATGCCCACCAACATGATGGGCTCTGCATGGCTGAGTACGTCGGCCTGGACAATGCGACCTTCCAGATCAATTCCCACCAGCATGTTGACCGGCTTTCCCGAGTAGGCGGGAATTGGCGCAATATCCAGGCTTTCATAGGCATAGCCGAGCAGTTCATCGTTCCCGGCGATTACCCGGCTTACCGGCCACTGGGAGTTCGCATTTTCAAGGTGCTCAGCAGTGGGGAATCCAGCTTTTACCTGCTCCAACTCAATAGCCTGGACGGGTAGCGCCATGGTCAGGAACAGTAACAGGCCAATCCAGACGCTGGTGAGATGGAGCGGGTAAGCCACACGGGACATTACGATTTCCTTTTGGGGCGAGAAGTTTTACAGCACGGGTTCGAGCAGGTAATCGACCGCTGTTTTTACTTCGTCGTCACTCAAGGCTAACTGGCCGCCTTTAGGAGGCATGGCCTGGAAACCGTTGATGGCGTGGTCGTATAGGGTGTCCATTCCTTTTTCCACGCGTGCCTCCCAGTGTTCGGCATTGCCGCGGATGGGAGCACCTGCGGCGCCCGTCATGTGGCAAGCCATGCATGCCTGGTTATAAGTAGCTTCGCCATCTGCATGAGCGGTAACCGAAATAGAAGCAACAACGCCTAGCAATATTATGGACGCGAGGGTTTTCATTGAAGTATTCCTTATGCATCTTTTGAGTTGAATTTACCAATTCGGCAACGTGATTTATCGAGGTATATGAGTTCCTGGGTACTGATTTCTCAGTACGAGAAAATGTATGAAGTTCACTTTAAAGAAATAAGGGGGAAATAATGTTGATCTGGATCAATTTTGATGCCGCGTACCACTATAGAGCGCTGGCTTACCCCTAAATAGGTAAGCGATGAGGGCGCTGGTAGCAGGCGTTCATATCGTTATTCGTATGCTGGGCAAAGCACCACGTCGCAGGAGGCGCGGTGCTGATTATGACTGGTGGAGGCTAATTATTTCAGCATTTTCAGATATTGGCGCAGCACTTCTGCATTGTTATGGCGTTCCTCCTTGGAGGCGTAAACCAGGGTAACCCTTTCTTTTTGGGCACGCAGTGCCAAGTCGTGAAGTTCCTCGCGGTGCGCGGTTAATTCCTTCATGTAGCGTTGACGGAAGTCCCCCCACCCGAGCGAGCCGTCATGGAAGGCTTTACGAAGGTCGCTGCTGGGGGCGATCTCCCTACGCCATTCATCGATTTTGGCCTCTTCCTTGGATACTCCACGCGGCCAGATTCCGTCGATTAGGACACGATAACCATCCTGGTTGTGAGGTGAGTCGTAGGCACGTTTCAATTCGATACTCATCGTTACCTCGTTAGTCACTGGGTTGCCTTCTAAACCTAGCTAGTTAGTAGCCCACGTTCTACCTGGACCTTAGTAAGCCCAGACAATAGCCATCAGCAGACCCCATGCCAGCACCCCAGCGGCCATGATGGTGTAAGTAACGGACATCGTGGTGACATCATTCGATGAGCGTTCACATAGTGCCTGCAGCCCGTGGTAGACCAAACTACAAGAGATGCCTAGTGCCGCCAATACTGCCAAGGCATTGAATAGTAGGCTGGGAATAAGCAAGGCGATTGCTGCGGTCCATAATGGCAACGGTGCCAGGGCCGCCACCAAATAGGCGTCGTGGTAGCTGATCGAGAGTTCGCAATCGCTATTGACCACCGCCTGAATTAGCCAGCCCATAATGAAGAAGGTGAGCAGCTCGGCCAGGAATAAAATGGTGGTGATGAAACGCCACTGCCGGTCAGCGAAGCCCGGAGCGAAGATATCCCCGTAGTGTGTACCCGCATAATAGAGCATCAACGGGGGAACTAACGACATGGGCAACACCACGCACCAAGCCAGCGTGGCAATCGAGAGTTTGCGCTGTTTAAGCTCTTTCCAGCCCACTAAGGGGGTGAAGGGCAATTTGATGATGGTTAAGGGAGTCATTATCGAGCCTCGCATGCAATGGTGGCCGTGGCTGGTTTTAAAATATCATGTTATGATATTAACTTTAGGATTAAGCCTTATTTGACCTCCTGTCAAGAAAAAGATTTGTTTTACCCCCGTTATAAAGAGCTCCCCGCATTACTGGTGGCTGAAGGTGTTCGTGCTAGCCATTAATGAAGGGTTGATGTGAGTCAATGTAAATTTAGCCTAGGTTTGGTGATATAGACCTTTGTTCCCATTTTCACGCGTGAGGCTTATGTCACCTTCCAGGCAACTCTTACTTTTAAAGGAGATATCATGAGCGGTACGATTCAGCAGGACTGGGATCCGCGCGCCGAGAGCGTTCTAAATGACCAGATATCAGCTTATGACGAAATGCGCGGGCGGTGTCCGGTGGCCTTCAGTGACTATCTGCAGTGGTCGATCTTCCAGCACGAAGACGTAATGCGTGTGCTCAATGATCATGAGGCTTTCAGCAACGCGGCAAGCCGCCACCTGTCGGTGCCTAATGCCATGGATCCTCCTGAGCATACCCAGTTTCGCCAACTCATTGAGCCCTACTTCGGCGCTGATGCCATGAGTGAGTTCGCACCTCGATGCCGGGCCATCGCTGAGGCAGTCGTGAACCGTTTGCCTGCCGACGGTGAGGTGGAGGCAATGGCTGAGATGGGGCAGGACTTTGCCCTGGAGATCCAGTGTGCCTTCATGGGGTGGCCGACTCGCCTTCACGAGCCGCTGCGTGCTTGGGTAAAGCGACAACAGGATGCCACCTTGGCTGGCGACCGCCAGGTGTTGGGCGAGCTGGCGCTGGAATTTGACAGCGTGATTCGCGAGCAATTGGAAAGCCGTCGGGCGCTAGGCGATGCCGCCCCGGACGACGTAACCACACGGATCATGAAAGAGACAGTGGAAAGGCGTCCGCTGAGCGACGAGGAGATCGTTAGCATCCTGCGCAATTGGACGGTAGGTGAGCTCGGCACTATCTCGGCGAGCATAGGCATCCTAATGAATTACTTAGCGCTCCACCCCGAGCTGCAGGCTCGCCTGCGCGTCGAGCCATCATTACTATCAGCAGCCATCGATGAGATCCTGCGTCTCGACGCGCCGCTGATGTCGAACCGTCGAATCACCACACGCCCGGTGGAGATCGGTGGCCGGCATATTGAGGCCGGTGAGCGTTTGACCCTTCTGTGGGGTTCGGCTAACCGTGACGAGGCGGTGTTTGGCAACCCTGAAGAGGTGCAGCTGGATCGTAACCCGAAGGATAACCTGCTTTACGGTGCTGGTATTCATGTCTGCCCAGGCGCCCCACTGGCACGCATGGAGCTGGAGTTCTTTATGGAGGCATTGCTAGGCGCAGCTGTTGAACTGGCTCCAATAGCCGAGTGTCCTGCGGTACGGGCCCTCTATCCTGCTGGTGGGTATTCGGAAGTACCGTTAAAAGTACTCCGCCAGCCAGCTTAAAAAAGCTGAATGCTTTATTGGAGTCGTATCATTTCACTGATGGGCGCGCTGCTGGCAGTCGACCAATCCAGTACCACAGCCGTCCGGCCACCAGCAGCCAAGCAAGACTCCAGACCAGTGCCGCGGCCCATAACATCACAAGCCAAGCTCCGCCGGCTTCCAGCGCCAACAGGCGCAAGGCTGCTGCCGTGGAAAACAGCGCCACCAGGGGGAGCAGAGACCATTCGTGCTCAGGCTGCGCCTTGGCGCGCAGAATCGCTTGGCGCAGCATCACTGTGCTGGCCAAAGTACCCAGAGCGCCAACGGTAAAGGCATGCAGCGATGCGCTATCTTGGCCTGACATCCACCAAGTGTGCGCCATTAACAGAAGACCCACGCCCAGCCAGGCATAGCCTGCCATGAGTGCCAGTAAATCTGGTCGCTCGCGACATTGGTTCGGCCTCCAGCGGTAAATCCGAAGCAATATTAGCATTCCAGCAGCCAGTGCCAGCATGGCTGCCAGAGGCTGCAGCTGCGGCCACAGCATCAGGAAGGGGGCAGTCCCCAATAATAAAATCAATGCTGCCTCAATACGCGTTTGTACGCCGACTCCCGACAGACGATGGCGCCGCATCAGGTAGCTATTGACCGCAGGAGCTATAATGCGTCCGCCCATAAACGTCATCAACAGTACCAGCCACAGCACGCTTTGGTGTATCAGGGGGCGCACAATCGACATGTCACCCAGGTAGCGCCAGATGAGGGTTACTACGCCGAGCAGGCATATTAAGCCCAGTAATGGCGAGAGGATGCGGTTGCGCCATTTTTTGGCGGCCATAAAACGCGGTACTAATAAATAGGCGACCCACACAGCAAAGAGGACATCGGCCAGCGTGGCGACATGCATTAATGGCGCTGCCATCACCCCTAAGCGGCCCAACACCCATAAAGAGACTAACCCCGCAAGCCGTCGGCGTGACAGCGGGCCCAGCAAATACCCAGCGATCAAAGAAAGTGCAAAGCCGAAGATCAGCTCACGGGCATGTCCTGTCGGAGACGCAAGCTGCAGCAGCAGGTCAAATTGATAATAAAATGACAGCAGTGAGAGCGGCACCATAAGGGCCGCGTGCAATGCTGTCAGCGGGAAAAACCAGTGCCAAGCCGGGAGCCGGTGTCCCTGAACAGGACGCGATCTCGCTTTATTTTTTAACATTCTTATAAACTACTAGTTAAGTGACCGGCTGCCAATTGAGAGAAGCGCGTACCTACTCGGATACCATATCTCGGTTATAGCTTACTACGCATTTCGCTTTGCACTCCTCTATCTCGGCCGGGCATCGTTTGGCGCAGTGCTGGTATCTCACCCTCCCGTGCGTAAAGTGTGGGATTGTGGCCGTAACAGGAGGTAAAAGGTGCATGCCGACGCCCTTGGGTTACCTCACGCCCGGTTGTTCTTGAGAACATCACATTGTCTTCTCAATCACGTTTACGTCAGTAGGCTAAAAGCATGAGGCCTCGTTTTGACAGGACTCAATATATAGTTCATTTACCAATATGAGGAAGCAACGACATGGCTTTTCGACAGGTAAAGAATTTGCTCGAATGGATTGATGATTTCCATCATCGGCTGTCTGATCAGTACACTATTAAGCCACTCCGCTGCCGGTATGTGGACTTTTATCCAACCTTTAACTCACTGAAATGTATAAAAATTGGAACATAACGTGCTGCAGAGAAGGTATCAGCTATTGATGTCGTGAAGCTAGACTGTGCAAGTATCGTGAATTAAAGCCTTGTTTTATAAAAATATATTTTGAATCTTGTAAAAAATTGATCTGTGACAATGTTAGAGGGTTTTTTTCTGCTAATATAAAGTTGTAAATGAAATACATCTTAAAAAAGAATGCCTTCGGCTGCTAAGCCTGAGGCCGGACAAGACTCGCAAGGGAGTATGGCTTATGGCTGAGGGACTGACTAAATCGGCGGCCCGCAATATTTTCTATGGGGGATCGCTGTTCTTCTTTCTGGTATTTACTGCGCTAACGGCTCACACCCACTGGTACATGGTCAATGTCTCCACAGATAGCGAAGGACTT
Organism: Vreelandella sp. H-I2; assembly: GCF_052959335.1. Taxonomy (NCBI): domain Bacteria; kingdom Pseudomonadati; phylum Pseudomonadota; class Gammaproteobacteria; order Oceanospirillales; family Halomonadaceae; genus Vreelandella; species Vreelandella sp. H-I2. Next base: position 327,621 of record NZ_JBRAMC010000003.1, read on the forward strand.
ACCGATTCCGTAAAGCATGGCAAAGAAGTGTGGGAAAAGAATATGTGCATCAACTGCCATAGCATCATGGGGGAAGGCGCTTACTTTGCTCCTGAGCTGGGTAACGTCTGGGAACGTTATGGCGGTCACGAAAACCCTGATGCCGCCCGTGCGGGAATTAACGCCTGGATCCGTGCTCAGCCTTTGGGAATTGAGGGGCGACGTCAAATGCCGTCTTACGACTTTAGCGAAGAAGAGATGAACTCGCTTATCGATTTCCTCGAATGGACCGATAGCATTGATGATCAAGATTGGCCCCCACATCCCGCTGGCTGATACGCCCAGCCAGGGATGAATCAAGGAGAACCGTACAATGAAATATGAAACCCAGAAGGTCGCTTTACCCTTCTTCATGGTGGCCATGGCGCTATTTACGCTGCAAATTGTCTTCGGGCTGCTGGCCGCCACCGTCTATGCTTGGCCCAACTTCATGACCGAAGTGATGCCCTTTAATATTATGCGTGTCAGTCATACTAATCTGTTGATTGTTTGGTTGTTGATCGGCTTTATGGGCTGTACCTATTATTTGATGCCGGAAGAGGCCGAGCGGGAAATCCATAGCCCTAATTTGGCTTATATTCAATTGGCGATTTTTGCTTTCGCTGGAGCCGCCGCACTGGTCGGTTATCAATTCGGTATCCACGAAGGACGTGAGTTTTTGGAACAGCCGTTCTGGGTGAAGGTGCTGATCACCATTTCATTTCTAATGTTCCTGTTCAATACCAGCATGACATTGCACAAAGGGCGCAGGACCGCCATCAACTTAGTATTGATGCTGGGGCTTTGGCTGGCGGCGGTATTTTGGTTATTTGCCTTCTACAACCCAACCAACCTGGCGGTGGATAAGCTCTATTGGTGGTGGGTGGTGCACCTGTGGGTAGAGGGGGTATGGGAATTGATCATGGCCTCCTTGCTGGGTTACCTGTTGATCAAGATGACCGGTGTTGACCGCGAAGTGATTGAAAAATGGTTGTACATCATCGTCGGTCTGGCATTATTTTCGGGCCTGCTGGGCACTGGGCACCACTACTACTGGATCGGTGCGCCGGGCTATTGGCAACCGCTCAGCAGTGTTTTCTCCACGCTAGAGGTAGCTCCCTTCTTTGCGATGGTGGTCTTCGCCTTTACGATGTTCTGGAAAGGCAGCCGCAACCATCCCAATAAAGCCGCCATGCTGTGGACCCTAGGCTGCCCAACCATTGCCTTCTTCGGTGCTGGCGTGTGGGGCTTTATGCATACACTCTCGTTCGTGAATTACTACAGCCATGGCACCCAGGTCACCGCTGCTCATGGCCACCTGGCTTTTTATGGCGCTTACGTCATGCTGATTCTCGGGGTGATTACCTACGCGATGCCGCAGATTCGTCGCGTACAGCCTTACAATCAGATATTGAACATGTGGGGCTTCTGGATCGTCACCAGCGCGATGTGCTTTATGACGTTTACTCTCACTTTTGCTGGGGTAGTACAGACTCACCTGCAGCGTGTGCTCGGCATGAATTACATGGAAGTGCAACAACAGCTTGAGCTCTTCTATATTATGCGTTTGGGTGCAGGCTTAGCGGTAGCCGTGGGGGCAGGCATGCTGATTTATGCTTTCTTCGGTCCCGCTCGGGAGCAGGTGCCGGCAGGCGGCACACAGATGACGACTGGGGCAGGCCAAGTCTAATCAAAAACGGCCCTTCGGGGCCGTTTTAACTTCCCCTTTTATTTCCCGCTTTACTTCCCTTTTTTATTTTCCGGCTATGGAGTGTCCCCATGCCTGTTTCTTCCGTCGCTGATCAAGTTAAAAAGCGTGAATTACCTTTCTATGAAAGTGTTGGTAACGAATGTGCCATGTTTGAGCACGCTTTTCACCAGCGTTTGCCTCTTTTGCTCAAAGGCCCCACGGGTTGTGGTAAGACACGCTTTGTTAGCCATATGGCGGCCAAACTGGGACGTCCGCTATTCACTGTTTCATGCCACGACGACTTAACTTCTGCTGATCTTACTGGCAGGTACCTGTTGCAGGGCGGCGAGACTCGCTGGGTCGATGGCCCTCTTACCCGTGCGGTGCGCGAAGGAGGCATTTGTTATCTCGATGAAGTGGTTGAAGCACGCAAAGATGTCACCGTGGTGCTCCATCCGCTCACTGACGATCGTCGTCTATTGCCCTTGGAGCGTACCGGAGAGCTGCTCGAAGCACCGGATGACTTCATGCTAGTGGTGTCTTATAACCCCGGTTATCAGCATATCCTTAAGTCACTTAAACCCAGCACGCGTCAGCGTTTCCTGGCTATGTCATTTGATTTTCCACCGCCTAAGGTCGAACGCGATATCGTCGCACGCGAGAGCGGGCTACCGGGCGATCAATGCGCCGCGCTGGTCAATCTTGCCGCAAGCCTGCGCGCCATGAAGGGGCAGGATTTAGAAGAGGGTGTTTCCACTCGCTTATTAGTTTATTGCGCGACACTTATCGCCGCTGGGATGCCTATCATGGTGGCTGCACGAGCTACTTTAGTGGAGCCGCTTAGCGATGATGCAGATGTACAGGAAGGGCTGATGGAAGCCATTCAAGCTACCTTTGGTTGAGGGCTTTTTATGCTTGATTTTCTAGAAGTCGAAGAGTTCGTCGGGCGTCATTGGCACCGCTGGGCTTCTGTTGCAGCAAGCTATCCCGACCATCCTGACGCTGCGGTGCAGCTCGAAACGCTGCGTCCCATGCTTGGTGTCTTCTTTCGCGCGAGCGGCGGCGAGGCGGGGATTGATGTTTCCGCTATTGCAGGGCGTAGTTCGTCACATCGCTTATCCTTACGCCAACGCCTTGGTTTTGATGAAGAGGTGCTTGATCAAGCCCGTCGTGACGAGGAGCGCTTGTTGCTACCGCCACGTATTGCGTTGTTCTCCGACGCTGCCTTGAATCGTGATCTCTACCTTTGGTTGGTGGCTTACCTGGCCGGGGCTCAGCTTATCTCCCAGGTTGAAGATCCACTCCAGAATGACCTGCTTCAGTTACGTGAAGCGAACCGAGCAACCCGGGCTGCACTTGCGCATTTTCCGGGGATAGGGTCACGCCATGCCAAATTATGTGCGGAATTGCTGGCTGTCCGGCCGCAACGCAGGCGATTGCCGCCTATGGAGGCCGCACTGGAGACGGTATTGTGTGCTCTGCTTGGCGGCCCGGTACCGAATCAGGGCTGGGCTAGCGATATGTACCGTGCCGTTGATGACGAAACAGTCGCCCTAAGCGATTTCCATGCGCCTCGTGGATACAGGCCGCCGTTGCCAGTTCCATTATGGGGGCATGCAGTGACCCTGGGTACCAATAAAGAAGCTCGAACCGAGCAAGAAGACGATGAAGCGCCGGTTGCTGGCAAAGATTCGTCCGAAGATGAACACGGCAAGCGAAAGGCTGATCGACGTGAGCAGGATCAGGCCGACCGTGATGACCCCTTGATGCTGAACGCTTCCGAAAAAATGCTTTCCTGGGCGGAGATGGTCAACCTCAATCGCGATATAGATGATGACGATGACGAGGCCAAACAAGCTGCTGATCAAATCGACGAGATTGTGCTCAGCGCCAATCTTAAGAAGGCTGCATCCAAATTAAAGCTTGACCTTGACCTGGTGCCCGATGAAGTCAGCGGCGGAAAGCTGCAGGGCCGTCATACCTACCCTGAATGGAACCATCGCAAACAAGTGTATATGCCGGACCATTGTGTGGTTCTTAGCGATGTGCAGAGTGAAGAAGGGGAGAATTGGCAGCCGGATGAAACGACTCGTCGGCGTATTCGGCGCGTCCGGCGCGAATTCGAAGCGCTTAGGCCGCGTCGTGAGACGATACGGGGCCAATTGGATGGCAGTGAGTTGGATATGGACGCGGTGATACGATCACGTTGCGATCTCGCCGCTACCGGCGAGGCTAGTGACCGTCTCTATCAAGCAAGCCGAACCCAGGCGAGGGATTTGGCGGTGTCAATCCTGGTCGATGTATCGCTCTCAACCGAGGCTTGGTTGGAGGATCGACGTGTGTTGGATGTGGCTAAAGAGGCACTGTTGGTATTAGGCCATGGCCTCGCTGGCTGTGGCGATGAGTATGCCATTCACAGTTTTACCTCACGCCGTCGTCACCGAGTATGGGTCAATACGCTAAAGAGCTTCGACGAGCCTATGGGCGAACGTGTATCACGGCGCATTGCAGCGCTTAAACCAGGCCACTATACGCGTATGGGGCCCGCTATCCGGCATCTTTCCAAGGAGCTTGCCAAGCGGCCCAATCGCCATCGATTACTGTTACTGCTCACCGACGGAAAGCCAAACGATACCGACTACTATGAAGGACGTTACGGTATTGAAGATACGCGTAAAGCAGTGCTTGAGGCACGGCGGGAAGAAGTTAAGGTGTTCGGCGTGACCATTGATCGCGAGGCGGGGCGCTATATCCCTCATCTGTTCGGGCGGGGTGGTTACGCCATTGTGCAACGACCGGAGCATCTTTCCTTGGCACTACCGGGAATCTATCGTCAGATCATTGCTACCTAAGGAGGTTTCCTATGTCTCGTTTGCGGATCGTACTAGCGATAGGCCTGTGGTCTTTGGCTGCATTGGCAATAGTTGTACCGCTGGTATGGCTTATCAATAACCGTGACTGGGGGGTAGGGCTGATGCTGTTAGTGCCCTTCGTCGTTTATGGCTTAATGCGCTTGGGTCGATTGCTGGAGGCTTGGGCGAATGCGGCAACTCGCCCCCATGATATGCCAGGCTCCGATTCTACGCTGCGCTAATTCTATCCTGCCAGGGCTAACCCACTAGCTTAAAGCGGCCGGCCAAATAGCCTGCTGCAATCAATGTTAGCGTTAGTAGCGTCAGGGCAATGAAAATGCCTTTCCAGGCAGGCGTAGCAGCGCGCAAATTAAGATAGACCATTAGTACACGGTGGGCTTTGAAACCGGTTGCCACTAATACCAGAGCAACTGACCATAGGGGAAGTGCCTGCCAATCACCGGTTTGGTCTAACCGGGCTGAAACCATGGAAACGCCGGTCAATACCATTAGCATGGCCCAAGTAATGAGTAGGCGTCGTGTGCCGGGTAGTGCTGTCATCGTTACCTCTTTTACTATCATCTAAGTAGATAGATCAGCGGATAAAGCAGGATCCAAATAAGATCAACCATATGCCAGAAAGCTGCTGCCGTTTCCACGTTCTCGGTGGAAGTCCGCCAGCTCACCAAACCCAGCAGCAACAACCCGAACACCACATGGGCGAAGTGAAAAGCGGTCAATCCATAATAAAAACCAAAAAAGGCATTCGTTTCTGGCGTTAGTCCAGCACTAAACTTACTCGTATATTCAAAAACCTTGATCACACAGAATAGTGTACCTAGCAGTATCGCGGCACCTAACCACTGTCGGCTGCGCTGTCGTCGTTCGGCGCTTATTGCCTCAACGGCAAAGGCCACGAAGAGTCCACTGGTCAATAGCACCAGGGTGTTGAGGCCGCCCAATACCGGATCAAGCTGCTGTTGTGAGGCATTGAATAGCGCGGGGTCAAGGGCGCGTTGACCGGCGTAGAGCGCAAAAAAAGCAGTAAAAACCAACATTTCGCTCAGAATCAAGACCCACATTAATGGGTTGCCGGGCAGTGCTGATAGGGGCCCCCATCCAGGGTTGGGCAGTTCGCGATTCATTAATTCTCCACGCTGGTAGCACTGGCCGGGTTTCACATGGATCTCGGGCTGAAAAATATCAATCTATTAAGTTGTATATTATATACATGTTAATATCGAATCAATATTTTGTCTCCTTGATATATGTCAGTACGAAGCGCCATCGCTGCGCTTAGCATATGTTGGATGAAATTTGCCCCTGTTACCTTTACCTTGGAGAGTTCGTCATGCCGCTGCCACCTTTTCCTGTTTCTCTGCCGTCTGCTGCATTGCCTCTTTCTGCTACGCCTAGTCGCTTTATTCGTCTTGTAGACCCTCGGGTTCCTTTTGTTTTAAAACAACACTTAGTCGAACCCATGCTCAACCGTACTTTTGCCACACCTCTCAAGGAGGGCGAATTCGATGCTTTAGAAGGGCGGCGTATCACTCTGGTTATCGACGATTTAGGAGTGACGCTAAGCCTGACACTAGAGGCTAGGCGCTTAATATTATGTTCTGAAGAGGGCGAGGCGACCATTCGAGGCGGTTGGCGTGAATTTCTGTGCCTTGCTACGCGCCGTGAGGATCCCGATAGCCTTTTTTTTCAGCGTCGCTTAATAATCGAAGGGGACACCGAGCTGGGATTGACGCTAAAGAATCTATTGGATGGTTGCGAAGAAGGCCTTGCCCAGGGGCGTTTGGGTGAACTATTACTCGGGCTAGAAAGCCTGACGAGGAGAAAGTAATTTGAACACACCCAGCAGCCATGGCATTTAATCGCCAGCTCCGGCATAAGCGCCGAAGCCAGCCATTATTAAGATGTACCGAGTACGCGTTGGGTAGAAGTGTTCGTTACGATGCACCTATGGCAATAAGGACTTAATGATTTTCTAGGTGCATCAATGAGAGCCAGTATTCGTACAAATGACACCAAGTAAACCCTAGGTCATTCAAAGGTGGCACAAACGGGCGCTTGGTCTTCCGGAGTAAGTTGTACTACCTCATTCATATTGTCGCTGATTTCGGCGAAGGCAAAACGCCATTGGTGATCAACATTAATCGGATCACACACCCCTTCGCTGCCGTTACTCTCACCAAAATTAGAATCTATCCAATAATGAACGTCATAGAGCTTTCCTGCTTCAAGTATGTCCGAAAACTGAAAAACGAAGGCAGGCTCCTCGGTCCCTGAAATAGTCGCTGACTGCTTGGCCACCACTTCGTTGGCATGGACATCCACAATGGCGGCGTGAACACTATTACCTTGATGTGGGATCAAAAAGGTGCCATCGCCTTGAAATGTCAGGTCATAGCTTTCATTTGCCTGCGCTTGTGGGACGGCGAGGCATAAAGGAAGTAGTAGCCAAGTTGCAGCAACTGGACGAGTCATAAAAGATGGAATAGGCATAGGTTACCTCGCTAGTTAAAATTAAATTAAGGGATGTGAACAAACACTTTTTTCTTCTGTATTAGGCTCGATTCCCAGCTCGTGGCCGGTGGCAACTTTGAAAAGTGCCTGCCATTGGTAAGAGTCTAGCTTACTCAAGGCTTAAAGATGCATTATTGATACTTGTCATGGTTTTTGTTATCGGCTTGCCGCACAATGCCTTTTTATGTAAATCAGCGGGGTATTAAGCAATGTCGGTCATCACCTCCTCTCAACCTGCAGCAAAGCTTAGGCATCTACCGTTGATGCGTCTGGCTTTTCGTCCATTCTTTCTGCTGGCCGCGTTGTTCAGTGTTATATCTCTGTTGGTGTGGTTAGCGTTTTGGCACGGCAATATTTTGCTACGCCCATACGGCGGCTTGGTTTTTTGGCATCAACATGAAATGTTGTTTGGTTTTGCTGCAGCAGTGGTGGCAGGCTTCCTGCTCACCGCAGTACGCAATTGGACCGGGTTGCCAAGCTTGAACGGCGGACCACTACTGGGGTTAGTGGTGTTATGGCTGCTGGGTAGGGTGCTGATGGCCTTTCCCATGGCTTTACCGAGCTGGCTACTGCTAGTGGTTGACGTTGCGTTTTTGCCGGTGGTCGCTACTGTAATGGCGCGCCTGGTCATTACCGCGAAGCGTTGGCGCAACTTGATCTTTATTCCTGTATTAGCGCTGTTTGCGATTGCTAATCTCGCCATGCACCTCGGGGTTATGAACGGCGATGCCGAGTTGATTCGCCAAGCTGCCTACCTAGCCGTGCTGTTGATTACCCTGATGATGACAGTGGTTGGGGGCAGGGTGATTGCCATGTTTACCGCGAACCGGTTGGGGCGTGCCAAGCCTGCGCCTATCCCAGTACTTGAAGCCATTACTCTGGCTGCTACGGCCAGCGTAGTGCTACTGCAGCTGGCCATAATGCTGGGAATCATGATTTCGCCTGCATTGTTGGGGGGAATGATGGTCTTGGCGGCGTTGGCTAATATTATTCGCATGGTGCGCTGGGGTGGGTTACATAGTTGGCGCGAACCGTTGCTTTGGGGGCTGCACGGTAGTTACGCTTGTATTCCTTTGGGATTACTTATGTGGGCATTGGCACTCATGGGATTGATGCGCGCCGAGCTAGCCGTGCATGCACTGACTATTGGAGGGATCGGCACTATGATGCTGGCAATGATGGCTAGGGTTTCGCTAGGTCATACCGGGCGACCCATCCGCACCTTACCGGGAATAGGCGTGGCGCTGGGATTGATGCTGATAGCTGCATTGGTACGCTCACCCGTCTTGGTATTGTTTCCTCAGATCACCCATTGGACTTACACTTTGAGCATCATCTTCTGGTGCTTAGCCTATGCCATATTCCTAGTGCACTACACATGGCCGTTAATGCAGGCGCGAGTCGACGGGCAAGATGGTTGAGTGATAGGCAAGGCAATAAAACAGCGGCCCAATGTAAGTAGGGCCGCCCTAGTTAGCTAACAGTTAGTTAATGATCATTAAGCGTTACCCGAGCGCCACCGAAAGCAAGGCTGCGTGGATTAGCGACTGGGCGATTGTTGGTGAGATGGGTGATGCCCACCCCGCAACGGCCCACCATCCAGATCAGGCAGACAGTGAAATACACATAGCCTAGCGCCCAAGGTGCCATAGCGGGTAGCCCAAACCAGCCTAGTAGTTGCCAAATTACAGCAAACAATACCCCTCCTAGTAGACCTAGCCAGAAGGTTCGGATCTGAAACTGCAAATGGGAAGCTACCCACTCATCGGCGTTATTTTTCTTCATATGCGCGATGAGCACCCCGATGGGGGCTGTGATAACAGCCAATACGCTACCCAGGAAGAGCATATAAACGACGATAGCCGTACCTCGCCCGCGACTTTTCTTGAGAGGGTTGGGTGTGCCTACCTCGGTAGGTGGCTCTGGATGAGTAGTAGAAGGGGCTGACGTGGACGAAGGCAAGGTAGCCATAAATACCTCATTCGACAAATAGATGTGGTTAGTGATGCATTGTTAGCCATCAGTAAGCTGTTGCTAATTTTTTATTACAGTATGCTTTTAATACAGTGCGCTATAAAAGGCGTCCCAGTTGGAGCTAATCGACCATGAGCGAACATTAAACGCTTACGGCGGGGATACGCATTAGCCGCGCCAGTTGGGGTTGTTGGCTCCCTAATAAATCCGCCAACGTATAACCGTCGAGTACCCCCAGAAAAGCCGACAACGCATCGCTAAGGATCGATTGCAACTGGCAAGCAGATGTAATAATGCAAGCGTTGTTGCTTTGAAAACACTCGACTAGCTCCATGCCATGTTCCATCTCGCGTATGAGCTTACCCAGCACGATTGTGGCGGGGTCACGAGTTAGCAGTAGGCCGCCATTCTTGCCGCGGATAGCGGTAACGTAGTTTTTATGGCTAAGTTCCTGAACGACTTTCATCAAATGATTGCGTGAAACATTAAAGGTTTCGGCAATCTCATTAATGGTTGAACGCTCCTCTCGCTTGGCAGCAAGAAAGATCAACACACGTATCGAATAGTCGGTAAATCGGGTGAGATGCATGGAGATTCTACTGTTCCGAATGTGATGCTGCTTTAAAAAGTATATTGTATGAATGTTTATTGGCGTGCAACAAAAAATAGTTGAAATATCGCTGGAATCGATGAAAAGGGAAACTTTATTGACGGATTTCTAGACGTTCAAAATGCGGTTCCAAGTGTTTGACCAGCTCTTTTAATTCAGATGAAGAGGGAGCATTGGCGACAGGCTGAGCATAGCTGGGGTCAAGACATTGCTCGGTGCGCGCTATTTGTAGCGCGTAGTGGCTTACTCCGCAGTCGGCAAGAGTCAGTGCCAAGCGCTCCACGTCGCCAAGTTGAAAGTCCTGCCAGTGGATAGTGGTGCGGCACTCGAAGCTGACGCCGCTGTCAATGAGGGCCTCCAAGCTGCAGGCATGCCGCTGCCAAATGTTGGGGCGGCCGCAGATGCGGTCAAACGCTTTTCCATGACCTTTTACGTCCAGGCCCACCCAATCAAGGTGCGGCAATAGCCGCGTTAGGCGGTTGGGATAAACGCCAGCGGTATGCAGCCCTACCTTAAAGCCCAGTGCTTTTACTTCCTTCACTGCTGCTGGCAAACCGAGGTTCAAGGTTGGCTCGCCACCGCTAAAAACCACGGCTTCCAGCAGGCCTTGGCGAGAGGCCAAAAATTCAAGCACTGTCTGCCACTCATGGGGCTCACCGCGTCGCGGGTCGATCATGTTGGAATTGTGGCAATAGCCACACCGCAGTGGGCACCCTTGCAGAAAGACCACGCACGCCAGATGGCCAGGGTAGTCCAGGGTCGTCATGGGGACAAGACCGGCGACCGGCAGCCTAACCGAGCTGGTCTCAGCGCTGGCATCGTCGAGGATCGTTATAAGAGACATCGTGATTATCCTACTGGGTGCCTGTCGCCGGCACCCAGTCGTCGTGAGAGAAAGAAAGGGTTAGCTACCGAGCGGCAGCGCCCTCAATAAAATGGCGGCGCTCCCGGTGTTCGGCACGCTTGCCGATATTGAACTGGCTCACTGGCCGGTGATAGCCCATGACACGGGTCCAGACTTCGCAGCGCTGGCGCTGTTCAGTAGGCAAACTAGTGTATCGAGTGGTTTGCATTCGTGTGTTCCTTAAAACGAGTTGATAAAATTGAGGCAAATGCCTCATGCCGTGGCGACGACGGTTGCGCTCGCCGTTTGCGCCCATAGTGCTTCATCGCACTTGGGGCAGAACTCGTGTTCACCGGCTAGGTAGCCATGTACCGGGCAGATCGAAAAAGTGGGTGTGACTGTGAGGTAAGGTAAGCGAAAGTGAGAGAGTGCCGTTTTTACCAGCTTGCGGCAGGCGGCGGCCGAGGTAATCCTTTCGCGCATATAGAGATGCAGTACTGTGCCGCCGGTATAACGCGTCTGTAAGGGATCCTGGTGGCTAAGCGCCTCAAAGGGATCATCGGTGTGGCCCACGGGCAATTGGCTGGAATTGGTGTAATAGGGCGCCTTGGGTGTGCCAGCCTGGAGAATAGTCGGAAATCGGGCTTGGTCCTCCCTGGCGAACCGGTGCGTCGTGCCTTCCGCCGGTGTGGCTTCGAGGTTGTACATATGGCCAGTCTGTTCCTGAAATTCGCGCATCCGCTCCCGGACGTGATCAAGAAGGTCAAGCGCCAGTTGCAGCCCTTGGGGGGCGGCGATATCGCAGTGATCATCAGTGAAGTTACGCACCATTTCGTTGAGTCCATTCACACCCAAGGTGGAGAAATGATTGCGTAGTGTGCCCAGATAGCGCTGGGTGAAGGGATACAGTCCCTGATCCATCAGTTGTTGAATACGCTCGCGCTTGAGCTCGAGGCTATCGCGCCCGAGTATCAGCAGGCGATCCAGCTCGTTGAACAGCCCGGCTCGGTCACCTGCGAAGCGGTAGCCAAGCCGAGCGCAGTTAATCGTCACCACTCCTAACGAGCCGGTTTGCTCTGCGCTACCGAACAAGCCGTTCCCGCGTTTGAGCAGCTCACTCAAATCAAGCTGCAGGCGGCAGCACATGGAACGCACCATGTGGGGTTCCAGGTCCGAATTTAGAAAGTTCTGAAAGTAGGGCAGGCCATACTTGGCGGTCAGGGCAAAAAGCCGTTCGGCGTTGTCGCTTTCCCAGTCGAAATCATGGGTGATGTTATAAGTGGGGATAGGGAACGTAAACACCCGCCCATGGCGGTCGCCAGCCTCCATGATTTCCAAGTAGGCGCGGTTGATTAAGTCCATTTCAACCTGCAGCTCACCGTAGCTAAACGGCTGTTCCTCGCCGCCGATAACCGGTACCTGCTGACGCAAGTCGTCGGGGCAGACCCAATCGAAGGTCAAGTTGGTGAACGGTGTCTGACTACCCCAGCGCGACGGTACGTTAAGATTGTAAATAAACTCTTGGAGCGCCTGCTTGACCTGTGCGTAGGATAGGCTGTCCTTGCGCACGTAGGGTGCCAGATAGGTATCGAAAGAGCTGAAGGCTTGCGCTCCGGCCCACTCGTTCTGCAAAGTGCCGAGAAAGTTGACCATCTGCCCCAAAGCGCTGGAAAGGTGTCGGGGTGGGTGGCTTTCGGCACGACCCGGCACACCATTGAAACCCTCAAGTAGCAGAGTACGCAGCGACCAACCGGCGCAATAGCCGCACAGCATGTCCAGATCATGAATATGCAGGTCACCTTCCCGGTGGGCTTCACCTATGGCGTGTGGGTAAACCTCATCTAGCCAGTAGTTGGCGATCAGTTTGCCAGAAACATTGAGAATTAAACCGCCCAATGAATAGCCCTGGTTGGCATTGGCATGAACACGCCAGTCGGCGCGTTGGAGGTACTCGTTGACCGTCGAAGCGACATCAATATGGCGCTTTGCTACCTGAACGCTGGAGGAGTTTTTCACCTAATTCACCTATATATGTACGTATCAATAAAAATAAATACTATATGTTGTGTTTCAGGATAAGCGTTCAGGAATTTCAAAATATGATCCAGATCAAAAATGATTGGAAAAAATGATAAGGCGAGGTGGCGTTTAAGCGATTGCTTCAGTCGACCATCGTGCGAGTGTTATCCATACCCGGCCGGCCATGCCAATAACCGTCGCAGATTTCAGCTTCCACCAGCGTTAATGGATCGGGTGTAGGTAGCCTGCCGTGGCGGGCCTGGTCGAAGGCCTTGACCACATCGGCCATGCCTTCTGCCCTTGGGCTGAGACGTGCCACTGAAACGCCCATCTTCGCCATGTTTCCAAGCTCATGGCGTAGGTCCTGGCAGGCACTCGAAAGGGTCTGAATACCGTTCAGGGTAAAAACATCACGAGATTCCTGTGAGCGCAGCGCCAAGCCTTCTGGATACTTTTGACAGACGAACTTGCAGCGATCTTTAGGTTTTTGGTGACGGCGGGCGGTAAAGCAACGCGATGACCAGGCCAAGGGGAGATGGCCGTAGGCGAATACTTCACAGGGCTGGATCACACCTGCCTGTTGGCTATCGTTAATAAGCCGGGCCAAGTCTTTCTGCGACATTTCCACCGGCGCCTGCCAACGCTGCATGCCGGCCCGGCCCATGACGCCTAGGGTGGCCGGGTTATAGAGGTTAAGCGCGGCGCCAGCAATGAATGGCAGCCCGGCATTAGAGAGCCGCTGTAGGGCACTCTGGTCGTTAGCCTCGACAATGAAATCGCCGTTGTCGCACAGCTTGCGCAAGTCGCGCAGGTCGGCTTCGGACTCGATCAGCGTCTGGCTGGCAATAATGACCTGCTTGCCAGCCTGGGTAAGCTCGCGACCAATGCCCAGCCAGTCGTCCAGTTTCATATCGCGACGCCTGGAGCAGACTGTCTCGCCCAGGGTAACGACCTCCACCGGCCAGTCGGCCGCTTCACGGTAGAAACTGGCATAGCGTTCCCGCGTCCAATAGAAGAGTACGGGACCGAGCGAAAGTTGTAGACGGTCAGTTAACAGGGCTGGTTGCGAGAGCGGGGTAGGTGACGGCATGCAAACTCCTATTTCCAGCGACGCTCATAGGCGCCCAATGTGGTGGTGGCACCTTCTGAAAGCTCGGCAAGACCGGTCATCCAGGCGGATTCGGGTTGAAAGCGCGCAGGTTCATCCGCAAGGCGATTGAGCGCTTGGCGCCAGATACCGGCCACTTTCGACACATAGGCAGGGCTGCGCTGGCGGCCTTCGATTTTCACTGCGCTAATTCCCAGTTCACGTAGCTCTGGTAATAGCTCCAGCGTATTGAGACTGGTGGGTTCCTCAATAGCATGATAAGTCTCACCCGCTACCTCGAAACGCCCCTTGCACAGGGTAGGATAGCCAGCACGCTCGCCTTCGGCGTAGCGGTCGATAAGCACATCGTTAAGACGTGATTCTAACCCCTGAGGAGTCTCTTCCCAGCGTACGTGGGCTGCCGGTGAACAGACGCCCCGCGTATTGGGTGACTCGCCGGTGAGATAGGAGGAGAGATAGCATCGCCCTTCAGCCATGATGCACAGGCTACCAAAGGCGAAAACTTCTAGTTCTACGGGCGACTGTCTGGCCAGGTCGCGCACCTGGGTAATCGATAACACGCGAGGTAGCACGGCGCGCTTGATACCGAATTGTTCATGATAGAAGCGTAATGCTTCATGGCTGGTTGCCGATCCCTGTACCGAAAGGTGACGCGCTACGTCAGGATGGTGTCGCGTGGCGTAATCGAGCAGCCCCATATCGGCGAGGATAAGCGCATCCACGCCCAGTTCGGCGGCTTGGTCTACGGCCTGCGTCCACTGGTGCCAACCATCGGGCTGAGGGTAAGTATTAATGGCACAAAATACGCGTTTGCCATGTTGATGAGCGTAGTCGATACCCTCTCGGGCACGCTTGTCGGTGAAGTTCAATCCGGCAAACTGGCGTGCATTTGTGGCGTTCTGGAAGCCGAAGTAGACAGCATCGGCACCTTCATCTATAGCACGCTTCAGGGCGGGCAGGTTCCCGGCAGGACAAACAAGCTCCATCGCGGAGGCTCCTAACAATGAAAACCTGACTATTTTAGTCATCTATTTTTGCCAACCTTTGACTCAGATCATACTGAGGTGGCTTTTAATCTATGACTTATACGGGAGGGTAGGCGCGGTGGATGCAGGTGGTTTTTAAAACATATATCTTATGCATATTAACTACCGCCAGCTGTGCCAACTTCCAGAGATATTGTCCAATTATGCAAAATGAACTGCTATTCAACCGCCCGTTGGTAGAGAAGTACGATCGCCCAGGCCCCCGTTATACTTCTTATCCCACCGCTCCACAGTTTCATGCAGCATTTGCAGAGGATGACTACCGTAGCGCTGCCGAGCGCAGTAATCAGGCTGATGAACCCAAACCACTCTCGGTCTACGTGCACATCCCGTTTTGTAAAAGCCTATGCTATTACTGCGCCTGTAATAAAATTATTACCCACAACACCGAACGAGCCGATGAATACCTTGAATGGCTCAAACACGAGGTTCGTGTTCAGGGGGCGCTGTTTGATACCACTCGACGAATGACGCAGTTGCACTTGGGTGGCGGCACTCCTACGTACTTAAGTAACACCCAGCTAGGCGAATTGATGGCGGCAATGGATGAGGCTTTTCATTTCGCCGCGCCTGAAGAGCGCGAATTCTCGCTAGAGGTAGACCCACGCACCGTCACGCCCGAGCAGGTGCATGAACTGCACGCGCTGGGGTTCAATCGTTTGAGCTTCGGCGTGCAAGATTTCGATCACGATGTGCAACAAGCGGTCAATCGTGTCCAGAGCGAAGAGCAGGTGGTCTCCCTGGTGAAGGCGGCCCGCGAGGCGGGGTTTGACTCAGTCAGCGTTGACTTAATTTATGGCTTGCCGCTACAAACGGTAGCCAGTTTCGATACCACCCTGGCGAAGATTATTGATCTGCACCCGGATCGAATTGCCGCCTATAGTTATGCGCACCTACCCGAACTGTTTAAAGCCCAGCGGTTGATTCGCCCAGAAGACATGCCGCCGCCAGAGCGTAAGTTGGAGCTGTTGGAATTGACGATTAACCGCCTGACGGCTGCAGGCTATGTCTACATCGGTATGGATCATTTCGCGCTACCTGACGATGAGCTCAGCTTGGCGCGTGAAAATGGCACCTTGCAGCGTAATTTCCAGGGCTACTCCACCCACGCCGATTGCGACATGATTGGGCTGGGAATCACTTCTATCGGTAAGGTCGGCGATACCTACAGCCAAAACGTTAAGGAAACTGCCCAGTATCAGCATCGCCTCGATGAAGGTCGCTTGCCGGTTTTTCGGGGCTATCGCCTCAGCGACGATGACCGCCTGCGCCGCGACGTTATCAATACATTGATGTGCCACGGTCGTCTTGAGTTCGCCGCTATCGAAGCCCGCCATGACATTAATTTTCGTGCTTACTTTGCAAGTGCCCTAGAGAGTCTGGAAGAGATGGCGGACGACGGTCTGATTGCGTTACGCGACCATGAAATCGAGGTGTTGCCGCCGGGTCGACTGATGGTCCGCAATCTGGCCATGGCCTTCGATGCCTACCTAAAGCCTGCAGAAAATCGCTACTCGCGCACGGTATGATATTGAGAGTGTCAGTCGCCTATTCCTTTACGTTGGCGCTCTATCACCTTGGGGGTAGATAGGGTGTATATAGAGGTAACCACGCAGTAATTCACGTGTCGATCAAGCAGAATTCACTCCATGGAATCCGCCTGGCGGGTAACGCACATTTCCGAGGAGCCTGGAGATCGACCATGAGTCACTTCATAGATCGGCTGAATTTTTTCCGTAAGTCCCGCGAGTCTTTTGCCAACGAACACGGCGAACTGCGCAGTGAATCACGCCAGTGGGAAAATAGTTATCGGTCCCGCTGGCAGCACGATAAAGTCGTTCGCAGCACCCATGGCGTGAACTGCACCGGCTCTTGCAGCTGGAAAATCTACGTTAAGAACGGTTTAGTTACCTGGGAAACCCAGCAGACTGACTATCCCCGTACCCGTCCCGACCTGCCTAACCATGAACCGCGTGGCTGCCCCCGCGGTGCCAGCTACTCCTGGTATCTGTACAGCGCCAATCGCCTGAAGTACCCATTAGTGCGCAAGCCGCTGCTGGCGCTATGGCGCGAAGCGCTCAAGGCTAACCCAGACCCGGTAGACGCCTGGGCCTCCATCGTCGAAGACCCCGCCAAAACCAAACAGTACAAGCGTGCTCGCGGTATGGGCGGCTTCGTTCGCGGTGACTGGGATGAGCTCAACGAGCTGGTCGCTGCCTCTAACGTTTACACCGCCAAGCAGTACGGCCCCGACCGTATTCTCGGCTTCTCGCCGATTCCTGCCATGTCGATGGTCAGCTACGCCGCAGGTAGCCGCTACCTATCGCTGATTGGTGGCGTCTGCATGAGCTTCTACGATTGGTACTGCGATCTGCCGCCGGCCTCGCCAATGACCTGGGGCGAGCAGACCGACGTTCCCGAGTCCGCTGACTGGTACAACTCCGGCTACATTATCGCCTGGGGCTCCAATGTGCCCCAGACGCGTACCCCGGATGCCCACTTCTTTACCGAAGTACGTTACAAGGGCACCAAGACGGTTTCGATCACTCCGGATTATGCCGAGGTTTCTAAACTCACCGACGAATGGCTGTCCGCCAAGCAGGGCACCGATGCCGCCCTGGCGATGGCCATGGGCCATGTCATCCTCAAAGAGTTTCACCTCGATAACCCGAGTGCTTACTTCACTGACTATGTGCGGCGCTATACCGACATGCCGTTCCTGGTGGCATTGGAAGTGCGTGAAGATGGCAGCTTCGCACCGGGTCGCCAACTGCGTGCCAGTGATTTTGATGCTGCCCTGGGCCAGGAAAACAATCCTGAGTGGAAAACCGTTGCCTGGGACGAAACCCGCGATCAGTTAGTAGTGCCGCGTGGCTCCATCGGTTTCCGCTGGGGGGAAACCGGCGATGAAGTGGGTAAGTGGAACCTGGAATCGCTGGACGCCGAAGGTACCGAGATCAAGCCGTTACTGAGTTTGGTCAATCACCACGATAGCGTTGCGCGCGTTGCGTTTCCTTACTTCGGTGGCATCGAACACGAACACTTCGAACACGTAAAAGGGGCGGGTGTCGGCGCCGCCGACGACCTGCTGTTCCACAATCTGCCTGCCAAACGTTTGAAAAAGGCAGACGGCAGCGAAATGCTGGCGGTCACCGTATTCGACCTGATGTGTGCCAACTACGGTATCGACCGCGGCTTTGTTGGTGATGGCGAGGACGACGGCGCGACTTCCTTTGATCAAATTCGCCCCTATACCCCTGCCTGGCAGGAGAAAATTACCGGTGTCTCGGCTGAGCAATGCGCCCGTATTGCGCGTGAATTCGCCGACAATGCGAACAAAACGAACGGCCGTAGCATGATTATCGTGGGTGCCGGCATGAACCACTGGTACCACATGGACATGAACTACCGCGGGTTGATCAACATGCTGGTCATGTGCGGTTGTATCGGTCAGAGCGGTGGTGGCTGGGCGCACTATGTAGGTCAGGAAAAATTGCGTCCGCAGACAGGCTGGACGCCGCTGGCCTTCGGCCTCGACTGGCAGCGGCCACCACGTCATATGAACTCTACGTCATTCTTCTATAACCACTCCTCCCAGTGGCGCTATGAGAAGCTCGAAATCAAAGAGATTCTGTCGCCCCTGGTGAAGGTCGAGGATTATCCGGGTAGCCTGATCGACTTCAACGTACGCTCCGAGCGTATGGGCTGGCTGCCGTCGGCGCCGCAGTTGGATAGCAACCCGCTGCGTCTGGCGAAAAAAGCCGAAGCCGCAGGTATGTCCACCGCCGACTATGCAGTTGCGCAGCTCAAGAGTGGTGAGCTTCGTTTTGCCGCGGAAGATCCGGATGCTCCGGAGAACTTCCCGCGCAATATGTTTATCTGGCGCTCCAACCTGCTGGGCAGCTCCGGCAAGGGCCATGAGTACATGCTCAAGTACCTGCTGGGTACCCGTCACGGTATTCAGGGCAAGGATCTGGGTGACTTCGGCGGTCAGAAGCCCGAAGAAGTGGTATGGCGTGATGATGCACCGGAAGGCAAGCTCGACCTGCTGGTGACACTGGATTTTCGTATGTCCACCACCTGTCTCTACTCGGATATCGTGTTGCCTACGGCGACCTGGTACGAGAAGGACGATCTCAATACCTCCGATATGCACCCCTTTATTCACCCATTGACCGCAGCGACCGACCCCGCTTGGGAATCGCGTAGCGATTGGGATATTTACAAGGGCATTGCCAAGGCGTTCTCAAAGGTGTGCGTAGGTCACCTGGGCGAGGAAACCGACCTGGTCACGCTGCCAATGCAGCACGACTCACCAGGAGAGCTGGCTCAGCCTGAAGTGCTGGATTGGAAAAAAGGCGAGTGCGAACCGATTCCCGGCAAGACCATGCCATCGCTGATCGAGGTTAAACGCAACTATCCTGAAACCTACGAGCGCTTCACCTCTGTGGGGCCACTGCTGGAAAGCATCGGCAACGGCGGCAAGGGCATCGCCTGGAATACCGATGCGGAAGTCGAGCTGCTGGGCAAACTCAACCATCGCAAGCTGGATGGACCGCATAAAGGGCGCCCGCTGATTGAGTCCGCTGTCGATGCCGCCGAGATGATTTTAACGCTGGCACCGGAAACCAATGGACAAGTGGCGGTAAAAGCGTGGGATGCACTCTCCAAAATTACCGGGCGCGACCATACCCACCTGGCGAGGCCCAAGCATGAAGAGAAAATTCGCTTTCGCGATGTCGTCGCCCAGCCGCGCAAGATTATCTCCAGTCCGACCTGGTCCGGCCTTGAGGACGAGCATGTCTCTTATAACGCCGGTTACACCAACGTTCACGAGTTGATTCCGTGGCGCACCGTTAGCGGTCGTCAGCAGTTCTATCAGGATCATGCCTGGATGCGTGCTTTCGGCGAAAGCCTGCTGGTCTATCGTCCGCCGATCGATACCAAGGCGGCTAAAGGCTTCACGTTGCCCGCCGACAATGGCTTCAAAAGCAAAGCGCTGAACTTCATCACGCCGCACCAGAAGTGGGGTATCCACTCCACTTACTCGGACAACCTGCTGATGTTGACACTGAACCGTGGCGGCCCGGTGGTATGGCTCTCCGAGGCCGATGCAGCGGAAATCGATATCGAAGACAACGACTGGATTGAGGTTTACAACGCCAATGGCTCGATTGCGGCACGGGCGGTGGTCAGTCAGCGCGTCAAAGACGGCATGGTGATGATGTACCACGCCCAGGAGCGTCAGGTGAACGTACCGGGCTCTGAGGTCACCGGTACACGAGGAGGTATTCACAACTCGGTCACCCGCGTATGCCCCAAGCCAACCCACATGATCGGCGGCTATGCGCAACTCTCTTACAGTTTTAACTACTACGGCACTGTCGGCTCAAACCGCGATGAGTTCGTGTTGGTTCGCAAGATGAAGCACGTTGACTGGTTGGATGGCGAAGGCAATGACAGCGTTCAGGAGGCCGTGAAATGAAGATTCGTTCCCAGGTAGGCATGGTCCTCAACCTTGATAAGTGCATCGGTTGCCACACCTGTTCGGTAACCTGCAAAAATGTTTGGACGAGCCGCGAAGGTATGGAGTACGCCTGGTTTAATAATGTCGAGACCAAGCCCGGTATCGGCTATCCCAAAGAGTGGGAGAATCAGGCTAAATGGAAGGGCGGTTGGATGCGTCGTACCGATGGCAAGATCGAACCGCGCATCGGTGGCAAGTGGCGGGTATTGGCGAATATTTTTGCCAACCCTGACCTCCCCGATATGGACGACTACTATGAGCCGTTCACATTCGACTATCAGCATCTGCATACCGCCAAGATCGGTAAGCACCAGCCAGTAGCGCGTCCACGCTCGCTGGTTTCCGGCAAGCGCATGAAAAAAATCGAATGGGGCCCGAACTGGGAGGAGATTCTAGGCACCGAGTTCGCCAAGCGGCGCAAAGACGCCAACTTCGACAAGGTGCAGGCGGATATTTACGGCCAGTTCGAAAACACCTTCATGATGTACCTGCCGCGCCTGTGCGAGCACTGCTTAAACCCCACTTGTGTGGCGGCGTGCCCCAGCGGTGCGATCTATAAGCGCGAAGAGGACGGTATCGTTCTGATCGACCAGGACAAGTGTCGTGGTTGGCGGATGTGTATCTCCGGCTGTCCTTACAAGAAGATCTATTACAACTGGAAAAGCGGTAAGTCTGAGAAGTGCATTTTCTGCTACCCGCGCATCGAAGCTGGTCAGCCGACGATTTGCTCCGAAACCTGTGTGGGTCGTATCCGCTATCTGGGCGTATTACTTTACGATGCCGACCGCATTGAGGAAGTGGCGAGCTCGCCTGACGAACGCGACCTCTACCACCGCCAGCGCGAAATCTTCCTCGATCCGCACGACCCGGAAGTGATTGCCCAGGCCAAGCGCGATGGCATTCAGGAAAACGTCATCAAGGCCGCTCAGGCCTCGCCCGTTTACAAAATGGCCATTGACTGGGGCTTGGCGCTGCCGCTGCACCCAGAATACCGCACGCTGCCGATGGTTTGGTACGTACCGCCGCTGTCGCCGATCCAATCAGCTGCCGAAGCGGGCCATGTGGAGTTCGACGGTGTGCTGCCGAAGATTGAATCGTTGCGTATCCCGGTGAAATACCTGGCTAACCTGTTGACCGCGGGTGAAGAAGAACCTGTGGTACTGGCGCTGAAGCGCTTAATGGCGATGCGCCTCTATATGCGCGGCAAGCACGTGGACGGCGCGCCGAACGCCGAAGTGCTCGATGCTGTAGGTCTGAGTGTTGCTCAGGTGGAGGAGATGTACCGTTACTTGGCGATTGCCAACTACGAGGATCGTTTTGTAATTCCTACCAGCCATCGTGAAATGGCGACCGAAGCTTTCCCCGAGCGGGGGGGCTGTGGCTTTACCTTCGGCGATGGCTGCCACGGTGAGAGCCAGCCCAACCTGTTTAATGGCCGTAAGCAGACCAGCGTTTTGGTAAAACCGGTAGAGGTCTTTGATCCGCAGCCACAACTTGAGGAGGCTCGTCATGACTGAAGTCGCTGTCCAAACATCTAGTTTATCTACCCCAGCAGTGCCGTCTGTCGAGCCTGTTCAGGGCATGCGCAGTCTGCGTGTGTTGGCGCGCTTACTCGATTATCCGACTCAAGAGTTACAGGATGCTTGTGGCGAGCTAATCGAAATTCTCAATGCCGAGCGCCGCCTAGGAGTGGCTCTCAAAACGTCGTTGATGGATTGGTGTCAGCGTACTAATGAAGGTGATTTGCTTGAGCTGCAGGCCGAGTATGTCGCCATGTTCGACAAGGGACGCGCTACGTCGCTGCTGTTGTTCGAGCATGTGCACGGCGAATCCCGCGATCGTGGCCAGGCGATGGTCGATCTGATGAACGAATACCAGGCTGCCGGTTTCGAGTTGGATGCTCGCGAGCTGCCCGATCATTTGCCGGTATTTCTTGAGTACCTCTCCCTATGTAGCGACGCCGAGATCGGCCGCTGGCTAGGTGAAATACGTCATATCCTGGCGTTGCTCACGGCGCGGTTGGAAGAGCGCGGAGCCGATCATGCCCTGGTACCTCTGTCGCTACTGGCGTTCATCGGGGCCGAGAGCGATGTCGAAGTACATCGGCCCCATGTGAAGCAAGAAGCGCCCGATAACACCCCTGAAGCACTGGATGCCGTATGGGAAGAAGAAGCCGTGCGCTTCTCGGCTACCTCTGATGAGGACTGTGCGCTGCAGTCTGCCGAAGGCCGTCGTCTAGCCGAGCGCAAACACACCGTCCAAAGCCAGCCGGTGCGCATTATGCCCGCGCCTTCTTCCATTGCTCCTTCCGCCGATCGTCACTAGGAGAATCATCATGTATGACGCGATTGCGCATTATTTAACCCACCTGATCTACGGTTACTATCCGTATCTCGCTGGCACGGTGTTTCTGCTCGGCAGCCTGCTACGTTTCGATCATGGTCAATATACCTGGAAAACCGGCTCTAGCCAGATGCTGTCATCCAAGAACATGCGTTTGGGCAGCAACCTATTCCACATTGGGATTATTGTGATCTTCTTCGGCCACCTAGTGGGTATGCTAACGCCGCACTGGATTTATGCGCCGTTCCTGCATGCCGGCACCAAGCAGCTAATCGCTATTGTCGTGGGTGGCATCGCGGGAGCCATGTGCTTGGTGGGTGGGGCCATGCTGTTACATCGTCGCATTTTCAATTTGCGCGTACGCCAGTCCTCCAGTCTGATGGACACCTTGATCCTGGGCTTGATTGTCGTTCAGGCGGGCCTCGGCATGGTCACTATTGTTTTCTCCCTGGGCCACATGGATGGCGAGATGATGCTAACGCTCTCCAGCTGGGCGCAATCAATTGTCTTCTTCAGCGGCGGCGCGGCGGATTACATGCAGGAAGTCTCGTGGATCTACAAGGTGCATATCTTCCTCGGTCTGACCATTATCCTGCTTTTCCCATTTTCGCGGTTGGTGCATGTGTGGAGTGTACCGTTTGGGTACGTGACTCGGCGGTATCAGCTTGTCCGCCGGCGTGCCTAAAAACATGCTCTACTCGACGATGCGGAGAGGAGAAATAACATGCAAATGATAGATATTGAACAACTCCCCGGACGAGCCGCTCCACCGCCGGTACGGGTCGGCGAGGCCTATATCGATGAGGAAGCGATTGCGTTAGAGATGCAGTATCACCCCGCCGAAACGGCGGGGGAGGCGCAGCTCCAAGCGGCCCGAGCGCTGGTGGTCAGGGAGTTGTTGCGCCAACGGGCTAACGTTCTCGGTTTGATGCCGACGCAAGGCCAGACGGAAGCGCAAGAAGATGCGGCGATTGCAGCCTTGCTTGAACAGGAGCTGGAGGTGCCTGAACCTACCGAAGCGGATTGCCAGCGCTTTTTTGCCACGCATCGTGAGCGCTTCAGCGAACCAACCCAGTTACGCGTTCGGCATATCCTGCTGGCGGCAGCGCCTGATGATTCTCCAGGCCGCGATGAGGAGTATCAGCGTGGCGAAAAACTGCTCGAAGAGCTCAATAAGATCCCCGAGCGCTTTGCCGAGTTTGCTCAGCAATATTCTGCATGCCCATCGAAGGAGATGGATGGAGATTTAGGCTGGCTGGTGCCAGGGCAAACGGTGGCAGAGCTCGACCGTGCATTGCAACACTTACCGGAAGGGCTACACGAACGTCCTTTGGCTTCTCGTTATGGCTGGCACGTGGTGAGCATCGACGAGCGACGTGAAGGGCGAGAATTACCATTCGATCAGGTTGCCGATCAGGTGCGCCATAGCCTCCGGGAACAGGCTACCCGACGTGCCTTGCGCCACTATTTGTTAGCGCTGGAAAGCGATATTGGTGTCGAAGGGATCGTTCTGGATGACGATGCTGGCGGCAGTTTGATGCAATAGTTTGATGCAATAGTTTAATGCAATAGGAAAGCTAAATAGGAGAGGCTTGATGTCCCATGTTCCTTTAGATGCGCTTTTCGTTCCGCTTGGCATTGCGGTGCTAACGGTTTCAGATACACGTGGCTTCGATGAAGATGGTAGCGGTGACCTGCTTGTGGAGCATCTGGGCGAAAGCGGCCATACCTTGGTAGAGCGGCGTATCGTGCCCGATGATATTTACCAAGTGCGTGCCGTGGTCTCGGAGTGGATCGCTCGGACGGATATCCAGGCGATCCTGGTTAACGGTGGCACTGGTTTCACTGCTCGGGATACCACCCCTGAGGCCTTGACGCCGCTATTCGATAAAGCCATTGAAGGCTATGGCGAGTTGTTTCGGTATTACTCCCTGAAAACAATCGGCACTGCGACTATCCAGTCGCGGGCAGTGGCGGGAATTGCCAATCGAACGCTGCTATTTGCTATGCCTGGTTCGCCTAAGGCGTGTGCTTTAGCGTGGGACAGAATAATAGCCTTACAGCTGGATGCTCGTACCCGGCCATGTAACTTTGCGGCGATGGTACTGGCAGACGCACCTGGCTGCGCCAGCCGCCAGCCAACGATCGAATTGAGGGCCTGATTCATGAGCTGTTACTGTGCTGAGGTTGTTACGCCCGGCCTGCTAGATTTGTTTGATGCACGCCAACGGCTTATCGACGCAGCCATGCCGCTTGATGCCATAGAAAAGGTTACCCTTGAACAAGCGGCGGGGCGAGTGTTGGCTGAAACAGTGGTTGCACCACTTGATATGCCGGGGGTGGACAATAGCGCAATGGATGGTTATGCGCTAAGGCTCGCTGACTATAAAGCCCTCCCTCCCGGTGAAGGGCTGCCTGTTCTTCAGCGCGTACCGGCTGGCGCAGGCGTCATGCTGCTGCCCATGGGGGGCTGTGCACGTATTTTCACCGGTGCACCGGTGCCAAGAGGGGCGGACGTCGTGGTTCCTCAAGAACGTGTAACGCTTGATCAGCGTGGTTATGTGCACCTTGAAGGTAAGCTGACGGTTGGTGCTAATATCCGTCGGCAAGGCGAGGAAACCCGAGTAGGTACCAAGTTACTCGCCGCGGGTGAGTACCTAAACGCTGCGTCTGTTGCGCTACTGGCAAGTCATGGAATTAATACGGTTACTGTCAAGCGACGCCTTAGGGTGGCACTACTCTCAACCGGTGACGAGCTGATTGCTCCCGGCACGGCGCGATCACCGGGGCAGGTATATGATAGCAACCGCGCCATGCTGAACGTTCTGCTAGCACAGGCGCAGTGCGAAGTGTTGGATCTGGGTGTCATCGCCGATTCGCCTCAACCCCTGCACCACGCTTTTGATCATGCCCAAGCCGCTGCCGACGTGGTGATATGCACCGGGGGCGTCTCGGTAGGCGAAGAAGACCATGTTCGCCCAGTCATTGAGGAGCGTGGTGGGCTTCATTTTCATGGCGTCGCCATGAAGCCTGGCAAACCGTTTGCATTTGGTTATCTAGGTCAAGCGTCTTCGTCTGCGACACCCTTAATTGCGCTACCGGGCAACCCAGTGGCTTCCCTGGTGGGCTGGCAACTGCTGGCGTTGCCGTTTATTCACGCCGTGCAAGGTAGGCACTCGGTTGCTCTACAACGCTATCCAGTAAGAGCAAGCTTTGCTCAGCGTGGCCCCCAGGGGCGCTGCGAACTGTTACGGGTGGTGTTGAACTGGACTAACGGGGAGCCGGTCGCTCATTTAGCGGGCGGGCAGGGTTCACATATGCTCAGTGCGGCTAGCCAAGCCCATGGCTATTTGATGATTAACCCGGAAGCTGATGTGAAAGAAGGGGGCACCTATACTTATTACCCCGTCAGCCAGTTCACTGCTTAAAACACGTTTCCTGTTGTGCCGATGTAGGCGCGCTAGCTTTTTAAAAGGGCGTTATCGCGTGCCTCGTCTAAACGCCTAAACAGTTCTGCCACGGTAATGTCCTCAAGGTCGTGAGGCCTTTCAAAGGACACCGATAGGCTCGCTTGCTTCTCTTCATTGATATATCTGCCCTCTACAAAACCGCCATGACTCATAACGTTGACGGAAAAGTCCGCTAGCTCCCAGTGACTCATTAGTGGCTCCTATCGTTTTTAGGGGTGTCCGGTGGGTAATCAACATGGTGATCGTTACAAGATAGGTCAACCCCTGCGCTTTCTACTACCTTGTTAGCAAGGTGTTGAATATATTTTTTCGAGAGGCAATAAATCATGACCTCGGCGCCATGAGCAATGGCCGTCACGAGGGCATACAACAAAGACATACCCAGGAGAAGCCGTCATGGAAAAGACAACGAAAACGGAAGCCATTTCACCTTGTTACCCATTCACTAGCACTGAACAACTGCCCAGGCGCACTGATTGGCAGGTGTTACTGGCGCTTGCGCTCGGCGTTGCTGCCATGAGTATTCCGTACCCCAGTGCCGCCCAGGCTGAACAGCCAGAGTCAGGCACTTTGGCAGGTGCCGTGGATCCCGTAGAGGTAACGCTCGAACATCCCAGCGAGTATCTTCTCGTCAGCGATTTCCCAGGCTCCCTCATCGATGCCGATCTATCTACCTGGCAAAAATATATACCCGATATTCAGGATATCGAAATTACGTCTTCGGCTGATGAGTCGAGTCAGCCAGCCCTCTACTATAACTCCGGCTCTGATGAAGAGAAGCCGCTGTTGATGGTGCTACACAGCTGGAGTATCGGTTATCTGCAAAATATTGATATACCTTTGGGTGAGTTCGCCGTCGCCAATGATTGGGTGTTCATGCACCCTGATTTCCGTGGTCAGAATGATGGTCGCCCCGAGTCGACGGCCTCGGAGCTAGTGATATCCGACATGGAAGATGCACTTGAGTACGCGCGTAAAAACGCCAACATCGACGAGTCACGCATTTATCTACTCGGCTATTCGGGTGGCGCCATGAATGCGCTACACTTTGCCAGCCGTCACCCAGAGACATTTGCGGGGGTTGCCGCATGGGTGCCGGTCTATGATCTGGTGACGTGGTATCAATGGAATGCTGAACGCGGTGAGCCGTACGCTGACGAGATCACCGGTGCTTGTGGTGGGGTCCCTACCGAAGACAGCGAAGCCAGGGAAGAGTGTGCCCAGCGAAGTGTTAGCGCCCACCTGCCTGATGTGGCGGGAGAGCTTCGAGTGCTCCTGGCACACGGTATCAACGATAATACCGTGCCGCCCGAGCAGGCACTTCATGCTTTTAATGATTTGGCCGCCGAAGGTGATCAAATTCCCCAGGAACAAATCGATCAGCTTATGGAGCACCGTGAAGTGCCTGAAGCACTGGCCGAGCGCTCGACGCATGAGGAGCGCAATTTTAAGTATTTCGATGAAGCTGATGCCTCGGTGCAGCTCTATCTTCAGTCGGGTCCTGCCGAGCTGGTGCTCTTCGATGGCGAGCATGAAATGCTTTATCGCCCAGGGCTTGAGTGGCTTGCTCGCCAACAGCGCTGAGTGAAAAAACGTCATTAACAAGGATGCTTTCGCTATGCCCCGTTTTTGCTCCACGAGATATCTATTGCGCATAACCGTCATGCTGCTTGCCTTTACCGCCGTCTGCGGCTTTTGGAGTGTAAGCGCCATTGCTGCTGACGATTGGGCCGATATCACCGAGCCGCTGCCCGGTGAGCCACGTATCATCGGCCATCATGGCGGAGCTTGCTTGGTGGGGGCCGAGCAGCTTCCTCCCGAAGGAGACGGCTACCAAGCGGTGGATCTGGTACGCAATCGCCACTACGGTCATCCTACCTTGATCGATTATATCCAAAGGCTCGGCCAGCGCGTCGATGCATCCGGCTTCGGTCCTATGCTGGTGGGTGATATGGCCCAACCCCGTGGTGGTCCAATGCCGTATGGGCATGTGAGCCATCAGAGTGGGCTGGATGTCGATATATGGTTCCGTCTCGATCTACCACCACTGGAGCGTAGCGAGCGTGAAGGGCTTGAACAGCCAATTCTAGTCGACCCTGTCACTCAACGGGTTGATGAGCGTTGGAATAAACATCACGCCATGCTGATTCGTCTTGCTGCGGATGATCAACGAGTCGCGCGTATCTTTGTTGATAGCGCGGTCAAGCGCGATTTGTGTGAGCGAGAATGGGATGATCGCTCCTGGCTGCGCCGGGTCCGCCCCTGGCACTCTCATGACGAACACCTACATGTACGCCTTCGTTGCCCGCCGGGCGCCTCCGAGTGTGTTGATCAGCCCGAACCGCCGCCAGGGGAGGGTTGCGATACTTTCGCATCCACACCGCGCCCAGAGGTCTATCCAAGCCCAGGACGTAGCCTGCCAACGGCCTGTAATGCCGTATTGAACCAGTAGCCCCGGACTATCTATGACCTATCAAATGTAAGCCGAACTGTCGGCCTTGCTATATGGGACCTTGCCTGTCTTTTCGGGATACTGTCAGCTTGACGGTACGCAAAAAGAGACTAAAATAAGATGTATATTTAATACATCTTTATGGAGGCGCTATGGAAAAGCTCATTACAGACCCCCACGTTACTCAGCAGATGGGGAATGGCATGATGCTATTAGGGCTGCTACTTCTAGTGAATGGGGCGTTGGGTGGGTACATATGGCATGGCTACTTAAATATTTCGCTGCAGGTGCTTGCGCACATGTTAATCATACTTGGCCCAACACTGATCAAAGTTGGTTATGTCGTCCGCATTAATGCACGTCATCGACTGCACCTTGCTTATTAAAGCGTATTTCCATTTT
The DNA here is from genome assembly GCF_052959335.1 of Vreelandella sp. H-I2. Taxonomy (NCBI): domain Bacteria; kingdom Pseudomonadati; phylum Pseudomonadota; class Gammaproteobacteria; order Oceanospirillales; family Halomonadaceae; genus Vreelandella; species Vreelandella sp. H-I2. The sequence continues at coordinate 356,508 of NZ_JBRAMC010000003.1, forward strand.
TTGTTAGCGAGGTCATCTATTTAGTTGCCAGAATGTAAGCGAGCAATAGCTTGCAACGGCTAAAGTATTTTTTGCAGCACTAGTAGTAGAGGTTGGTGGCTGTTTCGATTAAGCTCCTCAGCAAATTTACTGGCCACCTACTCTAAGGTGATTGTATGGGGAGCCTTCTACGGCTGTTTGCGTTAACGCTATCCTTTTTAATGATAGCGGGTTGTTCAGATCCTAAAATTGATACCAGCTCAATGCCAGCGTCGATTGTATCTATCGAGAAGGTGCGCAACTCGCTGCCTAGTTATAAGCGCAACGATTTCGATCAAGGGCTGATTATCATTGCGACGACTTCAACCTTTGGCGGGGTTGATCTTCTAAATCCTCATCGCATGAATGCAGCTGAGATCGCCGAAGCAGCGAATGTTCAAATGCATGGATTGACGGGTAATCAAATTATTCAGCGTGCTGATGAGATTTTGCGCGAGCGTCGGTCACGCGAGCGAGAACAAGCAATTCGTACGTTAAAGCGTTTAGAAGATAAACAAACCAAAGCTAAAAGCGACCATCAGCAATTAACGCGGTTTAGCATTGATAGCGCACGCTATTATATGGGGGTGAGTCCTTTCGGCGCTCCTGAGCCGGTGATTGATCTTAAAGTAACGAATAGTACTGATCAGGCCATTTCCGAACTGATTTTAAGGGGCATAGTCACCAGCCCAGATCGTACCGTGCCCTGGGTGGATGAGACTTTCTACTATGTTATCGAAGGTGGCATTGAGCCGGAAGAAACGCTGCAATGGAGCCTTGCACCCAATCGCTTTGGTCCATGGGGAAATGCACAAATACCCAATGACGCAGAATTGACATTAACATTGGAAGGGCTAAAGGGGATTGATAAGCAGCCATTATGGGACTCCCCTAAGCTAACTGAGCGTGAGCAGGCCAGGCTTGAGCGTCTTCGGAATGAATATGGTGGTATTGCTTTCTCTCGTGTGGATTGAGCAATAAGAGCGGCGAAATGCAAGCGCCCGCTCAGCTTTCTGAGAGGGCGCTTGCATTGCTGGTTTGCATAGTCTGGGTTATTTATTCGTTAGCTTCATGATCGGCTAAAGCGGCAGCAATTGCCTCTTCCCACTGCCCTTCGGTTAACCCCCAGTGCTCCATTTCTGCTTGATCGGCGCTGCCTTCAGCCGCATCGCGAAGTTTCTCGACACTGCTGGATTCATAGCAGTGCTTGGCAAAATCTTTCATATTTCCATCTTTTAACTGATTTATCATCGACATACAGAGTTCCTTTCAATGGAGCATAATGAGGTAGCATCCTCTATGCGTAGCTAATCAGGCCATTTTTTTCTGAAATGGTTCCAAAACAGCCTTTTACTAAGGGATACACCCTTTCTTCTTCGCATTGGTCATCAGTTGATAATCAGCGTATCGATAAAGATTTTGCTGGCGATACCTGCAAGCAACAACATGATTAAATTATCAAACCAGTGGTGGGGTAGCCGCTTCCCTAAGTGTGAGCCAATGGGCATAGCCGCAACGATGACGACTAAGGCAAGCACACTAGCGTAAAAAAGCTCCGTGGTTAAAATACCCGCCCTCAGAAGGGCTGGAATCTGTACGCAGGTAATCGTCACAAAGAAGACCGAAATGGAGCCAATAAAAACTCGCCGCTCCAACTGCATGGCATTAAGAAACGTGACCGACGCGGGTGCTGACATGCCCGCTGCACCTTGCAAAACTCCAGCAAGTAAGCCGACAGGGATCACTATTCGACAGGCGATATGAAACGGAAGCGCTATGCGACGTCTGGCTAGTTTGATCGCCAGGTAAAGCATAATGGCGCTAGCGACACCCAATGACAGTAGCTCGGCTGAGAGCACCACCAGCCCCCACGTACCTAACACAATACCCAAGCCACCCGCGAGAGAGAAAGCGGCCAGGAAGCGTAGCGGCAATAAATGGCGCCGATATTGCCATACTTGCAGGGCGTTACTAACCAGGTTGGGTGCTACTAATACGGCAATAGCGAGCTTTACATCGTAGAGCATCGTGAGAATGGGCACTACGATAACCGGGACACCTGAACCGATGGCACCTTTAACAATGCCTGCGGCTAATAGGGTTATGAATGTAATCAGCATAGAAAGTATCCCGGCTTCCTTATAGGGGCGCTGTTTAACGTAACATCACGTCTGAGCGCTGCTACTTCAATACATAGCAGGGCGTATAATGTTGTCCGTCGAGTTTCATCCGCCCTTGTGCGACAAAGGAAGTCAAAAGCTCATCCAAACGCTGCATCAGTTCGGGTTCGGCTGTCAGTACGAAGGGGCCGTGAGCTTCGATGGCGCGAATGCCGGCCTCTTTGACGTTGCCCGCTACAATGCCAGAGAACGCGCGGCGAAGATTGGCAGCAAGCTCATGGGTGGGTTGCTGGCGGTGAAGCGCTAGTGAACGCATCGCTTCATGGCTCGGCTCAAACGTGGCCTGGAAATCACGCGCAATGGTCATCCGCCAGTTGTAATAAAAAGCGTCCTGATGGGTGCGCCTGAATTCAGCGATTTCATCAATACCCTGGCGCATGGTCCGAGCAACGGCCACGGGGTCACCGGTGATGATAGTGTAATAGCGGCGAATCTCCTCACCTAAGGTATAAACGAGGAATTCATCGATTTTCTGGAAGTAGGCTGCAGAATCGGCCGGGCCGGTGAAAATTAATGGAAAGGGAATATCTTGGTTGCTTGGGTGTAGCAAAATGCCCAGCAGATAGAGAATTTCTTCTGCGGTGCCGACGCCACCGGGAAAAACAATAATGCCATGACCTAGGCGGACAAAAGCTTCGAGGCGCTTTTCGATGTCCGGCATGACGACCAGTTCATTAACGATGGGATTAGGCGCTTCGGCGGCGATAATGCCTGGTTCGGAAATGCCTAAGTAGCGACTTTCCTTGCGTCGCTGCTTGGCATGCGCAACGTTAGCGCCTTTCATGGGGCCTTTCATTGCGCCGGGCCCACAACCGGTACAGATATCTAAATCACGGAGTCCTAAGTGATAACCCACATCTTTGGTATATTCATACTCTTCTCGGGAAATGGAATGACCGCCCCAACACACCACAAGGCTAGGGTCACGGCCGGGTTTTAACGTACCTGCTTTACGCAAAATGTGAAAGACAGCATTGGTAGTGCCTTCGCCGGTACTAAGGTCGAAGCGATTATGATGTTGAATTTCATTGTAGACATAAACAATGTCACGAATTATCGACGATAAATGTTCGCGGATACCGCGTATCATGCGGCCATCTACAAACGCTTCGGCTGGCGCGTTAGTTAGCTTTAAGCGAATGCCGCGGTCTTGCTGCAGCACTTCAATATCAAAATCTTTATAAGCTTCTAAAATAGCTAGGCTATCGTCGCTGGGGTTACCACAATTGAGTACCGCCAACGCACATCGCCGCAGCAGATCATGCAGACCGCTTTGAGACGTTTTGTGTAGCCGATTAACTTCATGCTGAGACAGTACTTCGAGGCTACCCTCAGGGGAAATAATGCTGGAAAGAGTAGCGCGAGGTTGAACATTTTCGGTCATTAGCGGGGCTGTCCCTAGTCGTTAGATGGCTTTTTGCATATTACCACGCCGACGCAGTGGGTACAGCGCAACGGCTGCCCAGCTTGGCTGTGCTATGATTAGCTGTATTTAACATGACGGCGACTAAACAACCTATTGTTTACTAAAGGCTGTTCTCAAACGCTGTCTCCATAGAATGTACTCAAAGGCAGTTGAGGAAATTTGTTTCTAAAGACTGTTTCCAAAGACTGCCTCTAAAATCAGTTTCTCAAGACTACGGCGCTTAACTATGTTCAATGCCCATTATTTTCGTACTTTTATTACGCTTGTAGAAACAGGGAGTTTTACACGTACCGCGCAGCGTTTAGAAATGACCCAGCCCGGCGTAAGCCAACATGTACGCAAGTTAGAGCATTATTTAAGTAAAGAGCTGCTGGAGCGAAAGGGACGCAGTTTTACCTTAACTGAATCGGGCCGGCGTGCTTATGATTACGCCTTAAAGCTATTTGCTGAGCATGAGCAGTTTCGACACGGGCTGGACGATGACTCGTTAGACAGTGGCGACTGTCGCATTGCTTCTCCGGGCAGCGTCGGCTTGATGTTCTATCCGTTCATATTGGGACAGCAGCAGATGCATCCTAATTTAACGGTCAATTACAGTTTTGCGTTTAATCACGAGATTGTGAATGATCTGCTTGAAGGGCGATACGATATCGGCATAGTGACCGAGGCAATGAGCCATCCAGAGCTAAATTGCAGTATTTGGCATCAGGAACCGCTTTGCTTGGTTGTCCCTGCGGATTTTGCGGGCGGTACGCTGTCAGATTTAATGGGCATCGGCTTTCTCAACTATTACGACGGCATTAACCACGCCAACGCGCTATTGCGCGCAAACTATCCCGATGAGTTTCGCTCCATGACGCATTTCCGCCATCAGGGGTTTACCAATGAGGTCAGCATGGTGTTGGATGCGGTGGCCAGGGGGTTAGGATTTACCGTGGTATCGAGGCTAGTACTGGAAACATCCCCTTGGCAACGACAAGTAAAAGAACTGAACTTACCCAACGCGGTCAACGAAGTGCTTTACCTACTTCGCCGTCGTGACTCTGTATTACCGAAGCGCTACGAGAAGCTGTTAGACGGTTTTCACGCGCAGCGTATGCAAGAAAAAACGCCCCTGATGCTGTCGAACGGTTAAGGCAGCAGGGGCGTTACTCTATTTATCAGCGAGATTAATCACGATACTCATCAATGCTGGGGCATGAGCAAATCAGCTGTCGGTCGCCAAAGACGTTATCGACGCGGTTAACGGCAGGCCAGTATTTAGCAGCTTGCACTGCAGCAGAGGGGAACGCTGCTAATTGGCGTTCATAAGGCCGCTTCCAGTCGCTATCCATTAGATCTGCTTGCGTGTGTGGTGCATTCACCAGCGGGTTATTATCCAACGGCCACTCACCACCTTCGACTCGCGCGATCTCCTCCCGAATCGCAATCATGGCATCGCAAAACCGATCTATTTCATACAGCGACTCAGATTCTGTCGGCTCGATCATCAGTGTGCCTGGTACGGGGAACGACATGGTAGGCGCATGGAAGCCGTAATCCATTAAGCGCTTGGCAATATCTTCTTCACTGATCCCTGAAGCAGCTTTGAGCGGACGAATATCGATAATGCATTCGTGGGCGACGGTGCCGTTCTGGCCTCGATAGAGGATCGGGAATGATGCTTCCAAACGCTTGGCAATATAATTAGCGTTGAGGATGGCAAGCTCTGTGGCTTCCCGCAGCCCGCGTGCGCCCATCATTTTAATATAGGCCCATGAAATGGGCAGAATAGAGGCACTGCCAAAGGCTGCCGCGGACACCGCGCCGCTGTCGCTATTCACACCGCTGATCGGTGTTACCACATGGTTAGAAACGTAGGGCGCAAGGTGCGCTTTAACGCCGATAGGGCCCATGCCTGGGCCGCCGCCACCATGGGGGATGCAGAACGTTTTGTGCAGGTTAAGGTGAGACACATCACCGCCAAAATCGCCGGGCCGGGTTAATCCAACCTGGGCATTCATGTTGGCGCCATCGATGTAGACCTGACCACCATTGTCATGCACGACTTTGCACGCTTCACGCACGCTGGTTTCAAATACACCATGGGTGGAAGGGTAGGTCAGCATAATGGCCGACAGCTGATCACGGTGTTGCTCGGCTTTAGCACGCAAGTCAGCCATATCAATGTTGCCGTTATGATCGCACTCGACGACGACCACCTTCATTTGCACCATTGCCGCTGAGGCAGGGTTTGTGCCGTGAGCGGAGCTGGGAATCAAGCAGACATCACGATGCCCCTCACCTTGGGCAGCTTGGTAACGGCGAATCGCCACCAATCCCGCATATTCGCCCTGCGCGCCCGAGTTGGGCTGCATAGAAAGGTGATCATAGCCGGTGACTTCGACCAAAAAGGCCGAGAGTTCGTCGATCATCTGCTGGTAGCCGGCAACTTGGTCGCGAGGCGCGAAGGGATGCAGGTGCGCAAATGATGGCCAGGAAACGGGGATCATTTCGCTAGTAGCGTTGAGCTTCATGGTGCAGGATCCGAGCGGGATCATTGCATGAGCAAGCGACAGATCCTTATTCTCCAGCCGTTTCAAGTAACGCAGCATTTCGGTTTCGCTGCGGTAGCGGCTAAAGGTGGGGTGGCTCAAAAAGTCACTTTCGCGCTGGCAGGCGGCAGGAATACCAGAAACGCCGTCAGCAACCACCTGTTCGTCCAATACCGCAACGGAAAGGCCGTGCTCATTGCCTAGTAGCACGTCAAACAGCGTTGCTACGTCGTGGGCGGTGGTGGTTTCATCTAGGCTGATGCTTACATCACCATTGGCGAAATAGTGCAGGTTAATATCATGCGTCATGGCGCGGCCATGAATCTTACCTGCATCCACGCCCGTTAAACACAGCGTATCAAACCAGCTATCATGCGCGAGTGTTACGCCTGCCTGTTTAAGGCCCTGAGCGAGTAGGGTTGCCAAGCGGTGTACGCGCCCAGCGATTTTACGTAACCCTTCAGCCCCGTGATACGTTGCGTAAAAGCCTGCGATATTGGCCAGTAGCGCCTGAGCCGTACAGATGTTGGAAGTCGCTTTCTCACGGCGAATATGTTGTTCACGCGTTTGCATCGCCATGCGCAGAGCGGTATTGCCACGGCTATCTTTAGATACACCGATGATACGTCCAGGAATAGAGCGCTTGAGCTTATCGGACGTCGCAAAGAAAGCCGCATGCGGGCCACCAAAACCCATCGGCACCCCAAAGCGTTGGGAGTTACCGACCACAATGTCAGCGCCCAGTGTGCCGGGCTCTTTTAGTAACACCAGGCTCAATAGGTCGGTAGCCACGCAGGTCATGATATTGCGTTCAGACGCAGCGCTTAATAGCGGTGCTAAGTCACGTACTTCGCCGCTAGCAGACGGATACTGGACAAGAGCACCAAAAACATCCTGGTTGGCCAACTCTTCGGCAGGACCTGTGATCAAATCAAAGCCAAAAAACTCGGCGCGGGTTTTGACCACATCCAGCGTTTGCGGGAAAACGTCGTCAGCAACGAAGAAAGCGTTGGATTTGCTTTTTTTATTGCCACGCTTGCACAACGCCATCGCTTCGGCGGCGGCGGTGGCTTCGTCGAGCAGCGAGGCGTTTGCAAGCTCCATACCGGTCAGGTCCATGATGACTTGCTGGAAGTTAAGCAAGCCTTCCAGACGCCCTTGAGAAATCTCCGGTTGGTAGGGCGTGTAAGCCGTATACCAACCTGGATTCTCTAATACGTTGCGCTGGATCACCGCCGGCATATGGGTGCCGTAATAGCCCTGGCCGATATAGCTTTTAGCGATACGGTTTTGTCGGGCCAGCTGTGCTAAATATTCTAACGCCTCTGCTTCACTACGCGGTTCTTCAAGTGCCAGTTCGCGGCCAAGGCGGATATCGCTCGGCACGGTCTGCTCGATCAGATCTTCCATGTGCTGCATGTTGAGCGCTTTTAACATCGTGGCTATATCATCGCGGTTAGGGCCATTATGACGTTTGATAAAAGCATCGTGGTCGGCCAGCTCGGCCAGGCGGCGTGTTTCAAGAGGCATGAAGAAGATTCCGAACGTTAAGAGAGAACCGTGCAGGGTAATAAGCGAAGCGCCTGCCTGAAAAGGCAGACGCCTGTAGACGTTTTATTCGTCAGCGCTAAGAGTCGCTTGATAGGCATCTGCATCTAGCAAGCCGTCAAGGGAGTTGCCATCTAGACGTACTTTCATGATCCAGCCGCCTTGGTAAGGCGCTTCATTGACTGTTTCAGGGGCATCTTCAAGCGATTCGTTGACTTCGATGACTTCACCATCAACGGGCGAGTAAAGGTCTGAAGCGGCCTTAACGGATTCTATAACGCCAAACTCTTGGCCTTTGCTCAGTTCTGTGCCCACTTCAGGTAACTCAACAAACACCACATCGCCTAGCGCTTGCTGGGCATGATCAGTGATACCGACCGTAACGGTGCCATCTTTATTATCGAGCACCCATTCGTGGCTTTCAGCGTAATGGAGATTGGCGGGAAGATTGCTCATGATGTTTTCCTATATGAAACAGTTTTCTGGACCCGAGCATACTAGCGGTTGTCGCTTGGCTTGGCGACTAGCAGTTGATGCAATGTCTGTTGCTTAGCTGGGTGCCGAGCCGAGTAAATGATAGCGCATGTTAACGTGTTTCTAATCGGAAACAAATTTCTTGATTGCTCCATTGGTGCGCCAATGCCGTAAACTGTTTTGGTAATGTAGCGCATAGAATTTGGTTATGAGAAAAGCGGTATCCTCTATGCACAAGCGACATCACCGTAGATGCTTACTAAGTTTATGGTGTAAAACGTTCAAATCGTACGCTAGCCACTAGTAGCGACGTCAGGACTACCCGTAATTGCAATAAACCAACAATACACACCATTAGATACCAACAAAGCGAGGAGATAGTCGTGGAAACATTAACTAGCCTGTTAGGGGCGATCAATGGCGTGGTCTGGGGCCCCGTCATGTTGATTCTGCTACTCGGTGTAGGGATTTACCTGCAGCTTGGCTTGAAACTGATGCCGATTAGAAAGCTCGGCATGGGTTTCAAGCTAATGTGGGCAGGGCGTGAAGCCAAGCCTGGGGTGGGCAAAGCGGCCGTTGCTAAAGAGGGAGATGAAGGGGAAATATCTCCCTTCGACGCTTTGATGACCGCACTCTCTGCGACCATCGGTACCGGTAATATCGCCGGTGTCGCTACGGCCATTGCCCTTGGTGGGCCTGGTGCTGTGTTTTGGATGTGGATTACCGCGCTGGTGGGTATGGCAACTAAGTTTGCCGAAGCGGTGCTGGCCGTGCGCTATCGCGAAACAGATAGTACTGGCTTTCACGTCGGTGGGCCGATGTTTTATATCAAAAACGGCTTGGGCAAGAAGTGGCTTTGGCTAGGGGGTGTGTTTGCTTTCTTTGGTGCGGTAGCCGCCTTCGGTATTGGTAATACCGTTCAGTCAAATTCGGTTGCTGATGCTATGGACGCTACTTTTGGTATCCCCACATGGCTTAGTGGCGTCGTCATTATGGTATTGGCCGGGGCGGTGATACTCGGCGGCATTAAGCGAATTGCCAAAGTGGCGGGCAAGCTGGTTCCCATCATGGGCATTGCTTATGTGGTGGCAGGCCTGCTGGTGTTGATTATTAACGCCGGACAGATCGGTGAAGCCTTTGGGTTGATTTTCTACTACGCCTTTAACCCCATGGCCGCTGCCGGTGGTTTCGCAGGCGCTGCGGTAATGGCAGCGATTCGTTTTGGTGTTGCACGTGGTATCTTCTCCAACGAAGCGGGCTTGGGGAGCGCACCTATCGCACACGCAGCGGCGAAAACCAAAAATCCGGTGCGCCAAGGCTTAATCGCGATGCTGGGCACCTTTATCGATACCATCATTGTCTGCACGATTACTGCGTTGGTCATTTTGACCTCTACCGTTTGGATAGACGGCGAAGCGGGGGCATCGCTGACCGCGCTATCTTTTGACGCCGCGCTGCCTGGCTTTGGTAATCAAATCGTAGCGGTCGCCTTGGCGATTTTCGCATTTACCACCATCCTAGGCTGGTCATTTTACGGTGAGAAGTGCTGCCAGTTCCTGTTTGGTACTCGCTCTATTATGATCTATCGGGTGCTGTTCGTACTGGCTATCCCGCTGGGCGCTATCGCTCAACTGGGTTTTATCTGGCTCATGGCGGATACCTTCAACGCTATGATGGCGATCCCGAACCTGATTGCCCTGGCACTGCTTTCGCCGGTAGTCTTTAAGCTAACCAAGGACTATTTCGACGGTAAAGACGTATTGCCGGGTGAAGAACTGGAACATGATCAATAAAACTTCTCCGCTTGTTATGTGTGTTGTAAGTGAATAATTGATTTGCAGACAAATAGAGTCGGGAAGACACGCAGGTGGCTTCCCGTTCTCTTTTTAGTGACGAATTTTTAAGTGAGGAAAGCCCCCATGACTGAATTAAAGCAAACGCCGCTGCACGCGCTGCACCTCAAGCTAGGCGCCAAGATGGTCCCTTTTGCAGGCTACGATATGCCGGTGCAGTATCCGTTGGGGGTCAAAAAAGAGCATGAGCACACCCGCCAGCAGTGCGGGTTATTTGATGTGTCTCATATGGGGCAAATCTGTGTTTCCGGTGATAACGTTGCCGAAGCCCTGGAAACTCTGATACCCGCAGATTTGGTAGGGCTGGAGAAAGGCGCGCAGCGTTACGGGCTATTCACCAGCACCGAAGGCGGCATTATTGACGACCTAATGGTGGTTAATGCGGGTGATCATTTCTATTTAGTGGTAAACGCGGCCTGCAAAGACCAAGACTTGGCTCACTTGCGCCTTAACTTGGCGGCAACGCATACCATCGAGCCGTTGGATCGTGGCTTGTTGGCGCTGCAGGGACCGCAGGCCAAGAATGTGATGCAGCGGCTGTGCCCAGAAGCCTGTGAGCTTGTGTTTATGCAACATGGCCGCTTCACCATTGCAGGCCTGGAAGTGTGGGTAAGCCGCAGTGGGTATACGGGCGAAGACGGGTTTGAGATTTCAGTTGCTGCTGATGCCTGTGAAGCGTTCGCCCAGCAGTTGTTAGCCGAGCCAGAGGTAGAGGCGATTGGTTTGGGCGCGCGTGACTCGCTACGTTTAGAAGCCGGTTTATGCCTCTACGGGCACGATATGGATATGCAGACTACCCCTGTAGAAGCTGGCCTTATATGGGCGATTGGCAAACCTCGGCGCCATGGCGGTGATCGCGCCGGTGGTTTTCCTGGCGCTGACGTAATTCTTCATCAAGTCGATGCCAAAGATCATATCCGTAAGCGCGTTGGACTGTTGGCTGAAGGCCGTGCGCCGGTGCGCGAAGGCGCGCCATTAGTGGATGAAGCGGGCAATGACGTTGGGGTGGTTACTTCCGGAAGCTTTGGCCCAAGTGTGGGTAAGCCGGTGGCCATGGGTTACGTGAGTCGCGAACTGGAAGCACCGCAAACCAATGTGTTCGCCGTCGTTCGCGGTAAACAGTTACCCATGGTGGTCACCCCCATGCCCTTCGTGAAACCTGGCTATTTCCGTGGTTAAAAGAGAGCTTAGGCAGCGTTCTTAATTCGTACTGTCAAACCACAGCGGCCCCTGCACTTGCAGGGGCCGCGAGGTTAATAAGCCAAGCGCTCTAGCGCAGCACCTGCTTGGGATCGATGGGTTTGCCGCCTTGGCGCAGATCAAAAAGCAGATCATAACGCTGGGTGGCACTGCTTTTTCCTACCTCACAAAGCGGATCTCCCGCGTTCACCTGCTTTCCTACCGCGACTAAAATGCGCTCGCACAGGGCGTATACGGTTTGCAGGTTATCGGCATGGTGCACGATCACGACTTCGCCTAGCTGGCGCATGCCATCGGCAAAGCGTACCTCGCCGGGGGCGACGGACTTAGCCTGTGCGCCAGCCTGCGTTGCAAGCAGCATGGGCTGCAGTGTGCCACGGCTATCTGGTCCAAAACGACGTACCACGCGGTAATCATCCAACGGCCATTGCCAGCGCCGAGCTGACGAAGGCAGTGGCTGGCTAGGTGCGCTACTCGTGGGAGCAGCGGCAGGGCGATTAGCACTCGATGAGCCACTAGTGCTAGCAGCCGTTCGCGTCGCTGAACTGCGCGCCCCCGAACTCCCCAGCGGAAGACTAATCACTTGGCCTATTCTCAAATGGGTGGGTGAGGCACTGGGGTTGGCGCTCTGAATGCGGCCGCTCGTTGTACCGAAATGGCGCGCGATACTTGAAAATGTATCGCCAGGGCGAATTTGGTAGCGATAAGGGCCCCCGGAAGGCGCGCGCTCTTGTTGGCTAGGAATCAACAAGCGTTGTCCCACTTTAAGCTTGCGTGCATCCACTCCTGGGTTAAAACGCTGCAAACGTTCTAACGGGACGTTAGCCCGGGTCGCCAGCTTGCCTAACGTATCGCCACGCTGAACCTGCACCCAATTACCGCTAATCTGGTTGGCACTAGGCACCGCTGCACGTTGAGAGGGCGAGTGGGGGGCGCTGGAACAGCCGGTCATTATCGCCACAACGCCTACTAGCAAGCAGTTGGTTAACCAGCCGACTAGTCGTGATCGGTTCGATTGTCCAACAAACCATCTTTTTCCAGCCAGAGCGAATTGATCCATGTGTGGAAGCGTTCCTTATGCTGCTTTTCTTCGTGGTTATCTGGTGCGTACATCCACTCAGGAATGCTGAATTGCCGTACCTGCAACGTAACGGGCGCTTCCTTGCCGCACAAAAAGCCCCAAAATGTCGGGGACGGGTTGGCATAGCTGATAGTGACATCCAGGATACCATTTAGTTGGCTTCCAAGCAGGCTAAGCACTTGGGCAACACCCCCCGCTTTAGGGCGTAACAAATGACGGTAAGGACTCTGCTGCGCATCGCGTTTATCAACCGTAAAGCGGGTGCCCTCGACGAAGTTAAAAATCGCAATGGGCGAATGTCGTGCCTGTTGGCACATCCGCTGGGTAGCGGTGCGATCAATGGTGACTAAGCGAGGATTTTTGGCAATTTGTTCACGGCTAAAGCGGCGCATAAACGGGAATTCAAGTGCCCAGAAAGCCAACCCTACAATGGGAATCCAGATTAATTGCCGCTTTAGGAAAAACCGCGGCATGGGGATGCGACGATGCAAAGCCATTAACAACATAAAAATATCGGTCCAACTGCGGTGATTAGATATCACCAGCCACCACTGCTGCGGGCTTAAATTATCGGGCACACTGGCATGCAGTTGTGGCTTAAGCCAATGACGCATCCACCATAGATTGACGCCTATCCAGTTGAGCGCGGCGCCGTTCAGCCCTCGTAATACTATCTGCTTTAAACGTTGCCCTGGGGCAATAATTTTAAGTAGGGTCAGCATAATAAGGGGCACGCCCCAGAATAGCGTATTGAGCGTCAGCAGTAGCGCACTAACCAGCCCCTTTAAAATAGGCATACCGCTTTTCCTTACTGTCAGGCCAATAGCTTAGGAGTGAATGCTAAAGGATCCTAGCCACGCTGCCCAGTATAAACCTAGCAAGCGTGAGGATGTTTTACTGCGTTAGGCCTGAGGCAATGAGGGCGCTTGCACGGTCTTAATGAGTACGGTGCGTAGTGCGTGGGCGGCTACGGAAAGCTCTTGATGAGTCAAAATGCCCACTCGGCAAGAAATGGCGGGCGCTGTTAGTGGTATACAGCGTGCCCCTAGCTCATGCATCTGGCGAATGCACATGGAAGGCACCGCGCTCACGCCTAGGCCATCCGCCACCATCCTCCCTACAGTGGAAAGCTGGTGGCTTTCAAAAGCGACAGGCAGCTCCATATGCTGTTTACGCAGTTCTTGCTCAAGTAAGCGGCGCACCATGGAAGGACGTTGCAATGTAATAAAGTCGTGACTGAGCAGCGTCGACCAGGCGAGTTGTGTGGACTGGATTAAATTGGATGTCGGCGCGACGACTGCGACGAAATGATCTTCGAAAAGTGGCGTAAACAGTAGGCTGCCGGTACCTTCTGGCGAAAAAGCAATGCCCATTTCCACTTGGCGGGAGCGCACCATTTCGGTGACTTCTTCATTGATAACATCGTGTACGGTAATGTTGATTTTAGGATACTGCTGGCGAAATTTAACCAATGCTGCAGGCAACAGGTTGCACGCAAAAGCGGGCATTGCCGCGACACTGAGCCGCCCCAGCTGAAGCGTAAAGCGCTGGCGCAAACGCTCTTCGGTATTATCCCACTGGGCCAGTAGATGTTTAGCTAACGGTAGCAGCGACTCACCTTCTGGGGTTAATCTGACGCTACGGGTGCTGCGAATCAATAATTTGCCACCCAGGGACTCTTCCAGGCCTTTTATCGCCAGACTCAGCGCCGGTTGCGATAGGTGTAGCCGCTCGCAGGCCTGTGTAAAACTAAGCGTTTGAGCGACTGCCAGGAAGGCGCGTAGCTGTTTGACGGTCATGAAAAACCTTTTATAAGTTTTAAAAATAAATTGATAAGAAAAACAAACTTAACAAATATATCTTCTCGCACAACACTGGCACTATCGCAACACGCAATTCATCTTTTACCGACAGCACTTATTTGAATAGCACTCACCACCGACAACAATGCGAGGCATAACAATGGCAGGATTCGATAAGCGTGTAGCTTCCTACGAAGAAGCAATGGAAGGTATCGAGAGCGGTATGACCGTGATCGCGGGCGGCTTCGGCCTATGCGGTATTCCCGAGAACCTGATTGCTGAAATTAAACGACGAGGAGTTAAGGACTTGACCGTGGTGTCCAATAACTGCGGTGTTGATGGCTTCGGCCTCGGGTTACTGCTTGAAGACCGTCAAATAAGCAAAATTCTCGCTTCGTATGTCGGTGAGAATGCGCTGTTTGAGCAGCAAATGCTTAATAACGAAATTGACGTCGTATTGACCCCACAGGGCACCCTAGCCGAAAAAATGCGCGCTGGTGGTGCGGGTATTCCCGCCTTTTACACCGCTACGGGTTACGGCACGCCGATTGGCGAGGGCAAAGAAGTCCGCGTGTTTAATGACCGGCACTATATTCTAGAAGAAGCGATCATTGGTGACTTCGCAATTGTGAAGGGCTGGAAAGCAGATCGCTATGGCAACGTGATGTATCGCCATACGGCACAAAATTTTAATCCCATGGCCGCCACCGCTGGAAAAATTACCGTAGTGGAAGTTGAGGAAATCGTTGAGCCGGGTGAGCTTGAGCCTAGCCAGATCCATACGCCGGGTATTTATGTGGATCGGGTGATTCAAGGCACGTTTGAAAAACGTATTGAAAAACGCACAGTGCACAGTTAACGCACGCTTGTTTCAGACGTTTCATCAGCTTACTTAATGATTCAACAAGAGGAATTCATCATGGCTTTAACACGAGAACAAATGGCTCAGCGTGTCGCCCGCGAACTCGAAGATGGTTTTTACGTCAACTTGGGCATTGGCATCCCCACGCTGGTGGCTAACTACATTCCTGATGGCATTGATGTCATGTTGCAGTCTGAAAAT
Organism: Vreelandella sp. H-I2; assembly: GCF_052959335.1. Classification (NCBI taxonomy): domain Bacteria; kingdom Pseudomonadati; phylum Pseudomonadota; class Gammaproteobacteria; order Oceanospirillales; family Halomonadaceae; genus Vreelandella; species Vreelandella sp. H-I2. The sequence continues at coordinate 371,687 of NZ_JBRAMC010000003.1, forward strand.
GGATTGCTCGGGATGGGGCGCTTCCCTACAGAAGATGAGCTTGATCCCGATATGATTAATGCGGGTAAACAAACCGTCACAGCTCGCCCAGGTGCGGCTATTTTCTCTTCAGCAGAATCCTTTGCGATGATCCGAGGCGGCCATGTCGACCTGACTGTATTGGGTGCTTTTGAAGTAGATCAAGAGGGCAATATTGCTTCGTGGATGATTCCTGGCAAGTTAATTAAGGGTATGGGCGGCGCGATGGATCTAGTCGCTGGCGCTGAAAATATTATTTGCACTATGACCCACGCTTCTAAGCACGGTGAATCCAAACTATTGGAGAAATGCGAGTTGCCATTAACAGGCGCTGGTTGCATCAACCGTGTTTTGACGGATTTGGCGTATCTTGAAATCAAAGACGGTGCCTTTATCCTCAAGGAACGCGCCCCAGGCATTAGCGTAGAAGAAATCATCGAAAAAACAGCGGGTAAACTGATAGTGCCCGATCATGTTCCTGAGATGACGTTTGATGCCGTCTAAGCCCTGATTGTTCCTAACAAACGAGTAGACAAACCCTGCTGTGAGACGCTAGCTAATTTGCTACTAGCGTCTCATGCCATTTCGCAGCGCGTGTGTTGGGGTAGTAGGACTTCGGCAATGCGCTCATGGTTATCCTCAAACTGCTTTTGGACTAGTGCCAAGCCGCCGAAGCAGAGACGATGTTCGTCACCATCAGCGAAAACTGTTTTCTGTGGCGTTGAAGGATAGAAACGATGATCCAGCAACGATGAGACTGTAAAGACACCGTTTTGATGCCCCTGAAGGCAGGGCATTCCCACGTCCTCTAAGCGATAATCAAGGTCAGTCAAGCAATCGCCGAGCTGACCACAATCATAGCCAACATGGTGCAAGCGGGGTCCCATCACCGCCAGCCAAGCCGCCAGAGGGTGGGCATGCTGCAGCTGTTGGTAAAGCGCCCATGACGGCATCGGCCAAGGCCGACCGCGGCAGAGTAGGTTATGGCCTTTACAGTCTTGGGGATGTGATTGCTGCACAAGCTCTTCAATGGCTTCTCGGGGTGCCTTGGATAACGTACCTATTTGCAATTCTGCTAACACCAGCCAGCTACTGCCGTCGCTGGGTGCTAGTAGGTGCACAAGTAGGCCCTTGTCTGCCATGGCGTAATGACCCATTGAACGATAGCCCATGTGGGCTAAATTACCGTTAAGAGCGGTAGCCGAAAAGGGACCGTAATTCAGCGTCACTAGCGTTAAATACTCGACCGCGGTCGACAGCGGCCACAACCTCAGTGCGCCGATATCGGGATGTGTGTGTACATAGTCAAGCCACAGCTGCTGAACAAACTCCTGGCGCTGCATGGTGAACTCCTTCCCTAAAAACTGGCACACCTGGCGTGAGCCGTTGAGTAAGTGCTCAGTATAGGCAAGCGAGGACGACAAGGGTTCAACGGCGATTAACGACCTTTTTAACGGCACGAGCGTTTTAACGGCGCGCCTATTTAATGGCCTGGAGATTAAGCACCGAGTAGCTGCTTACTGCGGACAAATTGATCAAACTCGGTAAAGCCGCCTACATGGGTTTGGTCAACAAACACCTGCGGTACGGTATGAATGGGTTTGCCTGCTGTTTTGGCGATATCTTCTTTAGTAACGCCTTCAGAGGGCATATCGACATAGCGATAACCTTCAATTTTTCCGGCTTTTTCCAACTGGTCGGCAAGGTGTTTCGCACGCACGCAGAATGGGCATGACATCCGGCCAAAAATAACCACGAACATAGGTGGCACTCCTTTACGATAAGCAAAATAAGTTACAGAGTGGCGAGTAACTGAGAGCTAAATAGTAGTTAGCTAGACGATAGCTTACAAATTATTGTGGCTGAGCAGTGCACGTTTCGCCAATAGCAGCTCGCTACTTGGCCCATTAAAGCCTGTTATGACCTAGGGTAAACGTATAAGCCTATGCAAACGCTCACTGCTGATGAATATAAATTTCTTGCTGAACTGGCGAAGGCATATCGTGATGTGCATCTGCCTTCTTTGAAACAGAGAGAGGTTTGGAACCCTCGTGTAGGGGTCGATGCGCTATGCTTTCAACACCACGGCGCTGAATGCATGGTGGGTGCGTTGATTACGCCTTGCGAGCTTTGGTTAGTCATGGTGCCTGAGCAGCACCGTGTTACTGAACCGTTGGCAGATTCGCTTACGCTATCACTCCCTTCAGGCGCCTATCGTCTATCCCTTGAGCGGCTGCCGGGCGGATATGAGTTTTATAAGCGCGCAATTTTGCACGATTTAAGTGATCTTGGAAGTTTGCAGGAGGCTGCTAGGCTCGCGCAGCAAATGATGGGACGTTTAATGCAACCTGCCGAAGAGCTCAATGTCTAAGTATTATTAATGATGCTGACATGATTTTTAGCTAATATCGTTTTTAAAAACATTATCTTTCCTACAATCAGTAAAAAGGAATTGCTTATGACCACCCAAGCCGTTACAACCCCGCGAGTCGCTCTAGTAACCGGAACTAGCAGTGGTATCGGTGCTGCTGTTGTTAAGCACTTTTGCGCATTAGGCTACCAAGTGCTTGCTGTCGATTTCAATCCGGCCGGCAAAGCCATTGCTGAACAGACTGGCGCCGCCTTTTTTGAAGCTGACTTGACTGACCCTGATGCCTGTCGCGCGGCGGTGGCTGATGCGGTTAAGCGTTTTGGCGGCGTCGATATATTGGTGAATAATGCTGGCATTCAACATGTTGCTTCGATTGAGACGTTTCCTGAAGAGAAATGGCGTCAAATTATGGATCTGATGCTCACGGCCCCGTTTTTGCTTTCTCAAGCGGCATGGCCCCATATGCGTAAAAAGGGCTGGGGTCGGATTGTTAATGTGGCTTCGATACATGCTCAAGTGGCTTCACCGGGTAAAGCGGCTTACATCAGTGCCAAGCATGGCATGATTGGTTTGACCAAAACGGCGGCGTTAGAGGGTGGGGAACAAGGCATTACGGCTAATGCGGTCTGTCCTGCTTATGTGAAAACCCCGCTAGTGGATAATCAGATTGCCGATCAGGCTAAATTGCACGGCATGGATGAGCAGGAAGTAATCGAAAAAGTCATGCTCAAACAGGCAGCAATCAAGCGCTTAATCGAGCCTGATGAGGTCGCACAATTAGTCGTTTATCTAGCCTCCGATGCCGCCGGTGCCGTGACCGGGTCAAGCTTTAATATTGATCTAGGCTGGACAGCGCACTAAGCAAGCCCCTATCCCCCACAATGAACGTTTATTAGTTTGGTGGGGGATTGGCTAACCGAGACGTTAACAAACGGCCTAGCGGCGTACGGGGCGTTTTTGTAATTTGCGCTGCAGAGTCCGGCGATGCATGCCCAATGCCCGAGCAGTCGCCGATATATTGCCATCGTGTTCCTGAAGGACTTTCTGAATATGTTCCCAGGTAATGCGGTTAATCGACGGCGGGTTATCAGCCAGCTCGATATCCGGATCGCCACTCTGGCGCTCAAACGCGATTAATACATCATCTGCATCCACCGGTTTACACAGGTAATTGACGGCGCCGAGTTTAATCGCCTCAACCGCTGTGGCAATGCTGGAGTAGCCTGTTAACACCACAATGCGACAGTGCGGCGAGGTGGTCAGCAACTCAGGAAGCAGCTTTAAACCTGAGCTGTTCTCCAGTTTTAGGTCAAGGGTCGCCATGGAGGGTGAATATTGCGCGGCCAGCGTCAGAGCTTGCTCCGCATCATGGGCAACGATCACTTCATACCCGCGACGTGTTAGGGCACGACTCAGCACATGGCAAAAAACTTCGTCGTCATCAATGATCAGCAGGCGTTCTTCTCGCGTTTGCATGATGTCCTCAATCTATTGCTGGAGGTGCTTAGGGCGGCCGCGTTTAAATAGGCGCCGCGCAGCGAGGTAGCTTAACTTCTGTTAGCGTACCTCCTTCGGGGTGATTATACAGGCTTACACCGCCTCCTAAGCGATTGATGGTGGCATGCGTTAAAAACAGGCCTATCCCCATACCTTTGCTTTTAGTGGAGATAAAGGTTTCACCAAGCTGATCGGCAATTGACATGGCGACACCTGGGCCGTGATCTCGAATATCAATGACTACGCTTTCATCTTGCCAGTCCAAGCGAATGGCAATGTGTTCAGGATTAGCATCGGCGGCGTTGTTGAGCAGATTGGTCAATGCTTGGTCAAGTGTGGCGTCTACTGCCAGCCATGGTTTCCCACGTTTTTCCGCCACGTCAAAACGATGGCTCACATCAGGTCGTAGCACTAGCCAGCGCTGGACAACCCCTGCTAGCCATACTTCTGCATCAAGCACTTCGGGCTCGGCCATTCGCCTTCGATCAGCGTTAGAAACTAAATTTTGCAGGCGAGATTTGCATATATCTACCTGCTGGCGCAGTAAATTAATGTCCTGCTCAAGCGGTGAGTCAGCAGGTGCGTCGGCCTGCATTTCCTTGAGTAGCACCGCCATGGTTGAAAGGGGAGTGCCTAATTCGTGAGCAGTGCCCGCAGCTTGGGTAGCCACTGCCAACACCTGTTCATTGCGTAACGCGGCTTCCCTCGTTCGAGATAGCGCCTGGTCACGGCTACGCAGGGCGTGGGCCATTTTATAGATAAAGAACGTTACCAGACCTGCTGAAAGACCGAAGTTTAGCCACATCCCTAATATGTGTAGGCTTAAGGGGCTATCACTATTGATATGGCCCAGCTGTGGGATGGGGTAATAGGCAAACATTAAAAAGGTATAGCCTGCCATAGAGCACGCGGCAATGATCCAGGCGTGGCGCCAGGGCAGGGTGGCGGCAGCAATAGTCACCGGCACTAAGTAGTAAGTAATAAACGGGTTGGTAGAGCCGCCCGAAAAATAAAATAGCAGCGTTAAGCCGGTAATATCGGCGAGCAAATGCAGTAAATACTCAAGGTGGGTAACCGCGCGTGGCCGCCCCAGCCGCCACCAGGTAGCAATATTAAGCACGCCCATTGCTATCACAACGCTTACCACGGCAATGACCGGCAAATCGAAGGCAAGCAGCTCAATACCAACAATAATGGCCAGTAAAAAACCTGTCCACGTGATGCCGCGCACGATAGTGAGCCGCACTAAGTTGCGGTTGGGCGTGGAGAGAGGAAGGGGCAAAGCGGTTGCCATAATGAGCTTACTTCGTTTTGGCTTTAAAGCCGTGAATGACAAACTTGATAAACAGGGTCATAACGTAAGTCGTCCAGCCCGCGGTAGCCAGAATATTGAACAGCAGCATCTTGGGTGGAAGCCACGCGCTGCCCAGTAGGGCTTCAAGCATGATGTGAAAAAACATCGCCAGGAGCAACGGCAAGGCCAGAATATGAATCCACATATCGGTTCGCCGTTTGCGGATATGGTAGCGCGCCAGTAAATAACGTAGTGGCCGATGTGCCCAACAGAAAACCACCAAGGCGCCAATTACCAATAGGCTGGCGAGAGAGGGTTCCGTGCTACCGATGTGAACGGAAAGTGAAATAGACCAAGCGAGGCTTAGCCACATCAGCCCTTCCAAGCTGGCAATAATATCTGCATAGCGTCGCACGTTCTGCATAAATAACCGGACCCTTACCGCAAAAAAGAATAACAATGTAAAAAGTGCCGCCATGATACGACAATTGGACAATGCTGTGGTGGCTCACGTGGCGGATTTATCCAATCACGCAATTGCGTATACTGTGCACACTGTTTTTGGTCCGACTTAACTTCAGTACAGGAATTGCCGTGGACACTGTGACACTGACACGCCCCGATGATTGGCATCTTCACTTGCGCGACGATGAAGCGCTAAAAGCGGTGGTAGGCCATACCGCCGATCAAATGGGGCGCGCCATTATTATGCCCAATCTCACCCCGCCGATTACCACAACGGCCCAGGCGCTTGAATATCGTCAGCGTATTCTTGATGCCTTACCAGCGGGAAGTGCTTTTGAGCCTTTGATGGTTTTATATCTTACCGATACCACTCCGCCGGAAGAAATTGAGCGCGCAGCACAGAGTGGCATTGTAAAAGCGGTGAAGCTTTACCCAGCAGGGGCCACGACAAATTCTGACTCAGGTGTCACTGACTTGGCTCATTGCGATGCCACCATTGCCATGATGGTGAAGGTGGGCATGCCCCTTTTAGTCCATGGGGAGGTTACCCACGCCGAGATCGATATTTTCGACCGCGAAGCGGTATTTATTGAACAGGTGATGAAGCCGTTGCTGGCGCGCCACCCCGACCTGAAAGTGGTATTTGAACATATCACTACCCAGCAAGCGGCAGAGTTTGTCGCGCAAGCGCCGGATAACGTGGCAGCCACCATTACCGCCCATCATTTGCTGTTTAACCGCAATAAAATGCTGGTCGGGGGCATCCGCCCTCACTATTACTGCCTGCCTGTTCTTAAGCGCGAGCAGCATCGTCAGGCGTTACTAAAAGCGGCTACTAGCGGTAGTCACAAGTTCTTTTTAGGTACCGACAGCGCCCCTCACTCGCAAGGTGCGAAAGAGTCAAGCTGTGGCTGTGCCGGTGCTTATACAGCGCCTGCGGCCATTGAACTTTACGCAACTGCTTTCGATGAAATGGATGCCCTGGACAAACTGGAAGCATTTGCCAGTTTTAACGGGCCGCGTTTTTATGGGCTCCCGCCTAACACAGGCAGCATAACGTTGGAACGACGTGAATGGCGGCTACCGGAAAGCTATCCCTATGCTCAGGGAGAGAAAATTGTTCCGCTATTGGCGGGGGAATCGCTAAGCTGGGCCATTAAGGAGTAGCTCTCGCGTATCGGATAGCTTGATCAAACCCGCTGACATACGTTGTCAGCGGGTTTGGTAATACGGGAGGCGGTCAACTGCTAATCATGGCTAAGCTGTTTAAGCATTTGATCGACCATTCGCGACGAGTGATCGGCAGCCACTTCCAAAAAATCATCAAAGGAGAGGTGATTGTCGCCGCTGCCTGGGATATCCGAGAGTGCGCGGATAACCACGAACGGGCATTGGTAGAGATAGCAGGCCTGAGCAATCGCGGCGCCTTCCATTTCTACGGCAAGCATGGTGGGGAATTGCGCCCGAGTTGCTTTTACTCGCGCTGGGTCAGCCATAAAGGCGTCTCCCGTGGCGATCAGCCCTTCGCGCACCTGGACTTCTCCTAATGTAGCAATTGCCTTACGCGCGATGTCTCGCAGTGCCGGGTCAGCCAGATAGGCGGCAGGCATTCCTGGCACCTGGCCTAACTCATAGCCAAACACCACGGCGTCAACATCGTGATGCCGCACTTCGTCAGAGATAATCACATCGCCAATGGTTAAATCGGTGGCAAATCCACCGGCTGATCCGGTGTTGATAATGGCGTCTGGCTGGTGGCGCTCTAATAAAATAGCAGTGCCCACCGCTGCGTTGACTTTACCGATTCCCGATTGCAGCACAATGATCTCAAGGCCATAGCGTGTGCCGGTATGGAATATAAACCCCGCATGCTCATAGCGCTGGGGAGTGTCTAGCTGTTCCACTAAGGTGCTTACTTCCTGCGCCATTGCGCCAATAATACCAATACGCTTCACTGCGCCATGCTCCTGCATAAAAGAATAAAAATATATGAATCAGACGTGATCCATTGGCGCTAAATCGTGCTGCTCAGCGGCTTCCAGGGTGTTTTCCAACAGGGTGGCAACGGTCATCGGGCCAACGCCTCCTGGGACGGGAGTGATAAAGCTGGCGCGTTCGGCAGCGATGGCAAAATCAAGGTCACCTTTTAATGTGCCATCCTCTTGGCGGTTGATGCCGACATCAATCACGATAGCCCCTGGCTTAATCCATTCCCCTTGGACGATGCCCGGCTTGCCGACAGCAACGACCAGAATGTCGGCGCGGCTAACGTGGTCTTTGAGGTTTTGGGTGAAGCGGTGGCATACGGTGGTTGTGCACCCCGCCAGCATCAGTTCAAGCGCCATAGGGCGGCCGACAATGTTAGAAGCGCCTACCACGGTGGCGTCCAAGCCACGTAGCGCGATATCGCTCTGTTCTAGTAGCGTCATAATCCCTTTAGGGGTACAGGGTCGCAGGGCGGGCATGCGCTGTGCTAAGCGCCCGATGTTATAAGGGTGAAAGCCATCCACATCCTTGTCAGGGCGGATGCGTTCTAAAATGGGCTCTGCATCCAGGTGTTTAGGCAATGGCAGTTGAACCAATATGCCATCGACGGCAGGATCGCTATTGAGCTGGTCAACAAGTGCCTCTAAATCATGCTGTGAGGTTGTTGTCGGCAGGGCATGCTGAAAGGAAAGAATGCCTGCCTGCTCGCAGGCACGGTGCTTATTATTGACATAGACTTGAGAGGCGGGATCGTCCCCTACCACAACCACGGCTAGTCCCGGTGCCCGTCCGCCTGCTTGACGGCGTGCGACGATCTTTTCGGCAACCTGTTGGCGGACAGTAGCAGCGATGGCTTTGCCATCGATTAGTTGGGCGGTCATGTACTGGAATCCCTGTGGACGTTGAAAGGGTAGTGCCAGACGTTCATCTAAAGCACTTTAATAGCAGTAATTTTCGCACGCTAGGGCATCCAGGCAAAGCGCCTTCACTAACAATCACTTTAATGGTTGACTTTAAAATTAAAAATAGTAATATATGCCTCGCTTGAGACGGGCCATGCGGTAGCGTCTAGGGTGATAAAATCGGGATGTAGCGCAGTCTGGTAGCGCGCCTGCTTTGGGAGCAGGATGTCGGGGGTTCGAATCCCTCCATCCCGACCACACCTAACGCGAAAGGTAGCAGTTTGCTTTTCCAAGCTTTGGTTGTGGTCTAGTGCTCATCAGTATTCGTATCTTCTGAATACTTTTTGTGCGCCCATAGCTCAACCGGATAGAGCAACGGCCTTCTAAGCCGTAGGTTGCGGGTTCGATTCCTGCTGGGCGTGCCATCTAATTCAGTGGTAACAACCTGACAGAATCCTATCTTCATGCACGTAATGCTTGTTTTTTCGTAAGATTGTCTATGGTGGGTGTAGCTCAGGGGTAGAGCCCCGGATTGTGACTCCGGTGGTCGTGGGTTCAAATCCCATCATCCACCCCAGTGACAATATTTGCGTTTCCAGTTTTTAGGTTGTGGTGGGTGTAGCTCAGTGGTAGAGCCCCGGATTGTGACTCCGGTGGTCGTGGGTTCAAGTCCCATCATCCACCCCATTACCTACCCCTCTTTATATTTCTTTTCTTTGCTTCAATCTCTGCTATTTATTGATTAGTAATTTATGCCCTTAATTGGGTTTTTTTCGTTTTCAATTTTTGATGCGTTAGCGCTAACGTTGCATGATTGGTATGTAGCTAAAGGCATGCAGCTAGCGTTCCCGGCTATTTGTAATAAATTACTAGTAAGTAATGGCTCTATCATTTGTAGTAATGTTATTAACATTATTCGTTTTCAGCGACATAAACCACTGTTTTAATGCTCTAAAATAGCGCTTTCCACTCTATAAATGCAGTATATTTGGTGATATTTTTCAAATAGTTATTATCATCCATTGTGTTTGTGAATTGATCAAAGGGAGTGCATCAAAATGGCACGTCAAACGGTAGTTTTGGGAGCAGGTATGGTGGGTGTCAGCATTGCTTGGCATCTACGCCAGCGCGGCCATGACGTAACGCTCGTGGACCGCCAACAACCTGGTCGCGAAACGTCGTTTGGCAATGCGGGCATTATTCAGCGTGAGGCAGTTAGACCTTACCCTTTTCCACGTGATGTTAAAACGCTGTTAAGCGTCTTGCCTAATCGCCGTGTCGATATCCGCTATCGCCCAGCGGGTATGGTTAATGCCGCCTCTCCGCTACTGCGCTATTGGATGAATTCCGCACCCAAGGCTTACCAGAAAATCGTGCCGGAATACGCGTCGTTGATCCAGCTTTCACTGAAGACCCATGGGCCCATGATTGAGGCTGCCGGTGCAGAACACCTTGTGCGCCGGCAGGGATGGCTTGAGCTCTACAGAACATCTGAAAAACTAGCGGCGCGGTTAAAAGATGCCGAAGAGGCTCGGCGCCTATATGGCGTTCAGTTTGAGCAATTGGATCGAGCTGCACTTGCAGAGAAAGAACCTTCTCTGAGCGACGCAATTGTTGGTGCAATTCATTGGCTAGATCCCTGGACCGTAGCCGATCCAGGCGCACTGGTCGCGGCTTACGCACAATCATTTAGTGAGAGTGGTGGACGCATTTTGCAGGCGGACATTAAGTCGGTTCAGCAGGTGCGTGACCGATGGCAGGTAAATACAGCCTCTGAAACGGTTGAGGCGGACGAGGTGGTGGTGGCACTGGGGCCCTGGGCGGGTAGCTGGCTGAAAGAGCTTGGCTATCACTTTCCGACTTTTGTAAAGCGTGGCTACCACATGCACTACGCTTCTCAGGCCTCAGCAAAACTCAATTTTTGGGTGATGGATGCAGAAGTTGGCTATTTGCTGGCGCCGATGAATGCAGGCATCCGGTTGACCACTGGGGCAGAGTTGGATCGCCTGGATGCTCCCGCTGACGTTAACCAGTTGGGCGCTGCAGAGAAGGTCGCACGCAGTGTCTTTCCCTTAGGGGAGCGCCGTGATGAAGCCCCTTGGAAAGGCGCACGCCCCTGTTTGCCTGATATGAAGCCTGTGATTGGACCTGCGCCTCGCCACCCAGGGCTATGGCTTGCCTTTGGCCATGGCCATCAAGGCTTTACTCTAGGCCCGGCCACCGGTCATCTGATGGCGGAGATGATGGAAGGGCAGCCTACGACCATTGATATGGCACCGTTTCGCGCTGACAGGTTCTAGCTAGCGCTATATTCAGTAATGATCAGGTAAAATAGGCCGATAGTGGTAGATGCTGGTACTAGTAATGGGGAACGATATCTTTGCGCGTGATCTAATGCTTTGCTAGTTTAAAAGCACATTTGCACACCATGAGGTGGATATATGGATGTAGGCATCAGCAGTTCAGTTAGCGCTTCGCTTTATATGAACCAAGCGCAAACGCCTGAGCAAGCACAAATGCAGGTGTTTAAAGAAGCGCTAGATACACAGGCGCAGCAAGTGACCGAAATCATGGCCTCTGCAGACACTGGCGCTCAGCCGGATTTGGCCAAAGAGGGCAGTGTAGGTACCCAGGTTAACACCTACGCCTAGAGTCCAGTACCAATAGCGGCTGACTGGCAACGGTCATAACCGTTAGTACGATAAAACGCTGACTTGCTCAGCGTTTTTTTTGGTCTTTTTCAAGGGTGTCACGTTTGATGCCACCCGCGACAACAGCCGTCTCCAAGCGTTACAATTGCCGCAATGAACATTGCTCATTGCGTAGAGGCTAGTTAGCGAGAGCTGCTGATTGGGTGCTGCGCTGAGACCCTATATTTGAAGAGGCACAATGAAAGAGACACAGCTGGCCCATGAAGCAGGGCTTAGACGCACCTTTGCTATTATTTCGCACCCCGACGCCGGTAAAACCACTATTACCGAAAAGATGCTGCTGTTTGGTAACGCCATTCAGTTGGCGGGGTCGGTTAAAAGTAAGCGTAATGACCGTCATGCCACGTCGGATTGGATGAAGATGGAGCAGGAGCGGGGTATCTCTGTCACTACCTCGGTCATGCAGTTCCCCTACGGTGGCCGTATCGTCAACCTACTGGATACACCCGGTCACGAAGATTTTTCTGAAGATACCTACCGCACGCTCACGGCGGTTGACTCTGCCTTGATGGTGATCGACGGCGCCAAAGGTGTTGAGGATCGCACCATTAAGCTGATGGAAGTGTGTCGTCTGCGCACCACGCCGATTCTCACCTTCATCAATAAAATGGACCGCGATATCCGCGACCCGATTGAAGTCATGGATGAAGTTGAGACGGTGCTGAATATCCAGTGCGCGCCGATGACCTGGCCGATTGGCATGGGGCGTCACTTCAAGGGCGTTTATCACCTCTATAATGACGTGATTCATCTTTATACCCAGGGGCAGGGTAGCCGCATTCCCGAGGATAAGCGTATTGAGGGGTTAGATAGCCCCGAAGTGGATGCCGTACTTGGGGAAGATCAGGCTGAAGAGCTGCGTATGGAAGTAGAGCTGGTGCGTGGCGCTTCCCATGAATTCGATCTCGACGCTTACCGCCGGGGTGAGCTTTCGCCGGTCTATTTCGGTACCGCCATGGGCAACTTTGGGGTGCGCGAGATGATGGATGGCTTTGTCGAGTATGCGCCGCCGCCCCAGGCCCACGAAACTAATACTCGGGTAGTCACTTCCGATGATGATCGCTTCACCGGCTTTGTGTTTAAAATCCAGGCCAATATGGATCCTAATCACCGCGACCGTATCGCTTTTTTGCGGGTCTGTTCAGGCAAGTACGAAAAGAACATGAAGATGCGCCATGTTCGCATTGGTAAGGACGTTAAAATTGCCGATGCATTGACCTTTATGGCCTCCGACCGCTCTCAGGTGGAGGAAGCCTGGCCCGGCGATATTATCGGCCTGCACAATCACGGTACAATTCAGATCGGCGATACCTTTACCGTGGGTGAGGATATGCGCTTTACCGGCATACCCCACTTCGCCCCAGAGCTCTTTAAGCGCGTACGCCTTAAAGACCCGTTAAAAATGAAGGCGCTACAAAAGGGGTTGCAGCAACTTTCTGAAGAAGGGGCAACCCAGGTCTTTATGCCAATGGATAATAACGACCTGATTCTCGGCGCCGTGGGTACTCTGCAGTTTGATGTTGTCGCCCACCGTCTCAAAGAAGAGTACAAGGTCGACTGCCTGTACGAAGGCGTCAATGTCCAGACCGCCCGCTGGGTTTACAGTGAAGATGCCAAAAAGCTGGAAGAGTTTAAACGGAAGGCCAGCGCTAACCTGGCGATTGATGGCGGTGGCTATCTCACCTATATTGCACCTACCCGGGTTAATTTACAGATGACCCAGGAACGCTGGCCGGAAATACGCTTCCAACCCACCCGCGAGCACTAAGTATTCCCATGTTAATTGACGCACATTGCCATCTCGATTTTACTCAGTTCGATGATGATCGGCCTGAAGTCTTTGAGGCCGCTAAGGCAGTGGGCGTCGGGCATTTTATTGTGCCTGGCACGACCCGTGGCCGATGGCAGCATGTACTGACGTTAGGTGGGCGGGAGGATACTTCAGTATGCCTGGGCCTTCATCCTTACTTTATAGATCAGCATCAGGAATCGGATGTTGAGGCACTTGATCAGCAACTCAGTGAACACCCTGAGCTCGTAGCGTTGGGTGAGTGTGGCATTGATGCCCGGTTTACAGACACGCTTGACGCGCAGTGGCGCTATTTTGATGCTCAACTGAAACTCGCGAAGCGCCACTCTCTTCCGGTGGTAGTGCACTGCGTCCACGCTAACGATAAGGTCGCAAAGCGTCTTCGTCAGCTTGAGCTTCCTCAAGCAGGCCTCATTCATGCCTTTTCAGGTTCCATTGAACAAGCAACGAAGTTTCTTGACCTGGGGTTCAAGCTAGGGCTGGGCGGCGCAGTCACCTATGAGCGTGCCAAGCGGTTACAGCGAACCGTTGAGGCGCTACCTAATGATGCTTTTGTGCTGGAAACCGACAGCCCTGACATGCCGCTTAGCGGCTATCAAGGGAAGCGAAATGAACCGTGCAGGGTAGCCGAGGTTTGTGACGTCGTGGCTACCCTGCGTGGTCAAACAACTGAGCAAGTCGAGGCTCAGAGCAGTAATACCGCGGCACAACTATTTGGCCTGTACTAGCGATTAAGGCATTACCCTCTGAATTACTAGCCTCTGCGACATTAGCCATTAGGCGTTAAGGCTAACCGCTAGCTGTTCTGGATCAACGCGCTCAATCGCGTAGGGTAACGGTAGAAGGGTAGCGGGTTCTCCCGCTAGAAAAACGGGCATTGCTTCTTCCGCTACCTTGGTATTCATCACCGCCAATAACTCGACATGACCTTGTCCATCAAAGGCGCTGACGACCACTTCGCCCACCGTTTTATCGTCATTACTGACGAGGCTGGCGCCCACTTCGGGTAGCACTTTTGTGTCTACGCTGACGCGCATCAAGCGCTTTTTTACTTGACCCCGGAAGTGAGCCCGCGCGACCACTTCTTGGCCGGTATAGCAGCCCTTTTTAAAACTAATGCCGCCCAATGCTTCCCAGTTAAGCATTTGAGGCAAAAAGTGATCCTGCTGCGCATCGGTAAGCCATGCCAGGCCGCTGCGAATATCTTCAAGCTGCCAAGCGTTGCGACTCGCTTCGTCGTCCTTGATCTCGGCAGCATCGCTATCACTATGATTGTCGAAACCGTTGTCGAAACATAATAGCCAACGTGGTGTCTCACTGGGGTAGCGCAGTGCACAGGTGTGATCATTGGTGGTGTGGGTGCCTATTTGCTCAGGGAGCTGCAGGGCCATCTGGTCAGCAATCATTTGGGCACTATCGCTGGCGCCGATGAAGGTGAGGTTGGGCAGGGCGATCAACTCGGTCTTATAGAAAGCGGCGAATTTTTTAAGATGGTTGGCTAAGCTATCCAATAGGGTACTGCTCAGTAGCAGCCGGAAATGGTTTTCCCCCATGCGGAGTAGATAGGCGTTGGCTAACATACGGCCCTTAGGCGTGCAAAAGCAGGTTAGCGGTGCGAAATTGCCATCGGCTAAGCTGACCTGGGCGCTGGTCTGCCCTTGAAGAAATTTTTCAGCGTCCGCACCTTTTACGTCAAGCGCGGCTAAATGGCTAAGGCGGACGTTGCCAAGGTCGGGGTTGCTAGCGGTAACGGTCGCCATAAAAAACTCCTGGTGTAGGTAGCAGTAGAGAATCTGCTAGAAAAATAATCGACGAATATTGCCATTAAGTGCGGGCAGTAGGCATTAATTGCAAGGCACCATTAGCGTGCTAGACTCGTTGCTTTGGAAGTCTTGCACAGGTCAATAGGCAGGGAAAGGTCATGGCGCAGCAGTCGTTAACATTTCAAGGTGTAAAAACGGTCGAGCAAGTCAATAAAATTACCACAGCGCTCATGATGCTTGATGGCGTCGACAGTGCCGAAGTGGGCCGCCATGGTGCGGATGTAGACGGTCGAGCAAAGCGTGAAACGCTGATTAATGCCATCGAAAAACTCAAATTAGGTGTGAAAATCTCTTAATGCACATACCAATTACTGTCATCAGTGAACGCAACCGCGTATTTAGGCAGCGGGTAGACGTTGATGGCTTAGAGGCGCTGTATGCCGATGTGCCGCCGATCGTCGGTGGGGATGGCAGTGCTCCTGACCCGCATGACTATTTCGATATTGCCTTAGGTACCTGCAAAGCCATTACGGTACAGATGTACGCAAAGCGGAAGGCGTGGCCGCTTGAGGGTGTGACCGTCACGGTGCAGCGCGATGATAGTCAGGAAAAAAAGGGGATATACAAGCTAACCGTCGTATTGGCATTGCACGGTATTGATGACCCTGATCAGCGCGCCAGGCTTGAAGAGATTAGTCATCGCTGCCCCATCCAACGTTTGATGACGGTATCCACGGTCGAGATCGCCACACTTCTTGTTTAGTTACCCCTTATCTAGTTTCTCTTTTTGGAGCACCGATGAGCAAAGCCTTTCGCTTACAGTCAAAATTTCAGCCTGCAGGCGATCAGCCTGCCGCCATTAAAGGACTGATTAGTGGGCTGGAATCAGGGCTTGCCCATCAAACGTTGTTGGGCGTAACCGGGTCGGGCAAAACCTTCACTATGGCTAATGTGGTTGAGCAGCAGCAACGCCCCACTATCGTCATGGCGCCGAACAAGACTCTTGCGGCCCAGCTGTACGGCGAATTCAAGGCATTCTTCCCGGATAACGCCGTAGAGTACTTCGTCTCCTATTACGACTACTACCAGCCGGAAGCCTATGTGCCTTCCTCGGATACCTTTATCGAGAAAGATGCCTCGATAAACGACCATATCGAGCAGATGCGGCTTTCGGCCACCAAGGCTCTGCTAGAACGCCGCGACGCGCTGATTGTGGTGTCAGTCTCGGCGATTTATGGTCTGGGTGATCCCGATCAATATCTTAAAATGCGTCTTCACTTCACCCGCGGAGAACTAATTGATCAGCGCGCCTTTCTACGACGTTTGGCCGAGCTACAGTATACCCGCAATGATATGGATTTCCGGCGCGGTACCTATCGAGTGCGCGGTGATGTGATCGACATTTTCCCCGCTGACTCCGACGAGGAAGCGGTACGCGTCGAGCTATTTGACAGCGAGATCGATACGATCCGCCTATTTGATCCGTTGACCGGTGCTGTTCGTGGGGAAGTCCCGCGTATGACCATCTACCCCAAATCGCATTACGTTACGCCGCGGGAAACCATCCTAGGGGCCATTGATGCGATCAAAGAGGAGCTAAAAGGTCGCCTTGAGTGGATGCGCAAGCACGAACGGCTGGTAGAAGCGCAGCGTCTGGAGCAGCGTACGCTTTATGATATTGAGATGATGCTGGAGCTGGGTTACTGCAACGGCATTGAAAACTACTCACGTTATCTCTCGGGGCGGGCGCCCGGCGAGCCGCCGCCCACGTTTTTCGACTATTTACCCGATGACGCACTGCTATTTATCGATGAGTCTCACGTTAGTGTGCCCCAGGTAGGCGGCATGTATAAAGGCGACCGGTCCCGAAAAGAGACGCTGGTCGAGTACGGTTTTCGGTTGCCCTCAGCACTGGATAACCGGCCAATGAAATTTGAAGAGTGGGAGGCGATTTCCCCGCAAACCATCTTTGTCTCCGCCACCCCAGGTCGTTATGAAGGCGAGCACGCTAGCCAAACCGTCGAACAGGTGGTGCGTCCTACTGGTCTACTGGATCCTGAAATTGAGGTGCGTCCGGCCAGTACTCAGGTCGATGATCTGCTTTCGGAGATTGGCCTACGCACCGCCGTGGGTGAGCGGGTGCTGGTGACCACGCTCACCAAGCGTATGGCGGAAGACTTGACCGAGTATTTTGACGAGCACGGCATACGGGTTCGCTACCTGCACTCGGATATCGATACCGTCGAGCGTGTCGAGATCATTCGTGATTTACGACTGGGCAAGTTTGATGTGCTGGTAGGCATTAACTTGCTGCGTGAAGGGTTGGATATTCCCGAAGTCTCGCTGGTGGCCATTTTGGATGCCGATAAGGAGGGCTTTCTCCGCGCGGAGCGCTCGTTAATACAGACCATTGGCCGCGCTGCTCGTAACGCGCATGGTAAGGCGATTCTGTACGGCGACCGGATTACCGACTCGATGCGTAAAGCCATCGATGAAACCGAACGTCGACGGGCCAAGCAGACCGCTCATAATGAAGAACATGGTATTACGCCAACAACGGTTACCCGCTCGGTGGCTGATATCCTTGAAGCTGCCCAGGCGCCGGGTAAGAAAAGCAGTCGCCGGCGCGGCAGTGAACGTAAAGTGGCGGAAAGTGGCGCCGAGTATGATGTGTCGACCATGAACAAACAGGACCTGTTGGGCGCGATCAGCAAGCTTGAAGACGCCATGTTTGAAGCAGCGCAAAACCTGGAATTTGAGGAAGCGGCCCGACTTCGCGATCAACTCCATCAAATGAAAGAAAAACAGCTGGCGCTGGGCTAACGGATGCCAGAAGGGCCAGAAATACGTCGCGCAGCAGACCGTATTCAGGAGCAGATAGGCGGGCGGGTAATTGCTGATGCTTGGTTCGCCTTTCCAGAGCTTGCGGAAAAGGCGTCATCCTTTATTGGCGTTCGAGTTTCAAGCGTTGATACTTGGGGTAAAGCGATGCTGATCCGGTTTACTGATCGGCGTGTGCTTTATTCTCATAACCAGCTCTATGGGGTTTGGAAGCTGCATCGCGAAGATGAACCGCCGGTAACTAAGCGCACGTTGCGTGTTCGATTAACAGCAGAAGGGCACTGCGCAAGCCTTTACAGTGCGTCTGACATTTCCCTTTGGCATGAAGAGCGTCTCACCGAGCATCCCTTTTTATCTCGGTTAGGGCCTGATTTATTGAGTCAGCGGGTAACGCCATCAGACGTACAGCAGCGCTTGAACCTCAAACAATTCCACAAACGTCGCTTAGGAGCGCTGCTGCTTGATCAAACGTTGGTGGCAGGGCTGGGCAATTATCTTCGCTCTGAAATTCTGTTTTTTACTCAGTTGTCCGCTAGCGCTCGCCCGATAGATCTCACTCCTAATCAGCAACAATTGCTGGCGCAATGCATTATTGAGACGACTCGGCAAGCGTACCACACCGCAGGCGTCACGAATCGTGAGGCTTGGATTGAGCAGGCTAAAGCCGTAGGCGAGCCACGCAGGCAATGGCGTTTTGCAGTGTTCGATCGCGTAGGGCTTGGGTGCCACCGCTGTAATTCGGTGATCGAGCGCAAAATGGTCGGATCACGAAGGCTCTATTATTGCCCTCACTGCCAAGCTAATGGTTAGCTTTCTGACGGGCAGTCGATCATGCTTTTTTAGATTTTATACCGTTATCTTGATTATTATAAAACAACCACTAAAACACTAAACTTATAAAATAGTTAGCCAGCGAGGAATGCTGCCGGCGGCAGGGCAATACGGTATACTTGGCCACACGCTAAGACGGCACTTGCGCTGATACGCAAAAATGTCGCTGACTAGACGATAACCTAGGAGCTGTTAGTCCATGACCGTGATTCGCCAGGACGACGTTATTCAAAGCGTTGCCGATGCTCTGCAGTACATCTCTTACTATCATCCTAAAGATTTTATTGACGCCATGGCGGCCGCCTACGAGCGTGAAGAGAACCCCGCTGCTAAAGACGCTATTGCGCAAATTCTGATTAATTCGCGTATGTGTGCCACAGGTCACCGCCCAATTTGCCAGGACACCGGTATTGTCACCGTGTTTGTTCACGTGGGTATGAACGTTACCTGGGAAGCGGACATGAGCCTGGACGACATGATCAACGAAGGTGTTCGTCGCGCTTATCTATTGCCTGACAATGTCCTTCGTGCCTCAGTACTGGCAGATCCTGACGGGAAACGGGCTAACACCAAAGACAATACCCCTGCGATTATCCACCACCAGATTGTGCCTGGCGACAGCGTGGATATTCACGTAGCCGCAAAAGGTGGGGGGAGTGAAGCCAAGTCTAAATTTGCCATGCTTAACCCTTCCGACAGTGTTGTCGATTGGGTAATGGAACAGCTGCCGAAGATGGGCGCAGGCTGGTGTCCGCCTGGGATGCTGGGTATTGGTATCGGTGGCACTGCTGAAAAAGCCATGATGATTGCCAAAGAAGCGCTGCTTGATCCTATCGATATCCAGGATTTACAGGCGCGGGGCCCCAGTAATCGCGCCGAAGAGATACGCTTGGAACTATTTGATAAGGTCAATAAGAGCGGTATTGGCGCGCAAGGGTTAGGTGGTTTAACCACCGTGCTGGATATTAAAGTTAAAGATTATCCTACCCATGCGGCCAACAAGCCGGTCGCAATTATTCCCAACTGTGCGGCGACGCGTCATGCCCACTTTACCCTTGATGGGTCAGGGCCTGCGTCATTAAAAACGCCGAAGCTTGAAGACTGGCCGGAAATCACTCGCGAAGCAGGTGATAACGTTAAACGTGTCAATCTCGACACCGTGACGCCTGCTGAAGTCAAAACCTGGCAGCCCGGTGATACGCTGCTATTGAACGGTAAGTTACTAACCGGTCGCGATGCTGCGCACAAGCGTATGGTCGATATGCTGGCTAAGGGTGAGCCGTTGCCAGTCGACATGAGAGGTCGGTTTATTTACTACGTCGGCCCGGTTGATCCTATCAGAGATGAAGTTGTTGGCCCTGCTGGCCCGACCACCGCCACGCGGATGGATAAGTTTACCCGCACAATGTTAGAAGAGACCGGCCTATTAGGCATGGTAGGCAAGGCAGAGCGTGGTCAAGCCGCCATTGATGCTATCCGTGACAATGAAGCAGTTTACTTAATGGCTGTAGGTGGGTCTGCCTATCTGGTCGCCCAAGCAATTAAGAAATCGCGAGTAGTGGGTTTTGAAGACCTGGGCATGGAGGCGATCTACGAGTTTGAAGTGGAAGATATGCCGGTGACCGTTGCCGTTGATAGTCAGGGGACTTCAGTCCATCAAACTGGACCGGCTAAATGGAAAGAGATTATTGCTCAGTCGGCATAGCGGGAATGGTAAGATTGATTAGGCTTTAAGCGCATTCGTTTTTAAGCGCATAAGGGCCTCGCTAACGGCGAGGCCCTGTTCTTTGTGAGGGCTTTATGAGGATGTAGCTATGACCTCCTGGTTGCTGGGGACCAGTATCTTATTGATACACCTGTTGGGTGTTGTTTCAGCCATTATGGCATTGATGTCTAGTCGCACCTCACAGGGGGCCGTGGCGTGGATTATATCCCTGCTTACGTTCCCCTATGCTGCGGTACCCGCTTACTGGTTCTTTGGGC
The DNA here is from genome assembly GCF_052959335.1 of Vreelandella sp. H-I2. Taxonomy (NCBI): domain Bacteria; kingdom Pseudomonadati; phylum Pseudomonadota; class Gammaproteobacteria; order Oceanospirillales; family Halomonadaceae; genus Vreelandella; species Vreelandella sp. H-I2. The sequence goes on from NZ_JBRAMC010000003.1 coordinate 392,159, forward strand.
GCCCGCGGTTTTATGGTTACGTATCTGCCCGAGGACAGCGTGACAACGTATTGCGCCGGGTGCTGGTTCGTTACCGTGCCAATGTAGAACCGCATGTTGCGCCCTCTGGTAATGCAGATATACAGGCGGTTGAGCAACTTGCCATGATGCCATTAACCCTTGGCAATCATGCGAAGCTGTTGATTGATGGCCCCGAGACGTTTGAAAGTCTCTTTGAGGGTATTGCTCGCGCTGAAGATTATGTTCTGCTGCAGTTTTTTATTGTTCGCAATGATGCGCTTGGACAACAACTAAAGGATCATTTACAGCACGCTGCCCAGCGCGGCGTCCGCGTCTATTTTCTCTACGATGAAGTGGGTAGTCGTAAATTACCCGATAGTTACCTTAATGATTTAACCCATGATGGTGTGGCCGTCAGCGCCTTTCGCTCCTCGCGGGGCCTAAAACATCGCTTTCAGCTTAACTTTCGCAACCATCGCAAAGTAACGGTAATTGATGGCAAAGAGGGCTGGATAGGCGGTTTTAATGTTGGCGTCGAATACTTGGGGGAGGACGCTCGACATGGACCCTGGCGAGATACTCACCTGAAGCTTGAAGGCCCCAGTGTGTTGGGGCTGCAGGAAGCGTTTTGGGAAGATTGGCACTGGGCTACCGATGAGGTGATTAGCCTGAATTGGATGGCAAAGGCTTCTTCCTCAAAAAACCATCATGTTGTTATTGTGCCCTCGGGGCCTGCTGATCGGCAGGACACCGCTAGCCTGTTAGTTCAACAGGTTATCCATAGTGCCAAACATCGGTTATGGGTAACCAGCCCTTATTTTGTCCCTGACCAGGGGGTTCAAGATGCTCTGCGCCTTGCGGCAATGCGTGGGGTAGATGTTCGAGTAATGATCCCTGAACGCCCGGATCATTTGCTGGTTTTTCTGTCAGCATTCTCATTTTTACCCGATATGTTAAGAGCTGGTGTGAAAATATACCGTTATCTCCCTGGGTTTCTACACCAAAAAGTAATCCTAGTAGACAACGAAGCAGCCACCGTTGGCACAGTAAACTTAGATAATCGCTCGTTTCGATTGAATTTTGAAATCACCGCGTTTATTCCTAGTCAAGATTTTGCAGCCAGCGTGCAGGTTATGCTGGAAAATGATTTTGCACAGTGCCGTCGTTTGAATATTGATGAAATTAACCAGCGTCCAATGTGGAAGAAAGTGATCTCACGGGCTGCCTATTTACTGGCTCCAGTTCAATAGTAAAGAAAGCGTAATAAGGGAACCAATATGCGTGCACGATGGGTAAAACAAGGAGCCTTGGGGTGAATCTTGAAACAAAATGGCTAGAAGACTTCGTCGCGCTCGCCAATACGCGTAGCTTTTCTGCCTCAGCACGCCAGCGACATGTCACGCAGCCGGCGTTTAGTCGACGTATCCGGGCATTAGAGCAAGCTGTTGATGTTACCTTGGTAGACCGTTCAACCACCCCCATTGGGTTAACGCCGGAAGGGCAGTTATTTTTGGTGACTGCGCGCAATTTGGTCGAACAATTAAATGAATCGCTTAGCCATTTACGAGGTCTTTCTATTGCCAATGAGGCGTTGGACATCGTCGCAGCTCACTCTCTGGCGTTGAGTTTTTACCCGCCATGGATTTCGCGCCTGCAGCAAGGTTTGGGGGAACTGCCAACTCGCTTAGTTGCCATGAACGTGGGCGAAGCGATACATGTGCTCCGCGAGGGCAACTGCGATCTTATGCTCGCCTATTACGACCCGTTTGCCACTATGCAACTGGATGCCGAGGTGTTCCCCTCTTTTTCCATTGGTAAGGTCAATATGCTGCCCGTCTCGTTGCCAGATGCGCAGGGAAAAGCAAAGTTTTCACTCCAGCATGACACTTCCATACCGTATCTTTCCTATACGCAGGGGGCTTTCTTAGGGCGCAGTGTGCGTATGCTGCTGAAGAATGATCCGTTGCGTATGAAATTGCGTACCGTGTATGAAACGGCCATGGCCGAAGGTTTAAAGGGCATGGTACTACAAGGCGTTGGTGTGGCGTGGATACCTGATTTCTGCATTCGTGAAGAGTTGAAGAGTGGTCGACTGGTGAGAGCGGGTGACCAGAGTTGGGATATACCCTTGGAAATTCGCTTATACCGTTGCGCGATGGTGCATAAACCCGGAGTAGAGCGTTTGTGGCGGCAAATGATGAAGCTGCCACGTGACTTTCTTCAAGCCTAATATTCACAGGTCTATCGGTCACAAAGATAAATATTGTCGACCGCTTACTCCGTTTAGCTACTGCCAAAATCGGCTGGCAAACCCAAAAAGTTTTGGATAATAAAAAAATGGTCTTCAAACAGACTGTCAGGCTCTAGATCAGCTAACGCCACCCAGCGTGCATGGTCGCCGCCTTTGATAGGCTTTAAACGGGGTAATTGTTGATCAGGGCGTAGTGCAAAATAGAAGGCTTCCGCCAATGTGCGACCGCGCCAACTGCGGTGAGGCTCATCGAATAAGCGCTGACCACGCAGAGAGCCTTTGAGCACAGGCTCGGGAACCTTTAAGCGTATGCGTTCACGAAGTTCACGCAAACAGGCATCGAGTAACCGCTCGTGGGGGTTAATGAATCCTCCCGGCAAGGCATAAAGCCCTTCACCCGGTGCCGCTGTGCGCCGCACTAGCAAGACGTGCCCCGACTGAACCACTACCGCATTAACCGTTACAAAAATAGGTGGGTAGGGGGCTTGAGCCCACGCTTGGCGGTATTGTTCCAATAGCTGTTGTTCTTCGAGCAGTCGCTGGTAGGCGCTTGCGTGGCAGAATTTTTTAACCCTCTCGACAACGCCGGGCGGTAAATCGTGGTAGGCGCCAGTGCTCAGGTAGTCATTTGTTGAACTGGGAGAGCGAAATAGGCGCTCTCGAATTTGGCTCGCTGAAATCCCTTCCACCGGCGGCACACTGACCGACTCCCACTGAGGAAACAGCGAAAGATAGTAGCTTGACTGACCTCGGCTGGCACCAATCAAACCAATGCGGGGCAGGCGTGCATTGGCCGGGGCGGCCAAATCGCGTACTTTGCGCTGAACGTCGCGTACCCAAACATCATCATTGTAGAGAGCGTCCAATAACGGGGTAATTTCTAAGCGCTGATTATCCACGTCGCCAAACCCTGCACGGAGCATTGCCTGACGCTCATCAAATTGCCATGGATTTCGCAACGAACGCGCTTGCCAAGATGAACCTACCAAGACAATCACTTGCCGAGCGCGCTTCAATGCCTCACGAATAATCGCCAAGTGACCTAAGTGAGGAGGCTGAAAGCGCCCAATAAACACCAAACAGTCGAAATCGCAGGCAGCAGCGGAGCGCGAAACGTCGATGGCCATCCAAGCTTCCTTTTGTTTGGTCGTGTTAATGATGCAACGTACCAGAAAACTGCGCTCAACGCTGTGGTTCGGTATGCTAGAAAAATAGAAGATTGATAACGTTTATAAAAGGCCTCCATACCTACGGCACAGGAAGTGAATATGATTAAACGCACAGCTATCTTTTGGTGGAATGTCGTGCAAGACGCCACGTCACTATGGTTGGAGCGAAATGCCTTTAGTTATGCAGGCTCACTTGCGTTTTATACGCTTTTCTCACTGGCTCCTACGATTATTATTGCGGTCACGGTGATCGGTGTTGTTATGGGTGAAGAAGCAGCTCAAGGACAAATCGTCGCTCAACTGCAGGGCACCTTAGGCATGGATGCAGCTATCGCCATTCAAGAAGCCGTTGCTCAGTCGAGAATCGAGGAGTCAGGCCTATTGCCTACGCTGTTAGGTGTGGGAGCGCTAGTAATCGGTGCGACGACTGTCTTCGCTCAAATGCAGTTTTCACTTAATACCATTTGGGGCGTAACGGCAAAGCCAACCTCTAACAGCGTATTACGCTTTATTAAAAGTCGGCTATTGTCGCTAACGGTAGTGCTCTCCATTGGGTTTATATTGTTGGTCTCATTAGTGATGGGGGTAGTGCTGCGGGGAATGCTGCAAGCTGCCGATAACCTAGTGCCTTATGCCAGTTTGTTAACGACGTCGGTTGAGTCGCTGATCTCGCTGGGTGTCGTCACCTTACTGTTTGCGACCATTTTTAAGGTGCTTCCCGACGTCATGCTTCGCTGGCAAGATGTGTTGATTGGTGCCGTTGTGACTGCCGTGCTGTTTACCATTGGCCGCAGTGTGATTGCGATTTATCTGGCTTATACGGCTACGGCGTCTACCTATGGTGCTGCTGGGTCAGTCGTGATGATCTTGCTGTGGGTTTACTACAGCTCATTGATCCTGCTGTTTGGTGCAGCGTTTACGCGATCGTTGCTGTTGCGCCGTGGTCGCCCGTTGATACCGCGCAACAGTGCAGTGATAGTAAAGCGCGAGTTTGTTTAACATTCTGGTGCGAGGAGAAAGATATGACCGATTGCTGTGTGCGTGCCCTGGTTACCGGTAAAGTACAGGGTGTTTGTTATCGCCGCGCTACCCATGAAAAGGCACTTCAGCAGGGTGTTACCGGCTACGCTAAGAACCTTCCAGATGGGCGCGTTGAGGTCTTAATGTGCGGGCATCCTGAGGCCGTCAAACTACTAAGCGAATGGCTATGGCAAGGCTCAGAAGGGGCGCAGGTAACCCACGTCGAACTTGATGTACTGGATAACTGCCGTCCTCCCAGCCATTTCGCTACTCACTAGGGCCTGGTCAAGCCCTAGTGGTAGCATGAGATAGGGTAAATCTCCTACTTAAACGCTTTTCCATTCGCGGATATTAGTAGCCGTTAGGCTGACAATATTCTGACGCGCTTCGGGGGTAATCCAGGCGTTGTGAGGCGTGACAATTAGATTGAGCGGCTCACTGAGCGCTTCTAATAGCGGGTGGCCTTCTTTAGGCGGTTCTGAGGGTAATACATCAACACCCAAGCCGCCCAATTGGCCGCTGCGCAGCGCTTCAAGCGCAGCGACCTCGTCGATAACCCCGCCGCGAGCGCAGTTAACCAACAGTAAGGACGGCTTGGCCCTGGCCAAGCGCTCTCGATTAATCAAATGTTTGGTGGCATCACTGAGGGGGCAGTGCAAACTAATCACGTCAGCGTCGGCTAGCAGGTCGTCCAGTGCGGGGCGCTGATCGTTGGCTTCATTGCCCGGCCTGGCCGCAAACGTCACGCACATGCCGAAAGCTTCCGCCAACCGCGCCACTTCAGTGCCCAGTTCGCCTTGCCCCACCATGACCAAATGTTTGTCGGACAGTTGCAGCGTTGGGTAATCCTGTAAACAAAAAAAGTCGCTGCGCTGCCATTCGCCAGCCGCGACATCGCGTTGATAGCGGGGGAGGCGGTTGGCTAAGGCGAGTATCAGCATCAATGTATGCTGTGACACGCTGGCGGTACCGTAGGCCGCCACGTTTTTGACCTTGATATTTTGTGCTTTAGCCGTTTCGAGATCGATATTGTTGAGCCCCGTGGCGAGCACGCATATCAGTTTGAGATTAGGCAGTTGCTGCAACGTTTCAGCGTCTAGCACTACCTTGTTAACAATCGCAATGTCTGCCTTTGTTAAGCGCTCAAGCGCCTGCTGGGTGGTACTTTGTTCAAACACCTCTAGGTGTGTGACCGACGCCCTAATAGCGCTTAAATCTATCCCAGGGCCTAAGCTTTGGGCGTCCAGTATGACGGCATGCGACATTTTATTCTCTCCATTAACTGCCGAAGGCTGCATAACCTTGCTCGGCAGGGGTCACAAAAGGGTATAATGGCGGCGCTTTATCAACCGCAGCCTTGGAATTTATTCCGACTGGCCACATATTGGTTGCCTGGCAGCGTTTGTGTTCGCCATTGTTCTTTTCTTTCAGCACTTGGTTTTCCAGGATTGTGTCTGTCAGTACTGAATCTGTCAGGGTTGAGCTTTTTAGGAGCCAATAACATGCCCATCTATGAATATGAGTGCAAGGCCTGTGGCCATCGCCTAGAAAAATTGCAAAAAATTAGCGCCGATCCGTTGAAGGATTGTCCCGCCTGCCAGAGCGAAGGGTTGGAAAGGTTAGTCTCGGCGGCGGGTTTTCGCCTGGCTGGCGGCGGTTGGTACGAAACCGATTTCAAAACGGGTAGCAAAAAGAACTTGGTCGCTGACGGTAAGACTGCCTCTGCAGATACTGCTAAATCAAGTGATTCCAGTGCTACTCCCAAGAGCGTTACTCCCAGTGACAAAGGCGCCGCAGCATAACTGCGGCAGTCAGGGTCGGGACGCCCGCGACATTTTAATTGCCACGTAACAGAACAGGATTTGACATGCGCAGCCATTATTGCGGCCAGCTTAACGAAACTTTGGTGGATCAAACAGTGACGGTATGCGGGTGGGTTCACCGTCGCCGTGATCACGGTGGGGTTATTTTCCTCGACATGCGCGATCGCGACGGCATCGCTCAATTCGTGGTCGACCCTGATACCGCCGAGGCGTTCGCTAATGCCGACCGTGCCCGCAGTGAGTATGTCCTGCGTATCACTGGTCGCGTACGGCTGCGTCCTGAAGGTACACAAAATCCCAACATGCCTACGGGTATGATTGAAGTGTTGGCGAAAGAGGTGGAAGTCCTCAATACGGCGATTACACCGCCTTTCCAACTGGATGAACATGGCAAAGTAGGTGAAGAGGTGCGCTTAAAGCACCGTTACATCGACCTTCGTCGTCCCGATATGATCGAGAAGCTGCGCTTGCGTTCGAGCATTTCTCACAACGTGCGTGCTTACCTGGAAAGCCAGGGCTTTCTCGATATCGAAACACCGGTACTCACGCGCGCCACCCCAGAAGGCGCCCGTGATTACCTAGTACCTAGCCGTACTCACGCGGGCAGTTTCTTTGCTCTCCCCCAGTCGCCGCAGCTGTTTAAGCAGCTGTTGATGGTGGCCGGTTTTGACCGCTATTACCAAATTGCCAAGTGTTTCCGCGATGAAGACCTGCGCGCCGATCGCCAACCTGAGTTCACTCAGATTGATATCGAAGCGTCTTTCGTGGAAGAGAGCGACATCATGGGTATTACGGAATCCATGATTCGTCAGCTGTTCCAAGATGTGCTTAACGCCGAATTGCCTGAATTCCCACGCATGACTTGGCAGGAAGCGATGGACCGTTTCGGCTCTGATAAGCCGGATCTGCGCATTCCGCTCGAATTGACCGATGTCGACGACCTGATGCAGCAAGTCGATTTCAAAGTCTTCTCTGGCCCGGCCAGTGCTGATGATGGTCGTGTCGCGGCATTGAAAGTACCCGGTGGCGCCAAGCTGTCGCGTAAAGAGATCGACGAATACACCAAGTTTGTCGGCATTTATGGTGCCAAGGGCTTGGCGTGGATCAAGGTCAACGAGCGTGCTAAAGGGCTTGAGGGCCTGCAGTCGCCGATCGTGAAGTTCATGGAAAATATCGTTGAAGAGTTGCTCGATCGGGTGGGCGCTAAAGACGGCGACATTATCTTCTTCGGTGCGGATAAAACCCGTATCGTCAATGAAGCCATTGGTGCGCTACGTGTCAAGTTAGGCGCAGATCTGGAGCTTTACACCCAGGAATGGGCGCCACTATGGGTCGTCGATTTCCCGATGTTTGAAGCTGACGACAACGGCCGCCTTAGCCCGCTTCACCACCCGTTCACTGCGCCTTCTTGCACACCGGAAGAGCTGAAAGCGGATCCTGCGAACGCACTATCACGTGCTTACGATATGGTACTCAACGGTACCGAATTGGGCGGCGGCTCCATTCGTATCCACGATCAGACCATGCAGAGCACCGTGTTTGAGATATTGGGTATTGGCGAAGAGGAAGCCCAAGAAAAATTCGGCTTCTTGCTGGATGCGCTTCAGTACGGCGCTCCTCCCCATGGCGGTTTAGCCTTCGGTTTGGATCGCCTGGTAATGTTGATGGTCGGTGCTAAGACCATTCGTGAAGTCATCGCCTTCCCGAAAACCCAAAGTGCCGCCTGCTTAATGACCAATGCACCGGGCGAAGTAAGTCCCGAGCAGTTGAAGGATTTGAATATCCGTCTACGCCAGAAAGCCAAGCCGGAAACAGCAGCCGAATAAGACGCTTGATCGTTTAGCCAACACCGACGCCACGGCGTCGGTGTTTTTGTATGTTACTCCGGTCTAAGCCTATAAGACTAAAGCCTACAAGAGCCCCAACGAGATGGATGAAAAAAAGCCTGCCGCACCCATTCGTATTTTGGGCATTGACCCAGGGTCCCGGATAACGGGCTATGGCGTCATTGATATGGTTGGTGTTAAACCCTGCTATGTGGCAAGTGGCTGTATTCGTACGGCTGAAGGAGCGTTAGAACAGCGATTGGCACAAATCTATGCAGGACTTAGCGAAGTTGTCGGTTTGCATCGTCCTTCTCAGGTGGCTATCGAGCGGGTATTTATGGCCAAGAACCCCGACTCTGCGCTGAAACTGGGGCAAGCACGTGGGGCGGCGCTGGTGTGCATGGCCAACCATGGTTTAACCCTTGCCGAGTACGCCGCGCGGCAAATCAAACAAGCGGTGACTGGTCAAGGTGGGGCTGATAAAGAACAGGTTCAGCATATGGTGACGGCTATTCTGCTGCTTTCTGCCGCCCCTCAAGCCGATGCCGCTGATGCATTAGCCATTGCGCTAACTCATGCTTATAGCGGCCACGCCTATAGCGGCAATGGGCTGCCTGATACGCCATCCCGTGCACGGCGACGTTCCACCGGACGCTGGCGTCTTTAATTCCCTCTGTTCCGGCCGCTACACAACTGGTCACATGTACAGAGTAGCTTTATAGTAAACATCTGTTTTTCACCCTATTGTTTTTCACCTCAGCATGAGCGTATTTATGATTGGACGGCTAAGTGGCCAGATAATGGCAAAGCAACCTCCCTGGATTGTGATCGACGTCCATGGTGTTGGTTATGAGCTGGAAACCTCGATGAATACGCTGGTGGCATTACCCAATGTCGGCGAACAAGTTTCGTTATTCACACACCTCACCATTCGTGACGATGCGCACCTACTGTATGGATTTGGTAGAGAGCATGAGCGTGCTCTTTTTCGTGCGTTGATAAAAGTAAACGGCGTGGGACCTAAGCTTGCACTTGCGATACTGTCCGGCATGGATGAAGACGCCTTTATGCGCTGCGTGCGTGACGACGACAGTAAAGCACTCACTAAACTGCCCGGGGTGGGTAAGAAAACCGCCGAGCGGCTGATTATTGAAATGCGTGATCGTTTTCCAGAGTGGGAAGATGGTAGCAACGCGCTATTGCCCCTTGAGGCCGCCAATGGCCGCGTACCTGCCCGCGATAGCCTTGCCGATGCGGAAGCCGCGCTAGTTAGTTTGGGGTATAAACTGACTGAGGCGTCGAAAATGCTTGCCGATATCGATCCCAATCAGTCTACCGAAGCGCTGATAAAAGCTGCGCTCACCCAACGTATGAGTGGCTAAGCAGGCACCAGTGTGAGTACGAAATTGCGGATAGTGGATAGACTTTTGTGAATAGACCTTTTGAATCGCCATAAAGAAGAGCACCTATGTTAGAACACGATCGGCTGATCGCCGCTGAGCCTGAACAAGGAGAGGGGCGCTTTGATTACGCGATTCGCCCTAAGCGGCTGGACGACTATATTGGCCAGCCGCGTGTCCGCGAACAGTTGGAAATCTTTATTGGCGCCGCACGACTGCGCGATGAGAGCCTGGATCACACTCTGGTATTCGGCCCTCCTGGGCTGGGTAAAACGACCCTTGCACATATCATTGCCACCGAGATGGGGGTAGGGATGAAATCTACCTCTGGTCCGGTGCTTGAGCGCGCGGGCGACTTAGCCGCCATGCTGACCAATCTCGAACCGGGAGATGTACTTTTTATCGACGAGATTCATCGCCTGTCACCGGTGGTCGAGGAAGTGCTTTACCCTGCCATGGAAGATTTCCAGCTCGATATTATGATTGGCGAAGGGCCCGCGGCACGTTCTATTAAACTGGACTTGCCCCGCTTTACGCTGGTGGGGGCAACCACCCGGGCCGGATTATTGACCTCGCCATTGCGAGACCGGTTTGGGATCGTTCAGCGGCTCGAGTTCTATAACCTTGAAGAGCTGACCGAAATTGTTTCGCGCTCGGCGCGATTGTTGGGTGTAGAAACCAGCCAAGAAGGGGCGATTGAAGTCGCCCGACGTTCACGCGGTACGCCACGAATCGCTAACCGGCTGCTACGGCGCGTACGTGACTATGCGGAGATGAAAGGTAACGGCGTTGTGGATGTCGCCATGGCCGACGCCGCACTCAATATGCTCAACGTTGATCATCACGGATTGGATCACATGGATCGGCGATTGCTGCTGGCCATGATCGATAAATTCGATGGTGGGCCGGTGGGGATTGATTCGCTATCAGCTGCCATCAGTGAAGAGCGCGATACGATCGAGGATGTCATTGAGCCCTATCTGATTCAGCAGGGCTTGATAATGCGCACGCCACGCGGGCGCGTCGTCACTCGCCAGGCGTGGTTGCACTTTGAACGTGTACCCCACGAACAGGCAACCGACATGGAAGGAGAGCGCCGTCCTTGAGTGATTCGATTAATAATGGTTATCGTCTGCCGCTGCGCGTTTATATGGAAGATACTGACGCAGGTGGTATTGTTTACTACGTTAACTATTTGAAGTTTATGGAGCGCGCGCGGAGCGAATGGCTACGCCAGCTGGGCTTTGACCAACAAACGCTGCTAGACGAAGGCACGCAGCTAGTGGTATACCGCTTGGCCTGTCATTACGCGAAACCGGCCTGTCTGGATGATGCGTTGGAAATTAGTGCGCATATCACAGACGTGGGGCGCTGCCGGATGACATTTGAACAGCAAGTTCGGCGTGATGAGGAACTCCTCTGCTCCGCTACAGTCGAGATAGCCTGCTTGAGCGCCGAGCGCATGCGGCCTAAAGCATGGCCAGCATCGCTTAATAGTTTGACACGGGCCTCTTAGCCAAGAGGTCACCCATTGCGTCGGCAATGCCGACTCTAATAGATTGATGAGGGCACCTGTGAACGATAACGCCATGTCCATTCCCCACCTGATAATGAATGCCAGCACCGTGGTGCAGCTGGTGATGTTGCTACTGTTGGTGGGGTCGATCCTCTCTTGGGTAGTGATTTTTCAACGTAGTATTGCACTGCGAAACGCTAAGCAAGAGTACAACCAATTTGAGGAATCTTTTTGGTCAGGTGTCGACTTGAACGAGCTTTACCGCGAGATCCCAGCCGAAGATCCGCGCCATGGCGCTGAGCACATTTTTCAAGCGGGTTTTCGCGAATTTAATCGTTTGATGCCCAAAACCCGTGATCCAGGCACCGTTCTGGAGGGTGTCCAGCGCAGCATGCGTGTTGCATGGTCACGGGAAGAAGATCGCTTAACCCAACATTTAATATTTCTTGCCACCGTGGCATCCGCTAGCCCATATATCGGCCTCTTCGGCACTGTATGGGGCATTATGGGGTCGTTTCAGGCTCTCTCGCTGACGCAGCAAGCCACGCTTGCTACGGTCGCTCCTTGGATTGCAGAAGCATTAATTGCGACAGCGATGGGCTTATTCGCAGCCATTCCGGCGGTCATTTTTTATAACCGCCTGTCCAACGCATCTTCTCGCTTGCTCGGGAAATATGAGGATTTTGCCGAAGAGTTTCACGCTATCTTGCATCGCAATCTGCAAGGTCGTGACGGCAAATCGAGCGTGAGTTAAGGGAGAGAACCATGCAAGGACCGTTCAATCGTAGTGGTAAAAGCAAGCCGATGGCGGAAATTAACGTCGTTCCTTTCATTGACGTTATGCTAGTGCTGCTGGTGGTTTTTATGATCACCGCGCCCATGTTGACCCAGGGCGTACAAGTTGAGTTACCGCAGGTAACCTCCGAGCCCATTGAGACTCAGGAAGATAATGATCCTATTATCATCTCGGTTGACAGCGAAGGGGGCTACTTCATCACGCTCGGAGAAGATTCTTCATCTGTCACGCTGGAAGAGATGTCCGATCGCGTCATGACCATTTTGCAACGGCGTCCTGGCACTCCGGTTATGGTACGTGGCGACCGCAATGTGGCCTATGGTCAGATTGTCGTCTTGATGAGCACACTACAAGGCGCCGGTGTAGCCAACGTAGGGCTGCTTTCTGAGCCGCCGCAAGATGGGTAAGGGCAACACGAACATGGCAGTAAAATCCTTTCGCGATCCTCAGGATGTTGGCTATAAGTGGCCGACGGTTCTGGCCATAGCCGTACACGTCGCGATTGTAGCGTTCAGCTTGATTAGCCTGCCTAGTCGAGTTGCAGAACCGGATAGCTCTTCAATTGTCCAAGCCACCTTGGTAAGTACCGAGACGTTTACCAATCAGGCCCAGCAGTCAACGGAAGAGCAGGCGGCGATGAATGCACCTGCTGAAGCGCCTGTCGAACCCGATGCGCCAGACGAGCCGTCGGCCAGTGAGGCGCAAGCAGCCGCTGAGCAACAAGCTGCTGAAGAGGCTGCTCAGCAGGCAGCGGAAGCAGAGGCGCAAGCACTAGAAGCCGCGCGTGAGGCAGCGGAAGCAGACGCACAGCGCCGTGCGCAAGAAGCGGCAGAGCAGGCGGAGCAGCAGGCCGCCGAGGCGGCTGAACGTGAGGCAGAAGCGCAAGCCGTTGCTGAGCGCCAGCGTGAAGTAGAAGAAGCACGTCGCCAGCAAGAAGCTGCCGAACAACAACGCCTTGAGGAAGCTGAAGCTGAGCGCCAGCGTGAAGCAGAAGAACAGCAGCGTCGCGAAGAGGAAGAGGCTGAACGCCAGCGCGAAGCCGAAGAACAGCAACGCCGTGAAGAAGCAGAAGCCGAGCGTCAGCGTGAAGCCGAAGAGCAACGTCTTCGTGAGCAGGAGGAAGCCCAACGACAGCGAGAAGCCGAAGCACAACGCCAACGTGAAGCGGAAGAGCAGCAGCGCCGTGAAGCGGAAGCAGAGCGTCAACGCCAAGCTGCGGAAGCTGCTGAGGCGGCCATGCAGCGCCAGTTGGCAGGTGAGGCTGAAGCGGCTGCCAATGCCCAGCAGGCTGAGCAGGCTGCCAATAGCTTTATCAATATTGTTCGCCGTGCCGTTGAGCAGGCGTGGGTGATTCCGCCCGGTGCAAGTGATTCGATGAGTGCTACCCTGCAAGTAAGGCTAGGACCATCAGGAGAAGTATTGGCAACGTCGATTGTGACCTCAAGTGGCGATAGTGCTTTTGATAGGTCTGTGATGCAGGCTGTGGAACATGCTGCACCGTTTGGTGAATTGCGAGATTTACCAGCCGACCAGCAGCGTAATTTACGTCAGTTTAATCTGCGATTTACCCCGGGAGATGTTCGCTGATGCAAAGCTTGAGCAAAGTATGGCTGTTCTGTGTGCTGCTGCTAATCAGCAGCGTGGCGAGTGCCAACTTAACCATTGAAATCACGCGTGGCAGCGACCAGGCGCTGCCCATTGGCGTAGTGCCCTTCGAAGGATCAGAAGGGTTGCCAGAAGATGTAGCGCAGATAGTGCAAGATGACCTTGAGCGTAGTGGCTACTTCGACCCTTTAGAGCGTAGTGCCATGTTTGAACAGCCTAGCCAGTCTGACGATGTGCAGTTTGGTACCTGGCGTTCGTTAGACGTGCGCTATTTAGTGGTAGGCAGGGCTGAGCAAACTGAGGGTGGTTTCCAGCTGCAGTTCGAGTTGATGGATATCAGCGGCCAGCGCCGCATGATCGGCGAAACCGTGACAGTGAGAGGCAACGACCTACGCGGTGCCGCCCATTATATTAGCGATCAAATTTTCGAAGAGATCACTGATATTCGTGGTGCCTTCTCTACTAAAATCGCTTACGTAACGGCACAAGGTATCGGTGACAACATGCAGTTTGGCTTGTACGTTGCAGACGCCGATGGGCGCCGCAGCGAGCAGGTATTGACCTCCGACGAGCCGATCATGTCGCCGGCGTGGTCGCCTGATGGCACCAAACTCGCCTATGTCTCGTTTGAGACAGAGCGTCCGGCGATCTATATCCAGGATGTGGCGACAGGGCAGCGTGTTCAAGCGACCTCGTTCGAAGGCATCAATGGCGCACCCGCCTGGTCGCCGGATGGCCGGCGTATCGCGATGTCCCTTTCCAAAGATGGCCAGCCTGAAATTTATATTATGGATGTCGGCAGCCGCTCATTAGAACGCATTACCAACAATAACAGCATTGATACGGAACCCGCTTGGTCGCCGGATGGACAAAGCTTGCTATTTACCTCTGACCGCAGTGGAGGCCCCCAGCTTTATCAATACTCAATGGGCGGTGGCGAGGCCGAGCGTCTGACGTTTACGGGCAACTACAATGCCCGGGGACGCTATTCGCCGGACGGTGAGCAGATCTTTTTGATCCACCGCTCTAGCCGTGGTTATCAAGTAGCAAGGCAGGATCTAAGCGGCGACCGTTTGGTAGTACTAAGTGAATCAACAAGAGATGAATCTCCTAGTGTTGCGCCGAACGGGACCATGGTAATCTTCGCTACCCAACAGGGTAATAGCGGGGTGCTTAGTGCTGTTTCTGCCGATGGCCGCTCTTCATTTAGGCTCCCATCAGCACAAGGCGATGTACGTGATCCAGCATGGTCACCCTTCTTAAATTGATCAACTCATTTGATTAATATTGTTTTTTTTGTTTTCAGGCAAGGAGTCTGATTATGCAACTTAAGCCGTTGGCTCGCTCATTAGCAGCAGCGCTATCTATCGTGGTAATCGCTGGCTGTTCCAGCACCGGCGGAACCCAAGACGGTGACTCGTACGGTAGCCAGGATGGCAGTACTACCGGTTCTAGCACCTCAGGTACTGGCACAGGTAGTCAGTATGGTTCTACTTCTGGCTCAGGCGCTGGTCAGCAGGCTGATTCACGCATCCCTGAAGTGCGCACCATTTATTTCGATTATGATCGCGATACGATTAAGAGCGACTATGAGTCTGTGGTAATGGCTCATGCACGCTATTTGCGTGCCAACCCGAATGCTCAGGTGGTTCTACACGGGCATACGGATGAGCGCGGTACCCGTGAATACAACATGGCGCTGGGTGAGCGTCGTGCCGGTGCGGTAGAGCGCTTCCTGAACATTCAGGGGGTATCTCCTTCGCAAATGAGCGTTGTTAGCTATGGTGAGGAGCGTCCGGCAGCCAGTGGCCAAGACGAGAGCGCCTATGCACAGAACCGTCGTGTTGTGTTTAACTATTGATGAAGGTGGCGTGCTAACCGCACGCCGTTTTTATCTACGGAGTCATCATGAATCACAGTCTCAAGCGTTACGTTGAGAGGCTGTGCGGTGCGGGAGCCTTAGTGCTCCCGCTGTCCGTATTGCCTCTCACGGCCGCCGCTCAACAGCCGCTCGTTCAAGATCTTTCTGATTCTTCCAATAGCAGCTTCTATCAGCAGACGCAGCGCCAGGAAGCATCCAGCGGTAACCTGGTACTCTTTAATCAGGTGCAGGAGCATCAGCAGGAAATACAACAGCTGCGCGGA
The DNA here is from genome assembly GCF_052959335.1 of Vreelandella sp. H-I2. NCBI lineage: Bacteria > Pseudomonadati > Pseudomonadota > Gammaproteobacteria > Oceanospirillales > Halomonadaceae > Vreelandella > Vreelandella sp. H-I2. Next base: position 407,710 of record NZ_JBRAMC010000003.1, read on the forward strand.
CAGATTGAAGAGTTACGTCATCAGTTGGAACAGCTGCGTCGCCAATCACAACAGCAGTACCTCGATATTGAAGATCGCCTGATGAGCAGTGGGCCAACGCAGATTGAACAGTCAACTCCAGCGGTTGAGCCAGAAGCCGCCGAGGAAGTTGTTAATGCTCCCTCAAGCCGCAATGTCAGCGAAGATGCCCAAGCCGATTATCAAGCGGCTTTTGCGCATGTCCAAGCACGCCGCTTTGATGAAGCGATTGCAGCATTTGATGCCTTTGTTACCGATCATCCTGATACCAGTCTAACGGCCAATGGCCACTACTGGCTGGGCGAGTTGTACGCGGCAGAAGGCGAGTTGGATGCAGCTGATCAAGCCTTTAGCCGGGTGATTGACGATTATAGCGGTAGCAGTAAAGTACCTGATGCGATCTATAAGTTAGGGTTGGTGAAGGCGCGCAAAGGTGAAGCGGAGCGCAGCCGGGAGTTACTCGAACGTGTGCGTGACGACTACCCCCAAAGCAGTGCCGCAGGCCTTGCCAATGACTTTTTGCGCCAATCAGCGGGTTAATATTTTTTGATCTATTTTTGCTTCAGGGAATCAGCATGAGCTGCAAGATCGACTATCAACCAGCGCCCAACCTATTGGAAAATCGCGTCGTGTTGGTAACCGGCGCAGGCGATGGGATTGGCCGCGCGGCAGCATTGAACTATGCCAATCACGGCGCAACCGTGATTCTATTAGGGCGGACCATTGCTAAGTTAGAGCGCGTTTACGATGAAATCGAAGCGGCTGGTGGTCCCCAGCCAGCGATTTTTCCGCTTAATTTTGAAGGCGCCACGCTAAAAGATTTTCATGATATGGCCGAAACGCTGGATAAAGAGTTTGGCCGCTTGGATGGCCTGTTGCATAACGCAGGGTTGTTAGGCCGGATTACGCCTTTTGAGCAGTATAATCCAGAGCTCTGGCAGCAGGTGATGCAGGTTAATATCAACGGCCCCATCTGGATGACCCAGGCGCTGTTACCTCTGTTACAGGCGTCTGAGGATGCCTCAATAATTTTCACATCTTCAAGTGTGGGCCGTAAAGGACGTGCGTATTGGGGGGCGTATTCGGTTTCTAAGTTTGCCACTGAAGGTTTTGTAGACGTACTAGCCGATGAGCTGGATAACCAATCGAATATCCGTGTCAATTCGCTTAATCCAGGTGCCACTCGTACGCAAATGCGGCGTACGGCGTTTCCTGGGGAAGACCCCTTTACGCTGCGTACACCGGAAGACATTATGCCTACCTATTTATGGTTAATGGGCCCAGATAGTGCAGGCACCAACGGTGAAAAGCTTGATGCTCAGCCGCCTCGCGTATAAACGCTTGTTTTTATAACGCTGCCGGGTGTGTCGATGCCCGAAACGGTAAGGGCCTAACGCTTGAACGCGCCCAGGGCATCGACGAGTGCTTCACACTCTTCAAACCAAAGATCAGCAGGCCACTGCTGATAATTGTCTGCTTCACTAATATAGCCATAGCCAACGGCAACTGCGGTCATTCCAGCGGCCACTGCTGCTTCTATATCACGTACATGATCACCGATATACCAGCATTGCTCGGGCTTAACGCCCAGGCGTCGGGCTGCTTCCCAGAGCGGCTCAGGGGCAGGCTTTTTTACGCTTAGGTCGTCAGCGCACAACAGTGCGCCAGGCTGTAGAGCCAATGCTTCCAGTAAGGGAAGTGTATAGCGCCGTGGCTTATTGGTCACTATCCCCCAAAGTCGCTGGTCGCCATGCCACTCTTTTAGCCACCTATCCAGTGGGGAGAAAACCCGGCTATCAACGGCTACTGCTTGCTCATAGGCATCGAGCAGAAACTGCCGCGCCAGCGTATGCTCGGCAGAGTTAACCTCTAGCCCAAGCGCCAGAGTAACCAGCGCACTACCGCCGTTAGAGACTTGACCGCGAATTACCTCATAGGGTAGCGGCGACAGCCCATGGTGGGCTCGCAATGTATTGGTTGCCTTGGCCAAGTCCGGTGCCGTATCTACCAGCGTTCCATCCAGATCGAAGAGTATTGCTTGGGGGGCTTGCATCGACATTTAATCGCTCACCTTGCGGCAGTACATCATGTAATTGACCGAGACATCATGGCTGACTAAACGGTAATGACGCGTTAGCGGGTTATAAGTAAGCCCTGTTTGTTCGCGCACTTCTATACCACTGTTACGCGACCAAGCTGCCATTTCAGAAGGACGAATAAATTTCGCATAGTTATGGGTGCCCCGTGGTAGCAACTTAAGCACGTACTCAGCGCCTAAAATGGCAAACGCATAGGATTTAGCGGTGCGGTTTAGGGTAGAGAAAAATACATAACCACCTGGCCGAACAAGGGCACTGCAGGCACGAATGACAGAGGCCGGATCGGGAACGTGTTCAAGCATTTCCATGCAGGTCACCACATCGTAAAAGCCGGGCTTTTGAACCGCCATGGCTTCTACACTGATGTGCTGGTAATCAACCTTAACGCCGCGCTCCTCTGCGTGCAGCCGAGCCACCGCTAAGGGAGCTTCACCAAGATCAATGCCCGTCACCGTAGCCCCGCGGTGGGTCATTGACTCGCTCAAAATACCGCCTCCACAACCTACATCAAGCACTTTTCTGCCCGCTAGACCTGCCCGTGCATCAATAAAATCAAGGCGCAAGGGGTTGATGTCATGGAGCGGTTTAAATTCACCCCGCGGGTCCCACCAGCGGCTAGCGAGTGCTTCAAATTTAGCGACTTCCGCTGCATCGACGTTGCCTTGATTGTGATTAGCAGTGCTATCCTGTGGTATCGCTTGCATGTCGTGACTCCCGTTGTCAGTGAGCATTAAATAAAATGTCGGCGCCTAATCACTATTTATTGTCTATTACACTCGGTTTCATCCTTTAGCGAGGTGGCATCCACTCGCGCCTTCAGTATTATGGACATTCTAACCACTCCTGTGTCGGAACGCATGAAAAGGACCTCGCTATGATTCGTAAGGCATTACTTTGTCTCGCTGGTTTTGGCCAGCAGCAAACAGCAGACGCTTTCCAAGCGATGTTGTCACGCTATCACTTGGGAGAGTAACGGATGAGGGTGTTACTTTACGGTAGCGAGTTAAGTGCAGCGACGGCGGCTGCTGCACTGGCCTGGGTTGGCCATCATGTGCAATGGTTACCTCATTCCGATGCGCCTTGGTCAGTTCTCTCCAAGGTAGACTGGTTACGCAGTGAACCTCAGTTAATAACCCATCTTGAGCAAGGCTTAGCAGACGGAACACTGCAAATCCTTGAACGATTGGAAAATGCCGATATTCCTGAAGTGATCTGGCTGGCGTTATCGCCGGCACAGCGTAGCTCGGCCAGTAAACTGCTTGAAGATCCACTGTTCGCGGATCAGCGCGGTATTGTGCTCATTAATAATTCGACGTTTCCGGTGGGAGAGACCGAGCGCCTGCACGCGCTGATGGGCGCTCAGCATACTAGTGTGGCGCTTCCAGACACGTTGGAAGAGGGCCGAGCATGGGATTCTTTTACACGCCCAGCCCGGCGGTTATTAGGTTGCGATGATGCGCCTGGAGAGCAGATAACCCGTGAGCTGTTACGCGCCTTTAATCGGCGCAGTGAAGTGTTTCAATGTATGCCTCGCCGTGCTGCAGAACTCACCAAGCTGGCCATTAACGGCATGCTGGCCACCCGTATTAGCTATATGAATGAAATTGCCGGTTTGGCTGACACGCTAGGCGTCGATGTAGAGCATGTGCGACAGGGTATGGGGGCCGATTCGCGTATAGGGTTTGAGTATCTATACCCTGGGTGTGGATTTGGTGGACCTAACTTCTCCCGCGATTTGATACGCTTGGCCGATGTACAACTGCAAAGTGGCCGTTATTCCGCGCTGCTTGAGCAAGTGATGGACATTAATGAGCAGAAAAAAGAGACTCTGTTTCGCAAATTATGGTCGCATTTTGATGGCGAAATGGCCGGTAAAACCGTGGCGATTTGGGGCGCCGCGTTTAAACCCGGCACTGCACGCATTGACCATGCGCCTGTATTGACATTACTTGAAGCGCTTTGGGCGCAGGGGGCTAGGGTACAGCTACACGACCCAGCCGCGGTGCCTGCTCTCCACGCCTTGGTAGGCGAGCGTGAAGACCTGAAAACATATACGCATGACCCCTATTTGGCCTGCGAAGGCGCCGATGTATTGATGCTGGTCACGGAATGGAAGACCTATTGGAACCCTGACTGGCACCGACTTGGTTCGTTATTAAACGCTAAGCTCGTATTAGATGGGCGCAATATTTATGACCCTGAGTTCGTTGCCAGCTGTGGATTAATGTACCGAGGTATAGGCCGTCGTGCCGACCCGAAGACTCTTTGAGGAAATGTTATGCCAGACGCCACCGCATCCTCTCGTATTGTGCCTGATGTGGATCAAAGCCTGACGGCGCAACATTTGCGCCACCGAAAAAGGACTAAACTATGGCCAATATGGCTATGCCTACTATTCATTATTGCGCTATTGGGAGCGGCGGCAGCTGGACTTTGGTACGAACGTGAACGACTGTTGAGTGAGATTCATCGAGTGAGCGGTGAAGTGTCCAATGTACATGCCCGTTTGGATTCGGGTGACAGTGGCGTACAAGATGCGATAACCTTTGTACAAGCCCAGATGGCGACACTTTTCCAAGAACAAGAGCAGCTATCTATTTCGCTGGCTAATACCCGTGAAGAGTTATACAGCTTACTCACTATGAATGAGGATATGGCTTCTAGCGATTCGATTAATACACTGCTGCAGCAGTTGGAGCAGCTCAGCGAACAAGCTGAGCTGCGCGACAGTCAACTAATGGCGATGCGTGAATCTCTTGATGCGCTGGAACAAACGGGAACGTCTGGACGTCAAAACCTCATTGAGGAAGTTACCCACCTGGAGCAACTGACCGAGCAGCGTCTCGCCGTACTGGATAATCAAATCAATAATGTTAGCAGTGCATGGGAGGAGCAGTTAGCAGAGCAAAGAGAAGCGATTGAGACCCGTATTGAGGAACTGGAGTCATCCATTGCAGAGACTGATACGCCAGCAGAACAAGAAGCCCTGGAGGCATTAGAGCAAGAGTGGTCTCAACGCCTTAATGCGTTGGAGAGTGATGTACGTCAAGTACGCCAAGCACAGCTTGCCTTCAGTGCCCAATTAGAAATGTTGCGTTAACAAGTTACGTCAAATGAATACTTAAGTGATAAAGCCGCTGATTCAGGGTGGGATAAAAATGTATGGGAAGACAACGGAGATGGACATCCGCAACCGGCGGCACGCTTTTTGTAATGCTGCCCTTATTATGCGTTGCACCGGGGGCATGGGCGCTAGAGGCGTCCATTACAGGTGTCCCCGATGAGGTCGAAGGCAATATCCAAGACTACTTACAAAACATCGATGCAGAGCAATACACCAAGGTGCGACTGGAAGGCGAAATACGCAGCCGGACTCAGGAAGCAATGCGTGTTTATGGCTATTACGAACCTGAAGTCACCATTGAACGCGTCACCGATGAGCGCGTAAGGCTTGATATCGAGCCGGGGCCTCAAGTTGAGATTGAAATTTTGTCAATTAATGTTGACGGCGATGCGAGTAACGACCCCCCGTTTCAACAGGCAATAGAAGACTTTCCCCTGGAAGAAGGGGATACATTGCGCCATGCCCCATGGGAGCAGCTGCGTGGCCAGTTCTCGGGGTTGGCTATCGAGCGCGGCTATTTTGATTGGGGGTTTACCGATCGACGTATGGAGGTGCGCCCGTATTTGCAAAGTGCGCGTCTCTACATGGACTTTGACAGCGGCCCCCGCTACAAATTTGGTAAAGCATTCATCACCGGTAGTCATATTGAATTAGACCGCTTGCGCCGCATGCAGCCATTTGAGACGGGCGATCCTTACTTAGCGCAAACACTAGCAGAATATAATCAATCACTGGCGGAAACAGGCTGGTTTAGTTCTGTCTCAGTGCGCCCGCGTTTAGAAACCGCCCAAGAACTCACGATTGCGCCTTCAGGAGGCGGAGACCCGTGGTGGAGTGAAGCTACCGCTTCGCAACCAGAGCGCCCACGAGTCACTAGCGCCGCTTTGACCAGCGCACTGAGTCTTAATAAATCCAGTGATACGCAGTTACCTATTGATGTCAGCGTCGAACCGGCTGATCGGCATCAATTCGAAGTGGGTATTGGTTATGCCACTGATGTAGGCCCACGACTGCGCTTTGGCTGGGAGCAGCCATGGATCAATCGCTATGGCCACAGCCTTGACCATGATCTTTATTTATCCGCTCCGGAACAGCGCTTTACGGGGGTATATAACGTGCCTCTCGAAGACCCCCTTCGCGATAGTTATCGGCTTCAGTACGGCGTTCGTAATATCGACGATAGCGATACTCAGTCGCTAGAAGGCACCGTTGAGATCGCTCGGCGTTGGGAGTTCGATAACGATTGGGTCCAAACGGTCTATTTCCGCACTACCTATGAAGATTTTGAACAAGGGGGAGAGGCGGATCAAGTATGGCTGTTCTACCCGGGAATTCAGTGGTCTCGCACGCGCACACGCCCTCAGCGCTTTCCCTTGTGGGGCGACCGTCAGCAGCTCTCCTTAGAGTACTCGGATAAAATGTGGGGATCAGATGCTCAGTTTGCCCGCGTCACGGCAGATACCGAATGGATCCGTACTATCGGCAATGATAACCGGTTCTTGGCACGCCTTGGTTTAGGTGCTATTGAAACCGATGACTTTGACAAAATACCGCCATCGCTGCGCTTTTTTGTGGGCGGTGACCGCAGTGTGCGCGGCTACTCATATGAAAGTCTTTCGCCGCGTAACGAAGAAGGCCGGCTACGTGGTGGCCAGCAAATGTTGACCTCATCTATTGAGTATCAACGCCGCGTGACAGGGGATTGGTGGGCAGCCACTTTTATCGACAGTGGCGACGCGTTTGACAATTGGGGGCCAAATGATTTGAAAACCGGTGCCGGGGCAGGAGTTCGGTGGGTTTCACCGGTTGGGCCAATTCGCTTAGACATCGCGCACCCTTTCGATCACGAAGACGATTGGCGTTTGCACTTTTCCATAGGGCCGGAATTCTAGGAGAGAGATTTGTCTCAAGCTGAACCATTTACGTCTGATAACCGCCAGATATTGTCTCCTAAATATCGCGTTTGGCTCCTAATTTGGAGCCTTTTACGCCTTATTATCGTACTGCCAATTTGGCTATTTGCCCTTGTGGCGTTAGTTGCCGGGGTAGCACTATCTCCTTGGGGTACTGGGGTGTTGCTTTCGCAGGGCGAACAACGCGATTTTTTCTCCTATACCCATCATGAAGGCGGCCTTCTTGATCATTTCCTGATTGAAGACTTCCAATTGCAGTTAGGAGAAACCCGAATCGGCGTGGATGAATTTGAGCTTCAGTGGTCGGATGACTGTGTTTTATCGGGGCGTCTATGTATCGACACACTCCGTGCCGTGGGCGCCGATATCCGCCTGGGCACATCAAGTGAGGAGGAACCTCCTCCCGAAGAGGGCGGAGCACCGCTGACGATTCGTTTTCCCTTTCCCATTGAGGTACGGTCACTTCAGCTCGATGATGTCAACTTACGCCTTGCTGACGGCACCGAAGTGGCATGGCGTTCTTTAAGCTCCGCGGTCTTTGCGGAAGGCAATGACGTGCGGCTTGCGCCGACTCACTTGGAGCAACCTCGCCTTTATTTGCCGCCATCAGCAGGTGTACTGCTAACGCAAGCCACTGAAACACCTCTTTCTGCTGAGGCTATCGATGCCGCTATATTGCTCCGTGAACCGCAAGACCAAGCCGTACTGGCAGTAGAGTCTCCAGAAGAGCAGTTAGAAGCACGAGAGCAGCTGGAATTGCCTGACATTACCTTGCCGGTGGATATTCAAATACCCGAAATGACGCTTAACGATTTTCGTCTGGAAGGCGCCGCTGAGTATCGAGTGGAACGTCTTCAACTTGGACTGATGACCGAGGGCGACCGCGTTGAGTTAACTGAGCTTGCTGTCGTTACGCCAGACGCTGAGGCTGAATTAACCGCAAAGGCGACCTTAAGCGGCAGTTACCCACTTGAAGCTCGTTTGAACGTAGAACTTTTTTTAGCTGAGAGGTTTCCTGAGCTCGATGGCGAGACCTTGACGTTAACGCTGTCTGGCCCACTCGATGCACTGGAAGCCCAGCTTGAAGCGTCAGGGGCGGTAAATGCGTCATTAAACGCTCAAGTAGACGCGCTAGCCCCTACGCTGCCGTTTCAACTAGAGCTACAAAGTGACCAAATTCAGTGGCCGCTGCCCGAAAGCGAAACGGACAACCCAGAAGAAGAGGCGGCGCAAGCCGATGGTGATGTTGTTTCCGACCCTTATGTGGTCGATGATCTTGATTTGCAGGTAACGGGAAGCCTTAGTGATTATAACGCTCAACTAACGATGGCGGTCGAAGGGCCTAGCTTGCCGCTCACTCAGATAAACGTAAGCGGTGAGGGGAATCTTGAGCAGTTTAGCTGGCAACCGCTCACCCTCGCGGTCGACGAAAGCTCCTTGCGCAGCGAAGGCAACATTAGCTGGGTATCCCCGCTACAGGTCAATACGTCTATTCGTCTGGATCAGTTTAACCCTGCCCATTTCGTTGACCAGCTAGAGGGAAATTTAAACGGCGACATTGCGCTTACGTTGCGCCAGCAAGAGGAGCAGTGGACGATTAGCGTGCCCAATTTATCTATTGACGGTGAATTGCGCGACTATCCATTAACCCTACAAGCGGCCTTTGATGCTAATAGCAACTTGGAGCTGGATATTGAGGAGATGTTGTTCACGCAGGGGGATAATCGCTTAGAAGCAGCGGGGCAAATCAGCGAAGAAGCCATGTCGTTAAATGCCGACATTGCGCTACGTCAATTGCAAACCCTCTCGCCGGACTTGGCGGGTAATATCGTTGGCACGCTGGAGGCCAGCGGTAGTTTTAGTCAGCCACAGTTACTCGCTAACCTACAAGGCAATGGCGTGCGATTTGGCGAAAACCGCATCGAACAGCTCGTTCTAGATGCCGCTATACAGGGCATTGATGACCCCGCCCATGACGTGCAACTGGCGCTGCAGAACGTCAATGCTGGCGGTCAGGCGCTTTCCACCATGCATGCAAACCTGACCGGGCGTCTCTCAGATCATCGCCTTGAGCTTACTGCACAAGGTGAAAATAACAGTGTTTTAAGTCGTGCATTACTCGCCCTTGATGGCCGTTTTGATCAGCAGGGCCAGCTTTATCAAGCGCGCGTCACGCCGCTGGAAATTGATTCTGACGCGGGTGATATCCGTCTTGAAGCGCCCCTGGACTTACGCTACGACTTGGCCAATGGTCAGGCGAGCCTATCGCCGTTCTGCCTGCGGCGAGAACAGGGGGGAGTAGTCTGCTCTGAACAGGAAATTAGCGCCTCTGCTCAGCAGGGTAATGCCGTGCTCTCGCTACGTGAAGTCCCCATGGAAATGTTGGAGCCTTTTTTGCCAGAAAACTGGCAGTTAACGGGCGATACGACAGCGGACCTCGATGCCAATTGGCGGCAGGGGGGCACGCAGTGGCAGACCAATCTACAGATATTAAGCGATCTTGCGATTACAGCTGTTAATGATTATGGTCAGCCCGTCCAATTGCCAGAGATCAATTTAGACGCTCAGATTGAGGCCACTCAAGCCCAGGCGGAAGCCAATGTATCGCTCTCGCTTGATGAGGCAGGAGATATCAACCTAGCCTTGTCGGTCAATGACCCATTAGGGGCGGGCGCGTTGTCAGGAGAGCTACGCGCAGAAAATGTATCGCTGCAACCCTACCGGCCTATGTTGGTAGGTATGGACCAACTGGAAGGTGAACTAACCGGCAGTGTACAAATTGACGGCACGACCGCACAGCCTGATTTACAGGGCCAGCTTGGGCTTCGCAATATTCGTGTTAATGGACCGGATATTCCAGTCGATGTTCAAGATGGTGAACTGGTTGTCTCTTTCGATGGCGAGCAGGGTGATATCGATGGTTATCTGGCCGCCGAACGTGGGCGATTGGAAATCACCGGCGATGCTTACTGGCCAAGCGGTGACGATTGGCGCATTGGCGTCGACCTGAATGCAGTTCAAGAGCCAATCTTGGTCGTGTTGCCCCAGTTTGGCCGTCTTGAGGTGGCGCCTGATCTCCGTATTCGGGTAACGCCGGAAATGCTGCAAGTACGAGGTGATGTTAATTTACCCTGGGCACGTCTTGAGATTGGCGACATGCCATCATCGGCCGTCACACCGAGTGGTGATGAGGTGATTATCACCGAGCGCGATGACCGCCAGGCTGAAATTGAGGCGCAGCGTGCTGCTACCAATGATGATGGGCCCAGTGCGGCGGATGAACTCGCTGCCACCGGCATGGCGCTTGATGTACTGGTGAACCTAACGTTGGGCAGTGATATGCAGCTATCCGCCTATGGCTTAGAGTCTGGACTGGGGGGCTCGTTGGAAGTTCGACAAAGCAGCGGTGCGTTACAGTTGTTTGGTGATGTTAGCTTGGTTGATGGCCGCTTCCAGGCATTTGGTCAAGACCTTATCATTCGCCGCGGTGAACTTCTGTTTAGCGGTCCTCCCGATCTGCCCACCCTTGACTTCGAAGCTATTCGCAACCCAGACGTTACTGAAGATGACGTTATTGCGGGCTTACGAGTCACTGGCAGTGCCGAAGCGCCTAATGTACTGATTTTTTCCGAACCGGCTATGAATGAATCCCGCGCGCTCTCTTATTTATTGCGAGGCCGTGCCCCAGATGCTTCAGGTGGTGGAGTGGATAGCGCACTGACAACCGCGCTGATTGGTATGTCGTTAGGGCGTACCGGTGGCGCAGTCGGTTCTATTGGAGAGGCTTTCGGTATTGACGATTTAACGCTGGATACCTCGGGTGCAGGTGACGACAGTCAAGTCGCCGTTAGCGGCCAATTGACCGATGAACTGAGGATTAGTTATGGCGTGGGGATTTTCTCCCCCATTGCCGAGTTAACACTGCGCTACACTCTGTGGCGGAACCTCTACGTTCAAGCCGTATCGGGAACTAACCAAGCCGTGGATTTAATTTATACGTTTACTCGTTCCGGTGATCCTGAAATCATTCAGCAGCAATAAGTGAGGCCGATATGTCATTATTTTCAAAAGCTAACTCAAGTTCAGATCGTGTGCTGCCTGGACGAGATACGCCCATAGAAACAAGCCAGGTGCATACCATCAATGGGCATTCGATACATCCACCCTTTCCCAAAGGCCACGAAGAGATCGTGCTAGGGATGGGCTGCTTCTGGGGTGTTGAACGCCTATTTTGGCAGTTGCCTGGGGTTTATGTCACCGCGGCTGGTTACGCTGGTGGTGAAACGCCCAACCCAACCTATGAGGAGACCTGCACGGGACGTACCGGTCATACGGAGGTGGTGAGAGTGATTTATGATCCCCAGCAAGTCGATCTAGAAACGCTATTACACGTTTTTTGGGAACAGCACGATCCCACCCAGGGTAACCGACAGGGTAATGACATTGGTTCACAGTATCGTTCTGCCATTTTTACAACAAGCCAAGCTCAACAAGCTGTAGCCGAGCAAAGCGCCGCAGCGTATCAACAAGCGCTCGATAAGGCAGGTAGAGGGCCAATCACCACCGAGATAAAACCGCTGGAAACGTTTTATTATGCGGAGGCTTACCACCAGCAGTATCTTGATAAAAATCCTAACGGCTACTGCGGCTTGAAAGGCACGGGTGTTACATGTCCCATTGGTTAAGCAATCTAATCGGTCAACCACAGCGTTATCAGCGAATGCTGGTTTTCCAGCATTGCTCTATAGGCAGTGCCTTGACGCTCCTGCTTTGTGTATCGCCCGCCTGGGCAGGTGAAGAAACCGTTACCGAACTGGCGATACCTCAAACCGTTGACGACACATCATTCGCAAGCGAACGTGAAGCAGTGATGTGGCGTCAGCAAGAGCTTAAAGATATAGAAAGTCTGGTTCGTCAGTTGCGCTTTGACTTAGTTAATAACCAAGATGTGGAGGCTGCCGCACCGCGCTTAACGGAACTGCAGGAACGTGCCAGCGCCCAACGCTTACTCCCTGCATTTATTTCGGGCACGCATGGTGGAGGCTCCGATGCGCGGGCCTCTATTTGGGAGGAGTGGGATAAGTTTGCCAGCGGTTTTGACGACCTTGAAGATAAAATCGCCAATTTGATTGATGTGGCAGAGCAAGAAAACCCTCGTGATACAGCTCGCGCACTTTCCGAAGTAGGCAACAGCTGTAAAAGTTGTCATCGCGCCTACCGCTATGACTAGCGTATCCGCAGGCGCGGGGAAGGGCGCTTAATCGCCTTGTTGGATACGATCAATGCGGTAAAGCGTCTCCACTTGCTCTAAGCCACTAATGGTGCAATTTAGGTCTTTAACGCGACCATCACTTAAACCATAAACCCAGCCATGTACTGAAATTTGTTGGCCACGTTGCCAAGCGCGCTGCAAAATTTTTGTACGGCACAAACTATTAACCTGTGCTTTGACGTTGAGTTCACACATACGATCAATTTGATCCTCTAGTGGGAGATGCTCTAGAGAACTTCGGTGATGGTTGTATTGCTCACGTACCGAATGCAGCCAGTAATCAACGACGCCACACTCACCTCCCATCATAGCGGCTTTGATACCACCGCAACCATAATGACCGACAATCATGATATGGCTAACTTTCAGTACGTCCACGGCGAACTGTACTACCGATAGCGCATTCATATCCGTATGGTGGAGTAAGTTAGCGACGTTGCGATGTACAAACACCTCTCCGGGAGGGAGTGCAATAATTTGATTGGCTGGTACGCGGCTATCGGAACAGCCAATCCATAAATAATCCGGGTTTTGCTGATTCGAGAGGCGTTTAAAGTAGTCAGGGTCCTCTTCGCACATACGTTCAGCCCAGGCGCGATTGTTATCAAGCAGCGTCGCAATAGCGTCAGACATAAATTCTCCAGGCAGGTTGGATAGAGGTAAACTGCTGATCAGAAAGCGGAATGTCGAATTTTAGTCAGTATAAATTATCAGACAGTATAAAATAACAACAAAAGGTTTTAACCTCCTCCGACAGTCAGGTCAATATCCTTGTTTGGCCGTCAAGGTACACGAATATTTAACTCCACAGGAGCAAGCGATGGCAGACATTTCTGAATACGAATATGACCTCTTGGTCATTGGAGCAGGCTCTGGTGGCGTCCGTGTTGCTCGTACGGCAGCAGCCACCGGTGCCAGGGTGGCGATTGCCGAAGATCGTTACCTGGGCGGAACCTGTGTCAACGTCGGCTGTGTCCCGAAAAAACTTTACTCGTACGCGGCCCACTTTCACGACAGCTTTGACGATTCGGCAGGTTTTGGCTGGCAATTGCCTGGCCCGGCCAGCTTTGATTGGGCCACGCTACGTGACAACAAAATCAGTGAAATCAAGCGCCTAAACGGCATTTATCAGCGCATGCTTGAGGGTGCGGGGGTGACGTTATTTAACGCCCGTGCGCGACTCGTTGACGCTCACACGGTGGCGTTAGGTGGTGAGCATGGCAATGCATTGCTGACAGCCCGAAAAATCGTACTTGCCACGGGCGGGTGGCCCTGGGTTCCCAATTTTCCCGGCAGTGAACTCGCGTTAGATTCCAACCAGATTTTTGATTTAGATACCTTCCCCAAGCGGTTTTTAGTGCTTGGTGGTGGTTATATTGCCGTTGAATTTTCCAGTATCTTTAATGGGTTGGGCAGCGAAACACACCTTATCTACCGCGGCGAGCTGTTTTTGAAAGGGTTTGATCAACAGGTGCGCGAGTTTACCTGTGCTGAAATGGAGAGAAAGGGAGTGAACCTCCACTTCAATAATAACATTGAGCGCATTGAAACTACCCCAGATGCCTACAATGTTCACCTCACCAATGGCGAGGTGCTTGAGGTTGATGTGGTATTAGCGGCCACTGGGCGTAAAGCCAATATTAAAGATTTAGGGTTAGAGGCGCTGGGTCTGGATCTGAACGAGCAGGGCAAAATCCCTATTAATGAGCGCTTTGAAACGGCGATACCGTCAGTCCTTGCTCTGGGTGACTTAATCGCTGGTCCTGAACTAACGCCGGTGGCGTTAGCAGAAGCGATGCAACTTGTTGATATTCATTTTACCAATACTATTCCCCAACCGTTGGATTACGCCACGATTCCAACCGCCGTTTTTTGCCACCCCAACATCGGGACAGTGGGACTTTCCGAAGAAGCTGCCAGGGAAAAGTTTACTAACATCCGTGTCTATAGCACCAATTTCCGTGCTATGAAACACACATTGTCAGGTAGCCAAGAGCGCACATTGATGAAATTGGTGGTAGACGATGCCACTGATGTGGTGGTGGGGGCTCATATGGTTGGAGAGGACGCAGGTGAAATTATTCAGGGCATTGCCATTGCGGTGAGAGCGGGTCTTACCAAACATGATTTTGACCGTACCGTAGGCATTCACCCTACGGGGGCAGAGGAATTTGTGACGCTACGTACGCTCACGCGCACTTGAATCCCATTTGTCGTTCAAGGCCCTCAGGGTTTTCCTTGAGACTGTTTTAGGCGTGCCTTTGGCACGCCTTTTTTTGTCGTCTACTTGCGCTATTCTTAAAGCAGAAGCGATGTAACCAGCTATGTATGCAGCGATTTTGCTTCGCCTCATTATAACGAAAAATTATGGAAATCAGGGTGGTGAATAATATGGCTTTTGAATTGCTCATAATCAGCTGTTATAATGATCATCAAATTCGCTACAGCGAAGCATAACTATGAGTACGCCGACACAACCTTTTACTCCTTCTGCTGACTTGGCACGACCCACAGTGGCTGATGCTGTTGTGGGCCATGCAGAGACGCCGCTGTTTATTCGCAAACCCAATGCGGATGATGGCTGGGGAGTCTATGAGCTTATTAAAGCCTGCCCACCTCTGGATGTGAATTCCGCCTATGCTTACCTGCTGCTTGCGACACAATTTCGTGACACCTGTGCAGTAGCCACCAATGAAGAAGGCGAGGTCGTTGGTTTTGTGTCTGGCTACGTTAAGGACAATGCGCCAGATACCTACTTCCTATGGCAGGTGGCAGTAGGCGAGAAGGCCCGCGGTACAGGGCTAGCGCGCCGGTTGGTCGAGGCGATCATGTCTCGTCCAGAACTTGACGATGTGCATCACCTAGAAACCACCATTACGCCTGACAATCTAGCCTCATGGGGCTTATTTCGTCGCTTGGCTGCACGCTGGCATGCACCGCTCAATAGCCGCGAATACTTTTCTACCGAACAGCTGGGTGGAGAGCATGACCCGGAAAACCTAGTTCGTATTGGTCCGTTCCAAACTGACCGTATCTAATGCGCTGATTTTTGAGTACGCGCTTTGAACGTACTGTTTTTCCCGCTCATGTTGCTCCCGGCTAGCAACGCTTAATGGCAATATGATCAACTAAGGAGGTCGCTAATGCAGACCCAGACGCTTGAACGCATGGAATCCAATGTACGTACTTATTCTCGTTCATTTCCGGTGGTGTTTACCAAAGCGCAAAATGCGCGCTTAACCGATGAGAACGGCCGTGAGTACATTGATTTCCTCGCCGGCGCGGGCACTCTTAACTATGGTCACAATAACCCGCACATGAAGCAGGCAATGATTGATTACCTGTCAACGGATGGTGTGGTGCACGGCCTAGATATGTGGACCAATGCCAAGCGTGATTATTTGGAAACGCTCGAAGAAGTTATCTTCAAGCCACGCGGCCTTGACTACAAAGTGCATCTGCCTGGGCCAACAGGCACCAATGCGGTAGAGGCCGCTATCCGTCTCGCCCGTGTTGCTAAAGGCCGCCACAATATCGTGACGTTTACCAATGGGTTCCATGGCGTCACTATGGGTGCGCTGGCGACTACCGGTAACCGTAAGTTCCGTGAAGCCACTGGTGGCATACCTACTCAAGGCGCGAGCTTCCTGCCTTATGATGGCTATATGGGCGAGCATACCGACACGCTGGATTACTTTGAAAAACTGCTGAGCGACAAGTCTGGTGGGCTGGATATTCCAGCTGGTGTCATCATTGAAACCGTGCAAGGCGAGGGCGGCATCAATGTGGCAGGGCTGGATTGGCTTAAGCGCCTGGAAAGCATTTGCCGCGCCCACGATATTTTGCTGATTATTGATGATATCCAAGCTGGCTGTGGTCGAACAGGTAAATTCTTTAGCTTCGAACATGCCGGTATTACGCCCGACATTATTACTAACTCGAAGTCACTCTCCGGTTTTGGCCTGCCGTTTGCGCATGTGCTGATGCGCCCAGAGTTGGATAAATGGAAACCCGGTCAATATAACGGCACCTTCCGTGGTTTCAGCCTAGCAATGGTGACAGCGACCGCAGCGTTAAAAAAATACTGGTCCAATGACACTTTTGAGCGTGATGTTCAGCGTAAAGGGCATATTGTAGAAGAGCGATTCCAGAAACTGGCGGCGCTATTGACGGAAAGTGGTAAGCCTGCCACTGAGCGTGGCCGTGGTCTAATGCGCGGCATTGACGTAGTGTCTGGCGATATCGCTGATAAAATTACCAGCAAAGCCTTTGAGCATGGCCTAGTGATCGAGACCAGTGGTCAGGATGGCGAGGTGGTTAAGTGTCTTTGCCCGCTTACTATCAGCGATGAAGACTTGCTGGAAGGCCTGGATATTCTTGAAATGTGCGTGAAAGCAGTTGCTAGCGAGTAATTTGAGGCTAGGATAAAGAGTAAGCCCTCAACGTTTTAAATTAGGGATACAGCGGCTGGTAATCGCCAGCCGCTCTGATACGGAGTACTTCTATGATCGTTCGTAATCTTGAAGAAGCGCGCAAAACAGAACGTCTCGTTACCGCTGAAAATGGTAACTGGGACAGCACGCGCCTGGTGTTGGCCAACGACGGTGGAAATTTTTCTTTCCATATCACACGAATTTTCGAAGGCACTGAGACACATATTCATTACAAGCATCACTACGAGTCTGTGTACTGCATTGAAGGCGAAGGCGAGGTAGAAACACTCGCTGATGGCAAGATTTGGCCTATCAAACCGGGTGATATCTATATCCTCGACCAGCACGACGAACATCTGCTGCGTGCGCATAAAACCATGCACCTAGCATGTGTATTTACACCACCGATTACCGGTAACGAAGTTCACCAGGAAGATGGCTCCTACGCAGCTTCAGAATAATAAAGCATTTACACAACTCGACAGTTTGAGATGTGAAAGCAGCCTGAAAACAGAGGCTGCTTTTTTTATAGCCGAACGAATGCAGACTCGACACCTTCGCTATGTGGGTTGCCTTTGTACGCATAATATATATTATGTTAAATAAGATAATAATTAAACTATGTGATTGTAATTGATCGACGAAAATCTGTGATGACGTTGGACACTAGTCTCCCTTCTCCTTATCATTCCCCCACCTATTTCCAAGGATATCTCTCGTTATGCGCCCAGGTGTTTTGTGGCTAATAGCTGGCTTGTCGCTTTCAATCGCAGGTTGCGCAGCAACCCAGCCGGAAACTAATCAACCGCCACCTCTCAGCGAAGCCTCATTCAACTCCCGTATCCTAGAGCTAGAAAGCCAGCTAGCGCAGCAATGCACTGTTCATTCTGATCAGCAGGCACGCCAGCTTGATCAACAACAAGTACTCACTGCGGACATACGTGAGGTAGGTAGTTTATTGCGCTCACTACGCCAAAACGTGCAGCAGTTAGAAGCCCGTGGCGCAGAACCTGTCATCATTCGTGAAGAGTGTGAAGTTGATGAAACGCTAAGCACCAAAACACTCCTTGGTCGTAGTGAATGGGTAGGCCTGCCGAGTTTGGGGACCTATCTAAAAGCGCGCGTCGATTCCGGGGCTAATACGTCATCATTGTCGGCCGCCGAAATCACCCGCTTTGAACGTGATGGTGAAGACTGGGTGCGTTTTAAGCTAGCCCTCAATGACGACGATGTGGCCGTTGAGTCGCAGCGTGATGAATGGGTTGAGGCTCCTATTGTGCGCCGAGTTCGCATTCTTCAGGCCTCCGGTGAGGAATCTCGTCCAGTAATTTCTCTATTAATGACGTTAGGCCCCATTCGTGAAAACGTCGAGTTCACTCTTAATGACCGCTCACATTTAGAGTACCCGGTTTTACTTGGGCGGCGCTTCTTAATGGATATCGCGGTCATTGACGTTGCAGACACGTATTTACATGACCGCCCCGAGTTTCCTGGTGGCGAGCCAGCCGATCAAGCTGCTGAAGATGAAGCAGTAGACGAAGACGATACTGAAGAATAACTGCTCTCCCCTGGCGCTTTACGCAGAAAGGAATCTCCATGTCACGGTTAATGTTTTATATTATTGTCGGCTTTTTGATGGTTGCCGGTATTGCTACCAGCGTTCATCGCCATGTGCAGTTTGAAATTCCTTGGCTGCCCGGTGAGCAGCGCCAAGTATGGGAGATTGAAGCGGGCATTACTTTTAATGCCCAGGATGGCCCTGTTCAGGTCGATCTGGCGCTGCCTTCTCATCAGGCAGGCTACCGAGTATTAACTGAAAATACAGCATCATCAGGGTATGGTCTTGCCTACCAGGCGGATGAATTCGGCCGTACCGCGCAGTGGACTATTCGCGAAGCGGCGGGCAGCCAAACGCTTTACTATTCCGTACAAATGCTGGTATCACAAGATGCCCGTTCTCCTGCTCAAACACCGCCTGAGATGTCTCCTTCAACACCTTGGGAAAGCCCCTACGATACAGCGGCTAGCCAACTCATCGAACAAGCCTGGGCGCGCAGCGCGAATAACGCTACCTTCGCCCGAGAGCTGATCCGAGATATCAATGGCGAGGGGCAATCTGAGAACGCCCGCTTACTACTATCTCAAGAGAATCCTGCCGCTCTGGTAGTACGCTTGCTAAATCAAGCCGGTGTGCTAGCACGTGAAGTAAGCGGTCTATTATTGGAAGATGGCCGTCGCCGCCAAACACTAAGTAGCTGGATTCAGGTGTTTGACGAGTCTGGCGAACAATGGTCAATTTTCCATCCATTGACTGGCGAACAAGGCAAACCAGATAACTTGTTGTTGTGGGAAACAGGCGGTCGAGCCGTTCTAGAAGTTCAAGGGGGCACTAACTCTCGGGTGACTTTCTCGATGATGACTCATGAACAGCCAGCATCGGCGGCCGTGCGCAATCACTACTCTGAAGATACGCTGTTGAATTTTTCTATTCACAGCTTGCCTTTGGAAGAGCAAGCACTGTTCCAAACCATCCTGCTGATTCCGATTGGTGCGTTAATGGTGGTGTTTTTGCGCGTACTAGTGGGTATTAAAACGTCCGGTACCTTTATGCCGGTGTTGATCGCCCTCGCCTTCATTCAAACCACTCTACCTACCGGCTTGATTGGCTTTCTGCTTATCGTCGCTATCGGTTTGATTATTCGGAACTACCTCTCTTATTTGAACTTGCTACTGGTCGCCAGGGTCTCGGCGGTAATCATAACGGTGATTGCCATTATCTCGATTTTTACGGTTTTAGCCTACCGTATGGGGCTAAGCGCCGGGCTAACGATCACGTTCTTCCCGATGATTATTCTTGCCTGGACGATTGAAAGGATGTCGATCCTGTGGGAGGAAGAAGGTCCGAAGCAGGTATTAATACAAGGTGGCGGCAGCTTGATTACCGCTGTACTTGCCTACCTGGCGATGAATAACCCGTGGGTGCGCCATATCACGTTCAACTTCCTAGGCGTTCAGTTGATACTAATGGCGTTGATATTGCTATTAGGTAATTACACCGGCTACCGCTTATTGGAACTGCGTCGTTTCAAGCCCATTACTGATGATGAGAAACTCTCATGAGTTGGTTGAAAAACTGGACCTGGCCAACGCGCTTGCGTGATAAGGGCATCATCGGCATGAACCGGCGCAATATTCGCTATATTGGGCGCTATAATAAACGCCGGCTTTATCCCTTAGTGGATGACAAACTTAAAACCAAGCTGCTGGCTCAGCAGTATGGGATAACGTCGCCAGAATTGATCGGCACCGTGACAACGCAGTTCGGGGTCAAGCACATTGGGGCAATGCTCACTGGCCACGCGGGTTTTGTGATTAAGCCTGCCAAGGGGAGCGGTGGTAAGGGTATTTTGGTGATTGAAAAGGTGGAAGATAATACCTTTATCAAGCCAAGTGGCGCTAAACTAACGCTTACCGATATTGAGCGACACGTATCAAATATCCTTTCGGGCCTCTATTCGTTGGGCGGTTCGCCCGATGTCGCAGTGATTGAAACGCTGATTAATTTCGATGAAAGCCTGATGGATTACACCTATGAAGGGGTTCCTGATATCCGGGTTATCGTCTTCAAAGGTTATCCCGTCATGGCCATGATGCGTCTTTCCACCGCTGCCTCTGACGGCAAGGCCAACTTGCACCAAGGCGCGGTAGGTGTGGGCTTAAACATTGCGACAGGTGCTGCGCTGCGCGCCGTTCAGTTTGATCGGCCCTGCTTTAGCCACCCTGATACCGGACACGACCTAGCAAGCTTGGTAGTGCCGCAGTGGGAAACGCTGCTCAACTTGGCTGCGGGCTGTTATGAGATGACTGGCCTAGGTTATCTCGGTACCGATATGGTGTTGGATCGCAAGTATGGTCCGATGCTGCTTGAGCTCAATGCGCGCCCAGGCCTCGCCATTCAAATGACCAATGGTGAAGGCCTCCGCCGGCGTCTTGACCTCATTGAACGTCAGCCAGATGGTGTACCGCCAAAACAGCGTGTCGCTTTTGCCCAGCACCATTTTGCTCGGCAAAGTGAGTTGGTAGAAAACCCTGACACCACCTCTGCCAACGCGTAGACTGATGTTTGCAAAAAACGAGAGCCTAGGCTAACAACGTTCAACGAGTTGCCCATGACCCAAGCGAATACACTCTTGCAGCAGGCGGAGTCTCAGTGTCACACCCGCGGCGTTCGTTTTACCCCCATTCGCCGGCGCGTGTTAGAGCTGATCGCCGAAAATGGTGGCGGGTTGAAGGCGTATGATCTGCTGGACAAGCTGTCTACCGAACACGCAGCCGCTCGGCCTCCGACGGTTTATCGAGCGCTCGAATTCTTAATCGATCAAGGCTTGGTACATCGTATTGAGTCGCAGAATTCCTATGTAGCCTGTGCTTGTCCTGAGCATGCGCATGGTTTTCAACTGCTGATTTGCCGTCATTGCGGTTATGTAGAAGAGCTGCATTTGGATGAGATCAGTGATCAGTTGGCGGCACTGGCAAAAAGCCAAGGGTTTAACGTTGAACGCCAAACCATCGAGCTTCAAGGCCTTTGCCAGGATTGCCGAGCAGGCTAAATTGCCAACCAGCTAGCGAGTAAATTGTATGTCCCGGTTTGACCAAGTAGCTCCAGACGCCCTATTTAAGCAGCTTGAACGTGCCACCCCGGAAGATAACCTGCCTAATGTCGCAACCCTGCTTGCGGCCGTACGTTTTAATGCCGATGGTTTGATCCCTGCGATTGCCCAGCAGCACGATTCAAAAGAAGTGTTGATGATGGCGTGGATGAATCGTCAAGCGCTGGATGAAACGTTAGCCACGCAGCGTGTTTGTTACTACTCACGTTCGCGGGGAAAACTATGGCGTAAAGGCGAGTCATCGGGTCAGCAGCAGCAACTCGTTTCCGCCGCGCTTGATTGCGATGGCGACACGTTACTGCTGCAAGTCGAACAAACGGGCCCCGCTTGTCATACCGGGCGTCGTAGCTGTTTCTATATTGGTGTGGATCAAGAGCAGGCATCAATTACCAGCACGCCGATGATCGATCCCGATGAACTCTACGGCAACAAAGCCTCGTCCTAGCATGAAACGCTTAAGCATGCGGCGCTGGCTATCAATACTGCAAGCCCGCTCACGCTGGGTATTAACGAAAGTGATGATCGGCTGCGTAAAAGTCTATCAATATACGCTCAGCCCACTGTTAGGCCCGCGCTGTCGTTTCTGGCCCAGCTGTTCGTCTTATACCATTGAAGCGATCCAGGTGCATGGACCGCTAAAAGGTGGCTGGATGGCGGCGAAGCGCATCGTCAAATGCCACCCGGGCAACCCAGGTGGTATGGACCCGGTACCCGGCGGTCGAAGCGAGCAGCTTTGCCGCGAAGACGAGGATCTCCCATCGCCCTGTTGCCGCGATCACCATTCCCGCTAGTGTTGTTGAGCAACCTGATAAATCTTCTCAAGCATGGCATGCAAGCCATTGCTGCGCGTCGGCGAGAGGTGCTTGTCTAATCCCAAGTCAGCCAGAAAGTGCGGTTCGGTGGCAAGAATTTCACCTGCCGTACGGTCACTGTATATACGCAGCAATATGGCAATCAGGCCGGAAACGATAGCGGCATCGGACGTTGCCTTAAAAACCAGCTTATCGCCCTCCTCTTCACATCGCATCCAAACGTTTGACTGGCAGCCTTGAATTTTAAGCTCTTCGGTTTTCCACGCATCGGGGAAATCAGGCAGCTGTTTGCCCATATCGATGATGTATTGATAACGGTCCATCCAGTTATCGAATATCTCAAAATCTTCGATTAGCTCTTGCTGGGCCTGTTCGGCGCCGGAAGTGCTCATGCTATTTCCTTCTCTATTGGAATTGGCTTGTATTGGCGACTGACTTTTTGAGTCATAGGATTACTCACTATGCCCATTATAACGGTTCGAAGGAGTCTTGAGGGAGGTTGTGTAGGAAACAGTCAATCGATGGCGCTGCTGTTCGCGATGCCACTCGTCGTCTTCGCTATGGAGGTAGCGTGAGGTGGTGTCGAAGCGCGCATGTCGAGCGCTTTCGGCCAGATGGCGCAAACTAATACCTGATTGAGCCTGATGGGTAATCGAGGTATGCCGTAACCAATGTGGTGTTGCCAATTTAAGCGCGGTCACATATTCCGGTGCGCCGTCGCTATCTTCAAGTGCTTGCGCAGCCTGCAGAAACGTAGCGCGAATAAGCCGATAAAGCTGGTTATGGCCCAGACCACGCTGACCATCCAGCGCGCGAAGCACCGGTGCTTCAGCGTCAAACTGACCAGGATATTCAGGCAATTCCAACGCATGGCGCCACTGTCGCAGACAATCAAGCATATCGTCAGGCAGCGGAATACGTGCCGTCTTGCTGCCCTTGCCTACTACGCTCCACCACCAACGCCCTTCGCTGCGCTGGAAATCTCCCATACGCGCATCGGCCATCTCGCTAATGCGCGGTGCCAGCAAATAGGCAAAACCAAAGATAAAGCGTCGTCGAGCATGTTCAAAACAAGCACGACTGCCCTTCCCAGTCTCTAACGGGCTATTCAGCCACTCCCACAGCCACGCCCACAAATCACTTTCTAAATAGCGCTCAACGCGCGGCGTTTGATTATTTAAGCGCCGAGATTTGTCCCGCATCAAGCGAAACGGATTATGGCTAACCCACCCTGCTTCCACCAGCCAGGCAAACATACCCTGCAGGATCACCAAGCTCTGGCGTCGGCTAGCGGGCGATAAGGGGCCACGAAACGGCCGCCATTCCGGATGTGCACGTGGCTTGGATGGCCCCACCCATTGGTCACTGGGGTCAGGATCGGAAAGAAATAGTTCAAACCGGCGCAGTGTTTCTCGATTTATATCCCTCAGCGTAAGCCCATGGCTAGTGAGCCAGAGCAGTAGCCGCTCCGACTCGCGACGGTAGGCTTTCCAGGTTTGTGGGCTATCCACGTACTCTTCAAGCCACGCGGTCACTGCCTGGGCATCGTTTTGAGCGCTAATAAGCCCACCTCTCGGCGGCTCTTGTAATACTAGTAGTTGGTCAATAGGTGTAATAACTTCATTCGCCATGCCCGCCCGTCCCTGCTCTCTTTTTTTAGCAGTCTTCTTTTAGCAGTTTGTACATTACCTGCTCTTAAGTGTGCCCTTGTAGCTGTATAAATTCAAGATAAGACGGATAATCTTGAATTTATTAGCAATAAGATAAATAAAATTACGTAATATGTAATACGTAATAATTGCCTTTTATAGTTTAACTACGCACAATGATGGCTTTAAAAGGGGTTGCTCAAGCGCAGCAGACAACTCGCTACTAAGCACACAAGGACGGACGACAACATGGCCCGCAGCGGCATCCAATACAGTGATGTTCAACACGCTATAGATGCACTCTTGGAGCGTGGTGATACACCCAGCGTGCAACGTATTCGCGATGTGCTGGGCACAGGCAGCTTTACGACGATTAGCGACCACTTCCGCTTATGGCGCAGCGAGCGCGAGCAAAATCGTGATGTGCCGCCGCCAAAGGGGGTGCCCGAAGCTGTGGTGTCAATGGCCAGCGAGCTGTGGCGCGAGGCTCAGGAGGTAGCAAATCAAGCGCTGCTCCACTATCGCGAAGATGCCAATCGCCAAGTGGAAAACGCTCAGCAGCTCGCAGAAGACGCTAAACAGCAGGCGGCGAATGCCGAGCAGCGTGAAAGCGCCCTCGCTGAGCACTTGCGTCATATGGAGCAGCGCATGGAGGCGTTAAATCGGGAATTGGCCGCTAGCCAAACCAGCGAACATCACTGGCATCAAAAAGCCGAAGCAGCGCAAGAAGAAGTAACTCAATTGAAGCAGGTACAGCAGCAGTTAGAAAGCCAGGCAGGCGAACAGCGCAAGGCACATAGCAACGCCCTCAGCGAGCAACAGGTGGCGTGGGAGCAGCGGTTAGCACAAGAGGAGCAGCGTCATGAGGCAGCTGAAGGAAGACTGATGGCGATGCTGGATAGCGCTCAGCAGGCGCGCGCCCAGGAAGAGAAGAATTTCCAAAAACGTCTGCAGCAGTCTGAGCAGCGTATTGAAACATTGAGTCAGGAGCTAAAGGCAAAGCAGCAGGCCTTGCATCAACTACAGCTTGAAGCCAGTGAGCGCGAGCAACAGCTAAGTGAGCAGAAGCAGCAAATGACGGCATTGGAGACGCAAGAGAAAGCGCTGACCCAGCAGCTAGATGAGGCTGAAGCCACGCTAAACAGCCAAGCCCAGCAGCATGCCGAGCGCGAAGCTGCGCTACAGCAAGCGTGGCAAGAGAAGCTTTGGAGTCGCATGGAAGCACTGCAAACACAGCTAACGGCACTCCCCGATGCGCTTTCAAAACACAACAGTGAGCCAGGCCAGTAATCAATCTGATAGACGTAAAAAAGCCCAGCGATTGAAGCTGGGCTTTTGCCTTACCCTCGCTAATTTAGCGGTAGTAGGCGTTGGTGGTATCGCTATGATCGGTAACGTCGCGAATACCGGCAAGCTCTGGAATGCGCTCCATCAGGGTTTTCTCAACGCCATCTTTCAGGGTTAAGTCAACCGCTGCACAACCCTGGCAACCGCCGCCAAAAGCTAAGACAGCGTATTGCTGCTCAGTCAACTCAACCAGCTTAATTTCGCCACCGTGGGCCGCCAGCCCAGGATTGATCTCGCTGTAGAGCACGTAGTTAATGCGGTCTTCAAGCGGGCTATTAGCATTTACCTTCGGCATCTTAGCGTTAGGTGCTTTGATCGTCAGTTGGCCGCCCATGCGGTCAGCATTGAAGTCGACTACCGCTTCTTCCAAAAAGGCCAAGCTGTTTTTGTCGAGATAGACGTTGATCTTCTCGAGCTCCAACAGCACATCCGTCGGTTCTTCCTCGCCGGGGCGGCAATAGGCTAGGCAAGTCTCTGCGTAAGGTGTGCCCGGCTGGGTAATAAAGATACGCACGGCGATGCCTTCAACGTTCTGCTTTTCCAGCAATTCCGCGAGGTACGCTTGGGCACTATCGGTAATATCAATACTTTGAGTATCGACATTGGTGTCTTTTTCGCTAATCGTGGTCATGAGGGCTGTCTTCCTCCCGTGGTAGTGGCTCGGCCACTTCACATGTCGTTTGACACTATGGTAAGCAAAACGGCGCGCTGACACAATCCCGACTGTTTTAGTCGGCTATTTTTATCATAACTTATCAAGAATACATATTGATTGTCTTTCTATATGCATCGTATAGCTACCTGCAGGGGCGCCTTTTGCTGTCCCTTTTGTTATCATTATGCGCCTCTTTACGACAGATGCTGCTTTTCCGACGATAACAACATCCCCCTTTGACGACTGTGACGCTGGAGAACTCCCCCTGCCATGGCTGATAGTGCTTTGACCGCAACCCTCACCCAACGCCTTGCTGACCGTATCTTGATTCTGGATGGCGGCATGGGAACCATGCTGCAGAATGCCCAGTTGAGCGAAGAGGATTTTCGTGGCGAACGATTCAGCGACTGGCCGTCGGATCTTAAAGGCAACAACGACCTGCTTGCGCTCACCTGCCCTGATTTAGTTGCGCGTATTCACCGCGACTATTTAGAGGCCGGCGCAGATATCATCGAAACCAACACCTTTAATAGCACCCAGCTGTCGCAGTCTGATTATGGTATGGAAACGCTGGTGGTTGAACTCAACCGCGAATCAGCACGCCTTGCTCGCGAGGTGTGTGATGCGGTTGCCGCCGAAACCGGCGTGCCCCGCTATGTTGCTGGGGTGTTAGGCCCCACGTCGCGCACCGCTTCGCTATCGCCGGATGTGAATGATCCCGCCAAGCGTAACGTCACCTTTGATGAGCTGCGCGAGAACTACTATGAAGCCGCTGAAGCGCTAATCGCTGGCGGTGCCGATTTGATCATGATCGAAACCATCTTCGATACCCTCAACGCCAAGGCGGCGATTTACGCCCTTGAAGAGCTATTCGACGATCGCGGTGAGCGTTTACCGGTAATGATCTCCGGCACTATTACCGATGCCTCCGGACGCACCCTCTCTGGCCAAACCACCGAAGCCTTCTGGAACTCGGTGCGCCACGCCCAGCCGTTATCCGTTGGCTTGAACTGCGCGTTGGGTGCCGAAGAGCTACGCCCTTACCTGGAAGAGCTTTCCACTAAGGCCGACACCTTTGTTTCCGCTCACCCCAACGCGGGCTTGCCCAACGAGTTTGGCGAGTATGACCAAACACCAGAAGAGATGTCGGCGATCGTCAGCGAGTTCGCTTCAAGCGGCTTGGTCAACATTATCGGCGGTTGCTGCGGCTCCACGCCTGAGCACATTCGCGCCATTGCCGATTCCGTGCGCGATATGGCGCCCCGGATCATTCCAGAGCGCAGCCGTGCCTGCCGCCTATCCGGGTTAGAGCCTTTCAACATCGAGGCGGATTCACTCTTCGTCAACGTCGGTGAACGTACCAACGTCACTGGCTCTGCGCGTTTCAAGCGCTTGATCGTAGAAGAGGACTTCACCACGGCACTGGAAGTCGCCCTTGAGCAAGTAGAGAACGGTGCCCAGGTCATCGACATTAATATGGACGAGGGGATGCTCGAGTCCAAGGAAGCCATGGAGCGCTTTCTTAACCTGATTGCAGGTGAACCCGATATTGCCCGCGTGCCGATCATGATCGACTCCTCCAAATGGGAGATCATCGAAGCGGGGCTAAAGTGCGTTCAAGGCAAAGCGGTAGTGAACTCCATTTCACTCAAAGAAGGTGAAGCCGCCTTTCGTGAGCAGGCGACCAAGTGCCGCCGCTTTGGTGCGGCCATTGTGGTAATGGCGTTCGACGAAGAAGGCCAGGCAGACACCTTCGCGCGTAAAACCGAGATTTGCCAGCGCGCCTACCGCTTGCTTGTCGATGAAATCGGCTTCCCTGCCGAAGACATCATCTTTGACCCGAATATTTTTGCCATCGCCACGGGGATCGAAGAGCACAACAATTACGCGGTCGACTTTATCGAGGCGACCCAGTGGATTCGCGACAACCTGCCCCACGCCATGGTATCTGGCGGTGTTTCCAACGTGTCGTTCTCGTTCCGTGGCAACAACCCGGTGCGCGAAGCAATTCACTCGGCGTTTCTTTATCACGCCATTCGCGCGGGCCTTACCATGGGCATCGTCAACGCGGGCCAACTCGCGGTTTATGACGATCTTCCCGCCGAGCTGCGCGAAGCCGTTGAAGACGTGGTGCTCAACCGTCGTAGCGACGGCACCGAGCGGCTGTTGGATATCGCCGACAAGTACAAGGGGGATGGCAGCGGCGCAGCCAAGAAAGAGGACCTTGAATGGCGAAGCTGGCCGGTCAATAAACGCATTGAGCATGCGCTCGTCAAAGGCATCACGGTCTATATCGAGGATGACACTGAAGAAGCCCGCGCCCAGGCCGAACGCCCTATTGAGGTTATCGAAGGCCCGCTGATGGATGGCATGAACGTGGTCGGCGACTTGTTTGGCGACGGCAAGATGTTTCTGCCTCAGGTCGTCAAATCGGCGCGAGTGATGAAGCAAGCCGTGGCTTATCTAATTCCTTATATCGAGGCAGAGAAGAGCGAAGAGACCAAGGCCAAGGGCAAAATCGTCATGGCGACGGTAAAAGGCGATGTTCACGATATCGGTAAAAATATCGTGGGCGTCGTGCTGCAGTGTAATAACTACGAAGTGATCGATCTCGGGGTCATGGTCGCGGCAGATAAAATCTTGCAGGCGGCCAAAGAACACAACGCCGACATTATCGGACTTTCCGGGCTGATCACCCCATCGCTGGATGAAATGGTGCATGTGGCCAAAGAGATGCAGCGCAGGGGTATGGATCTTCCGCTGTTAATCGGTGGTGCAACCACCTCTAAAGCGCATACCGCGGTAAAAATAGAGCCGCAGTACGAGCACCCGGTAATTTACGTTACCGATGCCTCTCGAGCGGTTGGTGTAGCGGGTAAATTACTCACGCCTGCTTTAAAAACACCCTACGTTACCGAGATTCGCGAAGAGTACGAAAAAGTGCGTGAGCGTAATGCCAAGCGTCGGCCGAAGGCGGCGGATCTTGACTACACTCAGGCGCGCAAGCGCCGCTTTCGTACCGACTGGAATGCCCATACCCCAGCCGAACCCAATATGCTGGGGCTAAAAACGTTCGACGACTACGATCTTGAAGAATTGATCCAGCGCATCGACTGGACCCCCTTCTTCATGAGCTGGCAACTGGCGGGCAAGTATCCCAAGATACTTGACGACAAGGTGGTAGGTGAAGCCGCCCGCAATCTGTTTGAAGACGCCAAAGTCATGCTGCGTAAGCTGGTTGGAGAGAAGCGCGTTCAGGCCCGCGGTGTTATTGGCCTGTGGCCCGCCAACAGCGTCGATGATGATGTGATTGAAGTGTATGCCGACGAGTCGCGCAGCGAAGTGATAGAGCGGCTACATCACATTCGCCAGCAGACCACGAAAGGCCGCGATGGCATTTGCTACAGCCTGGCCGATTTCATTGCGCCCAAAGAGAGCGGCAAAGCCGACTGGATCGGTGGTTTCGCGGTCACTACCGGCCACGGTGTCGATGAACTCTCCAAAGCGTACGAGGCGGCCGGTGATGACTACAATGCAATCATGGTGCAAGCATTAACGGATCGCCTGGCGGAAGCCTTTGCCGAACGTATGCACGAACGCGTACGCAAAGAGTTCTGGGGCTATGTGCCGGATGAAACGTTGGACAACGATGCTCTGATTGCCGAGAAATATCAGGGCATCCGCCCTGCCCCTGGCTATCCCGCCTGCCCGGATCATACCGAAAAAGCGACACTCTTCCGGCTGCTGGATGCGACTGAAAATACCGGGTTGGCGTTGACTGAAAACTTCGCCATGTGGCCAGCGGCCGCCGTTTCCGGATGGTACTTTGCCCATCCGCAGTCGAAGTATTTCTCAACGGGCAAAATCACGCGAGATCAGGTAGAGGCTATCGCCGCGCGTAAGCAGATGCCCCTTGAGGAAATGGAGCGCTGGCTCTCACCGGTGCTCTCCTACGACCCGAGCTGATCAATGCTGTTTGTCGCTCGCCGTCATGGCAAGGTTATTCGCCTTGCCTTGCCTATCATGCTGGGCATGCTCTCGCAAAGCATGCTCAACTTGATCGATGCCGCCCTGGTGGGGCATTTAGGCGAAGTGGCTCTTGCCGGGGTAGGCGTGGGCGGTTACGCCATGTTTATGTTTAGCGCTATTGTGTTTGGCCTCTCTTCCAGCGTGCAGTCACAAACCGCTCAGCGCGTGGGGGCTGCCCATACGGAGATAGCCCATCCCCTTAACGCGGGGCTGGTAATCGGGTTTGGTGTTGCTTTGCCGTTGTCACTCTTGGCTTGGTGGCAAGCACCACTGCTGATTGGCTTGATTAGTCAAGCTGATGATGTCCAAAGCGTCGCCGTGGACTACTTTCGTTGGCGGGTGATGTCACTAGTGGCCATCGCACTTACGCTCTGCTTTCGTGGCTACTGGAATGGTCGCCAGCAAACACATCTCTACTTGCGTATCATCGTGGCGGTTCACTTGATTAATGTGGCGGTCAGCGCGGGGTTAATCTATGGATTTGCCGGGCTACCCAAAATGGACGCAAGCGGTGCGGGTGCTGGTACGACACTATCGCTGTTTATTGGCTTGCTTGTTTGGTGTTGGGTGAGTATTAAAAGCCCTGCTATTCAACATTTGTTAACTCACATGCCTTGCTTAGCCACCCTGCGTACTACTCTGCTACTTGCTGCTCCCCACTCTTTGCAGCAGCTTTTATTTGCAGCGGGTTATGCGGTACTTATTTGGTTACTTAGCCAATTGGGTACGGCCAGTGTCGCGGTTGGCCATGTGTTGATTAATCTTTCATTGCTGCTTATTTTGCCGGGGGTGGGCATTGGCGTTGCTGTAATGAGTTTAGTGGGTGAGGCATTAGGCCGAGATGCTCAACACGAAGCCCACCGCTGGGGGCTGGATGCACTCCGTGTCGCCTGGCTGGTACTGTTGGTGCTGGCGCTACCCATGTTGATAGTGCCCGAGCAAGTACTCGCCATCTTTTTTACTAACAGTGAGTTAGTGGCGCTGGGTAAACACCCACTGCAGCTGACCGGCGTGATGATTGTGTTGGATGCCGCCGCTTTAGTACTCGCCCAGGCCTTAATGGGTGCGGGCGCTCAACGCACGGTGATGATGCTAACACTTAGCATGCAATGGCTACTTTTCCTTCCCCTAGCTTGGTGGGTAGGGATCGGTTTAGACCAGGGCTTATTAGGCATCTGGCTTATGCAACTACTCTACCGATTGATAAACTCGGCCGGATTTTTATGGGTGTGGCAGCGCCGCCGCTGGCTAGCCCCAGCCTTCTAACTGGCTGCTAAACTCATACTGTGGTTTCTAAATAGCTTTTAGAGATAAAAAGATAATCATATATTCTTTTGTAGAATATGACGCCCGCGTTAAGGTGGCGCTACATTAATGTCCGTCTCAACGTGACCATTTCGCTTTTTAGCAGGATCGTGCCACATGTACCGTTATGATATTCACGACCAAACACTGGTTGATGAGCGTGTCGCTCAGTTCCGCGACCAAATGGAACGCTACCGCGCTGGGCGTTTGGGTGAAGAAGAGTTCCGCCCACTAAGGTTGCAGAACGGCCTCTATATTCAACGCCATGCGCCTATGCTGCGTATTGCGATACCTTACGGCATGCTGGCGGGTAACCAGCTGCGTGCCCTGGCTGAGATCACCCGCCGCTACGACCGTGGTTATGGCCACTTTACGACACGGCAGAATTTACAGTTGAATTGGCCTGCGCTTGAAGACGTGCCGGATATCCTGGCCGATTTGGCCAAGGTGCAGATGCACGCGATTCAGACCAGCGGTAACTGTATCCGTAATACTACCAGCGATCAGTTTGCAGGCATCGCCAACGATGAAGTAGAGGACCCACGCCCCTGGTGCGAACTAATTCGCCAGTGGTCTACCCTGCACCCTGAATTCGCCTATCTGCCGCGTAAGTTCAAAATCGCGGTTAGCGGTGCGGCCCAAGACCGCGCCGCTATTCAGGTCCACGATATTGGTCTGCGTCTCTGGTATAACGCCGATGGCGAGCTGCGCATCAAGGTATTAGCCGGTGGTGGCCTCGGCCGCACCCCGATGATTGCGGATGTCGTGCGCGAAGACTTACCTTGGCAGCACCTGCTGACGTATCTGGAAGCCTGTGTGCGGGTTTACAATCAGTTCGGTCGTCGTGATAACAAGTTCAAGGCGAGGATTAAAATCCTCGTTAAAGCCTTGGGCATTGATGAATTCCGCCGCCGCGTCGATGAAGAGTGGGCGCACTTGAAAGACGGCCCGCAAACACTCAACCAAGCCGCGGTCGATGCCGCAAAAGGCCACTTCCCCGAGCCGGATCGCCGCCCGGTGGCAGAAAACGCTACTGAAGCGTTTGATCAGCTGCGTGCTGAAAACCGTAGCTTTGCGCGCTTTGTAACCAATAACGTTACTGATCACAAAGTGCCTGGTTACAAAGCAGTCACACTTTCCCTGAAACGCCGTGAACACGCCCCTGGCGATGTGACCGCCGATCAGATGGAGGCCGTTGCTGATCTAGCCGATCGCTACAGCTTTGGTGAAGTGCGGGTCACCCACGAGCAGAACTTGGTGCTTTCAGACGTGCCCGTTGATGAGCTGGAAGCGTTATGGAAAGAGCTTGAGGCATTGGGCATGGCGAATCCAACGGTGGGCACGCTCAATGACATTATCTGCTGCCCGGGTGGCGATTACTGCAGCTTGGCTAATGCGGTGTCTATCCCCATTGCCCAGGCACTGCAGGAGCGATTTGAAGATTTAGACTTCCTGTATGACTTGGGTCCGCTGGATCTGAACATTTCCGGCTGCATGAATGCCTGTGGCCACCACCATGTCGGCCATATCGGTATCCTGGGTGTCGATAAAAAAGGCGAAGAGTTCTACCAGATCTCCATTGGCGGTAACTCCACCGATGATGCGTCTCTGGGTAAAATTCTCGGCCCCTCTTTTTTCCGCTCTGACGTGCCGGATGTGGTCGAAAAAGTGTTGGAAGTCTATGTGGCGCAGCGCCATGAAGACGAGCGCTTCCTGGACACTTACCGCCGTATTGGCTTAAAACCCTTCAAGGAGCGTGTTTATGCCTAATAAAACAGATGAGACGCAAACTGAAGCAGTTGAGCAGACACCAGTGCATGTTGATCATCTGATTGCTAACGGTGAGCTAGCGGCAGAGAACGCTTGGTGCGTCTCCTACGATGAAGATGCGCTACCCGAGCAACGTCCGGCGTTTGTGCCGTTGGCGCTGTGGCAAGCTAATCAAGATGACGAAGAGCTATCGCCGTTGCTCACCAGTGATACCGAACTGACGCCAGAATTGGCGCAGCAAATTGGTAAAGCTGCGGCGATCGCCGTCGATTTCCCGGCCTTTACCGATGGCCGTGGCTACACCTTGGCCCGCTTACTGCGTGAGCGTTACGGTTACGCAGGTGAAGTTCGTGCGGTGGGTGATGTTCTGGTAGATCAATTGGACTACATGCGCCGCTGTGGGTTTTCTTCCATGGCACTGCGCGATGATCAAGACCCTGAGGATGCCCTACGCGCACTGAGCTTTATCAGCGTGCGTTACCAGCCTGATGTAGAAGAGCGGCAGGCGCTGTTTGAGCGTCGCTTAGCCGCGAGTAAGTAGATAGGAAGCATGAGCTTATAAACCTAGCTTATAAACCTAGCTTACAAACCTAAACAAGGGCAGCCTCGGCTGCCCTTATTACTTTTGCTCTATTTTACTTTCACCCTATCGTTAACCGCGTCGTTTCTGTTGACGCTCTCGGTTATTGGCTTTAGCGCGATCGCTTTTACGCAGCATTACCCAGGTAGCGCCTAGGCCCCCTTCCGATGGCTGTGCGGATACATACGCCTGCACCTCCTCAAACTGGCTGAGCCATTTAGCAAGATAGGAACGCAGCACATTGGCAGGACTATCGATTTCACGCCCGCGACCGTGAACGATCAGTACCGAACGTAGGTCGTGAGCATAAGCTTCCTGAATAAAGGGAAATAGCATCCGACGGCACTCACTCAGCGGGCGCCGAAGCAGGTGGAGTTGGGATTGAACGCTATAGCCACCGTGCTTTAATTTATCGACCACGCCTTGCTGAATGCCCTCGCGCCGATACTCCATCGGGTCGAATGGCGGCAGGAGATCGACAAAGTCGTCGGACAAAAAATTGCGAGCGCCCATCTCTTCCTCTGCCCATTCACGCCGGGCCAGCTGCGCCTCAGAAGGGCTTTTCCGGTTAGCGCCTGGGTCTGCACGATTATTGGGCGGAAGTGGCTCTACATCGCCTATGAGAGCACCAAAATCCATATCATCACGAAGTGGCTGATTCATTGCAGGCTCCTCCGGCTGGGTCTTATGACCACCTATTTTACATACATAACCTAGCAAACCCGTGTACTTTGATTAAGTACTTTGCTTAAGTACTTTGCTCAAGTACTTTGCTTAAGCTGCTTAGATAAATCGATAACATAAGCTTGTCATTGCCACTTTGGCCAGCCAAGCTAAGCAGCCATTCGTTGTACCCTCAGCAAGAGGCGCCTTGGTTTGGCTAAAATGGTTTGGTTTAAACGCCTTGTTATCATCAGTGTTGCGGGGTTGCTCGGTATAGCCGGATGGATATGGTTAACGATGCTCAGCCCATGGTTTTATGAACGCCCCGATGATTTAGCCGACATCGAACAGCGCACCCATCAGGTCTTCGTTTACGGCACGCTTCGCTACGCCCCAGTGCGCTTGGTTGTCATGGGCAGCTTTGGCGATCCTGAAAAAGCGGTGCTTGAGGGGTACCAGCGCAATGGCCTCGACCTTTCACCCCAGCCAGGGAGGAAGGTGGAAGGCCTGCTGTTACGCGTGGAAGCCGATGAGCTGGCCCGCCTTGACCGCTATGAACGACTCGGTGTCCGCTACGAGCGGGTGGAGATAACACTAGAGGATGGCTCACGCGCCTGGGTCTACTTGCGTCTGTCGAAGTTGCAAAATGCGTTTGCTCGGTACCCAGGCTTACCGATAGCTCTGGTACCATAGGCAACAAGCATTACAATCTCTGCCAAGACAGCTTTAATGACCCATTCAGGAATGACAATGCGTGAAATGACACCGTACGTTTTGGTTCTTTACTACTCGCGCTCAGGCGCAACCGCCACCATGGCACAGCAAATTGCGGCCGGCGTAGAAAGTGTGCCCGGTATCCAGGCACGTCTGCGTACTGTGGCGCCAGTTTCAACCACGTGTGAAGCCGTAGACCCAGAAATTCCTGAACAGGGGGCGGTGTACGCTGATCTGGACGACTTGCGCAACTGCAGCGCACTGGCACTCGGCAGCCCAACGCGGTTTGGCAATATGGCGGCACCGCTAAAATATTTTATCGATTCCACGAGCAGCCTCTGGATGAACGGTGCTTTGATAGATAAACCCGCGTCTGCGTTTACCTCGACGTCAAGCTTGCACGGTGGGCAAGAGAGCACCTTACTGACCATGCTGGTGCCACTGCTGCATCACGGCATGGTCTATGCAGGGGTGCCTTATAGTGAAACCACGTTGCTGGAAACCCGCACAGGCGGCACGCCTTATGGTGCCAGTCATTTGGCAGGCACGCGTAGCGATCGTTCGGTTGATGAGCATGAGCGCGCCCTGTGCGTCACTCAAGGCAAACGGCTGGCGCGTCTCGCTCTCGCCCTGCACGCTATGCGTCAGGAGGCATCATGAGACAGTGGTTGGAAGATGTAGAAGCACGACATGGGCTTGATAAGCTCACGCTAAGAAGCCGGCAACTGGTACTAGCGAGCTTTGCTCTCTTGTTGGTGATGGTTATTTATCGCGGCTTTTTAGTTCAGGGCGATGCGTTTAACTGGCGCCCTGTGGTGGCCTTTGTGCTTCCCCTAGTGCTGTTCTTGCCCTCCATCATTGGCCAGCGAGCCCGTGGTCATGCTTGGCTTGCGTTTGTTAGCCTGCTCTACTTTACTCAGGGGGTAATGCTGGCAACGTTGCCTGGGCAAAGCGTGCGCGGGCTTTTAGAGGCCATTATTTCATTGGCCCTGTTTGCTGGCTGTATGGGCTATGCACGCTTTCGCAGCCGACAGCTAAGACAATAATAGCTAGGCCTATAAAGACCAGCTCAATAAAACCAAAGCCATAGCGCTACGCCAGCGGCAATAAGTAAAGTACCTAACGCACGTAAACGCAGCGTAGCCGCGTTTAACGGCTCGTTACGAGCATCGACAGGCAGCTGGCGGAAATGCTTGGTACCCGCCAACATTGCCGCCACCAAAGGCTCACCCATTAGCCGATGCACGACCAATCCGAGCAAGTGCAGCCCGATAAGAATGATCAAAAGATCACTATTTAACTGATGCATACTTCTCAGTTGGCTGCTTATCCCATCGCCAAATAAGCCATAAAGCGGTGCCTGAAAAAAGATGTCGTCACTCAAGAAAAGGCCACTGACCGCTTGGAAACTAAGCGAAAGCAGCATAACCAACGTCATCCAGCCACCCAAAGGATTATGGCTGGCATAAGTGCTGGGCTGTCGCTTTAAAAGTGCCTTGGAATAAGCGATCGTTTCACCGGGTGGGTATAAAAACGTCTTGAACCGCGCATATACGCTACCCATCACACCCCATAACCAACGAAAGACGAGCAACCCTAGCAATAGATAGCCTGCCTGTGCGTGCACTTCAATAGGAAATAGAAAAGGCGCTCCACGGGTCTTAGTGGTATAAAATGAAAGCAGTATTACCGCCACTAAACCCCAATGAAAAACACGAATCCATTTATCCCATACATCTATTGTTACACTGGTCTTGCGCATAACTTTTTACTCTCTTAGCAAGGGTGACCCAGCAGTGGTGAGCTAATAGCAGTTGATGACCCCGTATTGGTGAGGCACCTTCGCATGTATGCTGGCTTTCTCATAGATTGTGGGACAGCTGGTCGCAGCACTGGCTAAAATGACAGCAATAAGAGAAGGCGTTAGGCATTCATTGATAGCGGTCACTTGAGCTTTAAAGATAGACCAGCGAACATGGGTGAAATTCAAGGGAGAAGCACTCAATGACACGTAATATAGCCGATATCAGGCGTGATTATGAAGGCGGTAGGCTAGACGAGTCCCAGGCATCCGATGATCCATTCGTGCTATTCAATGAGTGGTTTACCCTTGCGTTGGAAAAAGAGGGGAAAGATGGTAATGCCATGACACTCTCCAGCGTTGACAGCCAGGGCAGACCCCATGCCCGCGTCGTGCTGCTAAAGGGATTTGATGAGCGCGGTATGGTCTTTTTCACTAACTATCATAGCCATAAGGGTAGCGAATTGAGCAATGTGCCCTATGCAGCCATGACCTTTTGGTGGCCTTCCCTCTCCCGTCAGGTGCGTATTGAAGGCCCGGTTGAGCAAGTATCAGCAGATGAGTCGGATGAGTACTTTGCCAGCCGCCCTCGTGGCAGCCAGTTAGGTGCGTGGATTGCCACCCAGAGTGTTGTGATTCCTAATCGTAACTGGATCGAGGAGCGTCAAAAGCGATTTGAAAAAGCCTACGATGGTCAGGACATCCCCCGTCCGATTCACTGGGGTGGGTATCGTCTCGCGCCGGAAATGATTGAGTTCTGGCAGGGTCAACCCAGCCGCCTACATGATCGGCTACGCTTTGAACGGCGCGACGGGGGTGAGTGGAGCCGCTTCCGCTTGGCACCGTAACTGTATGTAATATACTCTGCGCCTGTGTACTTGAAGGCCTGCTGAGAGTAGCAGGCCTTGTCGCTAACTCGCTAGTCTGGCAGGCTTTCAAGGCGATGCCGTTGCCACTCACTTTCGGGTTCGTTGAGACGCAGCACGGCATCAATCACCTGTTCTTCCATGTTGTAACGACTTTTAAATCCTAAGTGTTTCATCAATGCCCGCATCGGGTGGTTATCGACCATGATTTTGCCAATCATTTCCAGCGTGCCGATGTTGGTACAGTAATCGATCATCTTCTTCATCAGCAGGCTGCCAATACCTAACCCCTGCAGGTCATCACGGATGATGACTGAAAACTCGGTGCGAATATTGTCAGGGTCGTTCCACACTCGCACTACCCCAAGCATCTCTTTGCTGCCATCTTCGCTTAAATGTTCAGCGATGAATGCCATTTGGCGATCATAATTGATATGTGAAAGAATCGATAAATCGCGCTGGGTTAAATTAGATTTATTATGGAAGTAGCGGAAACGAATACTCTCTTCCGAAAGCTGGCGGTGGAAAGTAGTAATCAGGTGAGCATCTTCAGCTCGAATAGGCCTTACTTCCACCTGCCAGCCGTTTTTAAGCGTCACCCATTCTCGCAGCTCTTCCGGATACGGCATGATGGCAAAGCGTGACGGGGTGCCGAGATCCATTGCAAAGTCGACAGCAACCATGCCGTCTCGATTAAGTAGCAGCGGGTTTACTTCCAGCCCGCGCAAGTCGCCCAAATCTGACGCCATTTGCGATAGCTTAACCAGCATTTGGCACAGGTGCTGTACGTCACGTTCAGGATCGGCTGAATGCTCACGAATTAACGATGCGGCATGGGTTCTGCCCACTACGTCGGCGGCTAGGCTCATGTTGAGTGGAGGCAAGGCAACCTGGCGGTCAGCCAGTACGTTGACCTTATAACCGCCAATGCCGAATACAATCAGTGGCCCAAAGACTGGATCACGGGTTATGCCCGCACAAATCTGCATCGAGTGTTTGCCGCGCTGCATGGGTTGCAGGCAGTATTCGCGAATTGCGTACTCCGGGAATTTCTCTGCCACTTTGTCGCCTAGCTGACGAACGCCCTCAGCTACTTGTTCGGGTGTTTCCAAATCCTGAAGCAACCCCGCCGAAATCTTATGAGGGTGCTTACGGTAACGATAAGGGCGACAGTTGCCTTCATGAACAACTTTGAGTGCCTTAGTGCCGGGGATTTCCATCGCACGGGCAAGTGCTTCATCAGGATTAGTCAAATACACGCTCGGCGCCGTTGGGATACCATACGCTTCTAGTACCTGAGCGGTTTCAGAATGGGTTAAGGTTTGTCTGCCCCGCTCTTTAGCCTGTTTAATCAACGTGCGGCACTGGGCACGTATCTCTGGACTGGTGGAAAACGGCAGGCTGGGTGGGATCTCTTGCAGCAGCGCTTGAACCCGCTGATAAATCACCATATGCATAAAGGCCTTAACGGCTTTTTCTGGTGAAATATACGTCGGGATCCCTGCTAAATTGCAGATATGCCGTGCGTTAAGGGCTTCTTTTAAGCCCATCCAACTGGTCAGCAGATTGCGGCGAAATTTCTTACGGTTATCGATCAAGGCCTGGGCTGTCACCAAAGACGGGGCCATTCGTGTGGGGGCGTGGACAACCAATACGGCATCTACATTTGTGTCCGCAGCGACAATTTCCAGTGCTTGGACAAACCGCTCAGGCGAGGCGTTGCCGCCCAAATCGACCGGGTTCTCGCCCGGCTTACTCATATCGACCTCGCTACGGTGTAGCGCGGCCTGGGTTTCGACGCTAAATTCGGCCAATTTGCCACCGGCACTAATTAATTTATCGATGGCCAGCATGGCAGGCCCCAAGCCATTCGAAACGATG
Organism: Vreelandella sp. H-I2; assembly: GCF_052959335.1. Lineage (NCBI taxonomy): Bacteria > Pseudomonadati > Pseudomonadota > Gammaproteobacteria > Oceanospirillales > Halomonadaceae > Vreelandella > Vreelandella sp. H-I2. The sequence continues at coordinate 447,311 of NZ_JBRAMC010000003.1, forward strand.
GCCAGACGGTCCCCCTTGAGGGGTTTCATCCGTGACAAAGTTTCCAACGCATCGAGCAGTTCATCGGAGTCATCAACCCGTACAACCCCTGCCCGGGCAAAAGCGGCATCAAATACCACATCGCGGTTGGCAATCCCTGGCGTCGGTGCCATACCGGAAATATCTGACTCGGGGGTACGACCGCTTTTAATAGCCAGTACCAGGCGATTACGTGATGCGTCACGTACGGCGGTCATAAAGTGCTGGGCGTCGCTGATTCGCTCAAGGTGCAGCATAATGGCCTGCGCGGGCGAGAACTGATTAACGTAATCAATTAGGTCCGGCAGCAACACGTCGACACTGTCACCGACGGTAATAAGATGCGAAAAACCAACATCACGCCCCGCCGCCCAATCGATCATCGCATTGGCGAGCATGCCGGACTGCCCCAGGTAAGCGACGCGGCCAGCTTTCACCGGCTGGCTGGCATAAGAAACGTTGAGCTTTTTCCCCGGCACAATCAATCCCATGCACTCCGGGCCCAGTACACGAATACCCGAAACACGAGCCGCACTCAGCATACGTTCACGAATTGAACCTTTGTCGCCCTTATCGCGGTCCAGATAAGCACCACCAGACAATACCAGGGCTGCTTTTACCCCGTGCTGCCCCAGTTTTTTAATGAGGCTCGGCACGCCTTCTATAGGCGTGCAGACCACGGCCAAATCAGGGACTTCAGGGAGCTCACTCACTTTGCTCACACACGGTACGCCGAAGACCTGGGAATAACTTTTAAGGTTGACAGCCCAAACCGGTCCCTTAAAGCCACCCTCTTGAATATTTCTCAGCACTAAACCGCCCAGCGATGCGGGCTTTTCAGAGGCGCCAAACACCGCTAGTGTACGAGGTTCGAAAAAATGGTGTAAAAAGCGCGTGCTCACAAATGAGTCTCCTCTGAAATAAATAGCGGCTGTACGACTTATTGACACTGTCGCGTAGGGCCTGGAGGCGATTAAGGTGGCATCAATAATAATGGAGCGTTTGAATGATTACCGCCTACCTTACCCACCCAGACTGCTCATTGCACCATATGGGGCCAGAGCACCCTGAATGTCCTCAACGTCTGGAGGCTATTCGCGCTCGCCTATCGCTTGCTGGCTTATTACAGCAAACCATGCAAGCAGATGCCAAAGAAGCCTGTGAAGAGGCATTAGCCAGGGTACACCCCTTACGCCATCTACGCGCCCTTGAAAAGTGCTTGCCCAAAGAAGGTATTATCACACTGGATAGCGACACCATGATGAATCCTGACAGCCTGCAAGCCGCACGGATGGCTGCAGGAGCGGTGATTCGCGGGGTGGACCAAGTGTTTAGACGCCAAGCAGATAATGTTTTTTGCGCGGTGAGACCGCCTGGCCATCACGCTGAAGCCTCTGATGCCATGGGGTTCTGCTTTTACAACAACATCGCCGTTGGCGCAGCGCATGCGCGGGCTAAATATGGCGCTAGGCGTATCGCCATATTAGATTTTGATGTGCATCAGTGTAATGGCACCATTGATATCTTCAAAAACGATCCCGAAATTTTGATCTGTACAAGTTTCCAGTACCCGTTCTACCCGTGGCGCTATTTGCGCAGTGAGTGGCAAAATGTAGTCAACACGCCACTAGAGGTAGGTACCGACGGGCCCGAGTTTCGCCGTATTGTCGAAAATCATTGGCTCCCTGCCCTACACGCTTTCAAACCTGATTTGGTGATGATATCCGCTGGTTTTGATGCTCATCGTGAAGACCCAATGGGGGATATCTGTCTGGAAGATGAAGACTTCTACTGGGTCACCCACCTGGCGATGGAGATTGCCACACTCTATGCAGATAACCGCGTTGTTTCGGTGCTTGAGGGTGGCTATAACCCCAAATCACTGGCCAGTGGTGCAGAGGCGCATCTTAAAGCGCTTTTGGGATTACCCTTTGCGGAAGTGCCTTAGTGAGAGATAGTTACTTGTTTCTTCTCCTCAGTTGTCACTCTTAGCAAGTTGTGGGCTGTGCTATAATGCGCGTTTTTACACCAGCCCCAACCTAAGCTAACGCAGCCAATGTGACGATCTATGACCGCTACTTCTGAAGAGCATGCCGCGCTGCGTATCGCATCGGGAAGCAAACCGTTTGTCGAGCCGTTGCGCCTCGGCGAGCGGCTCAAGCAAATCCGCCTTGCTAATCAGTGGACACTGGAAGACGTTAGCCAGCGTACCGGGCTTGCCCGCTCGACGCTTTCCAAAATCGAAAATGACCAGGTGTCCCCCTCTTTCAGCGTGGTACAAAAGCTGACCACCGGTCTTAACATTGACCTTCCCCAACTGCTTACGCCCCCTAAGCGGGAGCGTTATACCATGGGGCGGCGCGATTTAACTCGTAAGGGCAAAGGGCAACTGCACCCCACACCTACCTACGAACATGAGCTGCTGGGACACCAGCTAGCGCAAAAGCGTATGATCCCATTCAAAACCATCGTACGAGCGCGGAGTTTTGATGAATATCACCAATGGGTGCGCCACGATGGCGAAGAGTTTTTAATGGTGTTGCATGGCGATGTTATGCTTTATACCGAATTCTACGCACCGCTTGTGCTAGAAGAAGGTGACAGCATCTATTTTGATAGCGACATGGGCCATGCGCTCGTTTCCACTAGTCAGGACGATGCGATTGTGCTTTCGGTGTGTACTCGCGGTGACATTGCCTAGTCGTCGCCAATTTCGCTTGTTACAGACAGTTGGTAGGCTTTGGTAGTCCGGCCAGGCGAGCAATTCGCTTTGCAGGGCTGCCGGGAAATAGTTGCATCAGATAAATCGAGCGCCCCTTCTCTTCGCCCAATGCGTTTTTCGTTGCCTTAACAAGAGGCCGCATGGCTGGTGCCATTTCGTAGCGTTGGTAAAATGCCCTTACGACATCAATGATTTCCCAGTGGGCTTGAGTAAGCGTTAAGCCCTCTTCTTCAGCCATCAACTGAGCGATGGTTTCGTTCCATTCCGCTTGATTAACTAGGTATCCCTCCGGATCTAGCTCCCATTGTTTTTCTGAATCAAGATAACGGTATATTTTCTGATCCGACATGATTAATACCAGGTAACTGTTTTATCGTACTTCTCGGTAAGTTCCACAAAACCTTCCATCTCTAGCGTGGGTAGTACATTATCGATGGCAATGTGGTAAAGCCCACGCGCGGCTAAATCTTCTGACAGCAAGTAAATACGCGATTGAAACTGCTGCCAGGCTGCCCATGTTGGGTCAAGCGCAGCACTGACTCCTTCTTCAATCAATAACACGGCGTCCTGTTCTCCTACCGCTTGCTGCATTTGAATGGATCCGGTGCTTTTAGGCGCTTTGGTGAGGATGTGTAGAATCATTATTACCTCACTAGAAGTTGAGTATGTTGGCGTGTTGTTGCAATAACCCGGGTACTTCTTGGGCCGCTATCAGGGTGACTCCCGCCACTAACGAATCGGCGCTTAAATGCATGCTTTGCAGCGACTCTTTCGCAACCCAAAGCTGATCAATATCGTACATTTCAAGCATATCGATGGTGGGGAGGGTCGCTTTTTGGCCCGGCGCGCCACTGCCCTGCTCTTTAACTAGCGCCATTATACCCTGTCCCATAAACAATAAATGCACAGGCTGGCCGAAAGCCGCAGCGACCAAAGCAGCATCCAACCCTTCACGTAGCCAGTTTGAACTGTGCGGTGCGTGGCGAATAATAACTAATAGCGCCTCAGGTGCCGCCATGGGCCCTCCTTTCAAGCAAAGGTAATGAATCGATCGGAGCGCTGCTGTAACTCAAGCAATTGACCAAGACCGGTTAATTCAAAGGGAGGTATAATATTAAAAGCCTGCTTTCCATGTCGCTGCGCTTCGGTCTCACTCATCAAACCGCGCCGCAGTGCTGCAGCGATACAGACATCTAATTGCAACCCATGCTGTTGGTGCAACTCTACCCAGGCGTCATGTAGATTGAGCTCATCCTGAGGAGGCGCCATCAACGAAGAGGCATTGTGAACGCCGTCGTGATAGAAAAACACCCCCGCTATTTGATGGCCACGCGCTATAACGGCATGGGCAAAACGCAATGCAGAGTGCGGTGCCGGGCTGCTATATGGCGCACCCATCACTAATAAACCGTACTGCATCATTTTAATACCTAGTGACGGTTACCCTAAAAAAAAGACAGACCCTAAAAATAGGGCCTGTCATATTATCGTCTAGCGCTGCCTGATATCAGTCGTTGCTCATAATACCCAGAATCGACAACAGGCTAACAAACAAGTTGTAGATGGATACGTAGAGCGTCACGGTGGCGAGAATATAGTTATTTTCGCCAGCCCGGTGAATAATCTCACTGGTCTGATAAAGGATGGCGGCTGAAGCAAACAGCACAAAGCCAGCTGACACCATCAGTGATAGCGCAGGGATGTTAAAGAAGATTCCTGCCACCATCGCCAGAATCAGCACGATGGCACCTGCCATCAAGAAGTTGCTTAGAAAGCTAAAATCTTTCTTGGTGGTTAGCGCAATGGCTGATAGGCCAACGAACGTCAAACCTGTCATAGCCAGTGCATTCATGATCAACGCACCGCCATTAGGCAGGGTCAGGTAGGCAGAAAGAATCGGCCCTAACGTAAAACCCATAAAGCCCGTAAACGCAAACGTTGCCAACAAGCCAGCCGCAGAGTTCGCTGTTTTATGAACCAGGAACATTAGGCCATAGGCGCCAATAAAGAACACGAAGATGTTCATTTGTTGGATGCCAAGAGCGACAGCGGCGCCTGCAGTGACTGCTGAGAACAGCAGCGTCATAGCCAGTAGCGCATAAGTGTTTCGCAACACCTTGTTAGTACTGACACTGTTGGCAACGCCGCCCGACTGGGGACGTGCCATACGTGAATCATTGTAAGCCATGTGTTCATGCTCCCTAATGGTATTTCCAACAACTGACAAGAATGCCGTTGCTGAGTTCCAGACGCAAGTCTTTGTCTATCTTACACAGTCTACCGAATAAATGGTTATTCAACGTTGAAGCAGTTCAATCAGCATCGGCTATGCTTCATCAACACTCGATTGGACACAAAAACATGAAAAAAATTCTACTCCCAGGCAGCGCTTTGACGCTCTTATTTTTAGCGCTGCCGGCTTCAGCATTCTCCCCCGCGGGGAAAGATATTGCTTACAACGTCAACGGTGAAGACTTTCTGGGCTATTTCATTACTGGCGGTGAAAACGCAAAGGGCAGCGTGCTTATCATCCATGACTGGGATGGGCTGGATGGTTATGAGTGGCAACGCGCAGACATGCTGGCCAGTGAAGGCTACGACGTGTTTGCTGTCGATCTTTACGGTGAAGGTAATCGTCCCCAGTCTGTGGAGGAGAAACGAGCCGCCACGAATCGACTGTACCAAGATAGAGAGCGTATGCGCGCGCTAACGCTGGGTGGTTTAGCGCAAGCACGAGAACAAGGCGCGGCCGAACAAACAGTGATTATGGGCTACTGTTTTGGCGGCGCAGTAGCGTTGGAAATTGCTCGCTCCGGTGAGGCAGACAACATTGCCGCCTATACCAGCTTCCATGGTGGGCTAACGACACCCGACGGTCAGGGCTATTCCAGTGAAACAGCGCCAATATTCATCGCCCATGGCGGCGCTGACAGTTCAGTGAGCTTAGATGACGTAGCCACCCTGGCCGAGGAGCTGGAAACCTCAGGGGTGACCTATGAGATTGGCATTTATTCGGGTGCACCGCATGCCTTTAGCGTATTTGGCAGCGATGCTTACCACGAACGCGCCGACCAGCGCTCATGGGCGACCTTTAATGTCTGGCTGGAGGAGATGCTTTAAATAGCTAACGTCCTAGCAGCGTGATCCGCTGCTAGGTTTTATTCATCATGGCTTTATTCGTCATGCGGTTATCATTCACCGCATTTACAAAAAGCCTTTGTTTAACTTTGTACGTCTTTGTCGTCTTCATCTTTATGCGGGGTAACGGTTGTCACCGCCGTGTTACGGGCATCTTGTGGTGAATTATAGAGACGAACGTCTATCACATGCAGCACCGCCAATTGCGCAAACAAAACCACAAAACAGACGAGCAAACCTTTCAACATGGCGGCATATCCAGAGGGGTGAGTATTAAACGCATAGTAGTCGATAGCTAGCCAAACACAATCTATTTATGCGCTAGGAAACTCTCTATTTGAGGGACTTGAAAAGTGCATTAAGTAACCACTTAATTGCGCAAAAAACGACATTTGTAAGAGCGCCGTTAGTCGCCCTTCTCACAGATGGTCTACAGTGAAAGATGTTCCAAAACCAAGGAGAGGAAGATGTCGACATTTATCGTCTACAGAGCAGTCAAGGAAGGTGCCGAAATCGATTCACAACCCGAATGGTGGGTAGTTGATACCCGTGATGAGAGTGACAGGGATGGGGAGCTTGTTAGACATCGCTGCGCAACAAAACCCGAGGCTGACCAAGAAGTGCAACAGCTTAATGAACAGTACGATGCTGGCTGAGCGACAATAAAGCGCCAGCTCTTTGAAACATCATCTGTTTAGGCTTTACTTATTTAGTCATTTTCCAACTACAGAAGGGAGGCGCAGGCCTCCCCTTTTAATAACTCGTAATAACTCGCCGTTGTAATATAAATGAGCGATGCGTTAGGAAGATGGCAGTCATTCATCTTTAGAAGAGACTGTTCGCAAATCCTCTACCGTCACCCCCTCTGGCAAATCCGACTCATCTGCGGGGAGCCATACCGGTGAAAGGTCACTATCTTCTCTGCCGTCCTCGAACTGATGACCTGGGATTCGATAAACCACTTGATTGTGATGATGATCCCATGCAAATACACGATCCATATGCTTATTCCTAAGAAAGAAACCTTTAAATATGACAGCGACTTTCCACACAATGTTCCGTATCAGCTAAGCTACCTATCTCCCTTTTTGCGATGTTGATGACAGGAGCCTGCCTTGAAGGAAACTCACCATAAGAAAGGACGACGGGACGCCCTGCGCGCCAGGTTTAAGAAGAGCCTGGAAGAACGTAGAGCTTCCGCGCCCCGCCGTAGAATTGGTGCTCGAGCAACGCGACAGCAGTTCTTGGAAGCGACTCGAAACGTGGGCGTTATCGTGGTGGCGACCTGTTTTACAGCAGGCTGGGTAGTCACCAATCCTAGCCTAAATACCGATAATGTTTGGCTAGGCGTGGGGCTAGGTATACTCTTGATCTTTGTAGGGTCTTTCGGCTATGGTTATGTAGAGCGAGACAAAACCTCAGATGAGGAAAATAAGCCATGAATGAATTAATTCTTGCCGGAATGTTGATGAGCCTTGCGGTTGTGTCAGGCGGCATGGTTTGGAGTCAGCATAGAGAGCACCACGGTAAAAAATCGTTATCCGACAGTGCGTTTTCTTGGATCGCTAAGCGTTTCGCTTAAACAAGGTCCGTGTTCATAATGCTGCTCAAAATATAAAAGGGTCGCCAATAGCGGCCCTTTTTGTTTATTCAAAGCCCGAAGACAATGTACGAAGTCCACGTACGAAAACAACGTACGAAAACAACGTACGAAGATAACGTACTATGCATACATAGTGTCCCCTCGACGCCTGCGCCAGTCAAATTAGGCCTTCAAAAAATCACAGTAAGTGAGCGATATGCCCGTTATTCAGCGATTACTCCGCGTACTTAAAGCATCTACGCTTCAAATCTCGTGGACTTTTCTTCTACTTGTTGTGCTCGCGCATATGGGTTCCTCCTGGGCACTTTTTGTAATGGTTGGCGAAACGATGGCCAACACCTTTACCGATTGGCTCTATTTTTACGTTGTCGTATCAAGCACCGTGGGCTTCGGTGATTTCAGCCCTCAAACAGTCGCCGGCAAATGGATCGCTACCCTCTATCTCATCCCAGGCGGTATTGCGTTATTTGCAGCATTGATCGGTAAAGCCACTGTCACAATTTCAAATTTTTGGAGAATTCAAATGCAAGGGAAAGGCGATTTTCGTCATCTATCCGGCCATACCCTCGTCATTGGCTGGCATGGCGAAACAACAGAACGCATATTGGATATTCTCAAGGCCGATAAAGGCCTGCCTGATGAAGTAGTGCTTTGCGTGACCAAAGAAATGAGCAATCCGCGCCCGGCCGATTTGAAATTCATTAAAGGCGAGAGTTTTTCCAATGCAGAGCTTCTCAAGCGGGCAGGTATTGAAAGCGCCAGCCGCATCATCATATACGACACAAGCGATGATCGCGTTGCCACGGTCGCACTGAGTGCCTATAGCCTTAAAGGGAAAAATGCTCATATCGTTGCGCACTGCGCTAATCCTGATACGGCAGCGATGTTACGGCGAACCTTGCCAGGTATCGAATGCACTCAAGCGCTCGCATTAGAAATGTTGGTTCGATCCGCCTCAGATGCAGGGATTTCTCGAGTAGTCAACGAACTGCTGGCCGTCGATCGCGGTGCTACTCAGTACCAAACCAGATTAAGTCACCCGCCTGCTGGTGCCACCTTTGGTGATCTATTTATACAAGCGAAAAATGTCTGCAACGCTACTGTGCTAGGAATTGCCAGCGGCCAGGACGATGTCGATGGAAGCATGTTAAATCCCGCCACAGATCGCCCGTTACAGGATGGAGACATCGTTTATTACATGGCCAACACGCGGCTTTCACAGCACCAGCTAGGTGAACTGCTCAGCGAGGCTCGCTAGTTAGACGCCGTACCCAAACGATGGATACGCCGCCTACAGAGATCCCATTCCGGCAAATCACATATAGCGTCAGCTTTCTTGATTAGGGTAAGGCGTTTGCTTCAATAGCTTTGCAAGGTGAACGCAATTGCGCGCAAGCCCAGCCGTAGCGGTTTGAATAATCTCAGGCGTCTGGTCCAAATCCTTGAAGTCGGTTGACTGCATTGCTTCGCCTACCCAGTAGGTAGAAGCATTCGCTGGAATGGTGAACCCCACATCATTCAAGCCCTGGAACAGCTCGGCAATAATGTGATGGGCGCCATCTTCATTACCCACCACGACCACTCCCGCTACGGTGCCATACGATACGAGCCGGCCTTGGTCATCTGTCTCACCAAGAAAGGCATCAAGCCGTTCTAGGACACGCTGACAAAGACTGGAATGGTGCCCTAACCACACGGGACTACCGAGGATGAAGATATCAGCGTCAAGAATTTTCTGACGAAGCTGAGGCCAGTCATCGCCTTCACCCTCGTCAGACGTCACACCGGGCTTGATATTATAATCAACAGCACGAACCTGCTCACCGGTAACACCGTGTCGTTCAAGCTCTGCTAGTGTTTCGGCTATAAGCCGCTCACAAGACGACTCGTCAGGTGAAGGTGTGAGAGTGCAATTAATTGCGAATGCCGTAAGTGCCATGTTCTACCTCCATGTGAAAAAAACACTTCAATCACTATTTCAATTACTATTTCAATTACTATCTCTACTCAACGCTCTTACCGTGCGAGGGCCGAGCAATGTGGTCAAAATCCCGAGCTAGCGTCTCTAAATCACGATTCAAAGCCTCACCTGCCATCGGCCGCCCATGTCCGGTTAACACGACGCTAGGCTTCAGCGCCGCCAGGCGTCGCACAGAGTCGCGTGCGGCGTCCCAATCAGGAGTAAAATAACGGGGTGGTCCGCTAAGCTCTTCATGCTGAGTCAGCACTTGATAGAGTTCATCTTGTCGGACGGTAACGAAAGCGTCACCGACGATCATGGCGCGATCCGAGTCACGAAAAAAGGAGACATGCCCTTGAGTATGGCCGGGTGTTGCTATCCAACGCCACCCCGGCATGCCGGGCACGCTACCGTCTTCAGGCAAGGTCTGGATGCGTGGCCGCAGGTCCACCGGTGTGTTGGGAAAGAGGCTTGATAGCTTGGCAATGAGGCCGCCCTCCACCTGAGTATCCGGATAGGGATAATCCTTCTCACCTGTCAGGTAGGGCATCTCTAAGGCGTGGGCGTAAATCGGCACATCCCAATGTTCGGCTAGCTCAATAACCGAACCAACGTGATCGAAGTGGCCATGGGTGAGTATGATGGCTTTAGGACGAGAATTCTCACCAAAGCGTGATGCCGCTGCTTCTGCTATCAAGTTCTTGCTTTTGGGCATGCCAGCATCAACCAACACCCAATCGCCGCTCTTAGGTAGGCCAACGAAACAGACGTTAACTATCTTAACCGTTAGCCCAACCACATCGGGCAGTACCTCGAAGAGGTCACCGCTCTTCATTGATGTCATAGGCATCGCTTTGTGGTGATGCGGGTTATGAGGCATAGAGGTCCCTCTCTATTGGCGGCTAGTGCTATCTATTTGCAATTAAAGCTACGTATTGCAATTAAAGCTACATAGTTGGCGTAACGCCATGCGAATCCCTCGCTTTGCTACGTTTGCAGAGTATTGATTAAAGCTAGCAATCAACACGAGAAATGGCAATCGACGTATCCTGCGATCACTTCTTCTTACGCATGAAAGGAAACACCTTCGCCATGCTATCCGCCATCACTTGATCGAGCGGTTTGTGATCCAAGCTAACAGCCGCCCTGGCGGCGGTATACGTTCCCTTATATTCCTTTGCTATCTCACTATCAGTCATGCTGTCGGGTAGCTGTTCTTTTGCACGGATAGCATCGATGACGTCCTTGTTCATGCCCTTCTCCTTTTCGCATCAGTACTAGTCAGCATAGTGATTAGTCAGCGTAGCTCATCGCTGCGCGTTGTGATGTGACCAGAGGAAATCAATGTGCGTTAGGCACTCTGCAACATGCTCTGAAAAGCCTCGGTCTCAAGGGGATAAGCCAGGAGAAACCCCTGGATACGATTGCAGCCGTGTGCTTGCAGCCAGGCCAGCTGTGACTGCGTCTCTACCCCCTCGGCTACCGTCCTTAGCCCGAATGCCTGGGCCATGGAGAGAGTAGCCCGGGCAATGGCCTCGTCGTGATCGTTTTTACCCAGGCCGTCGACAAAAGTTTTATCAATTTTGAGTTCGGCCAGAGGTAGCCGCTTGAGGTTGACCAAGCATGAATAGCCGGTCCCGAAATCATCGATAGCCAGTTTAATGCCGCCTTCATGAAGCTCACGGATTTCTTGGTAAACAGTATCGGAGTGTTCGGTGAGCGTGCCCTCAGTGAACTCCACTTGGAGCTGGCCCGGTGATATTCCGTATCGCGCCATAATTTCGCGTAAACGAGAAGCAAATTTGCCTTCACGAAAGGTTTTAGGACTCACATTGAAGGAAATGACCGGTGGTTTGAGCCCTGCCGCTTGCCACTCATGAATATCTTTGCACATTAACTCTTGCACCCGCCAACCCAGCTCTGTAATCAAATCAGACCTTTCAGCGATGGGAATGAAACGCTCTGGGCTAATGGGTCCCTTCTCGCGGTTATCCCAGCGCAGCAAAGCCTCGGCGCCCAAGAGCCGTTTAGGGTCGCTCGCGTCAAATTGCGGATGATACAGGAGGCGTAACTCCCCATTGGAAAGCGCGCGGCGCAAGGCCTCCTCAAGCGCACTATCATCAAGCAGTTGCTGGTGCAGTTCCGATTTATAAAGCCGCAGCCGGTTGCGCCCCTCCTCCTTGGCTCGGTACATAGCCATGTCGGCCGCCTGGGATAAGCTATCCACGTCCTCGCCGTCTTGAGGATATAAAGCCAACCCCGCGCTGGCCGTGACACGCAGGTTACGTCCACGAACCTTGAAGGTTCCGGCGAGTCTCGTTATCAGGCGCTGTGCGATGAAACCAGCCTCCTCGGCATCGCATACGTTCAGCACTATTGTGAATTCGTCACCGCCAATCCGTGCGACCGTATCCAACTCCCGCACCGACTCCCTAAGCTGGCCGGCCACCCGCACCAGCAGCTCGTCCCCCATCTCATGGCCAAGCGTGTCATTGACATCTTTAAAGTGGTCTAAATCCAGGAACAAGAGGGCCACATGCCCCCCGTTGTTCTGAGCTTGAGCGATAGCCTGTTGAACCCGGTCCCGAAACAGGCTGCGGTTGGGTAGCCCCGTCAGTGCGTCGTGGCTAGCCAGGTATTCAATCTTGCGCTGCGATTCCTTGATCTGGCTGATATCGGAAAATACGGCCACTAAATTGCGGGGCAGCCCCTCTTCGTCGTTAATGCGATTAATGGTGAGCCATTCCGGGAAGATTTCTCCATTCTTGCGACGGTCCCATATTTCACCCTGCCAGCAGCCTCGCTTGTTAAGGCTTTCCCATAATTTTTTATAAAAAAACTGACCCTGGCGTTCAGATTTGACTAAACCGCTCATGGTAACGCCCAAGGCGTCGCTCTCTGTATAGCCGGTAATAGCGGTGAAAGCTTTATTGATAGACTGGATGCAGCCGGAGGGATCCATTACTACGATGGCTTCACCGATTTCATCAGACACCCTGGCAGCAATGCGCAGTTTATCCTCTGTACGCCGCCGCTCCGTTATGTCTATCAGAGCGCAACGAAACCGAGCAGTGGCTGAGTCAACGGAAGTCTCAACCACGCTCTCCATACGCACCGTGCGCATGGCCTCTTCGTCCACGGCTAGGGTCAGATCGACGGCTTTTTGGCGTCTCGTAGAGGCAAGTGAGCGCCAGTGAAGGTGTAACGCATCCTGTGACTCGGCAGCTACGAAGCTAGATAATAAACAGCCAGCCAGATTGGTGCCCGAATCGAGCAGTTGGACAGCGGCTCGGTTGGCCTCCTGGATGCGTCCTTTGGCATCCAGGAGCAGTATTCCCATCGGCGCCAACTCGAAGAGGTCACGGTAGGATTTCTGAGCCATTTCCCGCGCGTTATCGAGCCGGTCCCGCGTCTGCAATAACTCCTCATTCTGAATGCGAAGCTCTTCCTGATGCAGCTCCAACTCAGAGACCAGGGATTGAATATCCTCCTCGGTCCAGTTGGAGACGTCAGTGAGTTCATGACATAGGCTATCGCGAGCCGCTTTCCTTAGTGCCTCCGGTGAGAGTGGCTGAGGATATTTCTGATCCATGACTGGGATTCCTTCCGATACTTTCCGAAGGCTTGGACGTTAGCCTGTGAATACCAATAGAGAGCAAAATCATCGCTGAATCTTCTTCCAATTCTAGGCGGCGCCCGTTCATGCGCAAGCAAGTCGGTACCGCATCACAGAGATCCATGCTCAGTTCGAAGTCATGAAAAGCCTGTCGCTGCGGCAGTACTTCTGCTAATAGGGCTCTCAATTCCGGATGATCCCACTGCCCGTCCTCCAGGCTAAACAGGCTTTTGCCTTCCACTTCTTCTGGGGTATGGGGGAAAATACGATAGAAGCCATCATTTACGGAGACCACTCGAAAAGCAGCATCGAGCACTAATAGAGGCTCGGGGACGGTGTCGACGACCGCTCTAAAAAAGGCCTCGTTCCGGATCACTCCCTGGGCGACCTGGATGTCCTGAAAGGTACAAACCACGCCGCGGATGACATTCCGAGTGCTGCGATAGGGCTGGATACGTAGCAGGTGCCAGTGGCCAGTCGTTGTTTGTACTTTTATCTCTTTGGTAACCAGGGTATCCAATACAGCGTCGGCGTCTTCCAGTAACCCGTTATAACGCAGCTTAGTGGTCAGCTCGCTCAGAGGTCGGCCTATATCGGAAGAGCGCACTGCGATCAGTTTCTGTACAGGGGTAGTGAAGCGTTTGATATTCAGGGCTTCGTCGAGAAATAGAGTGGCGAGGTGTGTGCTGTCTAAAAGATTTTTAAGGTCATCGTTGACCTCGGTAAGGTCGTCGACGCGTATATTGAGCTCGGCATTGACGCTGCGCAGCTCTTGATTGAGGGATTCCACTTCCTCTTTGGCGGCTTCTAGTTCTTCATTGCTGCTCTGGAGCTCCTCGTTCATTGACTGGAGCTCCTCATTCAAGGACTGTAACTCCTGGTTAGCGGCCTGCATCTCCTTGATCGCAATCTGCTTTTCTTGCCTGAGGGCCTCGAGCTTCTCAATAAGGTGAGCTTCGGCTTCAGTGCCACCGTTACTTGTGCGTTGGAGGTCGGTTTTTGGGCCAATACTCTCACTTTCGGTCTTAGCTGCCTCTGACATTGGCTCATGATGTAAGGCCACCAAGCGAAATCCCGCCAGCGCCTTTGGTGTCCGGATCAGTTGCACTTCCAACCGGGCCCTCTCGGTACTGCCATGGGCCAGAACTTGTACCTGCCGGCTCACTAGATCGGTATCACCGTTGGCCACCTTCTGTAGCGCCTGATTAAGCGGCTCCCGCAGGCCAGGCCGTGCCATTTCCAGCAACTGATTACGGGCGGGGCCGCTGGCTGGCTCCAGGAAGAGGCCGGTTCGACCATGGACGTACACGACCTCCCCACGGTCGTTGACGATCACCGATGGTGGGGCGAACTGCAAAGCAAGTAGACATTCCACATTGCGAGTAAGGCTATCGTTGGTCCCCACTGCCGGGTTTCTGTCGGCTTCTTGATAGGGTGGTGAGCGTCGGCGGCGGCTAGGCCCAGGCATCTCCAGCAGTCGCGGTGGCAAGGATCCTTCGGCAACACGATAGATTCGGCTTTCCTTGTCCACTACAGAGAAAGCCTCGCTCTGATAATCCAAACTTTCCGAAGGTCCTAACAACAAAAGCCCCTGGCTACGCAAAGCATAGCGGAACAGTACCAGGAGGCGCTCCTGACGGTCGCGTTCAAAATAAATCATAAGATTGCGGCAGGTAATAAGATCCAGACTGGTAAACGGCGGGTCTTGAAGGACATTGTGTTCGGCAAATACCACAATATCGCGCACCTCACGACCAATTCTAACGATGTCGTTCTCAGCGGAGAAATACCGCCGCATGAACGCTTCGCTCATAAATTGGCTGATACTTCTTGGATAACGCCCCACCCGGGCTTTCTCAATAGCCGCTTGATCCACATCCGTGGCGAATACTCTTACCGCAGGAGGCTGCTCCCAGTCCGCTATGCATTCCTGGATGAGGATTGCCAACGTATAGGCCTCCTCTCCGGTAGCACACCCCGGCACCCAGGCGCGGAACTCCTGCCCGGTTCGGGCCGCTTGCTTTAGCAGCGCCGGTAGTTGCTCGCTTAGAGAAAGCCAGGCGTGGGGATCCCGAAAGAAGTTGGTGACGCTGATAATGAACTCTTGGAACAGCAGGTCAATCTCCTCGGGATGATCCTGCAAATAGACCAAGTACGCCTGGGGTTCGTGGATACGTTGCAAGTCCATGCGGCGTTCCAGGCGGCGATTAATCGTGCTGATTTTGTAGCCCGAGAAATCGTGACCGGTACGGTTTCTCACCTGTTGCAATATCTTTTTCAACAGGCCCTGCGGAATCGCGGTCTCGTGGCTTTTCAGGGTCGCCTGACGGTGATTTTGGGATGCCAGATAGCTGGCCAAGGTGGCCGGCATTTCCGTTGGGGGCAACACATAGTCCACTTGGCCGGTGGCAATAGCGTTCGCCGGCATATCACCAAACTCGGCAGTATCCGGGTCTTCGACCATGACCATACCGGCTTGGTATTTAATGGCCTGAACGCCAAGGGTACCGTCACTGCCTGTTCCAGCAAGAACAACCGCGAGAGCTCGGTGTCCCGCCTCCTCCGCCAGCGAGTAAAACAACGTATCGATCGGATGAGGAGGGCCAGCTCGACGATCCACTTCCGTTGATGAGCTTGCCTCCGAGCGTTTGCTGGTTCCTTCGGAGCGGACTAGCTGTCCTCGACTAAGGATCCAACCCTCGTCCGGCAATGCCACATAAACCCTGTTCGGTGCTAGGGCTTCGCCCTCCTCTACAATCTGCACAGGCAGCGCCGCATGTGGCCCCAAAATTTCAGGTAGCAGGCTGCGCTCGCCTTTGGGATGGTGGGTAACAATCACGTATACCGCACCGGTATCGGCAGGCAAATTGGTCAGGAAGGATTTAAGAGACCGGAGTGATCCCGCCGATCCCCCGATGCCTACAATTGGCAGGGCGTCCATAGCGTGATGATCGTGCGGTGGGGACATGCGTTAATCTCGTACGGATAATATTGAGTATTCCTATGTCCTCATAATATATGTTTTTTATCAACGCTGGGGGCCTGCTTTTCTATACTCAAACCCGCAACGTTAGATCGGTATGGGGGCTATGATTCCCTTTGCCCCTTTTCTGATGCGCTGATGTCGTGTTCAGCGGCGTCTTCAGCATTTTGAATCCCGGTCGGCCCTTTGAGGTCGGCATTATCCACAATGACAGGGTGGCCTATTAATATGGCGGTGTAGTCGGTGATTACATCCTATTATGAAACGAAACCAAGCTGCCCAATACTGGCAGTAGATTCGCAGTCACTTCTTTAGAGGAAATTTTCGATTTTAAATTCGACTTTACAGTAGTAAACCCTAATCAATATTATCTAGGAAATTCCTCTTTTCCCCTCCTCAATGCCTGCCATAATACCTTGATCTATAAAATAATTATTTGTAAATGAGACAACCACATAGAGGAGAGAGATAATGATTACGCCCCTGTTTAATAAATTGAGCTACTACATGACTCTCTCTCAAGATGAAAAGCAGTTACTGGAAACAGCAGGTAACCGAAGTATTCTGGTGGAGAAAGGTGACGTTATTATCGATGAAGGCGAGCGGCCTGAACACGTCTATCTCATAGAAAAGGGGTGGGCGTGTCGCTATAAACTTCTGGAAAATGGTGATAACCACATTATGGCCTTCCTGATTCCAGGCGACTTATGTGATGTCCATATCACGATCCTCGAAAAAATGGATCACTCGATACGTGCGCTTACGCCGGTGACAATGCGCAAGTTTCCAGCGGATGAGATACGCAATATCATGGAAAATCATCCTCGTCTGGCGCGAGCGCTTTTCTGGTCAACACTGGTGGATGAAGCCGTTTTACGAGAATGGCTGGTTAATATGGGCACCCGGCCGGCCGAGGCGCGCTTGGCACATGTGTTTTGCGAGATGCTGATACGGTCGCGTATTGCTGGTTGTGCTGAAGATGATGAGATAGAGTTTCCGCTGACCCAGGCGGAACTCAGTGAATCGATGGGGCTAACGCAGGTACATATCAACCGCGTTCTTCAAAAGCTGCGACACGAAGGCCTAGTGAAGCTGGAAAAAAAGCGCTTGACGATACTTGACTGGGATCGGTTAAAGCAATTTTCTCAGTTTGACCCGGCCTACCTGCACTGTCAGAACGTACCTGGATAGCTTGCCTGGGAGCATACAATCACGAAGGCTCAACCGCTTCCCGATAGGCCCTTATATGCATGATCAATGCCCGTAATTTCGGGGGTTGATTACGTCGACTGGGAAAATAGAGATAAAAACCGGGAAAAGACGGCAAGAACGGTTGTAACAACGACACGAGCTTCCCGCTTTTTAGCCAGGGAAGAAATGTCTCCTCCATACCAATGGTAATGCCTCCCCCTGCGAGGGCTGTCCGTATCATGAGCAACATATCGTTGGTCGTGATTTGTGGATTGACACCGACATCGAACTCTCGCCCATTCTCCGAAAATTCCCAGCGATAAGGTACAACGGCGGGTGCAGGCCGCCAGCCGATACATAGATGGTCCAGCAGATCATTAGGCTCCAAGGGCGTCCCATGCCGCTGCAGATAACGTGGAGAGGCTACCACTGCTTGACGTTGTGGCCCGGTAAGCGGCACCGCCACCATATCCTGCTCAATCACTTCGCCCAAGCGCACGCCTGCATCAAACCCAGCAGCAACGATGTCGAATTCCTCGTCGGTCACCGTCACGTCCAACGTGATACTGGGGTAAGCCTCGGCAAAGGCGACGATCAGCGGGCCTGAAAGAAAGCGTTCGGCGATCGATGTAACCGCTACTCTTAATAGCCCACGGGGCGGACCATCATCCACGACGTCTTCCAATGCAGAGGCGATAGTCGTAAATGGTTCCGTTATCTGCGCCCTTAAACGACTACCGGCTTCGGTTAGGCTAACGCTGCGCGTGGAACGGTGGACCAGCGCGATGCCAAGATCATCTTCAAGCCGCCGCATGCTCTGGCTGACAGCCGAGCGGGTAACGCCTAGCTGGTCGGCAGCGGCGCGAAAGTTACCGGCCTGTGCGACCGCTAGAAATACGTTTAAGAGATTAAAATCAGCATTCATTGGTAAGCAATACTAACCAATTTGGTTAGCCCTGGGTAGCTTCTCTTAATAAAGAGGTGGCGCTAAAGTTCTTCCATGCGTTCGGCCCCGAGCGCCTGACAGGAGAAACGGATTAGCAGAAGCAAGTTCTGTCGCGTAACAGCCCTCTTCCCAGGAGAATGACATGAGCAACATTAAAGGCAAAGTAATCCTTATTACCGGCGCCAGCAGCGGCATCGGTGAAGCAACGGCCCGCCTTCTTGCCGATCAAGGCGCCAGCGTCGTCCTCGGTGCACGACGCATCGATAGGCTTGAAAAACTGGTTGCAGATATCAACGCTACTGGTGGCAAGGCAATCGCACGTGCGGTTGATGTGACTCGTCGCGAGGACTTGCAGGTATTTGCCGATTACGCGCTAGAAAAGTTCGGCCGCATCGATGTCATCGTTAATAACGCTGGCGTAATGCCGCTATCACCGGTCGCGGCTCTCAAGGTCGATGAGTGGGATCGTATGATTGATGTCAATATTCGGGGCGTGCTGCACGGAATCGCCGCAGTGCTGCCCACCATGCAGCACCAAGGTAGCGGGCACGTGATCAGTATTTCTTCAATCGGCGGCCTATATGTCGTCCCTACCGGTGCCGTCTACTGCGCAACCAAGTATGCCGTACGCGCGATTTCGGACGGACTGCGCCAGGAACACAGCGATATTCGTGTGACCTGTGTTTACCCCGGCGTGGTCGAATCTGAACTAGCTAACACGATTACCGATGCGTCAGCAGCAGAAGCCATGCGACATTTCCGCCAAATTGCACTCAAGCCCCAGGCGATCGCCAACGCTATCGCTCATGCCGTCGGGCAGCCAGCGGACGTCGATACCACCGACATTGTTGTGCGCCCTGTCGCCAGTGCGGCGTAATGCGAAGAGGACACGACTAACACCGAGGTAGTGCGTTATGTCGGGCGGGCTTAGCGCCCTAAGCCCGCCCGACCCGTTACACGTAATCGAATTCGAAATGCAGCGTATCCAAGCAGGCTTGATATCGCTGTCGCAACTCCTCGTGAGTATCTGCACCCAGGTAAATGGTACCAATGTGGTAAGAGAAGCTGTCCTGGTTAGCCAAGTCACTCAGCCGCATGCCCGGCTCAATATCCAGCCTGACCAAGGTTCCCGGAAATCGCTCTCTCAGTTCAGCCAACTCCTGCTGGCTAGGGATGCGCTTAACAATGGCATCTTCTCGCTTTTGAGGAATAAGGCATTTAGCGGCCACAGGGAACTGACCTTGCCGATTGGCCATCGAGGGTCGCTCACCTAGGGCAATATCGATAGCCACCTCATGATTGGACATGCCATCGACCATTATGAACATTTCGCTGTGCGATTGTGAGATACGTGTATTGAACTCAACCAACCACAGCTGATCGCTTTCCTCGTCCCACATAAACTCGGCGTTGAAGCAGCCATTATCAAAACCGATATGCTCTAGAAAGCGCTTACTCGCATCAATCATACGTCGCTGAACCCGCTCCGGCATGCTAGAAGGATATTCCAACCGGTCAAACAGCATCGCACCTTCATCCACGGGTTGATCGAACACCCCATGAACATTGAACTCACCTTTATACATGGTGCCCTCAGGCGCACCCTGCATACCCGAAATAATTTGTTCGGCAATACAGGTATTGCCGTTGGCTTCTCTTATCTCTGCAGGCAAGTCGACGTACTCTAGCGCTTCGTTGAAGGGTTCGCCGAAATGACGAATCGCCTCACGCGTCTCTTTTATAGCGGCGTGAAACTGCTCGTCATTCTCAATCTTAAAGCCAAGCTGAGAAGAAAACGCCTTGACCGGCTTGAGCCAGAACGGATAATCAAGGGTCACTTGTGCTAAAGGGTCCGAAGCGAAAGGATCAATAGAGCAAAAATCAGGCACAAGCTCGGGAATCACTTTCTTTTGTTCTAGTCGGCTCCAGTATTTATGCTCACACTTCAGCACGCTCTCCAGAGGCGGCGCCGGAAGGTTATTCTCCTTGCATAGAATCGGAACCATGACACTGGTCGGGAAATCCCAATGAGCAATGATGGCATCGACGGAGCCGACAGAATCGACCGTTTTCTTTAGTTCCTGACGCGCTTTATTCAAAAGGTCGTTGAATGAAAAGGATTCAGCCTCGACCAATGTTTCAACATCCAACAGACTGTGAAAAGAAAAATCTTCAGCATTACGAACGGTTTCAAGTTCAGTACGCTGCTGTTCTTCCAATGCGGGGATAAAAATATTCCGTTTCATTCTACTGCCTCCATGCGTTCTCCAAGCGCCTAGCTGCGCTCACTTGCTTCCTTGTTTACATTTCTACTTACCATTTGCGGTGAATGCTAGAGCCATAGAGGATAATTTGATTAAAGTTAAAAAAATGATATGTCATCATGTATATGACGTCTTTAGCAAAATAGTTATTAAAGCTTGAATCGCCCCAGGGCTCCTAGGCTCCCCCTTGTCGGGCTACATTCGCATTCCAAATGACCGCTAGCGCCACAACTCCGCGCCTCTGGCGCTAGCAGGCCTCGCGATGATGGGCCATAGTTAATTAAAAGAATTTTTATTAAACGTTTAACTATACTCGTACATACCGATTGAATATTAAGAAGGTTCGAGACACTGCGTACAGGATTCATCCAGGGTAATACAGATATTAAGCACAGTGTGAACTTGCCATTTGAATCGTAGTTAAGGAGTTAGTATGGACGCTATCTGGAAGATAGGCTGCAATCAAGCAGATCATTATCCAACCTTAAATCGTCATATTGACGCAGACGTTGCCATCATTGGGGCAGGTATTACCGGGCTTACCACCGCGGAGCGGTTAGCCGACACCGGACTGCGTGTGGTTGTGATCGAAGCGCTCACCGTCGGTAATGGTTGCACAGGCGGATCGACGGGTAACCTTTATAGCATCATGGCCACAGGATTAGCGCCCCTACGTAAGAAATGGGGCGACGATATGGTTCGAAAAGTAGTCACATCACGTGCCCAGGCAATCGACTACATAGAAGAGGCCGTGGAGCGCTTCGGTATTGATTGTCAGTTTCATCGTCGCCCCTTATATCGAATCGCAACAACCCAAGACAAGAAAACCATCAAGACACTCGATGCCGAACATGAAGCAATGGTCGTCGCAGGACTAAAGGTAGATACCATTGAGGACTCTCCCCTGCCTTTCTCAATGGAGCAAGGATTAAAAATAGAAGGACAAGCTCAGTTTAACCCCTTGAGTTATGTTCATGGGCTCGCTAAGGCGATTAGCCAACGGGGTGTTGAAATTTATGAACATAGTCCGGTACGAAACATAGACTACTATCAAGGGCTTATCGAGACGGATACAGCGCACGTTAGTGCAAAGCATATTGTTCATGCGACGCATACGCCTAAGGGAATTAGCCTACTGCAGACGATGTTACTGCCCTCCCGCGAATACGGTGTAAGCGCTAAAATCAACAGCGATGCATACCCTAACGGCATATTTTTCGTGCACGATCCTTTTCACTCGATACGCAGCTACCAGCATGAAAATGAACAATACATAATGGTAATCGGTGAACAGCATAAGACAGGAGAAGGTGATTCAAACAACGCCCATTTTGACAATCTGCGTGAATATATGGGCAGCCATTTTGAGGTGACAGACTACTGTCATCAATGGTCCAACCAACAGTACAGCCCTGCTGATAGCTTGCCCTATATAGGGAAATTTCATGGCCAAGACCATTCCTATCTCGCTACCGGGTTTTCCGGCGATGGTTTAGTGTGGGGAACACTCGCGGGGCACATCATTAGCGATCTTATCGTCGGGCGGGAAAATCCCTGGCATGAACCCTTCGATGCGCGACGTTTCACCCCGGCTAAATCGGCCACGAAATGGGTTGAAGAAAATGCCTCCGTTAGCAAGAGCTTCTTCAAGGATTATCTCGGCACTGAAAAACTGAAGGGAATTGAAGAGATTGGGCTAGGTCAAGGTAAGGTGGTGACAGCTGAGGGTGAAAAGCTTGCTATCCACCGCGACGAAACCGGTCAGCTTTCCATCCTCTCTGCCGTCTGTCCGCATATGAAGTGTCTGGTGCATTGGAACGGGGCTGAAGCGAGCTGGGATTGTCCCTGTCATGGAAGTCGCTTTGATTTAGAAGGCGAAGTGATTGAAGGGCCTTCTTTTCATCCTTTGGCAAAACGCGGTCAGCCCTCTTAAGAAGACCACTTGAGGCTCACGTTAGTTTGCACATGCTGCCTTCTTATAAGGAGAAAGGTTGGTAAAAGTTTGCGCGTGAATAGCTTACACATTAGCTATTAAACTGTATAAGTTTTGTTTATCCTTTTACCCTTAAATGTTGATTAAGCTAGCAACTTTTAGTCAATTGAATAGCTCGCCATATGCTAGTTAATAAACATTAAAAAAACTTTCTCCACCTTGTGTAGACCATCATTCAACCCTATGTTGAATGCACCAGCGCAGGATTGCTGAGTTCACTGGGTCAGCCAGTGAAGGATAAGGAATGAGTACACTAGGCAACTTCGCCAAGGTATACATTTCTTTGATAATTTACTGAAAGGAGAACGTAATGGCTGATAAAATGTCACGCAGTGAAGCGGGTAAAAAAGGCGGTGATACCACTGCTAAAACCCACGATAAAGAATTCTACGAAGATATTGGTCATAAAGGCGGTCAGAACAGCAGCGGCAACTTCGCCAATGACCCGGAGAGAGCAGCTGAAGCCGGTCATAAAGGTGGCCAAAACAGCAGCGGTAACTTCGCCAATGACCCTGACAAAGCCTCAGAAGCTGGCCAGAAAGGAGGCCACAACAGCGGCGGCAACTTCGCCAATGATCCAGAAAAAGCATCCGAGGCTGGAAAAAAAGGCGGACAGAATAGCCATAGTGGCGGCCGCTAAGTCTTGAAAGTTCTTCCCAAGGTGGGAAAGAACAAAGCAAGGAAGTTTAAACGCTACTAGTGATTTCCCCTGTCGCTAGTAGCGTTTCATTTGCACCCTCAAAACTATTTTAAAATTTGTTATAAACCACTTATGCTTTCAAGATTTAAGCAACTTTAAACGTTTCCCTGGCTAAGCTCACTAATCTCTTTAACACACCGCTAGCCTATATAACTGATCTACTAGAGGCTCGGTTCAGCCTCGTCATCATCGTTTGATGTTCGGACAAGGAGAGTCCAGCCATGCTGGGGTTAGATACCGTCGACTTGGCCCGCCTTCAGTTTGCTACCACCGTGATGTACCACATCATTTTTCTGGCGCTGAGTATCGGTTTAGCCAGCTATCTGGCCTTTCTTGAAGGGATGTGGCTAAAGACGGGTAATCGCATCTACTTGGGTATCTACCATTATTGGCTGCCTCATTTCGCCGTGAATTACGCTGCGGGCGTAGTGTCCGGGGTCATTATGGCCTTCGAGTTCGGCACCAACTGGAGTGTGTTCTCATCAAAAGCAGGCGGCATAAGTGGCGTACTGTTGACCTATGAAGTAGTGACGGCTTTTTTTCTGGAGGCTGGGTTCTTTGGCATCATGATGTTTGGTGAAGGGCGTGTTAGTCGAAAGGTTCACTACTTCGCCACTTGCATGGTCGCGCTTGGCGCCTATATATCGACATTCTGGATACTCGCCTCGAACAGCTGGATGCAAACTCCGGCAGGTTATGCCTTCGAGAATGGCCGAATCATTCCCGAAGACTGGTGGGAAGTCATCTTTAATCCCTCCCAGCCCTTTCGTTTTGTGCATATGTCGTTGGCTGCCCTTATCGCGACGGCCTTTGTGGTAGCTGGCGTTGCCGCTTGGCATTTGTATCGTAATCACCAAGATGCGGTCGCCAGAAGAATGTTCTCAATGGCACTGTGGATGCTGACCTTCGTCGTCCCGTTGCAGATCCTTGCGGGAGATGTGCATGGCCTGAATACCCTTGAACATCAGCCCGCCAAGGTGGCGGCCATGGAAGCCTATTGGAAAATTGAACCTGAGCGTGAAGGCATGCCCATGGTAGTGATTGCCTGGCCTGATCCTGCACAAGAGGAAAATCGTTTTAGCTTGGAAATCCCCCGTCTAAGCAGCCTCTACCTGACCCACTCGTTAACAGGCAAGATCCAGGGATTGGAGCAATGGCCGGAAGACGAGCGCCCCTACGTGCCGCTGATTTTTTACGCCTTTCGACTGATGGTCTATCTAGGATTCGCCATGCTCGGTCTTGTCGCGTTGTCGCTATGGATGCGAAAACGTAAACAGCTCTATGAGTCGCGCTGGTTTTTAATCCTCATGATGCTGGCGACGCCGATCGGTATGGTGGCCATCGAAGCCGGATGGGTTACCACTGAAGCCGGAAGGCAGCCCTGGATTATTTATGGCTTATTGCGCACGGCCGATGGCGTTTCACCATTTAGCGTAGCCACCTTGGTCACCAGCCTGGTAGGACTATGGGGAATCTATACCCTGATTTTCTTTATAGGTGCCTATTTTTTCGTCAAATTGGTGCGCCCCACACCCGAAAGTATATTGTCAGATAAAGAAGATTATGACGAAGCTCGTGAGCAAAATCTCCCTAGGCACCCGTTCAGCCGACGCTCTCATCGCAACCCATGAGTTTGCCTGTAGGGATGCAACCTCGCACGAGCCAATGAAATAGGAAGCCTCTATGGATAATGAACTCTTCCCCATCATCTGGTTCGGGTTAATCGGTTTTGCGCTGATTATTTATGTCATTCTAGATGGCTATAGCCTGGGTATAGGCATCCTGTTTCCCTTTATCAAAGGCGCTGAACAACGCGGTGTTATGCTGACGACCGCTTCGCCATTTTGGGATGGCAACCAGACCTGGCTCGTTCTCAGCGTCGCAGGCCTTTACGGCACGTTCCCCTTGGTCTATTCCTCATTACTGCCTGCCATTTACTTGCCTTTGATTTTAATGTTGATGTGTCTTTTCTTTCGCGGCATGACGTTTGAATTTCGCTCCAAAGCAAGTTCGCTTAAAAGTTTTGATATCGGCTTCTGCATTGTGACGACTGCCGTCGCCTTTCTTCAAGGCATGATTGTGGGTAGCGTGATTGCCGGACTGGGCACCGATGACGGCAACTTCGCCGAGAATGTATTGAGTGCCTTCTCGTGGTTTGGATTATGCACTGGCATCGCCCTGGTAATCGGCTACGCGCTGCTGGGGGCTGCCTGGCTGGTTATCAAAACCGAGGGCCAGCTGCAAAAAAAGTTTTACCGACTGATCCGACCACTGATGATTCTTTTTTTCCTTGCCATGCTAGCCGTGGTAGCCATCACTCCCTTGGTTAATCAACTGATTGCCGAGCGCTGGGCTAAGTGGCCCAACTTGCTGTGGCTAGGGATAACCGCGGTAATAATGATGATCTTGGCCATAATAACTATTCGCAGCGCCACCCGCCGCCACGAGAAACGTATTTTCATACAAATTGGGGTCATGTTCGTGCTGGGCCTGGTCGGTTTGGTTGCTAGTCTTTACCCCGTGATGTTGCCACCGGATATCACGCTCTGGGATGCGGCATCAAGCCGCTCTAGCCAGCAATTCCTATTAGTGGGTTACGCCACCTTGCTACCTATTACCCTCGGTTACACCGCCTACAGCTATTGGTTGTTCCGTGGCAAGGTACGCGAGAGCGAAGAATGACACAGGATAAACTGGCGTTGCGGCGATGGTTGGCAAGCCAAGCCCGGCATGGTGGTTGCTGGTCCTATATTACCGTCGTATCAGGCAGCGCCTCCACGCTACTGCTCTTCGTGCAGGCTTGGACGATTGCCAGCATTACGCAGCGCATGGTGATTGATAAGACGGCATTCACCGATTTGACTGTTCCCCTGTTGATTCTACCGTTGGCCTTTTGTGGTCGTGGTGCACTGGCTTGGGTGAAGACCGAAGCCGCCACTCGCGGTTCTGTGCAAGTTCGTCAGGCCATCCGCAGCCAACTGTTCCATCGCATAGGCGAACTCGGCCCGCTATGGGCACGCCGACAACACAGTGCAACCCTGGGTAATCGGGTGTGGGATCAGGTTGATTCACTTCACGGCTATTATGCTGACTACCGCCCTCAGCGAGTGCTTTGCCTAATCACACCCTTGCTCATTCTGATCGCCGTGTTCCCATTGAACTGGGCGGCGGGTCTGATCCTGCTGGTCACTGCGCCCTTTATACCGCTCAACATGGCCATGGTCGGCATTGGTGCCAAGCAGCGGCATCAGGCACAGTTTCAGGAAATGACCCGCATGAGCCGACATTTTCTGGAGGCGTTGCGTGGCCTGCCGACGCTAAAGCTGTTTGGGGTAAGCCGTGCCCAAGCCGAGGTCGTGTATGAAGTTTCAGAAAATTTTCGAGCACGCTCCATGCGTGTATTACGGCTGGCATTCCTATCCTCTACTCTGCTGGAGTTTTTTAGCTCGCTCTCGATTGCGCTACTGGCCATTTATATTGGCTTTATTTACCTAGGCCACTTCCAGTTCGGCGTTTGGGGACGTGAACTAACGCTATTCGCGGGTATGTTTATCCTGATACTTGCCCCTGACTTTTATCAACCCCTGCGTGATCTTGGAACGCATTACCATGCCAAAGCCGAAGCGGAGGCTGCAGCGGAAGAGTTGATGCCCCTACTCACCCCGCCGGTGCCTGACGCAACGCATAACCACGATTGGCGAGTGCCCGAGCGATTGGGAGTTACCCTTGAGAATGTCACCTGCCGCTACGCCGATCAGCACTCTCCTGCCCTCGACAAGGTCAGCCTCACCATTCGCCCAGGTGAGACGTTAGCCGTCATCGGCCCGAGCGGCGCAGGCAAATCGACCTTGCTCAATCTACTGATGGGCTTTTTGCCGCCTGCGTCAGGGTCCCTGACAACGCACGCCGGAATAGAGGTCGATTCACTGGCGCCAGCAGCATGGCAACGTGCCATTGGCTGGCTGGGACAACGACCTACGATTCTCACCGGCACCCTGGCCGATAACCTGCGGTTGGCCGACGCTGATGCTGACAATGAGTCCCTTCGCCAAGCACTTCGCGAGGTAGATCTGATCGACTGGGTTGACTCATTGCCCCAAGGGTTGGAAACATTACTGGGTGACGGAGGCCAGCCGGTAGCGGGCGGTCAGGCGAGGCGTATTGCCCTGGCTCGCGTTTTTTTGCGCCGCTCGCCGCTGCTGTTGCTTGATGAACCCACCGCCAGCCTGGACCGTGCTAGCGAAGCACACGTCATCGATGCGCTTGCCAAGCTCAAGCAGGCCCGCACCCTGGTGATATTGACGCACCGTCTCGACCTCTTGGCGTTAGCCGACCGCATTCTGGTGCTCGAACACGGCCAGGTTCGTGCCATGGGTACCCTCGATGAGCTGCACGCAACCCACCCGGCGTTATTCAACGCCTCTTTCCGGTTCTCGGAGGGTAAGGTTTTAAACAGGGCTGAGGACACAGCAGAGGATAAGTATGTCTGATCATACGAAGCAGACACCTTCTGCCAGCCTACTTTGGCCCTACCTTAAAGAGATGCTGCCGTTCTCCCTCTGGCTGAGCTTTGGCATGTTGTTTAGTCTGGTTACCTTGCTTTCCAGCATCGGCATGATCGCGCTATCGGGTTGGTTCTTAAGCGCCTCTGCGCTGGCCGGACTCTCGGCCACCTCGGCGGCAACGTTTAATTATTTTCTACCTTCGGCGGGCATTCGTCTGTTTGTGCTCACTCGCACGGCCGGTCGTTACGGTGAACGTGTCGCCTCCCATGAAGGAACGTTACGCCTTTTATCGCAGCTTCGCAGACAAGTCTACGACGCCATCGAGCCGCTATCGCCTACTGCTCTGCAACGCTACGGTAGTGGCGAGCTGTTGAGCCGACTGACAGCCGATATCGATGCCCTGGATAGCCTTTATTTGCGGGTCGTGGCGCCGTCGATCGTCGCCCTGCTCGCCATTATCGGCTGTGGAATTATCATTGGCGTATTCTCTCCCGGTATCGGCTTGTTTGCCGCCTTAGCCCTACTCTTTTCAGGCACCCTCGGCCCTTGGCTTGCCTGGCGTTTGAGCCATTACCCTACGTCGCAATGGCAAGCTCTCAATAGCCGCCTGCGCGCGCAGTTAATCGAAAGGCTGGATGCTCTGCCTGAACTTTTGCTTTACGGCCGTTGGCAGGCCGAAACCACGACACTCACCAAAGCGCAGCGCCAGCGCGATGCTGCCGAATGCCATACAGCAAGGGTGTGGGGGTTATCGCAGTGGTTGTCCCAAACGTTACTGGGCCTGACCCTGGCTATCACGCTGGCGCTGGCCGCTTGGCTAATCAGTCTCGGATCACTCGATTCGACCCTGATTGCCCTGATGGGCCTGACGGTGCTTGCTGGCTTCGAGGCCATCTCACTACTGCCCCAGGCCTGGCAAACGCTAGGCAGGGTGCTTCACGCGGCTAGCCGACTTGAGGCAGTCCGTACTCATGTACCGTCAGTGGTTTATCCTCTTAAAGATCATGCTCAACCCCGCGATGCCAGCCTCAATATTGAGAATCTTCACGTTGGCTTTACCGATGGTAGTCAGGCGCTAACTGGCGTTTCGCTAACTATCAACGCAGGCGAACACCTCGCCCTAGTGGGGCCTTCCGGAAGTGGCAAGACCACGCTACTCAATGCGCTGGTACGCTTCGTCGAGCCACAAAGAGGCGGCTTGTCGTTGGGCCAAGTCGCGCTACACAACCTAAGCGAGCAAACCCTACGGGAAGCAATCACTGTCGCACCGCAGGACATTCACTTGTTCGTGGCGAGCTACCGCGAGAATCTACAACTGGCCAATCCAGAAGCTAGCGATGACGAAATGATCGAGCTACTAGAGGCATTAGGCCTGAGGCATTGGCTAAGCGAGCAACCCGCCGGGCTCGATAGTTACCCGGATGAAGGCGGCAGCTCGCTGTCAGGCGGGCAACTTCGCCGCTTTGGGGTTGCCCGCGCCCTGCTATCTTCAGCGCCGATCGTGCTGCTTGATGAACCCACCGAAGGACTTGATGAAACCACGGCGCTCCAAGTGTTGGACGAGATAAGGCAACGCTGCCAGGGGCGGACACTGTTACTGGTGACTCATCGTCCTATAGGCCTTGTTCGACTGGACCGGATTGCCGTTCTCGACAATGGACATCTCCATGAAATGGGGACGCCACAGGCGCTATTGGACAAGCCAGACAGTTATTTTTCCGCACTCAACCGGCGGATTGCGCTGTAATACTCAGCATTTGCCTGCATCGTCAGCCTGCACCACAGAAGCAAATAAGACATGACGGTACGGCTAGCAAGCAGTTTTTTACTAGCCGTTTTGTCCTAGCTGTTTTCTTTCGACCAATCATGGCCCACTGGTGGGTTTTCCCGTGTAATCCGACACGGGTTTATCAACGGGTGTATCAAGGCGTTCAGCGAAGGCTTTAAGCCCGTCAACAATAGGCAGGATAGCGTGCCAGAGCTGGTCATCATGAAGCATCTTATAAGCCCCGGTCACCCCTGGCGCATCGTGTCCTTCCTTGTCTCCGTCTTTCCCTGGTTGATGCTGACTGATCGTTTCCATTGCATCGCGCAGGGCAAAGGTAACTCGGTAGAAGTCGCTGGGCTCGATACGAGACAACATCATCCCTAGGATTGAAATGTTCTGAATAGCATTGAGTGTACCCGGCTTACCAAGCCCATTGACCAGCACCTGGGCAACCTCAGTATTGGCGCCGACCAAGTCGTTGGCAAAGCGCAGCACGCCGTGCTCATGCAAAGTCTGCAGCAGCCGCTCCAGCTCTTCGTGCGCATCCGGCCCGATGTTAGGCGGCGTGACGGTATGTGATATTCGTTCTGCCATTACATTTTCCTCGGGTTGGATAGCTGAGCAGGCGGTAACTCGTAATCGCTTCTGTCCCACTTAACCTCGACCTCAACACCTTTTTTAGGAGTGCGATGGCCAAACCGGAAGTTATTGCTCCTCAATGGCGGCGCGCCTTTTTCTCGAGGTAATACTTCGAGATTGACTGCCGTTTCCTTATAGGCGGGCGTATCAACATCGGGGTCGTGGTGCTCGCCGGTAAGCCCGTTAACCCCAGGTTTGCCCTGATGTATCGGCAGGAACAACGTGTGCCCGCTAACACGATCGGTGACCAACGCTCGGACTTCGATACTGTCACGACGCGATGTGAGCTTCACCCAGGTACCGTCTTCAATGCCATATTCGTCGGCCAGCTCCGGGCTAACTTCGACAAACCAGCCGGGTGCTTCGTACCAAACACGTGGTCCGCGTCCGGTCTGATTCGTCGCCTGGAAGTGTTCGAGCATTCGCCCGTTATCCATCGAGAAGGGATATTCTTCATCCGGAGCTTCTGCTGGCTCCTTCCACTCCAGCGGATACAGATTGGCTTTGCCGTCCTCGTTGGGGAAACCCTCGGTATAGAGAAGAGGGGTATCAGTGCCATCCGCGTTGACCGGCCACTGGAGAGATTTCCAACCGGCGAGGCGTTCGTAAGTCACACCGGCAAACATAGGTGAAATGCTCGCGCACTCTTCCATAATCTGCGAGGGATGCGTGTAGCCCCAATCGTGCCCCATACGTGCCGCTAAGTCGGTAAGAATTCGCCAGTCTGGCCGACAATCGCCAAGCGGCGGTAGTACTTCGTAAAAACGCTGGATACGCCGTTCGGTATTGACGAAGGTGCCCTCCTTCTCGACGCTGGGCGCCCCCGGAAGCACCACATCGGCGAATTCGGCGGTGCGGCTCAAGAAGATATCCTGCACAACTAGAAAATCCAGGTCAGTAAACGCCGAGTGCACATTGTGCGAGTCGGCGTCGGAGAAGGCGGTTTCCTCGCCGATCACATACATGGCCTTGAGTTTATTCTCAGAAGCAGCCTGAACCATTAAGAAGTTACCTTCACCGACCTTGTCGGAGAGTTGCTCCTTAGGAACGCCCCACCCCTTCGCCCAGCGTTCGCGCGCCGAATCGTCTGAGACCTTCTCATAACCTGGATACATATTACGTAAACAGCCAAAATCACTGGCCCCCTGCACATTGTTATGCCCACGCATCGGGTATCCGCCTGTGCCTGGCTTGCCATAATTACCCGTCACTACCAATAGGTTGGAAAGCGCCGTGCTGGTATCCGAGCCATGGCTATGCTGCGTAATCCCCATTGCCCACAGCAGGCAAACACTGCTCGCCTTACCAATCATCTCAGCCGCATCAACCAACTCTTGCTTGGAGACGCCGGTTTTTTGCTCGGCAAACTCCAGCGTAAACGGCTCCAGCGAGGCACGGTATTCATCGACATTGTTGACCCACTTATCGAGAAATCCCTGGTCCGCATAGCCGTGGTCGAACATATAACGCGACAATGCCGACGCCAATATCAGATCGGTACTGGCGTTAGTGCGCAAGAACAGATCAGCACGCTCAGCCATTTCATGTTTGCGCGGATCAATGACGATGACTTTTTGCCCGTGCAGTTTCTGTGCTGCTTTAATACGCGAAGCAATCACCGGATGGTTCTCGGCGGTATTGCTACCCACGATAACCACCACCTCAGCTTTCTCGATATCTTCGATGGACCCCGCATCACCACCGTAACCAACGGTGCGGAACAGGCCTTTGGTGGCCGGGTTTTGGCAGTAACGCGAGGAGTTATCGACACTGTTGGTACCGATGATCAAGCGGGCAATTTTTTGCGTCAGGTAGGCTTCTTCATTACTCGCCTTGCTCGAACCAATGAATCCCAAACTATCGGCACCGTACTTATCACGTGTTTCCAGCAAACGCCGAGCCACCAGATCGAGCGCTTCGTCCCAGCTGGCTTCACGGAAACGCCCGTTGTCACGTATAAGCGGCATGGTCAGCCGTTTCTCGCTATTAACGAAATCCCAGGCGAACTTACCCTTGATACACGTCGAGATCCCATTGGCCGGCGCGTCAACCACAGGCTGCACCTTCAAGATATGCCGATCCCGGGTCCACATCTCGAAGGAACAACCCACGCCGCAGTAGGTGCATACTGTTTTGGTGCGCTTGATTTCGGGCTGGCGCCAATGCATATCCATTTTGGACAGACCGGTAACAGCCGTCGCGCCTGTGGTGGTCTCGACAGTTTTGATAATGTCGATCATTGGCCGCTTTAGCGACTGCGGCATTGAGGTGAAAGGCCCCGCATCGGGCTGCATGGTTTGCTCCATCAGCGCGTTACAAGGACAAACAGTGACACAATGGCCGCACTGCACACAGCTAGACTCGTCGATCTTTTTGCCGCCGTCCCACAGCACACGCGGGTTTTCCATCGAATAGTCAATGCTTAGCGTTTCGTTAACTTCGACGTTCTGGCAGGCTTCTACACAGCGTCCACATAGAATGCATTGGTCGGGGTCGTACGTATAAAACGGACTTGAGGTATCTTTTTCGTAGGGCTTGCGCTGGAACTCGTAGCGCTGGATGGGAATATCCATCTCTGCCATGGTGTTATGTAAAGTGCAGTCACCGGTATTGTTTTCACACACGGTGCAATAGAGCTCGTGCTTGCTGAGTAGGCGATCCATGCCCTCATGGCGTGCAGCCACAGCAAATTCGTTCTGGCTGGTAATCGTCAATCCTTCTTGGGCTTTCAGCGTACAACCACGCTTTAACTCACCCTCTACTTCCACCCAACAAGAATCGCAGGTCTCTAGCGGACCCAGCGAGGGGTGATAACAAACATGTGGCAAATCGATATTATTAAGTTCAAGAAAGTCGATCAGCGGCATGCCCGCCCTGCCCGACAACTGTTTCCCATCATAGACAATGGTGCAGTCGTTCTCCTTGACCATAAGACGCCCTCTATCCCTGTTGGAATCGTGATTCTACTAACCGTAGTAAACGCCTTTAGTATTGTCGAGACGTTATAAGAGCCTCTAAGAGGGATAATTTTATATTAATTAAAAAATCAAAATTCAATGATTACAAGGCAGCATAACGGGTCATTAATTTTATTTTTATTAATATTTTATAAGCTTCTAGCATATTAAAAGTTAAAATTAAAAAACGATAAATCTTTGTCATTAAGTTTCATCGTTTAAGCTACGGCATATAAATCAAGCCTTCTAAGTTCCCTCTCGCTTTTCGATACACCAGCATAAATGTTCAAGCAGCGTATAAAGTTAGTGCTTTAAAGCCGTCTAAGTGCGCGAAGGCAGTAGGTCATAAGCGTGGCGAGGGAGATCAGGCATCGTTGCCAGATCGTAGCTGACCAATGGTGCTTAGCGCCCTATCTCAGTTACTCTACACTGGGTGTTTGCGATTCATGAATGAAGGATGGTCGAATCAATGTTGGGATTCCTACAGGGATTTTCCTACGGTCTTTTTATGACCTGCCTGCCCTGGCTCTTGGTTGGCCTTTTCAACCCTGGCTTGGCGCATCCGGCGTTGGCGCCTAGCCGACTGCAGGTGATATTGCGCTATTGCTTGGTGGTTCCCTCCCTCAGTGTGCTGCTATGGCTAACCTCCCTGTGGGGTGGTTTCAGCCCCAGCCTGTTTGGTTGGTTAGCGGGTCTCGTTGCTATTCCTGTGGCGTTGCCAATCGAGCGAACACTGCGTGGCTGGCTGGCCCGCCGACGTGAACGTCGCGCGGAGGCGCAAAGAGTGGCCAAAGCACATAAACAACGTGTTCAGGAGGAGCACAAGGCCTATGAAGCGGGAGTGTCAGTGCTCGACCCGGCACGACCGCCCGAAGGAGCAGATGAGCTGGTGCTCGCCATGTGCCGGGCTAAGCAGCACCTGCTAGACGTACATCGCCCCGATCTAGCAATTCAGGCGGATCGGCTATATAGCCGTTATCGTCATTTGCTAGATGTCCTGGGTAGCCGTTTCCACACTGGCGAGCTGGCTTTCGAGCGTTCGCGCGGTTTGGTGACTCAGGTCTGTCTCGGGGCAGTGGATACGCTGACCACAATGGCGTCCCAGGCCCGCGGGGTGGTCAGTGTGGACGGGAATTACGTGCGCCATCGCCTTTCTCAGAAGGGTAGGCAATTAAGCGAGGAAGAACGCGCCGCCCTGGTGCGACGCCTGGACCTGTTGGTGGAAACGGAACACCGGCTGAATGGGCTTACCGCCCGCATCGAGTCTGCCCTGACCGTGCTCGACGATACCGCTGTTTCCATGGCGCGCATCGAAACGGCTCGCCCTCAGGCTTCAGTCACCACAGAGAAGGCGCTGGAGGACCTGCGCCGCTTTGTCGAAGGCGCAGATCGTTATGCCCGCAAAGAGTAATCAGGAGATTTACATGACGCAGCCATCCGGTGATAAACCCCTCTCCCTACCCCCGGTAGATGACATCGCTAGCCAACTGGGCAATGGCCAGGCTAACTCATCCGACGCCGAGCTAGAAGCAAAGGCCGACCGCTTTATCGAGGATATCCTCG
Organism: Vreelandella sp. H-I2; assembly: GCF_052959335.1. NCBI lineage: Bacteria > Pseudomonadati > Pseudomonadota > Gammaproteobacteria > Oceanospirillales > Halomonadaceae > Vreelandella > Vreelandella sp. H-I2. The sequence continues at coordinate 481,877 of NZ_JBRAMC010000003.1, forward strand.
CTGAGGGTGAAGACGTATCAAAGGGGCGCCAGCGCCGAGCCGTCGATGAGATGGGGCTTGAACTACAGCAGCAAGCCGCTCACCGCAGTGCAATGTTACAGACGCCGCTACGCCAGTTGGCCCACCAGAGCGACGAAGGCGGTCCGGTAGCCAAGGCACTGACCGATCTGCGTGGGCGTATGGAAGGGCTTGATCCCGCTCGTCACCGCTTGGCACCGAATGCTCTGGACCGCATTCTGGCGATCATTCCCGGCATTGACAGCCGCCTGCAGCGCTATTTCCAAAAGTTCGAAAATGCCCAGCAGGCACTGGACGCCATCATCGATGATTTAACAGGCGGTCGCGATATGCTGTATCGCGACAACCTTACCCTGAGCGATGACCAGCAGGCGTTAAATAAAATTCTTGCCGAGTTGGACCGCCAAATTGCGCTGGGCCGTTTGATCGACCACCGCCTGCAAGAGGAGATCGCCGCTCGCGATCCCGATGACCCAAGGCGTCACTTCCTTGAAGAAGAGCTGCTTTTTCCTCTACGCCAACGCATTGTCGACCTTCAGCAGCAGCTGGCGGTGAGTCAACAAGGCGTGCTGGCGCTAGAGGTTATTATACGCAACAACCGAGAATTGATGCGCGGCGTTGACAGGGCCATTAATGTCACCGTGTCGGCCCTTACCGTTGCTGTGACAGTTGCTATGGCGATGGCCAATCAGCGCTTGGTGCTGGACCGCATCGAAGCGCTCAATACGACCACTGCGCAGATGATTAGCGGGACTGCGAAAGCTCTGCGCCAGCAAGGCGTGGACATCCAAAAACGGGCCTCCTCTGCGATGCTCGACATGCAAGTGCTTGAGGAGGCCTTCAGCGAGGTGATGGGCGCAATCAATGATCTCTCGACCTATCGTCAGGATGCCCTGCCCCGGCTAGATGAGCAGATTGATCGTTTGGCGGCTTTATCGCAGCAGGGAAAAGCGTCTATCGAACGTCTCCAAGAGGGTAGCGAGTCACAGCCAAAGGATGACCGCACCTCAAGCTGATGTCTCAAGTTCCTTCTTAAATTAGTCATCCGGTGCCAGCTCTTCGGGCTTGGGTGGGGCACCTACCTTCACTTCGCTGAGATCTTCATGGGTTAAGCCGCGGAACAATGCAATCATCATTGCAAATACCAAAATAAACATCGGCAGGCCGACAACGGTGATCACCTCTTGCAGTGCGGTAAGCCCAGCATCGCCTGCCAGCACGATGAGCATGGCAGCCAGCATACCCTCAGAGACGCCCCAGAATACACGTTGATGCCAGGGGCCAGGATCCGCATTGCCGGTACATAGCATATCGACGACCAAGGAAGCGGAGTCCGATGACGTGGCAAAAAAGATGGCGACAACCACTACTGCCAGGCCCTGGATTAAGGTAGCCGCGGGGAAATTTTCGAAAAACGCGAACATGGCAAGAGGAATGCTTTCACCGACGGCATCAGATAAAACACCGGCTTGTGCCCCCATTGCCGCTCGTGCGTCGGCCCCAATCCCGTCAATCTCCATGGCAGACCAGCCAAAAACTGCAAACCAGACCAGTGTAAAAACAGAGGGCGCAAACAGCACGCCTAGGACGAACTCACGGATGGTCCGGCCACGGGAAATTCGTGCGACGAAGATCCCGATGAAAGGTGACCAGGTCACTGTCCAGGCCCAATAGAACACTGTCCAACTGCCCTGCCACCCCCAACCACTTCCATCATCACTGGTATAACTCGCCAGGGTGTCATTCCAAAACGCCATGGGGAGTAGGTTGGATATGTAAAGGCCAAAGGTTTCTACAACCGCACGTAAAAGAAAAACAGTCGAACCGGTAAAAAGCACAAACAGCATCAAGCCAACGGCCATGCCGATATTGATGTTGGAAAGCCGTTTCACGCCTGAATCCAACCCTGCCACAATCGACCCCACGGCAACAGCTGTCAGGATGGCGATGATAAGCACCTTGGTCACCACTGCATCAGGAATACCAAACAATTCCGTTAGCCCCGCATTAATTTGCTGGGTGCCCAAACCAAGAGAAACCGATACACCAAAGAGGGTGCCGAGAATGGCAAAGACATCAAGCGTTTTACCGAGGGGCCCATAAATGCGGTCGCCTATCAACGGATAAAATACCGAGCTGAAACGCATCGGCAGGTTATAACGATAAATAAAGTAGGCAAAAGCCAAGCCTGGCATGGTGAAAATCGACCATGTATGAAGTCCCAAATGATAGATCGAAAAACTCATCGCATCGTCGGCAGCTTCCACCGAGAAGGGCTCGACATTCGGCCTTGGTGGGGTAGCAAAGTGTGAAATAGGTTCGGCCACACCCCAGAACATCAACACCGTACCGATACCGCCCGCGAACAGCATGGTGAACCAGGAGACGTTATCATAGGCCGGCTTCGCATCATTACCACCCAGGCGGATCGACCCGAAACGGCTGATCGCGACCCACAGTAGAAATGCCACCCAACTCGTCACACCAAAAATAAAGAACCAGCCAAGGTTGGTAACGATCCATTCACGCCCAGCACCAAAGGCCTCCCCTATTGCCTCAGGCGCAATCAGCAGCACCACTAGAAAAAGGATCATTATCCCTGCAGAGGTAAAAAAAATGGTGGGATCAGTCTTAAGCCGCAGCTTTCTCGCTAGTGCTTCCATCATCATTACCCCCGCGTCTTTTCGACAACATAGGAGTAATTTACCGATCATGCCAAACTGTTAGCGAAAATTTATGTTTTACGGAAGTACGCTAAATGAATTCTCACCGCTTTCCTCAACGAGAATAAAACCTCAAGTGCAGTGCAATAGCGTGGTGTACTGGGGGGCGAGCCATCAATGGGGCCGTCAGGAAGAGACCAAAGCTACCAAGAAGAAGCGAACCCAAATAACAGGCCTACTTGCTCATAGCCTGCTTTTTGGAAGTGCAGATCTTATGACCATAAGGCCCGCTTCCTCAAGAATTTGGTAGTGCAGGTTTATAATTAAATAAACATGAGGGTTGATTAGAAAATCAACATCAGAAGACCGATGACCACTAACAGGCCTATCATGAAAATTATCCCTACGGTGCTAGCCAAAAATTTCAACATTCGACTTCTCCTTTATCGAATCATTCAGATCAATACGCGTTAACAAGCAAAAAACGCTATCAGCCCATTAGTCTATTTATGCCCAAGCTAATAATTACCAAGATAGGAGCCAAGGCCAATTCGTGCAAACTAGCTGTATTGGCTAATATTGACCAACCCGCGTGTGGAGTATCATTGCCCTCAGCAACACTGGCCATTGCCGCGCGCAAATGAAGGCCGCCTTTCGCCCTAGGCGATGGGCTAACACGCTGGCAAGTAGCTCCGCATTACGTACAGGAGGCGTTAGATCTTTGTAGGCCATGCGTTGGTACGTTTTGGAATCGCCACCTGAGGCGTGAACGCGGGTAGCCAGTGACGCCGTATGCAATGCGATGGCAATTCCATCGCCTGCAAATGAAGGAATAACCGCTGCTTGATCCCCCAGCGGGAATAGGCCTGGTATCGAATCACCGGGTGTATGAATATAGCCATAAGGAACACCGGAAACGGCCAAGGGTTCATCCCAACGTGGCACTAAATTGGCGAGGCGTTGCTCCATGTGGGAAGACGTCCGTCTAAGCCAGTCAAGCACCCCGAGCCAATGGCCACCACATGTTTTATAGATATCTTGCTGGATCAAAAAGCTAAGATTAATCCCTCCCTTTTCTATCGGCTCCAGGCCGGCATAGCCCCCTTTGAATAAATGAATCTCAACGGTACCGGGCCATGCGACCTGCTGCAATGCGCTGGGGCTAAAGTGCATCTTCAGACCAATGACGTTGTGGTGATTGGACGAATGACGGTACGCACGTGTACGACGCTTCCAGCCACGCAGTTCATGCTTACCATTAGCAAGAAAGACCGTGTTTGCTGAAAGTTCTGTGCCGGTTTGCCCGTTGCTAGATCGATTTCTGGTAAGCAACACCCACTCATCGCCTGCGCGAGATAAGTGTCTGACCGTCGTGCCAAGCTCTACTTTCGCCCCCGCAGATGCAGCCTGCTCAAGCAGAGCCGAATCCAACTTACATCGAGAAAGGCTCCACGCAGTGAAAGGCAGGTTGAATATAAGTTCGCTTTCACCGTTATAAAATCGAGCGTGACGGATGGGCTCAGCACCTAACGCCGCTAGGCCCAAACCCAGTTCATCAAGGTATTGCGCAGCTTCATAGCTGATGAACTCGCCGCAAACTTTATGATGCGGGCCCAGTTTGCGCTCTAGAAGGCGCACAGGCATGCCTTGCTTGGCTAATTTAATTGCCGCCGCAGACCCCGCTGGCCCACCGCCTATGATGATCGTCTCGTCGCTCATTGGGTTGGTGATTCTTTATTGCAGGAAACGCAGATACGGAAAGGAAAAAACCACTGAACACGCACATGGCCATCAAGCCCCGCTTCTTTAATCAGCCGCTGCCAATCGGCCATCGTTAATGCGCGCGCCACCGATACAGCGGCGTCGTTACGGATCAGCCGATTACGGCTAAATAGTGCAGTGGCTCCCTTGATAAAATAATAAGGAATGGGATGCCGATGCAGATCATTGATAAACCAGCCCTTGTGTGCACGCCTGTGCATCCAGCGCACAAACTCCACTATCTGCTTATCGGTAAGGTGGTGCGTAAATAGCGACGATATAACAATATCAATGGGCTGGTCCGGCTCGAACTCAAACACATTCGCCGTTTTGTAACTGATGGCGGAAGACATCGGTCGAGTTTCAGCAGACTTTTTCGACCACGGGTTCAAATCAACCCCTACCAGATCCCAACCCATCTCAGCCGCAGCACGATTAGGCCATTTCTTGGCGATTTGACGCAACATGTCCCCACCGCCGCTAGCGGCATCAAGTATGACAAGATGTTCGTTGTTTTCGAACCAAGGATGAAGCCATTGCAAAGTTGGCCGATAGGCCAACGTTAGATGATTGATACGTTCGAGGCCGACGAGGCAATCGTGGAATTCTTCAAATGAAATATCTTCTTCATCCATGAGTTCCTTTTCGTCGCTGCGTTGACTGAAGTCCGGCATGACTCGATGTATCCCTAAAGTACGAAGCGCATACTTTCGACCGTTAAGCCAGGCCCAAATGCCATGGCTAGGCCTGGCCCCGGCTTTTTGGCGTTGCTCAACATGGTTTGGAGTACAAACATAATGGTGGCCGACGACATATTGCCAAACTTTCTAAGTACCTCCCGTGACTCGGTCAGTTGATGCTCTTCAAGTTCCGCGCCCGTTCTCACAGCATCCAACACCGTACGTCCGCCTGGGTGAATTGCCCAATGCGCAATATCACTGCGCCTATAGCCGTCCAGTAGCGTGTTCATTACAAGCGGTAGATTGTTGGCAATGGTGCCAGGTACTTTGCCTGACAAATGCATGTCGAAACCCTGGTTACCAACACGCCAAGTAATCAGATCTTCCGTTTCCGGCAACACATCCGAGTGGAAACTCTCTATCTCGATGCCGACGGGTTGCGCTGACACAATGCTTGCCGCGCAACCATCGGCAAAAATGGCGAACGATAAAATTTCTTCGAGTGTTCCTGTGGGTTGGAGATGGAGAGTGCAGAGTTCAAGGTTTAACACCAGTACTTTCGCCTGTGGCTCGGAACGGACAATATGCCGAGCCAACTTCAGTGCGTTAATCGCCGCGTAACAGCCCATAAAACCGACGTTAGTGCGTTCGATACTGCCTGGCAGCCCGTAATGGCGAATCAATTGGTGGTCCAACCCCGGTGCATAAAAACCAGTGCAGGTAGTGGTTATTAAATGGGTTGTGCCGGTGAGGTCAAGTTGGTCCAGTGCACGCTTCGCTAATGTGAACGCAAAACGCTCGTAATATTGCATGCGTGCCTGCGTGTCAGGAAAAGCGTCATTCCTGTAGAACTCCTCCACATCCAACTTATCCTCATCAGGATGGGGTTGTAGAAACGAGTATCGATGTTCTATCTGCGCCCGTTCCGCCATCCGTTGGAACAGTTTGATTGACCGCTTGTCCGGCATAAGCCGCGGGCAGTATTCGATAAATTTGCTATGTATATCAAAATCCGGGACCGCTGAGGCAATGCAATTTATAAAGACCGGTTTCATTTCACTGCTCCTTACTACGTCAGGCTTATCCGTTGTGTCAGTATTCATGGATGACTCTGTAAGGAGAGACCCAGCCCATCCTGAATTTTGCACATCAGCCCAAGTGTTACAGGGAGTACTCCAGATACGCTAAGAACCGCAGACGATGCACTTATTGCTATTGTATTAACAAATAAAAAACTCACTGACCAGTACATTTATTGGCAGGTGGGATTGACAAACAGAAGTCGTTGCAACCCCCAATCCCTGTGTTCAATTAAATTTTCGATGCCATTGACCAGCGATAGAACCGAATGACTAGTGCATCCAAAAGCCTAATAATAAAACCATAGCCCTAAATGGAGTGTTTGGTAAAATTACGAATCCTTTCTATGGATTTATTAACAAAAAGCAAATCTAAAGGGGCCTAGCTATGCCAACATTCAAAAGCCAGAGATTACATTACATAGCTACTTATCTATCTACCTATCTACCTATTTACCTAGAAAAAAATTTAATTGTTACCGTTTTACAGGCGCACCTTTCATCTAAAAAGCAGTTAATAAGGCTTACAGCTTTTGACAATAAGTTAGTAGGTTATCACTAAAGCACCTTTTATAATCATCGACTCTCCTTTCTTGATTCGGTTTCCTCTCGCTTTTCTGCCCTGGCCTGACGCATTTGGTCATCCACATGTATTTCCTTGCGGTCTACAGGTCTTATCATCACTACCTGTTCCTCATCGACCACACAGAGCCTTGGCTTAATGGGCAAATTTAATAATTCTTTCTCGTGCTGCTCCTCCTCAAGAAGATGCAGCAGGCTAAAATAGAGCCTTTTTCTCACCCAGGGCGGCACCTCATCGGGTTTACGATGGATGTGCTTTCGCTTTAAATTTCGTTTAAAAATTTTAAACATTTTATTCAACCGTAAAAGGGAGAATAGAATAACCGAGAACAATCATAATAAGAGCTAAGAGGATAAGATGCAGGCCACGAGTTCTTTCCCTCGCTGCCTTTTCATTGGCTGTAAAATACCATCGATAAACTATATCAAAACTCCCAGTAAGCAGTTCCTTTAAGTCTTCGCCGACCTCTTCATCACTGGTTCTTTCCTCTCGCCCCCTAAATTTTTCCTCGGCTAAAAGCATTTCTCTCAAATCAGGCGGATCGACATAAATAAACCCTCTTTCGACCATGATAATATACGTAGCGCCAACAAGAAGTAAAACGATACTGACAATGAATATTACTACAAGTAGAAGCCCCAACGGCTCATTCATACTTTGAGTGTTTATATGCTTAGCAAGCGTGGACAAATTAAAAACTGTAAAAGCCATTGCTGAAACGGGTGTTGCCACGCTACCCCTTATTTGCTCACGACGATCCCTCTGAGTCTGATATTGCTCGCGCATCACTTCGTACCGTAACTCTCGGGGGGTCATATCTCCTCCTTCGACTCGACAACGCACAATCACCACATAAGACCGCTCATCTTAAGGTGCGCGCAGCATACTCGATTCCATGAAACCAACACGGCGTCCAACGATCATTTCTATCGCCCAGGCGGAAAGAACAGAGGTATACGCCTGCTGACAGGTTTCACTAGTCATTGCGTGATCCGCACCATCCACGATGCGATGGGTCATCGAATGTGCCTTCTCGAAGGCCCTGCGGTAGTTCATGATGGTTTCATGGGGGACCAAGTGATCGTGCTCAGCTTCGACGAGCAACACATCGCCTTCGAATTGAGCGCAAGCAGCTAGCGCTCTGTTCTCACTCGAAATCACCTGCATGCTGCGGTACTCGGCCAAATCCTCTCGATCCAGCTGCCTCTTGGGCACGTCCCATTCCGCATCCCGATAAAGCGCAGGAACGCTCAACGCTAACCACTTTACCGGGCGTTGCGTACTCAGTATGGAAGCCAAATACGCACCATAACTGTTGCCCATCACGGCAATCGCCGAGCGATCGATATCTGGATTGTTGGCAAGCACATCGTAAGCTGCGATCACGTCACGAAGATTATCGGCTCGGCTGACAATTTGCTGCTGCGCCAGCGTATCGCCATGTCCGCGAAGGTCAAAAGTGAGGCAAATACAGCCAAGTGCGGCAATACGCTTGGCGCGTATAAGATCACTCTCCTGGCTACCACCCCACCCATGCACAAACAATACGCCTGGTTTCCTGGCTTCAGGAGACAGTACGGTGCCAGCCACCTTACCCTTATCGACCGCGATCTCGATCGCTTCACTACATGTAGTCATAACAGCCCAACATGACGCATTTCGTTATCGGTCCCACGTCTGCATCAACCCCGCTATAGAGAATGGTTGCATCGGGAGGTGGGTGTCTCTCTGTACCGTAGATTTCAATTGATGAAGCGTGCACGATTTTCGAAGCGGGTTTTGTTTGAAAGGCTTCCAGCGCCACGACTTCCGCGCTGCTTGCGCCACCGATACGCCACGACTGCTCCAGTACGCCAACGCGTCGGGCCCCCGTCGCATCCACCCCGCATGCTACGTCGTAATTGCGGCGTGAGGCAAAAAAGCCAGGAAGGCACTGCGTTGCCGTCGTGTCGAAAACACGTGCTTTCGCTATCGCATTGCGGACCTCGTCAGAGAGTTCCAACGCAAGCAGCGCCTCGAAACTACCTTCAACGACGACAAGATCCGTTCCACCATAGACGACGGCGCCCTGATTATCGGTGGTGAGGTGCTGTGTACCATAATAGGAAATCAGGGAATCACTAACTTGCACTTGTCCGACACTATAGGTGGTTATATCAGCAAGATGTTCTTCGAGCACAAGGCCGTGTCTCGCCACTTCCTCTGCATCCAACGAATTTAGCTTATCAGTGAGTTCATCAGCAGAAGTGATGAGGGCTTGGCCTCGCCCTGCAGTGGCCCGTACCGACTTCATGCGAACCGGGCCGTACTCAAGTAGACGCAATCCCGCCACCTGCGCATCTTCCAATGAAAATGCCGAGTATCCGGTGAGGACAACCTCATGCACACGTCGACAAAATTCCTCTGGCCAAGCTAACGGTGCATTCGACTCGGGGCCGACCAAAGGGTGCGCAATCGATTTCGTGGCCATGAAGTGCTCGGGCACGACACCACCGAACAGATCATATTCGTTCCGTATGTCTAATCGCTGGGCTTTTTCCACGCCCACAAATACGTCAACCGGTACGAAATAAAGTGGCTCGGGGTAATCCTTCGCCGGGTCGTACTCACCGGCGAAATCCAGACCTTGAAGCTTGGCGAGCCGCCGGGCAATCTCGTGATGTGTGGCTCGCTCGTGCTCGGCTTCTTGATCGGGGCCAGGGTAAACCACCACACTCCCTCGTCTTTGATTTGACATCGACTTCCTTGTCCTCTCAATTAATCGCTTCGCCTAACTAAAACACCATGCTCCCTCTTCTCCATGAGATAGCTTTTGCCCTGGCGGATAACCCAAGACAGACTTATACCCGTTAATAGGATGAATCAACTGCCTAGTATTTTCCAAGGTAGCCAATACGAATACCTTTGCAAGGGAAATGAAACTTAGCCACATGCCTCCTTTCACTGACACTCTCTATATGCTGACAGGCTGCATAAAGAGACATCGTCATAACTTTAAAAATGTTAAATAAACGTAAATACAGTAAATTCCTTGCTCCTCCCTTTTAGCATCTTCTACCTTCACAAAGACAGGTTGATGTTGAGACATTCGTACCTGCTCGGTTTTGTAAGGAAACTGTTGGAAAGGAAACTTCAGCAAAGGAGGCGAATCATGACAAGAGGCCTTGGTGGTCAATCCCCCGCTAATGTGACGCATCATCTTAGCGGTATAGATTTTCCCGCTAGCCGCTCCGACCTTGAGAGACATGCCAAGGAAAACGGAGCAGAAGAAGATGTCCGTGATGTTATCCGCGACATGCCCGACCAGGAGTATGGCAGCATGGCCGATGTGACCAAGGGAGTCGGTGAGGTGGAGTAACGCTAAACCGCCAACTAGGCTCAAAAAACTGAGCCTAGTTGGCGACTACTAAAACTTATGTTTTTTCTTTCTGGCTTGCCTACACCGAATACTCACCGAAAACTTTTTGAAGTCGTCTTGTTCCTGCAGGAATGGGCAAGTTAGTAAAACGATAAAGGCGATCATCATGCCCCGTATTAATCGTAGCAATGCGGTCTTAATGCTAGCGGCTAGTATATGCGGTTCACCGTTTATTGGGGAGGCACTCGCCCAGGAAGTGTATTTCAGTCCTAACCAGATCATGACTTGGCCCACCCGCAGTTTTGAGGGTGAAACCCGATACGCTATCGTTGAAAAATCAGGCCGTCCTGTATTGGAAGCCAAATCCCAGGGCCAAGCATCTGCCCGCTAACTTGAACGTGAAATCGACTTAAATAAAACACCTTATCTGCATTGGTGCTGGCAAATCAGCAATACCTACCCAGGGTGGGACGAAACTACTAAAGCTGGCGATGACTACCCTGCTCGCGTTTATGTTGCACGTAAAACGGGACTTTTGCCTTGGCAGGTGGAGTCGGTGAACTATGTGTGGGCTTCCACCCAACCCAGGACGCTATCTGGCCCAATGCGTTTACGCAACGAGCACAGCCAATCGCTCTACAAAGCGGTGAAAATCGTGTTGGCGATTGGGTAGCTGAAGTTCGCGATGTACGTGCTGACTTCGCTGAATTCTTCGGAAGCTATCTTAGCCATATTGATGGCATTGCTTTAATGAGCGATGGCGATAATGCAGGAGGTAATGCAATAGCCTGGTTTACCCATTTAGGTTTCTCTAGCACAAAAGATGCCCTCACCTGCCCGCAGTAAATATTTGAATTGCCCTAAGTACTCAAGATATTTTCATATAAAAAAATAAGCTATTGTTACTGTAACCCTACTCCACCGTTATCCCAGCCCCGCAGAACAGCTTTCATACCGGCCCAAGCCTTGACCTGCCTTATTGCCTGCAGCGCGTATCGTTCAAACAGGGCTGGTTTGGCTACCTGCGCGCGGCCAACCATGCCGGCGCTCTTCTGATAGTGACCAACCTGAGCAGGTTGACCCTCAATTCCTGCTATTCCGGACGAACGGCAGTTTCACCCGGACGCACGGCAATTCCTGGTAATGCGGCCGGCTCGTATGCTTATGGAGTGCCCTCGAAAGAGGGATCTACGGTAGCTCCCCGCCCTTACGGCGGGCAGCGCGGCAGCCGGTTCATACTCTCCAAAAGGATCAAAGCCATGACCGATTTCATTCTCAAAACACTCGACGGCGGAACACGAAGCCTTCCGGCCAAGATGATTTCGGCGCTGCGCGCTGATATGACCGGCCCACTGCTGCTGCCTGGCGGTGAGGGCTACGACACGGCCCGCTGCGTCTGGAATGCGATGATTGACAATCGGCCCGCTCTGATCGCGTGTTGCGCCGATGCCAATGATGTCGCCGCAGTAGTGAACTTCGCACGCCAGACCGATGCGCTCATCTCCATAAAAGGTGGCGGGCACAATATAGCGGGGAACGCGGTTACAGAAGGCGGCCTGATGATTGATCTCTCCGCGATGAATAGTGTCGATGTGAACCCTGCGACACACTGCGTCCAGGTGGGACCCGGCGCCACGCTGGCCGCTCTCGATGCGGCGACCACGCCCTACGGGCTTGCGGTACCCGTCGGCATAAACTCGACGACCGGCATTGCAGGTCTCACCCTCGGCGGCGGCTTTGGTTGGCTGACGCGTGCGCACGGACTCACGATCGATAGCTTGATTGCGGCCGATGTCGTCACCGCTGATGGCGCGCGGCTGTGTGCTACAGCGGACGAGAACCCCGATCTCTTCTGGGCGATCCGCGGTGGAGGTGGCAACTTTGGTGTTATCACCCGTTTCGAATTCCAGGCAAGGGTTGTCCGGTCCAACCTGCTGTGCGGCCTACTCTTCCTGCCGCTCGAACGGGCACGGGAGCTCTTCATGCTTCAGCGGGAGCTGATGGAAGGCGGCTCGGAGGCGTTGACGACGTGGATGGTGGTGCGCAATGCGCCACCGATGCCTTTCCTGCCCGAGGAATCACACGGCACCGGTATCGCAATGATGGCGTTTTGCTACGCAGGAGAACCCGAAGAGGGCGAGGCCTCAATCGCTCCGCTCAGAGCGATCAACAACCCGCTCGCGCTTCTGGCGGGCATTCAGCCCTTTGTCGAATTCCAGCAGATCTTCGATCCGCTCCTGATCCCAGGTGCGCGCAACTATTGGAAGTCCCATGACTTGCTCGAATTACCCGACACCGCTGTCGAAGCGCTTATCGAGGCCGTTGATCGCTTGCCCGACGCGGAAACGGAGATTTTTGTCGCTCACATAGGCGGCGCAATGTCTCGCGTCGCCCCGCATGAGACCGCCTTCGTTCAGCGCCGCCCCCATTACGTGGTCAACATTCACACTCGCTGGCAGGATCCGGCAAAGGACGACGCAGCCCGTGGCTGGGCGCGAGGGCTTTTCGAGGCACTTGCTCCTTACTCAGCGGGCGTCTACGTCAACTTCATGCCGGCCGAGGAAAGCGCCCGCGTGGCTGAGGCCTACGGCGCAAACTATGCCCGGCTCACCGCAGTCAAGGCCTGCTACGACCCGGAGAACCGGTTCCGTCTCAACCAGAACATAGTACCCGACGCTGAGGTACAGCTGGCCGGGTGATGCTCATAATGTGCCGCTGGGGATAGCCTCGGGGACGCGAGCTTCCGGGGCAGTCAGCGATGCCGCGCTTTTTGCCGCCAGTGCGCTGGTGATAGGCCCGTCATCCGCTTGAAGGCACGGCTGAACGAGGCCTCGGACTCATAACCGATCTCGTCCGTAATCTGGGCGAGCGTTGCCGTCCCTGCACTAAGCAGACTTGCCGCTCGCTGCATCCGCCAACTCGTGAGATAGCTCATGGGCGGTATGCCCAGAAGCGCTGTGAATCGCTCTGAAAGAATGGTGCGCGACATTCCCGCCTCGCGCGCGAGTTCTGCAACCGTCCAGTGGCGGGCGCAATTGCGGTGCAACAGGCGCAGCGCTCTGCCTACAGCTGGATCGCGTAGACCGGCGAGCCAGCCATCCGCATTAGAAGGCAGGGAAGCCGCGTGCCTCCGGATCACCTCTATGAAGATGAGCTCACTCAGCTTTACCAGAACCCCGCCGCTGCCAGCATCGGTCGCTTCCGTCTCGCGCGCAGCAGCGCCGATCAGATGTCCAAGGAATCCGTCGCCGCTGCCGTAACCATTAGGTACATGAATGACCCGAGGGAGCGCCGAGATCAGCGGATTAAAGGGTGCCCCGTCACAGCCGAGGAAGCCACACAGAAGCCGAGTGGTACCAACTTCGCCGTCCCTGAAGTCAATGTGGAACGGCAGCGAGCGCCCGCGCGCAACCTCATCGAATGCAGCTAGGTTCGGCTCCGCATCAAGTCCCGGATCACTGGCAAGGACATGCGTGTCGCCGTGCGGAAAAACCACTACGCTTCCTGACCCCAGCTTGATCGGCTGGCTGTCGGGATTGGTCAGCCTTGTCCAGCAGCTACCTTCGACAATGACGTGGAAATCGATCACGTGCTGCGCGCCAGACACCACTGTCTGCGCAATTGTTTCTTTGGGCGGCGCTGCCGCCACCCAGGGCGCTGCCGCGTCCACCTCAAAGAACACCGCGCCGGACAGACGGACGCTGCGCAGCATTTCGGAAAGAAAATCGTGGTCGATCATATCTTTACCTCACTCGCACCGCAGGCCGAAGGGCAGACGACTGAACGAAAGACAATACTGCGTAATTCTAATTATATGAATCTTCCAAAGAGTTAAGGCCCTTGGCGGGTGTTCTATGACCGTTTCTGGTAATGGCGAGACGGTGGCAGGAGTAATAACTTGTCACCGGTCGAGCATGAACGGCGTTATTTCTAAGAACCCAACGGGCGTCTAGAGTAGCCGTGGCGATTTGCTAAGCTATTAAATTAGTCTAAGCCTGTCACTTTCTTCTCTGTCACTGATCAAGAAGGGATAAGCGTTATCGATCATCGCAGCCTATAACCCACCCCTATCACCGTCTCTATCCGCGCAGAGAGGTGGCCAAGTTTGCGGCGCAAGGTGCGCACAATGGCATCAACCACATTGCTGCCTCCCTGATAATGTGTGCCCCAGACATGTTGCAAAAGCTCACCTCGGGACACTGCTTTGCCTTGGCGTTCAGTTAGGTACCGCATGACGCCAAACTCCAGCGGAGTAAGAGCAATGGGGCCTTCCGCCAAGATCAGTTGCCGAGATTCTTCATCCAACAAGGCATGGGCTCGCTTTATTCCCAGCTCTGCAGCGGCGAGCTCTTTCAGCCAACCATCCACAGACGCTGGACCGAAGTCGAGCACCGCACTAGGATAACTGACACCATCCAGTTCAACTTCCCTCCCGGCAAGCACTTCAAATCCCAGTCGCTGTGCCACTTGGCTGTAGGCACCTAGGTCGGTAGCCGTAAGATAGACCCGGCGAAGATGAGGGCGCAGTTCCATGTAGCTACGCTTAAGATCCAGCCAGACTGCCGCCTGTATTTCACTGGGTGAATCGCCTTCATTGAGGCTAAGCCAACGGCGACAAAATAGCGCTACTTCCCCCGACCGCATAGGGTTCTGTTCTATATGTGAACACCACTGAGCGGTCACAGGGTCATTGAACAACCACGCGGGTTCAATCTGGTCGGAACGCAGCTTGCAGTACAGGCCTTCAACCTGCCCCGTTTGCCCTCGTACAATAGAAAAGGTCTGCGGCAAGCGCCGCCACCATTGCAGAAGGTGCTCACTGGCCTGGCGTCCATCATGGGTTCGGACAATCCTGGTAAGTGATTCAGTGTTTTGAGAGTGTGCTACTTCTATCGTGTAAAGCGCTGTACCGGTAGGAAAAAAGGCCTCACGCACCACTGGATTTTCAATTAAATAGAGCATGTCCGCGGTGTAGCGCCACAGATCGTCACAAGCGGCGGATTGCGCTTCGGAAACCAGTTGTCGCCAAGCTGACCGCCGGTAGTCTAGATATCGGCTAGGGTCGCTTGCATGTAAGGAGCGAGCAAGCGAATCACGAATGGCCTCATGGATAATCAATCCATCATGCACACCATCCACAAATGGCAACCTCCGCAGCCGCTCGTAGGCATCTTGAGGGCCAAATTCAGGAAACATTGCCTGTAATAGTGTAACGGTGGCACGGCGCAGCACCACAGCTCCCTGCAGCACATGCCGACTCACCGGATCGTCCACATCAGCAAGAAACATACGACTTAGTTCATCAACCGCATGCTGCAGCACCGTCTCTTGCGGCCATGCCCGGGCGTGATTTTCTCGGCTGGCAGTAGCCGCCAGTGTCAGCGCCAGCGGATGCCCATGGGTAGCCCGAGCAAGGGACACCGCATCCTCTTCTTTTATGCCATGCATGCTCAGGAGTGCTTTTGCCTCCGACTGGCTCAAAGGCAGTACAGGCACGCACTGAACTAATCGTCCCCAGCGCGGAGCCGAAAACCAGTTATCTAAAGGGCGTTGACGACTAAAAAAGAGAATCCGTACGTTGTCAGGTAACAACGGCACAAATATCTGCCGCAGCCAGGTATCGAGCAATCTAAATACTTCATAGGTGTCCAGGGCGATGAGAACTGTAGGCCCAAGCCAGCCCAACCTTTCCACGAGTGCATCTATCCTGGGATCACCACCAATGGTGCCTTCTAGCGCGTGAAGAAACCCTACCTCCGTGGGTTCTATATGGCGACAATCTAGCCGGATGACGCTAGCGCCTACGTCTCTCGCCTCGGTCGCCAACCTGTCCAGTAGTGCCGTCTTGCCGATGCCAGCAATACCATAGACATGCACCACCTGAGGCCCTGTTATCGCAAGCACGCCGCGAAGGGCATCAAGCTCACTATCGCGACCAATAAAAGCCTTATCTACCCGACTGGTCGTCACATCCGACATCCATTGCCACATGGCTGGTTACCCTTTGTATTCAGACCTGGCTGATACCTAAGTTCAGCATAGTCTCAAACACCCGCCGGGGCAGTAACTGCGCTCACAACTAGACCTTCAGAAATAATTCTCACGTAATTCTCATCAGCTCCTCACACCTGGCAGGCCATTTAGCGCTATACCGAAACTAACAGAAGACGAATACCCCCCAACGACGCTAGGAGGAGCTCGACATGAGTCACCAATGGTACATACGAGGCGAATACCTTGAAAGCTGTAATTGCAAAGGCGCCTGCCCCTGCATTTACCTCGGCAATCCTACCGAGGGCGAATGTACCGCGCTGGTGGGCTGGCATATCACCCAGGGCCTGTTCGAAGAGGTGGATCTCAGCGATAGGAATGTAGCTATAGCCCTGCACTCCCCCGGCCACATGGCTGAAGGTAACTGGAAAGTGGTGCTTTATATCGACCAACGAGCAGACGTTCGTCAACAGGAAGCACTCGGCAGCATATTCGGCGGCCAGGTCGGGGGCCACCCGGCGTTACTGGCATCGTTCATCAGCGAGGTTGTCGCGATAGAGTCCCTTCCGATCCATTTTGTAGTGGAACAGGGGCGTCGACACCTGAAACTCGGCGAATCCGCCGAAACCGAAATCACCGCTGTGGAGGGCCAGAATGGGGCCGAGGTTACCATCCACAATCATCCGCTGGCGGTAGCTCCAGGCGAGACGCTGGTAGTCGCAAAATCGCAGTCGTTATTGCATCGTTCTCACGGCATCAACCTTGATCTCAGTGAACGCAGCGCCTTTTATTCACCCTTCGCTTACAGCGGACCATGAGGGGAGTAATTGCGATGGAACTGACGTTGAGCACCCTTCATGCGCGAGAGCGCTTATTGACCTGGTTGGCGCTGATGACGCTGGCAATATTGGCGTGGGGTTACCTGATTATGCACGGCCTACACATGCAGATGCCGATGAACGAGAGCATGGACAGAGCAAGCTATCCCGACCTGAGATTACTCGGGATGGCCACCCTAATGTGGAGCGTGATGATGGTGGCCATGATGCTGCCCAGCGCAGGCCCGATGATTCTCACTTACCTTCGGATCAACCAGCAACACGGGCGCGTAGGTGGGACACTTTCTGCTATCTGGATATTCGTAGCTGGTTACCTTGTAGTGTGGCTAGCGTTTGCGATGGTTGCCGCCATTATACAGTGGGCTTTGCAGCAGGGTGCCCTGCTGAGCTCATCCATGGGGCATGTGAGCCCACTACTGGGGGGCGCCTTGCTGATGACTGCAGGCGCTTTCCAATTCAGCGACCTTAAACAGGCCTGCCTGAGCAAGTGCCGCTCGCCGCTGAGCTTTCTGATGACCGAGTGGCGTGAAGGTAAAACTGGAGCGCTGATCATGGGGATCAGACACGGTGCTTACTGTACCGGCTGTTGCTGGGCTTTGATGCTGCTGATGTTTGTTGGCGGCGTCATGAGCCTGATTTGGATGGCGGGGCTAGCTCTTTATTTTCTGGCAGAGAAGCTACTCCCACACGCAGAACGGGTTAGTCGGATCAGCGGATTTCTGCTTGCCGGTGCAGGCGTCATCGTTTTGCTGTCTGCTGTCGATTAAATGATGCCTTGCTAGGTTGGCCATGCAGGGGTATAGACCATGACCAAGCCACAGCGAAGATATTGATCACCAACGAGAATGACTGCTACCTAATGCTGTATTAGATAGCGTGCTTAATATTCCACTTGAACGCGCATGCTGTCTTTTCGTACATGTCGTCTTTGGCTCGCTAGCAGCGACCATCGGCCAGAAGCGGTCTTTTAGGTGAAAGTAATATAATGCTGTCAGGACGCGAGGCTTTTTATTAGAGGCAAAACCGTCGTAGTGCCTGACCTTGTTATAAACTCAGTCGACACTTTATATGCGCCACCCCAGATTCGATATCTAAGGAACATAACATCTATAGTCAATTAATCTAAAACGTTAGCCAAATGGCGATGAAAATATTGAATTAAGTTTGTCCTCGTATAGCTTCATATTTTGGCGAATAACTTTTTCTTGATTAGAGTCTTCTACACCTTCTAACTTACTTTTCTCCGCTTGCCACATAAACTGGAGTATTTCAGCACGAAGCTGATTACCTAAAGTCTGCAACTGCCTATATTGAACACCTTCTTGTAGCTCAAGAAAACGTGCTTGGGATGCCAAGATCGTTGTTTGCTTGTGCAGCAGCTCTGCTGTTATAGATACCTCTTTGCGTGTCGCATCAATCTCTTTCATTTGAAGCAACAAAGTCGTCACAACCCCAGCAAATGCCAAGCCAGCAAAAAGAGCGTTAACAGCCCCAAACAAACTCCCAAACTGTCCAAGCACAGCCCAATCTTGGAAATAAAAGTAGGCCGCGTAGGATACGGTAGCCCAAAGCGCCAAGACGACAATGAATATCAAGAAAATATTTGCAATCGATAATTTCATCGCAATCTCCTAAAGCTCGATGGAAATTATTTTTAAACCTCATCCAGATCTAAGACCAATATACGCAACTTCCTGTCTTTTTTACTAAAATTAATGTATTAATATAACCCATAAATATTTATTAAAGTCTTAAAACCTAAGATCGGTAAACAGACAAGAAACACCCGGAAAGACCATAAGAATCATGAACTATAGCCACCATTGATCAGCATAGACCTAACCTCCGTTTCCGACCAAGAGCGGTCTTTCAGTTAATTCTCATTTAAATTAATTTAGCATTTTTGACTTTGGGATCCCATCTTTGTGTCAGCGCTTTCGCAAAGATCAAAAATGAGATTGCTTCCCTCTTGCTCAGCTGGTTCAAGTCGATTCACGCGGGAAGTCATCAGGAGTGAACCAGTTCCCGAGTGCAGCCTCCCATCGTGGTGCTTCGAAGGCGGCGATGAGGTGGCCACGTCGTACAGGGCTATGCCATTACCCGATATAGTACTCCGTTGTAGTTACCGTGCCATAAGCGAATGCCAAAGCTGCCATTATCGTTGCGTGAACCTGAGACGCTGGCACCGTAACGCCTTCGAAGTCAAGATCCATCGTGGCGCAGGCATCGTGGATGATGATTGTCTTGTAGCCGAAGTCCGACGCCGCCCGACTGGTTGCATCGATGCACATATGGCTCATGGCGCCAATAATGACGACCTCCTCAATGTGTTGTTGGGCCAAGCTCTCTTTTAAGCCAGACTCGCGAAACGAGTTAGGAAAATTCTTCACTAGAACTGTTTCCTGCTCCAACGGCGCGACCATGGATTGGATGTCGACCTCTGACGTACCGGGGTGAAGAAAGGAATCTCTGGATCAGCAGACTCATGCTGGACATAGATAACGAAATCTTTTGCCGACCGCGCATGCTCAATGACCTTGGCGGCATTCGCCGCTGCCTTTTCAATTCCCTCTAGTGGAAGCTTGCCACCGGAAAAATACTCATTCTGGATATCGACGACGATAATGGCGCGATTACTCATGGGGTTATTCCTTTTTCAGTATGGTAGCCAGTGCGTTGATGCTTGGGAAATGAAGGCAATAAGCCAACGTGCCAGCGTTTAGACATTGATAAAAAGAAACAGGCCGCCATCACAGGCGATCCATGGCATTAAAAGGAGATGACTTCGCCATCAGCGGGAATAGAGACGTGATCCTGGATCCCAACTTCTTGCACGTAATCAGACAGCTCGTCACGGCTTAGCGTCATATGGTTCACGGCGCCCATATGCACCGCGATGATTGCAGCATTAGGGGCTGCCTGATGCATACGCAGCGTATCTTCCTTACCCATGATGATTGGGTCACCTTCAAAAGCAGTCATCTCGGCGGCGCCGGCATTCATCACAATCACCTCGGGCCTGTATTGCGTCAGTGCCTGCTCAACCTCGTCACGCCAAATGGTGTCGCCCACTAGATACGTGGTTTTTTGGTTAGGGACTTCGAAGACGACACCCATAACGTCACCGAGGGCTTCTGCCAGTTCGGGAACAGCATAGAGAGTATCCGAGCCGTGCTGACCGCCCGTTTTATGCATTTTCACTCCACCAAATTCCGCATCACCATCCAAAATACGCACATCGCTAAAACCCTGTGAGCAAATCAGCTCAGCATCGGCAGCATTCTGTGCAAACAGGGGAATGTCCTTCGGCAGAAGCTCCTGGGCGGCATCGTCCCAATGGTCGAGGTGTGTGTGAGTAACGATGACAGCGTCGACGTCATCGATCATCTCCTCAAAGGGCATGGGTAGCCCCACAAGCGGATTACGCAACTCGCTACGATAGGTATTCTCGAAGCCAGGATGAGCGCCCTGCTCGGCCAGCATCGGATCAACCAAAAAGGTGGTGTCCCCATAGGTGATTTTCACCGTTGCATTACGAATCTGCTGCACTTGATGCGTTGACGCCTGGGTGTTTGAGTCCGCAAAGGCGTTACCGGCAATGAGTCCTGTGGCTAGGACGAGAGAACTGGCTAATGTTTTAAATAACATCTACGTTCTTCCTATCAAAATGTGGGTGGGTTGATAACGAGCAGTGTAGTGGCGTTCAAACAATAGAAACATTGGCCTGAAAGCCAATGATCGAAACTTTTGGGCCAGCGTAGTAGTATTGAGTAAATACAACTCTAGGAGCCAAGTCTTGTCTCTACCTCGCGTCGGACTGATCCTCCACCCACGTATTAGCCCTTTCCACTTCTCAGTGCCCTACACGCTGTTCGGCATGGTGATGATCGATCGCCCACTATTCGATCTATCCATTGTGGCTCCAGGCGGAGAATCATTGGAGGCCGAGCACGCCATGACGATCCGTCCCGATGGCGGTTTAGAGCTCTTGGACAACGTGGATATCGCGGTGGTGCCTGGCTGGCATGACTTGAACGAAGCCCCGCCGCCCGATTTAGTTAAAGCGCTCATCCGCTGTCATGAGCGGGGTGCTCATGTGGTAGGGCTCTGTTATGGCACCTACGCCTTGGCTTACGCGGGGCTGCTCGACGGTAAGCGGGCGTCGACCCACTGGCTGGCCGAGCAGGATTTCAGTCGCCGCTTCCCCAAGGTCAAATTGGATACCAATGCGCTCTATGTGGAAGAGGATCGGCTGGTGACCTCTGCAGGCACTGCTGCTGGCCTGGATTGTTGCTTGTTCCTAGTGCGCGAATATTACGGCGCGCAAATTGCCAACAAGGTAGCCCGGGTTATGGTAGTTGCGCCGCATCGTGAGGGTGGTCAGGCGCAGTTCATTGAACAACCGGTGGCTACCTCCACCCAGGATGCCCACATCAATCGCTTATTGGACTATTTGAGAGAAAACCTAGCCGCTTCGTATAGCATTGATGACCTAGCGACGCGTACCGCCATGAGCAGACGTACCTTCACGCGTCACTTTCAAAAAGCGACCGGCATGACTGTCGTGGAGTGGTTAGTTAACGAGCGGTTACGACGTGGGCGCGAACTGCTGGAAACCACCTCCTTGTCGGTGGAAGCGATTTCAGAGAGGGTTGGATTTCACACAGCGACCTCTTTCCGGCAACACTTTAGGCATCATCATCAAGTCAACCCACGCGACTGGCGCAAAACCTTTGGCCATAACGCCTGAATTTTATCAAGCCTGCGTTGCCCTACCCTGCCATTGACTACGTTCATGGTTTCGACGGTTCAACCGATCGGACATCGCGTTTTTGGCGCAAGCGTATGGCTAAGGCAAAAGGTGAATGCGCCCACTGAGAACATTCAGGTAGTCACTTTCTGGAAATGACACATGAGAGCCTTGGAAGGCTGTTTTCGGCCAGGAGCGGATATTCAACTCAACTCGATAATCCTCCGCCGACCGAGCATCATGATGCTCGCCACCCTTCTGCTGTGGTACAAGTGCCAGAGGTGCAGAGTCTGACTTCACGAGTCCGCTTTGTACCCAGTCCGCTCCCAGCGAATGAGCCTGTTGAAATGGAAGTCACCTTATGTTCGAACGTAGCAAACTGGTTCCAGAGTTAATGGTCACTGACCTGGCTAACAGCCTGTACTTTTGGGTTTCCTGCCTGGGATTCGAACTAGCTTATCAACGCCTAGAAGACGGATTCGCGTATCTCGATTTGAATGGCGCTCAAGTAATGCTTGAGCAGGTTGATTCGGAAGCGGGTCAATGGCTGACTGCCCCCTGTCTAAGCCGTTTGGAAGAGGAATTAACCTACAGATTGACGTTGTAGCTGTCGCATCCATCATCCAAGAACTTGATCAGGCTGGGTTTCCACTCTATCGAGAATGCAAAGACACCTGGTATCGGGCTGACAAAATAGAAGTAGGCCAACGCGAATTCATCGCCAATGGTTATCTCGTAAGGTTGGTAGAGCGGTTGGGTGAGAGGCCGGCTTGCTCAATCTGAACCTAAGCCAAGCCGACCGTCAGCTTCGGGTCGACATCTGTCTATAACAAGTATTCATAATTCTTAGACAACAATAGCGATGTATGTAGCCTGTGTCATCTTTGGAATAGCAGCTTAGGGCTGTCATGCGGATAAAGCTTTGGGAAAGGATGCTCAATGGACGCTGCAGGGATAGAAAAGCTCTCCATAGGCATACCAGTCGTTTCGAAGAAAGCCAATTGCAAGGTGTGGGTCAAAATGCGGGGCAAAAATTTTCAGGCAACAAAAAAGCCCCTGACGAATCAGGGGCTTTCGAGATTAGTGGCGGAGGGACAGTCTCTCAAAAAGACGCCTAGAACCGCCGTAAATAGCGGAATTCATTTATCTTCAATTACAATATGCCCCCAATTATGCCCCCAATAAGTACCCACTTAATTGGCGTGTCGAACACCGCCAATTCTTGGAACCAAGGAATTGTCCCTCAGCACTTTCCTAATACCCGGCATTGGGGGATTTGTGAGTAGCTTGAAACGACTCGCAGCCGAGTCGGTCAATTTGACCATGCAGGTCTTTAATTTTATTTAATTCTGTCTCTGAGACACCTTTTCCCCAAAGTTGGGGGAAAAGACGGGTACTCCGGCATTAGGGGATTAGATCGAATAACCTCCCCACATCAAGACAGAGTGCCTTCAAATGACTCTGTTAGCGCCTGATACAATCGGCTAGGTTCCAAGCCCATTAGCGTTTTCAAAACGCACATGGCTCGGGCATCGCCGGGAAGGTCTATTTGACCGTCTGGGGTGGTCAGGTTGACCACGGCCAAAAGTGACGCAGGCCCACATTTAAAAGATGCGGTTGCCCATCTTTTCCGGCTTCAAACCGACAAACTCCCGCGCTTTAGGCTAGCCTCAGGAGGAGCCCTTAATACCAAGGAATCCCTCTTCACTTCCTCTATCTCAAACCGCAAAGCCCAGCGTTAGCCAGGGGATTAAAGTGCCTACCCCTCAATCATTAACTTTTTTAGGAGTTAAATCTTTGAAGGGCTTGCTCATAAAACATTCTCAAGTGAGTTACGAATAAAAGAGAGTTTGGCGGGCGGTCATTTGATTTGTTCGTTCGACATACGGCCCTCCCGCCCGTGCGCGTGGGGTTACTCTCACCGCCGCCTGTTCAGTTAACGCCATGAGTTAACTGTTAACTCGTGAAGGGAAAAAATCTCCAAATATTATGGCGAGAGGTTTTCGCAAGCAGCGAAAAGCCGATAAGGGCATCCCCCGATGGGGCTAGTCACACCTCTCCTTTGCTGTCTTGCGGGCATGGCAGCCTATATCTTTGCCATCCTCAATAACCACACAGAGGAGCTGACAGTTCTCCTCGCTGTCAGCGCCACCATGTTCGAGCGGTGTCTTGTGATCTAGGTGGAAACCATGCGGATACTCGACGACCTTCCCGCAATCAGCGCAATACGGGCTGGCCTGCCACATACTGAAGCGTCGGCGCTGTAGCTCGCGTCCCGTAATGCGCCTGTCAGCCACTGTGTGGGGCTTGCGCGTGGCTTGTGTCATCACGCTAACCCTAGGCTGCACGGTCTTCAGTCGCGCCATCACACGTCCATCCAGTTACCGGTCGTCCAATCGAATCGAACGCGCCGCTTCACTGCCCTCTCGTGGATCGCCTTCAACTGTCGTAGCCCAGGGCTCATCGCTCTCTCCTCAGCCGTACCGGTGGCGAATGGGTCAGGGCCTTGGTCACGCCGTGCCAGTGCTTCTAGGCTGTAGTTCTGTTGCTGCATTAACGGCGAGTCGCCACCAATCACTGACGGCAGGTTGAGCCGACGCCGTGCCTCGTTCGGTGCGAGGATGCCGGAGCCTACAAGGTTGCGCAGGATCTCGGTCTGCTGCTGTTCATCCAGGCGCAGCAGGACTGTTGTGTCTATCTCGATGCGGTACTGATCGGGCAGTCCTAGCCCTTCACCAAGACATGCTTCCATTGCCTCAATGCGAGCCTGTAAAGCTTCGGCAAAGTAACTGGCGTTCATGCCATCAACGTTAGCGCCGACCGGGAGCTGCTCTAATCCAATCTTCCATAGCGGTATGCCGAAAGCATGGGCGATTTGCTCATCGCTGTATCGCACCTGCTCGACCAACTGGCTGTCGACGGCATTGAACGCCAGGCTGGTAAATTTCATATCAGCACCAATGACGCTGATTTTGCCGGAATTCTTACCGCTGAAATTTTCGTCCCAATACTTCTTCAGCCGCTTAGCATCATCATCCGTCATGCCAGCCGGAGCGGTCAGGATGCCGCCCGGCTGGGCAAAGTTACCGAAGAACGCCGATTGGCTGCGGTCGATCTTAGAGTTCTTTGAAGCCGCAATGGTGGCCGCTGCCAAAGGCGGAACGCCGACTAACGAGTGAAACAGACATGTTGGCTCTCGGTCGTGAATGATCTCTCGGGCAGGCACTCTTACCGCTTCCTCTATGCCGTTCAGAGTGTCGGTCGCCAGTTCATAGAAGATATCGCCGCTATTCGAGACCAAGACCTGTACCCGGCGCGGATCGAGGAGATGGATAGCCGTCACTACTCCTCGGTTATCCCGCTCCTTCAAGCCATATGTGTTACCGCATTGCAGGCGACTGAGTACCCACGCCTCCCTAAACTGTTGAGGCGTCTGGTAGCTGTTGGGGCTTCGTAGGAATGGAGAGTAAGCGGGATTTCGAACCTCTCGCCATAAGCCGCCCTCGTCCCGCGCCCTCAATTGGAAAGGGAGTTTGCCAACGTCCTGAGCAATGCGGCTCATGCAGGCGAACACGATTGGATAAGCGGTTATCGTGCCTTGTGTCTCTTCCTCGCCCCGCTGCCATGCCCCGGCAAAGGGTTCGTGGATTGGCTGCCACCCACCGCCGCTATTCGGGACAAGCGATAGGTGCTTTTTGATGCTATCGAGTAGCTTCATTCTCGCCCCCAACAATTCGGATTTTCGGCTGAGACCGCGAGCGATGGGCGACCGCAATCAGGTCAGCCATGGTGACGGCCGCTTTCGCATATACCTCGAAGTATTGCCGCACTAGCTCGACGCTACTCCCGTCGTCATCTAAGGCTGCGTGCGCAGTGTTTCCGACCAGCTCACCGACGATATACACGACGCCATTTTCACGCTTGGCAGTGACAACCAAAGCCGGGTCGCCGGTTTCCGCGTAGCTATTCGCGCATTCCTCGGCGAACCGCATTGCTTGTTGATAGTGCTTTTCCATGGCTCATGCTCCCCAGGCGACGTTGGTTAAAACGGCCACGCTGCCAGGGCGGACAGCCTTCCAACTCAACCGGCGGATAGCGCGCAGGATTACCAGATTTTGCTCGAACGCGTTCCAAACGCCTGGCTGACCGTCGTATGTGACGTTCACGGCAGCATTGGTGCTGGCATCGATCACGACACCCTCATCGGCGAACAGGATCTGGTCGGTGTCCATGATCGCCACGCTCGAGCCGCTGGAATCGGCAGGTACAGAATCGCTGGTCACGACGGGCACGCCCCACAGGTCGCCACCATTGACCGTCAGATTGACCTGGCCAAGCGGGCTTTGCATGAGGCCCAGCTTCAAGGCGGTTTCAGTGTGCATGGTGATAACAGCGGATTCGAGGTCGCCTGCGTAGGCTTCAAACAAGGCAGCAATATCGGCCCGCACATCATCGGCAGTGATGCCGCTAGACGGGACGGTAGTAGCACCGTGAGTGATCGAGGCAGGCTCTTCATCGCTACCAGCGTTGTCCGGGTCGATGAAGGATTCGCCCTCGAGCATGGCGATGCCTCGTGTCAGGTCGCGCTCGAAGCCATCTTCGAAGCGGCCGCCGGCGACTTCCTGAGTCATCGGAATGAGCACGCCAATCTTGGCCGGGGCGAGCTTCTGAAGTTCGAACTCACCACCAGCGACCAAAATTGGCTGACCTTCGCCCACCCATGACGGCTTGCTGCGCGCGGTCTGCACAAGCGTTGGCTGATAAAACTGAGTGCGGCGGAGTGGTCTCACTGCGTTGATCTTGCCGATTAACGAACGTGCGGCCACCAGGGCTAAGAAGTCGTGTTGAGCCAGGGTGAACTCGTCATCAGGGTCGGCGACGGATTCAGTGGAGATAAGCCCACGAGCGAGGAAGGATGCCGCCTTACTTTCATGGCCATATAGGTGGCTAGCACGGTTTTTAGCATTAGCTGGGTTCCCAGAGACAGCCAGGCATTGAACGGCCTTTAAGTATTCTCGGGCGCGGTTCGGGCGTGCAGCGGCTTCTAGGGAGGTGCGGGCGCGGTGGAGTTGAGCGAGCTGAATCGGATCCATATTTGAATAGCCTGTGACTTGTGAGTTCATACACAGGCTATCCGGATACTGTAAAAATACTCAGTTATTGGCTATTTTTACTAGGCGCTGAATGGTCTCCGGTCGAGTCGTGGGCGGTTCTGCCCCTACTTGATCAGCCAATGAAGCACATACCTGATACCAGTTGTAAGCCAATGTCCCAGCGCACGCTCTTTTGTGTGGCCCTTCCATAGCCACGAACGTTTGCCATACAGCACTGGCGACCAGCTCAGGGACGCGCCCATAAAACTCAGCAAGCGCGTCACCGCTATCTCCATCACACGAATTCAACCAGCCGTTTACAGCATCGATATTCAGCAAGGTGCTATGACCGCGCCCCCTCCCTCCGCGGCGCTCCACAGGGCAGCCGCTGGCAATCCAGCGGCGTACAGTGCTGTCACTCGCACCATAAGCCCGTGCGGCCTCTGGAATCGTGACAGCCTTACCCATTGGGCATCACCTCGATTTTCCAATTAGGCCAGCGGCATCGTGCTGCTAGTAGCGCCTCCTCTCGTGTAATCAAGCGGCCAACCAGGGTGGTGAAGGGCTTGCCATCCCTGAGTACCCGCCAAGCCATGCGGCGATTATCGTTAGCGGGCACCAGTTCACGCAGTAGGGCGGCTTTGTGTGACTTGATCCATGAACGGACATCATCGCTGATGTTCTCGCTAGGCCATATATAGAGACGTTCACCGGGTAGCGGTTCGGCATGAAGATCATGGTTTCTGAGGTAGTCGAGTGCGGCCATTAGAATTCCTCCCCCGATACACGATCAAAAGAAAGTTCCCGATGTGAAGTCCTAGAAGTCCTAATGTCCTGCTTTGCGCTCTCACCAACCAGGACTTCAGGACATTCAGGACTTTGGTTTGATAACTTTCTTTGACCTATACGCCATTTTACCGTGCCGCCAGTCTTACCAAGACACTTGCACTCTATGCCTAGTTGGCGGAGTGCGGGGGCGGCTCGACGCATAGCGTCACCGAGACCTTTAGCACTGCGGGGCCATGAGTCACAGCCGAGCGGTTTATAGCTTTCTATCACCCGCAGCCATTCTTTGGCGGACCTCTCCTCGGTTTCTCCGGGGTGCCTCTCCGCCCACTCACGAATGGAGGTGGCTACCGGGCTAGCGTCAAGTGTCCGTTCTAAGCCGTCCTGTCTAGCGGTGTTGAACTGCTTTGTGAACTCTTCGGGCTCGCGCCCCATCGCCCTAGCAACAGCCATGCCGAGATAAGCAAACTCGACCAGTCGCGGGCGCTCACCAGCCGGCAGGCTCATTTCGGGGAGGTGGACAAGTGCATTGGCAGCGATATCTAGCAAGCCACCGATGATACTGGCGCGGTTAGCCTCAAACTCAGCTTCTAAATTGTTTTTGGCTTGAGCATCGGTAAGGATAGGCAGCTCGACCGTGACAGCTCTTGAGACGGCATCCTGCTGAGTTATTGCAGCGGCGATACCATTCGATATGATTGGGCGCTTTAGCGAGATAACGGTTTCGTCGCTGTCTGAGTACAGCTTCCGCTTAGCGAAGCCGCCGCCGGTCGCCACCACGCACATAGCGTCTTGCAGGGGCGCGGGTAGATGGCTGACGTTTTCCATACTAATGACGTGGTTTACACCACCCGTCACGAACAGATCTTCGGCAGATTTAGGTACGCCACGCAAGTCTGCGCCATTGGGGTCGATAACGCGGCGGATAGCGGTCTGAGTGCCAGATTTTCCACTGCCCTGTTCGCCTAGTAATTCTAGAATGGGATAAGGTGTATCAGCGCGCAGACAGTCAACAAGCCAAGCTATGATCAGTAAGCGAGCTTCATCAGGCACATTGGCAATTCGCCAAAGTAGATTGATATCTCCATTACGCACCGGCTCGGGCAATTCTTGGGCGCTATCCGACCGGCAAAACATGAGACTCGACTCTTCAATGCTCCACCGACCAGCGCGCAGATGGACGGCAAGATTGCTGCCGGGCCTACCTAAGTCGAGCCAATAGTCTCCGTTTGAACCACCAACACGAATGTTAACGGTTCGATGATCCTGCATCGCCAGACCTTCCAAGGTCATGCGGGCCTCTCTTAAAGACTGGTCTCGAACGGCTTTCTCTGTCTGCTCATAAAAAGCAGCGGTAAGCCAGTTACGAAACGACCTGCTAGACATAGACCTTACTTCGCCGGTCTGTCGGTGCCGAGCATAAGCAACATCATTATCATCATGAAACAAGTCGCTCCAAGCTCGCACGAAGGCAACGATTTTGTCGGACTGCGCCTGCTTATCGCCTTCATCATCTTCTCCGGCTAATGCCGCATCATCGATACCAGCAGCTAGCGACGTTGATGGCACGTCATAGTCACGGCTTTTAAGCAGCTCAATGAGCGCATCTTTACCTCCGCCACCGCTCAGCCAGTCTGAAACGTCGCCCTTTTCTGGCAGTTCAGGCAGCGCCACAACACGTACTTGAGCGCCAACCTTTTCCAGCGAGGTGCGCACTTTCTCGGCATGGTCACGTCCCGCCGTATCATTGTCAGGCAGTACAATTACGCGACGGTTAGCTAATTGCTCGCTGTGTGCATTCGTCCACTTACCGGCACCACCAGCGTTGCATGTAGCAAGCAGGCCAAGGTCAGCTAAGCGGTCAGCATCCTTCTCGCCTTCCACTACAAATACAGGTGCATCAGGCTTAGCTAATAGCTCAGGCAACCGATAAGGCACTTGTCGAATGCCTTTGACGCTCCACTTCCAGCCGTCGCCATCCGGGCGGCGCTGGCGAAAGCTCTTAGGCTCCATTCGCACCGCCTGATAAAGCAGTTCGCCACTTTCGTCTGTGTAGTCATACGACTTAGCAATACGCGGCGCTACCTTGGGCTTGGTATCACTCTTTTCCTTAAAGCCGTTGCTCTCCAACCAGCGCAGTTGCTCAGCTCGCGTGCCGAGACTTAATTCATGCGCTAGTAAGTCGAGAACGCCCCCTCCTGTATCATCTTCATGCGAGAACCAGCGACCCGCCTCAATATCCACAGCCATGCTGCCGTGCGTGCCAAAACGCAACTTGTCGCCTTTGCTAAGCTCGGCGTTTGGATCACCTAATAATTCACGCGCTACCGGTTCCATCAGTGCAGCAAAATCGCAGGGCGTGCTATCATGCGCTTGAACAGTATTCTTTTGCGCTCGGCCTCGGTCGGGCGTTTTTATTGTGCTGTGCATAGCCCCTCCTGTTGCAGCCATGCGGCGCGTTCGTCCAGTACCTCAGCGGTTAGGCGCAAGGTTTCAATTAGCGCTTCGCGGCGTATGCCGTCGATGGTCGGATCTATTAGAAGCTCGGCCACACCATCAAGAATGATTGAGCACCGGTTCATGTGCCGGGCGTCGCCAGTAAGGGCAGCGCGGGCAAGGTAGTTCTGGTCGGTAGGGGTCATAGCTTGCCCTCCTGGATCTTCTCATCAAGGTGGCCAAGCTCTTGGTAACAACTATCAGCGACTACATCGATAGCTTCTATCAGCGCGCCGTAGTGATGATCATTGTAGACAGGCGCTTCACCTTCGTTGCCATCACGCATCCGGTCGATGCTGATCATGTTGGCGAGGGTGGCCATTAAACCAATACGGCTTTCTAGGGTGTCGATGTTGCTTTTTACGTTGCTCATGCGACATCTCCTTTGGCCAAGGCTTCAAGGTGGCGTGCTTTTTCAATATGGGAGTTGTAGCGCTTGAGCCGGACGGCGGCGCTTGAGTCTGCGAATAGCGCGGATTTGGCCATTGCTCTATGAGCGGCGGCGCGGGCAGACAGATTGCGGGTAGGGAATAGCTTCATGGGTGTAGCTCCTTTGTGTTTGGAGCCACCTTTTACCGTTCCACGGGTATTGGGTGGCGAGACGATCCAGGGTGGAACCGAGACACTTTCAGCCACAAAGGAAACTAAAAGGCTCGCCCAGAACGTCCCGCCATAACTACGCATTACAGGCATAAAAAAAGCGCCTGCAAAGGTATGGGGGCGCTGGTGCGCCTTTGTGGTATCTGCCGGGTTCCACACCGGACGGGCTGACGATTTTGCGCCAGCAAATGAAGCATATGGGAACGTATGGAATAAAGTCAACATCAAGCGGCCCCCTTCTGCTGGTGGGCGCTTTCAATGCGCTGCTCTATCCATTGATCGATTTCAGACTCTACCCACGCCACTGAACGCGGCCCAATCTGAACAGACTGGGGAAAGGTGCCATCTTTCATTAGCCGATATAGGGTAGAGTTTGCCAACGCGGTGCGCGTCAGCACTTCCCGACGTTTGATAAGTGTTTTACGGTTTGCTTGGCTCATTTAGGTTCTTCCTGTCTGTTGTGGTACGAACAGGAACAGGATGTAATAACAACGAACTCTAAACACGGGCACATTTTTTGGAAAATCGCAAAATGTTACCGGCTGCTTGTAAGTCTCCTAACCAGCCTATCGTCAATGCCTTCATCATCGAACAGCACTGAGCTAATTACTGCAATATCGACCTTACTAAAGATACCGTGGTCATTCATATAAATAATGAACCAAGCCCTAGACGACTTTTCATCCGCTGGTTTTTTCAATACTTGGGGTTCAGTACAATCACATTTAACCTGATCTAGGTAGTGTTTTAGCGTATCAGCAAGACTCCACCCAAGATCATCCGCGGCGTTCTCTGCAAGCAGCATTTGTTTAAAATATTCCATTGTGTCCGTACTTAACGGCGCATCAATTTCAAACTTCTGAGCGATTGCATTAAATGACGCTAGTAAAACGTTGTCTTTAATCGGGAAACCCCAACCGCCCATTGGACGCGGCCCCTCATCGGAAAGGTCAATAAGCTGGCTTAAAGTCTTTTCAAATTTCAAAAACCAAGCGTCTCGAGCTGCTTGCGTTTTTTGGTCCCAAGCATCACGCTCAATCGCCCTACTAAATTCATCCGCGATTAAGCCTAAGGTACTTTCGTCAAGCTGGATTGATAGAGTTTTGCAGCGCTGATCTGTTACTAAACCTTTTATTTTTTGTAGCACTCCATCTGGCAAATTCCAGTTATCAAAATAATAGCTAGTCACGCCATCCCCCTGATCGGCACCACGTTTTGGCTGCCTTCGCGTAGCGCGTCTAGGTAGTTGGCCCACGCCTGCAGCATAGCGCGGCGCTGCTCTAGAAAAGCCGTGCGGTTGTAGGCGCGCC
Source organism: Vreelandella sp. H-I2 (assembly GCF_052959335.1). NCBI lineage: Bacteria > Pseudomonadati > Pseudomonadota > Gammaproteobacteria > Oceanospirillales > Halomonadaceae > Vreelandella > Vreelandella sp. H-I2. Next base: position 513,884 of record NZ_JBRAMC010000003.1, read on the forward strand.
CATTGGCATCTTTAACGGAGTGGGCTAACTGCTGCTCAATATGAGCGGGCGGGTAGTTAAGTCGTTCTTCCAGCACGGTGCGGGCCATTGCCCTAAAGCCGTGGGCGGTCATTCGACCTTTATAGCCCATGCCAGCCATGGCGGCTGTAATGGCGTTTTCACTCATTGGGCGTACACGGCTTCTGGCACCAGGAAACACATACCGGCCCCGCCCGGTTAGATCATTTAGATCGACCAGCACCTCAACTGCTTGCGTGGCCAGCGGCACGATAAGTGATGGGCCATTTTTGCTTGAAGTGAACGACCAAGTTGCTTCCTCCAGATTTATTGAACTCCACTCAGCGCGGCGAAGCTCGCCAGGGCGCACGAATACCAGCGCGGATAACTTGAGCGCGGCCAACGTTACCGGCTCGCCTGAATAGGCGTAAATAGCGCGCATCAGCTTAGCTATTTCATCGGGTTCAGTAATGGCGGGATGGTGCTTTATCTGCGGCGATTTCAAAGCGCCTTTTAGATCGGCGGCGGGGTCCCGATTGGCGCGTTCTGTCGCTATGGCATAGCGAAAAATCATACTTGCCAAGGTACGCACTCGTTTGGCGGTTTCGAGCTTTCCTTGCTTTTCGATCTTGCGCAGACAATCAAGCAATTCTGAGGCGGTGATCTCAATAAGGGGCCGACTCCCCAATAACGGCAATAGATGAAGCTCTAGACGACGCTTGTCATGTCTGTAATGATCAGGCACCACCTTATCACTGTGAATCTCTAACCACTCTGCGGCCAGAGCGTTCAGCGTATTGGCAGCAGCCACCTTGCTAGCGCGGCGCTCAGCTTTTCGCTCTGCACTCGGGTCAATACCCAGGGCAAGCTGTCTTCTAGCATCCTCTCGTCTTTCACGAGCCTTGGCTAAGGTCGTTTCTGGATAGACGCCTAGCGCCAGCCGTTTCTCTTTACCGTTGAAGCGATACTTTAGCCGCCAGTAAGTGCCACCGCTTGGGGTGATCTCCAAATACATGCCTCCACCATCGGACAGCTTATAGGGCTTTTCCTTCGGCTTTGCATTACGCACGGCAGTAGCGGTCAGCTTGTTGGTGGCTCTGGTCATTGGGGGCACCTAAAAACGTGATTTCGTCTAATGCCCCCACTTATGCCCCCTCAACTGGCGGGATGTCAAGGAATGAACAGAACGTATAGAACGCAAAAAAGCGCCCTAAGGCGCTTCATTGCTAGGTTTCTGGTATCTCTGGGAACACCTGAAACTATGTTTTGGCGGAGGGACAGGGATTCGAACCCTGGATAGGCTATTAACCTATGCCGGTTTTCAAGACCGGTGCATTCAACCGCTCTGCCATCCCTCCGGCTTACGGGTGCATATACTATCAGCTTTTCCTTGGAAGTCAACGCCTTTAGTACAAACGTAACCCAACACGGGTAATCTTTCCGCCTTCCATATCACTCACCACCCAATGAATACCGTGCCAATCAACGTCGTCCCCTATTACCGGGTGGCCACCCACACGTAGGGCAATAAATTCAGCCAGCGTCATGCTCTGCTCACCGGGGCTTAGCGTTAGACCATAGGCTTGGGCAATATCTTGCATGAGCGCACTGCCATCCAGGGTAAAGGTACCAAAGAAGGCACGCTCCTGCTTAAGCTTGGCGTCGCCATTGAAAAGCCGGTTAAGAGAATACAAATCTTCGGATCGGCCGATAACACAAATGACGTCACCCAGCTTTAGGCGTGTACTGCCCTTCGGGTGAAGCATGGAGTGATTGCGGAAAAGCGCTGAAATCAATGCCCCGGAAGGAAAGCGCAACAGCCGAATGGGCACATCATCCAAATCCTGGTTCTCTACACCATATACAAACAGTTCAAAGTCGTTTTCCGGCAGAATACCCAGCGGACCGCGTCTGTTAGGCACGGTGCCTACCGGCACTTCTACTTTCAACCACTTGGCCATCAGCGTCAGCGTACCGCCCTGAATTAACAGCGACATCAATACCACCGCAAACGCAACATTGAAGTAAAGCGAGGAATTTTCGACCCCGCCAATGACAGGGAAAATCGCCAGTACGATCGGTACCGCCCCTCTTAACCCAACCCAAGCGATAAAGAAGGTTTCCCGCCAGCGAAATTTAAAAAATGGTTTAATGCTAATCAGCACAGCCAAGGGGCGTGCGATAAAAATCAGCGCCAGTGCCACCAGCGCAGCGGGCAGTGCTACGTCCCAAAGTTCACTGGGTGTCACCAGCAGGCCAAGCACCAGGAACAGCCCAATTTGGCTCAGCCACGCCAAGCCATCGTGAACCGGAAGAATAAAATTAAGGTGGCGCCCCGGCTGGTTACCAATCATCAACCCCGCAAGGTAAATCGCCAAAAAGCCGCTACCGCCCAGCACACTGGTTAAACCGAACACGCTGAACCCCAGCGCCAGCGCCAGCATGGCATAGAGCCCCGGCGCTAAATCCAACCAGCGCAGTAGCTTGGCACTCAGCCAGCCACCGCCCAGGCCTACCATCAAACCTATACCGAACTGCGAAATGAAAAACAGCAGCGTTTCAACGGGACCGCCAATATCTCCGACTAACAGCTCGACCAACATCAACGTCAGAAAAATGGCCATCGGGTCGTTGGTACCCGATTCAATTTCAAGCGTTGCGCCTACCCGCTCATTGAGATTGACACCCCGGCCGCTGAGCATAGAGAAAACCGCAGCGGCATCGGTAGACCCAACGATGGCGCCTACCAGCATGCCTTGCACCACGGTGAGGTCAAAAATCCACATGGCGATAACGCCCACAAGGGCGCTGGTAATAAAGACCCCGAAGGTCGCCAGGGAGAGCGCGGGCTTAAAACCAACCCGAAACGTTTTAAGACGCGTACGTAAACCGCCGTCTAACAAGATCATGGCAAGTGCGAGGTGCCCGATTGCAAAAGCCATGGAGTAGTCATCAAACTCGACACCCAGCACGCCCTCTTCACCTGCCAACATGCCCAACCCAAGGAAGATTAAGAGCAGCGGCACACCCATCATTGATGATAAACGGCTGGCCAGAATGCTGAGTGCCATCAGCGAACCGCCTACCAAAAAGAACATATAAATTGCGTCCATGACTCTCCGTCTCTACATCAATACAGCGCTATTATTGCATGTAAGCGTTGAATTTACTGTGCCTTCTCCACACTCCCTTATGGTTAAAGGGCTGGTCAGAAGCTTTCCAAGGCGGCTACACTTCGCCGTTACGACATCTGGAGTTACTGACTATGTTGCGTTGCCTATCCCGCTATTGGCACCCTATCCTATTTAGTCTAATTTTTACTTTATTGTTTTTTAATTCAGCAGCTTACGCAAACGAAGAAAGCGCAGACATTGAAGAAAATAGCCCAGAAACGGCTCCGCTAACACTGGATACAGCGGTTGAAGTGCCTGATGCCTTGTGGCAACCCGCTGGCAACGAAAGCGTAGAGGCAGTGCCCACCATGGCAGTCACCCCGCCCCCGCCTCTCGAGCCACCGCCGGTTAAAAGTGTGACCCTGATGCTTGATTGGTACTTGAGCCCACAGCACGCAGCCTTAGTCATTGCTCAAGAAAGAGGTCTGTATGCTGCTCAAGGGCTTGAAGTGAATCTTCAGTCGCCAGCCGATCCGTCCATTGCCATCAAACTGTTAACGGCAGGCGAGGTTGACCTGGCATTAACGCGCCAGCCACTGCTTCATTTACATGCTCATAATGGCGCACCAATCGTTCGGATCGCGACACTGATTGAAACCTCGCTCACGGCGGTCATAGTGCTGGGTGAGGAGCAGATGGAAACCGAAAATACCCTGGCAGAGTTACACTATGGTTATACGACGGGAGAAGGACGCGACCTGAGCATTCCTCGTTTGCTACCTCGCTCCGTGCAGCAAACGGATGATTTCACTGCGCCGATCAACCTACACTTCGATCCAATTCGAGCAATGAGGGAAGGCCAAATTGACGCAGTAGCGGATGGTTACTACCACACCCTTCCACAGCAACTGGCGACTGAAGGCATTAATACCCACACCATTCGTTTCGATGAGCTGGATATACCGCGTAATGACGGCTTAGTGGTGCTAGCTAATAGCGATACCCTTGTTCGACGTGCCGATACATGGTCCCGCTTTGTGCTTGCTCTTGAACAGGCGAGTCACTGGATTATCGATAACCCCGACGCTGCCTGGGAATTGCTAATTAGTGCCTATCCTGTGCTCGAGAATGACATCAATGCTAGCGCCTGGGAGGATATCCTACGCCGTATGGCGCTGAATCCTGCGGCACTAGATAGCCGACGCTACACAGCATTTGAAACCTATTTGCAGCAACAGGGACTTATTGAAGACACATTGCCCGTATCGCGTCTCGCGATCGACCCTCACAATTTATAGCAACGTATTTATATGTTTTTACCCACGACCATGGCGGCGCATGAGCGAAACAGCTTTAATTTTTGTAGATATTGAAACCACAGGCACCCGCGCTACACGTGACCGAATTACCGAAATAGCCGCCTTGAAAGTCATCAACGGTGAGCTGGTTGATCGCTGGTCGAGTTTGATTTACCCAGAATGCAAAGTGCCCGCGCAAATCACCCAGTTGACCGGAATTCATGATGAAATGCTCAGCGACGCGCCTCGCTTTGTTCACATCGCCGAGTCGCTTAGGGAGTGGTTGGGCGACGGGCAATTGGTGGCTCACAATGCGCGCTTTGATTACAGTTTTCTGCGCAATGAGTTTAAGCGCGCCGGGCAGGATTTTCGGGCGTCGTTGATATGCACGCTGCGTTTATCGCGGCGGATAGCGCCCCAGGAACGGCAACACAATTTAAAAGCCCTTTTAAACCGCTACGGCATTGCCCCTATCCGTCACCACCGTGCTGGCGACGATGTGGATGCCCTGTGGTCACTCTGGCAAGCCTGGCAGGTTGAGCACAGCGATGAAGCATGGCAGAGCCTGCTGGGCGATGAGCGCCGTCACCGAACGCTGCCCGCCCATCTGGATAGCGCTCAGTTGGAAGGGTTGCCCGCCTGCCCCGGTGTTTACCTATTTTACGGCCACAATCGGTTGCCCTTGTATGTTGGCAAGAGTGTCAATCTACGCAGTCGCGTCCTGGGACATTTTCAACGTGACCATCAGGACGATAAGGAGATGCGCTTAGCCCAGCAGGTGCAACATGTCGAATGGGAAGAAACCGGGGGTGATTTAGGTGCTCAGTTGCGTGAGGCGCAGCTGGTTAAAACGTTAATGCCGATTATGAATCGACAGCTACGTAAACAGCGCAAGTTGACTACCTGGCACTGGCAAGAAGAAGCCGCCCACCCTGAGTTGCTCAGCGGCAGCGCCCTAAACCAAGCTCTTAGCCAGTCATTGGGCGGTACGCTGTATGGTTTGTTTCGTAGTGCACGAGAGGCGAAGAACGTGCTACGTGCCCTTGCTGAAGAACAACAGCTCTGCCCTCAAGTATTGGGACTTGAGAAAGGCAAGGGACGCTGTTTTGCCAATCAGGTGGGTAAGTGCCGCGGGGCCTGTCATGGCCAGGAAACAATCGCCGCGCATACCCAGCGGGCAAAGGCGGCATTACAACAGCTCCAGGTAAATGTGTGGCCCTGGCCGGGCAGCATTGCGATTGCAGAAAAGCCGATGGGCAAAGCGACCCCTGCGTGGCATGTTGTCCGCCAATGGTGTTATTTAGGCAGTGCGCCAAGCCTTAAAAAAGCGCAAGCGCTTGCAGACACACCAGCAAGCTTCGACGTCGACAGTTACCGCATATTGAACCGTTTTTTGCGTTACCCAGAACAGCATGGGCTAACGGTCACGCCGCTGTGATGCAACTATGTTCTCTTGCAACTACGCCTCTTTTGAAACTACGCTTCTTTTGCAACGACTCAGCATGCAACGACTGAGGGTGCTTCTACTGGGCATCAACGAACGCCACCACTGCCTGCTGGAAGGCCTCTGGCTGGTCGGCGTGAAGCCAATGCCCGGCGTTTTTGAGTGTTACCACGCGGGCGCGGGGCAACACCTCGCGTAGCGCGGGAAGCATATCATCAGCCACATAATGGGATTCGCCGCCACGCAGCACCAACACGGGGCCATCATAGGGCTGCTGTCCATCCGGCACACCTATGATGTCATTGTAACCACGCTTAATCTGGTCCAATCCTACTCGAAGCGCCATCACGTTATCGTCATTACGCACCAGATTGGTAGCCAAGAACAACCGAGTGGGCCGAGAATCGACGTGTTCGCCTAGCAATTCATCGGCTTCGCGGCGATTTTTTGGCTGTCCTTCACGCACGTTGTCCAGCGCTGCAAATACATCATCATGACCGTGCTCATAAGCCACCGGGGCTATATCGGCAACAATCAATGATGCCACTCGCTCAGGCGCCATGCGAGCCAAACTAATGGCCACCTTCCCGCCCATCGAATGGCCGAGCACGTGAGCGCGCTCAATCGCGAGCTTATCGAGCAGCGCAATGACATCATCCACCATGGTGGCGTAACGCATACCCTCTGCATGGGGTGAACGGCCATGATTACGCAGATCCAGTGCAATGACACGTCGGGTGCGCTGCCATACTTTTACATGCGAACGCCAGTTATCGGCACTTCCCAGCAAGCCATGAATCACCACTAGCGGAGCAGTGTCCGCGGAGGCATCTTCGGCGGGCATATCAATAAAATGAAGATCAACGGTGGCGACGTCTGTCATCCTTGCTCCTATCCTAAGCAGTGGTAATCATGGGAGTGCACCTATTAGTAGGCGGTGCGTGGTTCGGCATCCATTTGGCCTGTCCAGACAACCAAACGGCGTGTTAGCCAAGCGAGCAGCAAGCCATACAGCGGTAGGAAAAATAGCAGACTGATGGCGAGTTTTATCGCGTAGTCAACAGCGGCAATTTCTATCCAATTGGCAGCCATAAACGGATCTGGGCTGTTATAGAACGCTGCCGAGAAGAATGCAAAGGTATCGGCGAGGTTACCCAGCACCGTTGAGCATACGGGAGCCACCCACCATGCCCACTGGCGTAAGCGATCAAATACCTGTACATCCAGCAATTGACCAATCACGTAGGCCAGAAAACTGGCAAGCGCGATACGGGCGACAAACAGGTTCCATTCCGACAGTGCTTCAATCCCGGCGAAACTGCCACGGGGGAAAACCACTGATACCACATAGGAAACCAACAGTGCAGGCAGCATAACGCGCAATATGATCGATCGCGCCGGCTTTTTACCAAACAGACGCACCGTGAGGTCGGTGGCTAGAAATATAAACGGAAAGCTAAACGCTCCCCAAGTGGTATGAAAGCCAAATAGCGTAAACGGCAGTTGAACCAAATAATTACTGGCGGCAATAATGCCGATATGGAAAGCCACCATTACCATTAGGCAGCGGCGGTGCTGAGTCTCACTCAATGCAAACATGGGATAGACCTTTTTTTAAACGATAAGAGGGGTTAGGGAACCCTCGAAGATAAGAAACGCCACCAGCAAGTCACTTTAGACAACCTAAGTCGCTTTAGATAACCCGTGCGTTCTGAGGAGCGGTATTATACGTTTTCTACAGCGTAATAAAAGTCGGGCACTACTAGTTAGTTAGTCAGTGAAATAGTAAAACAAAGAAATAGTAAGACATGGAAAGCAAGGCAATGAAAGCCGCCCACACACGGGGCGGCTTGTGGGTGCTTAATCGAGTGGCTTGGCTTTGTCGGCAGCCCCCACTGAGCGCTCACGCATGGCAGCATGAACGTCTGCCAAGCTAGTGGGGTCGTCTATGGTGGAAGGGATACCGAAGTCTTTACCATCGGCAATCGTGCGCAACAGCTTACGTAAAATCTTACCCGAGCGCGTTTTGGGTAGCCGATCAACGACTAGCACCTGCTTGAAGCAAGCAATCGGCCCAATATGCTCACGCACACGCGCAATCAGCTCGGCCTCCAGTGTCGCCTCATCGCCATCGAAGCCATCTTTAGGAATCACTAGGCCGATCGGCATCTGCCCCTTCAAATTGTCGTGAATCCCAATCACCGCGCACTCGGCCACCGCGGGATGCGCACCCACCACTTCCTCCATTTCGCCGGTCGAGAGCCGGTGACCCGCGACATTAATCACATCATCGGTGCGTCCCATAATGAACAGATAACCCTGCTCATCAAAATATCCACCATCGCCCGTCAAGTAGTAGCCAGGAAATGCTGCCATATAAGCGCTATGAAAACGCTGTGGATCACGCCAAACACCGGTCAAACAACCAGGCGGCATCGGCTGTTTGATGACCACACTGCCCTGCTCCATCGGCTGTGCCTGCTCACCATCACGATTGAGCACTTGAACATTAAAGCCGGGAACGGGAAACGTGGCAGACCCCGCTTTGGTTGGCATCGGTTCAATACCTGGCAAGTTAGCCGCAATCGGCCAGCCGGTTTCGGTTTGCCACCAGTGATCAATCACCGGCACGTCAAGCAGGTCATCCAGCCAGTGGAATGTCGGTGGGTCTAGCCTCTCTCCGGCCACATAGAGATGTTTGAGGCTGCTGATATCGTATTTCTGCAGTTGCTTGGCGTCAGGGTCCTCCTTCTTAATCGCGCGGAAGGCGGTGGGGGCCGTGAAAAAACTCTTAACCCGGTACTCCTCAATTAAACGCCAAAAGCTACCTGCATCCGGTGTTTTTACCGGTTTTCCCTCATAAACTACGCTGGTACAACCGAGCAACAAGGGAGCGTAAACAATATAGGAGTGCCCTACCACCCAGCCGACATCCGAGGCGGTAAAGAACACTTCGCCCGGCTCCATGGCGTAAATCGCTTGCATCGAATAGGCCAAGGCAACTGCATAGCCCCCCGTATCGCGCATGACACCTTTGGGTTTACCGGTAGTGCCGGAGGTGTAGAGAATATACAGCGGATCGGTCCCCTTCACCGGCACGCAGTCGGCAAAAGGCGCCTTGGCGACGAGCGCCTCCCAATCGTAATCCGTGGTACTTTCGTGAGTACCCAGCTCAGCCCGGTGCGCTTCACGCTGGTAAACGATGCAGGCATCCGGCTTATAGGCGCTTAGTTCAATCGCTTGATCTACCATGGGCTTGTACGGCAGCACCTTGCCCAGTTCGATACCGCAGGAAGCCGCCACCACTACTTTGGGCTCGGCGTCTTCAATACGGGCTGCCAGTTCGTAAGGCGCAAAACCGCCAAACACCACGGAGTGAATGGCGCCTAGTCGGGCGCAGGCGCACATAGCCACCAGCGCCTCGGGAATCATGGGCATATAAATCACCACACGATCGCCCTTCTCAACCCCTAACTGAGTCAACGCCCCCGCAAAGTAAGCGACTTGATCACGCATTTCGCGGTAGCTAATAGTTCGCTTGGATTGTGCTGCGGGAGAGTCCCAGAAAATCGCCGCCTGGTCACCGCGCCCATTTTCAACGTGGTAATCCAGCGCGGCGTAGCAAAGATTCATCTCCCCATCGCTAAACCAGCGCGCATGCTGTTGCTCATCGTAGCTGAGGATGGTTTGAGGCGGTATGTACCAGGGTATGCGCTTGGCTTGTTCGGCCCAGAACATTTCCGGGTGCTCAATCGAGTGCTGATAGGTAGGTTGGTAGCGAGTCATAGTGTCTCTATCTTTATTGTAGTGGTGATATAGAAGAATTGTTGACACTGTATAAAGGAAATCGACCTCACACCCTCATACTATGGGCTAAATGTCGACCAAAGCAGTAACTGTTCTAGCAATATTGTCGACAAGTGAGTCGCTGACTTCCTACCATTGATTAAGCGTTAAACAGCAATTTGGACAAAACTCGCTAAATTACTGATCATTAATTAACTTGATCCTCGCGACGCGATGATGCCTCGAAAAACAAATAACAATGCTTATAAAGACGCTGCTTATAAAAACGAAACTGTAACAGCGTAGGCAAGGAGATCATTATGTCTGCTTCTACAAGCGCCGCTACACGCCTGCTTGAACACAATTGTCGCGCGATTGAGGCAGGCACTAACCTGCTCAAAGCGCTGGCCAACGAAAAACGACTGCAAATACTTTGCCTACTTGCAGAGAAAGAGCTGTCAGTTACTCAAATAAACCAACAGCTCGCCTTAAGTCAGTCGGCACTATCACAGCATTTAGCCATTTTAAGGCGTGATGAACTCGTTGATACTCGGCGGGAGTCACAAACTATCTATTACTCGTTGAGCAGTGAAAGTGCCAAGGCAGTCATTAATACCTTGGCACATCATTACACAGTATAAATATCAGTTGGCGACATACTCAGCGACGCTGCCACCCAGCGGCGTCGATCAAGCCAAGCACCTTAAGTGTGGCACTTTCCACACCTGCCGATACCGCCAGCCCCAGCTTCCGTGTCATTGTTTTTTGAGGCTCAAGTTTGACGGCAAAGACCTGCGCCTCGACCATGCGCTCAACCAGATAGGCTTCACTGGTACCGACACTGTCTACAAGCAGGTTGGACAACGCTTCACTGCCGTACCAGATCTCTCCTGTCGCCAGCTTGTCGATATCCATCGCAGGCCGCCGTTCTGCTACATAACCTTTAAACAAACGGTGAGTATTTTCTAAATCCTCTAAAAACTTAGCCTTACCCTCTTCAGTATTTTCGCCAAGCACGGTTAACGTGCGCTTGTATTTGCCAGCAGTCAGGAGTTCAACGTCCACATCATGGCGTTTTAACAAGCGATGAATATTAGGCACTTGTGCCACCACACCGATGGAACCAATCACTGCAAAAGGCGCGGCTTTAATGTGTTGTGCGGTACAGGCCATTAAATAGCCCCCACTCGCAGCCACCTTATCAATACATACAGTTGTTGTTAGCCCTGCCGTACGCAGGCGGTCTAATTGTGCCGCCGCCAAGCCATAGGCATGAACAAGGCCACCGGCAGACTCAAGACGAACGACTACCTCATCGTTTTCGGTAGCCACATCGATAATAGCTGACACTTCTTGGGCAAAGCGCTCGGTTTGCGATGCCTTCAAATCACCATGAAAATCCAGCACCCAAACCCTTGCTTCCTGAGCTGCGTTCTGATCATGTTTGTGGGCTTTATGTCGCTTTTTGTCCTCGCTACGGAATGCTTTTAGCAGCTTTTTGCGACCACCAGGCAACGCAGCGGTCAGGCGTAAACGCCGCATGCGACGACGACGCTGGTCATTAAGCGGCTCAATATAAAGTTTCAAGTCGCTCTCTTTTTCTTGCTTCGTTCGCGCGAAAAGAAGCAAGCCAAGCCCTATCAGCGCCATTACAATGGTGGTCTGAACTAAAAACGTACCCATTTCCGCTATCCATTCATTCATTCACGTTCTCCATTGAGAAGGTTGATTCCTATAGGTTGAGCACTCGGCCTAAACGTTGCAGGGCATTACCACCGCGCTTGATTGAAACGCATGTATGAAATAATCTCGCTTGCCACTATGATGGTTTCTTGAGGCTATTATCGCTAGCCTCGGTCTAATTTACCTAATTGAGAGATACGTTATGTCTAACAACACCCTTGAGAAGCTGAAAGCACGTTTCAACCCAGAAGCGGCCGAGGGCATGAATGAAGTATTCCAGTTCCACTTCTCAGATGCGGGCAGCTACTACCTGAATATCCAGGATGGCACGCTAGATATTCAAGAAGGTGAGCATGATGATCCTTCCGTTAGCTTAAGCCTAACGACTGACACACTAAAAGGGATTATGAGTGGCGACATTAATGGCATGACGGCGTTTATGACAGGCAAACTTAAAGCAACCGGTAATGTCATGTTGGCCACTAAGCTGACTAGTCTCTTTCCCAGTGAGTAAAATCCATCGTTAGCGCGCACCGGGCACGCAGCGCCGCTTAGCGCCAGCGTGCCAAATGGGTTTCGATCAGCTCGCGGGATATCGAGTAAGGCGGTGGTAGAGATGGCAGTTGTCGAGGTGAAAACCACGCCGCATCACTAATCTCTACCCCATCGATGCGAATACGCCGAGTGGTTGCCTCGGCGAAATAGCCAAACATCAGCGAATGGGGGAATGGCCATGCCTGGCTCTGGTGGTAACGCAACTGGTCAATATGTACGCCCACTTCCTCGAACACTTCACGGTGCACGGCCTCTTCCGCCGACTCCCCCGGCTCGATAAAACCAGCCAGCGTGGAGTAACGTCCCGGTGGAAAGCGCGGGCTACGCGCCAACAGCATTGCCTCTCCACTGGTTACCAGCGTAATAATGCACGGCGAAATGCGCGGATAGTTGCGATGACCGCAGGCGTTACAATGCATAGCGAATTCTGCGGTAAGCTTGGTGGCTGGTGCGCCACAACGACCGCAGAAACGGTGATTCTCTAACCAGGCACCGACCTGCAGCGCCGTAGAGAGCAAACTAAACCAAGCGGTTGAAAGTTCACTCATCCACTGGCGGCCATCAATCCAACCACTTTCAGCCTGTGGCTCAACCAGCAGTGCGACCGGCTCATCATGCCAATAACACAACGGCTGCATCTGCTCGGTCCATGGCTGATAAGGCTGCAGCGGTGTTAGCTCTTCGCTGCCGTTCAACGGGGCGGGCGCCAACAAGCTTCGCGACAGGCGAATAACACGCCCCGCCTGCTCATGATGAGGAATTTCTCGCCTAAGCATCGCTTGCTGCACCTTCAAACCATTTCAACTGATGAGCTTCACACTTAGCCTTATGAGCCGCTTGCTCTTCGTCGGTTGGACGTACCACGCGCAACTGACCTGGCGTAAGCGCCAAACGTTGAATCGAGAGTCCTTCGGTGGAAGTATCGGCCTGTTCTTGCTCAGCCGCAGAGGCCGCATCCAAAGTCAGCGCTGTTTGCCCCCCCGTCATCGCCAAATAAACTTCAGCGAGAATTTCAGAGTCTAATAGAGCGCCGTGCAATACGCGGTGGCCGTTATCGATATCGTAACGTTTGCATAATGCGTCAAGGCTGTTGCGTTGACCGGGGTGCATAGCCCTGGCCATAGTGAGTGTATCTAATACAGCACAGTGGTCACGCACCGGCCCCAAAACGGGCGTTTTGCGCTGCTGATTGAGCATACCCAGCTCGTGGTCTATAAACCCCACATCGAACGGGGCGTTATGAATCACTAACTCAGCGCCTGCAATAAAAGCCCAAAACTCGTCGGCTATTTTTGCGAACACTGGCTCATTAGCGACTCTAGCATCATCAATCCCGTGAACAGCGACTACCTCTGCGTCGATATGGCGCTCAGGGTTGATGTACTGATGGTAGGTGCGGCCAGTGAAACGACGGTTAACCATCTCGATCGCGCCAATTTCAACCAGGCGATGGCCATCTTTCGGGTCGATACCCGTGGTTTCAGTATCTAAGATTACCTGGCGCATCATGCCCTCCTCTTTTGATGCTCATCGATAGCTTCGTTGGCCAGCAAGTCGGCGCGTTCGTTTCCTGGATGGCCGCTGTGCCCTTTCACCCAGTGCCACTCAATTTTATGGCGCTGGGTCTCTTCGTGCAGCGTTTTCCAGAGTTCAGCGTTTTTTACCGGTTGCTTGGCGGCGGTTTTCCAACCGCGTTTTAACCAGTTATGAATCCACTGAGTGATACCCTGGCGCACATACTGCGAATCGGTCCATAGCGCCACTTCACAAGGGGTATTAAGGGTACGCAACGCCATGATTGCAGCCATCAACTCCATGCGATTATTCGTGGTTTCTGCCTCATAGCCCTTCAGGGTTTTCTCGTGCTGACCGCTCGCCAACACCACACCCCACCCACCGGGGCCAGGATTACCCCGACAAGCCCCATCGGTATACACCGTTACACGGGGTAAAGGTCCGTCAGCCTCATTCGTCAATCTCTTGATCCTTTAGTTTATGAACCATTGTTTTATAAATCATTACTTTATAAACCATTGCTTTATGCATATTTGCTTTAAGAGTCTTCGCTTGATGTTTTTTCTGACTGCGGGTGAGTTAAAGGCGTTTGCGTTTGGCAGTGAGCCGATGAGCCTGAACGGGTAACACCCAACGAAGCAGGAGATGCGGGCACTTCTAAGCCAAACTTTAAACGTTGAACAGGCGCCTGTCGCTGCCGCCTATGGGCTTGGATCATATAACTTTCTCCTAGAGGCAGGTTATGCCTACGCCCCAATGACTCCCAATATTCACCACATTTAGCACTTGTCCGCCCACGAAAACAGCAATAGTCTACGCGTTCCACCTCAAAGTCGACAAACGCCAACCAGTCCCTCAAGCGGCTAACAGAGCGCCATGTGCCATTCCAGGGGAACTGCTGCTGACGTTGGCGCCACTGGCGTACAACCCCCCCTAAACCGATAGGGTTAAAACCAAACAGTACCAAAATGCCATTATCAGCGGTTACTCGTGCGGCCTCTTGAAGAGTGAAATGAGCATCGTTTAAATGCTCAAGCCAATGGTGAATAACCATCACATCCAAGCAATGATCCGGCAGCGCTAGCTGATCCGGCGGACATATTAAGGTGCTATCGGTGCAGGCTAACTGGCGCGTAGGTGACCAGCGTATGGGATGGGAAATTGCCGACATGGTCATTAATGCCGGTCCCATACTTATTTCCAAGCTATGTCCGCCCGCCCGGGCTTCCACCACGGGGCCTAAGCAGGCACGTTGTGTTTCCCATAGCGATCGCCCCGCCTCAGCTTGCCAATAAGGCTGGCTATTGGTTAAGCGCTTAGCGAGTATCGTGGCCGTCGTCGAATTTGACATGAACAGCGCTTCCCTCCACAGTAACGGCTTTTCAACGCTTTATTTTCACCGATTAAGCGTCAATATAAGCGCAATGTTTAGCGTGTTTACGCATTTTGCTCACGAGCTATTTGTTGTTTTCGTACCCTGTTTATTGAAATTTAAAGGATCTCGCCGATGATGAGCGTGACACCGATCCCTGCCCTTAGCGACAACTATATTTGGCTATTAAGACAAGATACCAGTCAAAGCGTTTGCGTGGTGGATCCCGGTGAAGCGGCCCCCGTAATCGAATTTCTTGAGCGTGAGTCGCTGACCCTGGAAAGCATTCTGATTACGCACCACCATCACGATCATACCGGTGGGTTAGCGGAATTAATCAAACGCTATTCCCCTTATGTCATCGGGCCCGCCAATCCAAAGATAGAAGGCATCGATGAAACAGTGGGTGATGGCGATGAGGTCCGTATTATGGGTCGCCTGTTTGACGTTATGGCGACACCTGGCCATACGCTGGACCATATTAGCTACTTTACTGCGGGAATTCCGGCGCTTCTGTTTTGTGGCGACACACTGTTTTGTGCGGGTTGCGGTCGATTATTTGAAGGCACGCCAGAACAAATGTTTACCGCGCTGAAAAAATTTGCGGAACTCCCTGAAGACACATTGGTCTTTGCAGCACATGAATATACTCAGGCAAACCTCGCGTTTGCCCGTGCTGCGGATCCAGAAAATGAAGACGTTAAACACGCCTTGCAGGAGTGTGAAAAGGCGCGGGCATTGGATCGCCCCACCTTACCCAGCACGATAGGACGCGAGCTGAAAATTAATCCCTACCTTCGCGTGGGCACAGATAGCGTGCGCCAGGCGGCAGGTACCCAAGGTGTTAATGATAATGATCTCGCTACGTTTACCACTCTACGCGAGTGGAAAAACCGTTTTTAAGAACGCTATCGAAACCAAACGAATGCAACTATGACCTATCGAACGATTCGCCAGCGCTTGATGCTGAGCGCTGGCAGCACCGTAATTATGGGCCTAATGTTAGCCGCTGCGGCAAGTTCTCAAGCCTCTGCCCCAGTCTATGAAACCACCGCAGGTGCGACCACAACGTCGTCTAACGCTGGCCAAACGGCGTCGCGAACCGATAAAACGCCTTATCCTACGCCTTTCCAAACCCATTTTTGGGAAGCTCTTGAGTTAGAACCTCAAGACGCCTGGACGACGCTGCGTACAAGCTTTCAGTGGCAAGAAAAAACATTGCCAGTGGAAGCTCAAGCGCGAGTTGACAAGTGGATTGAGCACTACCGTTCTAGCCCCGAGAACATTGCCACCATTACCGAACGCGCGACCCCGTGGCTTACCTGGATTACCCAGCAAGTAAGCGAGCGTGGCCTGCCTGGCGAAATCGTCTTAATTCCTTTTGTCGAAAGCTCTTTCGACCCAGGTGCGCGAAGCCACCGCGGCGCTGCCGGCTTATGGCAGTTTATGCCGGGCACAGGTGATGCATTGGGGCTGATACGCAATGGTAACTACGATGGCCGCCTTGATGTAGTGACCTCCACCGGCGCCGCGTTGGACTATTTGGAAATGCAGGCTGACCAGTGGTATGAAGGCGATCTCATGCTTTCCTTAGCCGCCTATAATGCAGGGGCTGGCACTGTCAATCGCGCACAACGTCAGGCCCAGGGCCAAGGGTTAAACGGTGATTACTGGGACCTCTCGCTACCCTATGAAACCATGCAGTACGTACCCAAGCTAAAAGCCATCGCGACAATCATCAATAACCCTGATCAGTACGGGGTTAACTTGCCCGAAATAAATATCGACCCGGCCTTTGCGAAAGTTCAGTTGGCCCAAGCGGTTAGCCTATCAGAAGCTTCACAGTTGCTGGATGTCAGCAAAACAGCGCTGGTTGAACTGAATCCTGGGTTGCTAAATGGTAGTATCGATCCGCGCAGTGCCCAGACACTGCTGGTACCTGAGCAAGTTGACACACAAGTGCTAGCGCAACTGTCACAAGGCAATCGCCAAACGCTTACGCAGAATAACAGCGCAGATACCCATCGCGTTGAAAGAGGAGATAGCCTCTCCGCCATTGCAGCTCGTTATAATATCGATCAGCAAGATCTAATACGCTGGAATGCGATTGACCGTCCTAGCGCAATACAGCCGGGGCAACTATTGACCCTTTCAGGGCGTTGAGAACTGCTGGCCCTTTCAGCCAATGAAGCAGTGTTTATACAATTTTTGTTCGTTAATTAGATGGCTTTGTTTACATGGGATGTCACCAATGTCGCGTGGTCTGTTTGTTGCGAAAGCGCTTCTACTCATTGGCAGCTTGCTAATATACGTACCCATACTGGCTGCAGAGGTAACAACTAACAGTGGTTTGCCAAACAGTACGTCCAGCAACAACGTGGTGGGTGATTTAAATACCGACGCTCACAACGTAGTGCCTGTTGAGACAGTTCACGGACTCTCTCTTTACGATACCCCAGAGCTACCTGAAGACTTCCCCTATTTCCCTCATGTAAACCCCCAAGCTCCCAAAGGCGGCTCCATTACCCATACCGCAGTGGGTGGCAGCTATGACTCAACTAACCCGTTTATTATTCGCGGCACGCCAGCCACCGGTATTTCGCAGATTTATGACACCTTAATGGCCAGTAATCCCAATGAGCCATTCAGCCTCTACGGGTTGCTTGCGGAGGGAGTGCGCCTAGACCCTGACCGGCAATGGATCGAGTTCGACTTGCGACCTGAAGCACGTTTTCAAGATGGTGAACCCGTCACCGCTTATGATGTGGTGTTTTCACTCGACCTTCTGCGCGAAGAAGGCAACCCTTTTTATGCCAGTTACTACGCTGGTGTCGATGAAGCTATTGCACTCAATGAACATCAAGTCCGCTTTACCTTTAACGACACAGAGTCACGGGAGCTGCCGTTAATTGTTACGCAATTGCCGATACTTCCGCGCCACTACTGGGAACCTCGTGAGTTCACCTCGCCCACGCTAGTGGCCCACCCGGGCTCCGGACCTTACCGGATCAGCGAAGTAGACCCAGGACGACGAATTGTTTATCAACGCGATGAGAATTATTGGGGGAAAAATTTACCGGTCAATGTAGGCCGCTACAATATTGATCGCGTTATTTATGATTACTATCGTGACCGCGATATTGCCTGGGAAGCGTTTAAAGCTGGCCTAACGGATTTTCGTACTGACGCCCGCGCCGCGACCTGGGCGATTGGCTATGATTTTCCCGCGTATGAAGAGGGCTTAGTGAAGCGCTTAACGGTACCCGATGTAAACCCTTCCATGATGCAGGCGTTTGTCTTCAACTTGCGTAAAGAGAAGTTCCAGGATCCACGAGTACGCGAAGCGTTAAGTCTTACCTTCGACTTCCCCTGGCTGAATACCAATATTTTTTACGATACTTACCAACGCACTGATAGCTTTTTTCAAAACTCAGAAATGGAAGCCACGGGGCTACCTTCAGAGGAAGAGTTGGCGCTGCTTGAGCCATTTAGAGATGAATTAGTTGCCTCCCACGGTTCTGATAGGCTGTTCACCGAGCCACTGCCCATTGACCAGCCCACCAACCTGCGCGAGCGGCTGCGCAAGGCGCTGGATCTTCTGCGCGAAGCGGGTTATCGCGTTGAGGACGGCATACTGGTTAATCAACAAACCGGCCAACCTCTAAGCCTAGAGGTACTGCTTTACGACTCGGGTCTTGAACGTGTAGTCCAGCCGATGCTACGCAACATGGCCCGGCTGGGGGTACAGACATCGCTGCGTATCGTTGATATCAACCAGTATTTAAACCGACAGCGAAATTATGACTATGACATAGTGATTAGTCATTTCCCTCAATCGAATAATCCAGGAAATGAGCAGCGCGACTTCTGGACCAGTGCCGCTGCCGAGGCGCCGCAAAGCCGTAATCGCATGTCACTCGCCCACCCAGCGGTTGATGCATTGGTCGAAGAGATCATCAGTGCCGGTGACCGCGAAGAACTGGATACTGCGACGCGCGCGCTGGATCGGGTGTTGCGCTGGGGATTTTATGTCATACCCCACTACCACTCTGGGGAAACGCGTATTGCTATCTGGGATAAATTTGGTTACCCCGAGCCCTTTCCAGAGTACGCCATGGATCTGGATGCATGGTGGGTCGATACCGAACGCGAAGCTGAGCTGCAGCGCCGTCTTCGACGCCGCTGAATCCGCTCTATTTCACTGGCTTAATCGCAACGGTTTATTCTCAACGGCTTAAACCACAAGAACTATGGAGTGCTCTGTGGCACGCTATACCCTACGCCGATTGCTGCTCATGATTCCTACCCTATTCGGGATCATGCTACTCAATTTCATTATTGTTCAGGCGGCGCCGGGTGGGCCGATTGATCAGATGCTGGCACGCTTTGAAGGCGCCGATGCCATGGCCAGCACCCGCTTGGATATGGGGGGCGCCGACGTTCAGGTCAGTGATGATTCGCGTGGAGCCCGAGGTGTCGACCCGCGCTTTATCGAACAGTTGGAACAGCAGTTTGGTTTTGACAAGCCTGCACACGAGCGCTTTATCGGCATGATGGCGGACTATCTCACCCTCGATTTCGGCACCAGTTTTTTTCGTGACCGCCCAGTAACTGAATTAATGATTGAGCGGTTGCCCGTTTCTATTTCGCTTGGCTTATGGACTACGCTTCTTGTCTATTTAATCTCGATCCCGTTAGGTATCAAGAAAGCGCTGCGCCACGGCTCTCGCTTTGATGTCTGGTCGTCGGGGTTAGTCATTGTTGGCTACGCCATTCCTGGCTTTTTGTTTGCGATTTTGCTGATCGTGCTATTTGCCGGGGGAACCTACTGGGATCTGTTCCCACTTCGCGGCTTAACGTCGCCTGACTTCGATCAGCTTTCGAGCTGGGGCAAGGTCAAGGACTACTTCTGGCATATCACGCTGCCGGTCATCGCTGCCGCGATTGGCAGCTTTGCAACACTCACCATGCTGACCAAAAACAGCTTTCTTGATGAGATACACAAGCAGTATGTCATTACCGCTCGCGCCAAAGGGGCTGACGAGCGGCGCGTGCTCTATGGTCATGTGTTCCGTAACGCCATGCTGATTATCATTGCTGGCCTGCCTGCCGCCATGATCGGTATTTTCTTTACCGGTGCGCTGTTAATAGAAGTTATCTTCTCCCTCGATGGGCTGGGTCTACTCGGCTTTGAGGCGGTCATGCAGCGGGATTATCCGGTGATATTCGGCACCCTCTTCCTGTATACCGTGATCGGCTTAATCCTTAAGCTTATTTCCGATTTGACCTATGTGTGGGTTGATCCACGTATCGACTTTTCGACCCGGGAGTCTTGATAATGGCCTCTCTTTCCTCCCGCTTATCGCCCATTACTCACCGCCGACTGGCAGCCTTTAAAGCCAACCGACGGGCTCGCGTCTCACTTTGGCTATTTGCCACGCTGTTTATCGTCAGCCTATTTGCCGAACTGATCGCCAACGATAAGCCCATCATCATGCAGTACGACGGCCAATGGTACATCCCGATGCTGGTGGATTACCCCGAAACTGAGTTCGATGGTTTTCTACCTACGCGTACCGATTATCTGGACCCATTTATTCAGCAACAGATCAAGGAACACGGCTGGGCACTCTGGCCTGCCATCCCATTTTCATACCAAACACTGGATATGAATATGACGCGCCCTTCGCCAGCGCCACCGGATAGCCGCCACTGGCTGGGCACCGATGACCAGGGACGGGATGTGTTAGCACGGGTGATTTATGGCTTTCGCCTCTCGGTCGCTTTTGCGCTAGTGCTCACTGCGGGATCGTTGATGATCGGTGTCGTGGTCGGCGGTATACAGGGTTACTTCGGCGGTAAGATTGATCTGATTGGCCAACGGATTACCGAAATCTGGTCGGGTCTGCCGGTACTGTTCCTGCTAATTATTTTAGCCAGCTTTGTTCAGCCAGGCTTTTGGTGGCTGCTAGGGATTATGCTGCTCTTCTCCTGGCTTGGCCTAGTCGATATCGTGCGCGCCGAATTCCTGCGCGCGCGCAACCTGGAGTACGTGCGTGCGGCCAAAGCGATGGGCTTACCCTCCCGCTTGATTATGTGGCGCCACGTGCTGCCCAACGCCATGGTCGCGACGCTGACGTTTATTCCGTTTCTGTTTACCGGCGCTATTGGCACCCTGACCGCGCTGGACTTCCTCGGCTTCGGCCTGCCTCCCGGCGCCCCCTCACTGGGTGAGCTTGCGGCACAAGGTAAAAACAATCTTCATGCCCCTTGGCTGGGCATCACGGCGTTTATGACCCTGGCGATCATGCTTTCGCTGTTAGTGTTCATTGGCGAAGGGCTGCGCGATGCCTTTGATCCCCGCCACGTGCAACAGCGCCAAGCAGACCCTGCCCAGGAGGCCCAGCATGCCTGAACCGCTCTTGCACATTGAAAACCTGAACGTCTCCTTTGATGGCACCCCAGTGGTGCACTCACTCTCACTCACCCTTAATGCAGGTGAAACCCTGGCGATTGTTGGTGAGTCGGGCTCGGGCAAATCAGTATCCGCGTTGGGCATGGTCAACCTGCTGCCCAGCAATGCTTCTATTCAAGGCGAACGCTGGCTGGGAGATACCAATCTGGCGAGCTTAACCCAGGCGCAGTGGAACGGGATACGCGGCAACCGGGTTGGGTTTATTTTTCAAGAACCAATGACCTCGCTCAACCCGCTCCATCGAGTTGGTAAGCAGATCGGTGAGGCATTGCGCTTACATCAGGGTTTGCGCGGCCAAGCCGCCCGTCAACGCAGCAAGGCCCTGCTTGAGCAGGTAAAACTGCCGCGTGCAGACGAGTTACTTAATGCCTGGCCCCATCAGCTATCGGGTGGGCAGCGCCAACGGGTGATGATTGCCATGGCGATTGCCAACAACCCGTCACTGCTTATTGCCGATGAACCCACCACCGCCCTGGACGTCACGGTACAGCAAGAGATTCTCGCCCTGCTGCGTGAACTACGCGATCACCATGGCATGGGTATGCTGTTTATCAGCCATGATTTAAACCTGGTACGTCGGCATGCCGATCGCATTTGTGTCATGTATCAGGGCCGAATTCAGGAAATCGGCCCAGTGGAGCAGGTCTTTCAGAACCCGCAAAGCGATTACACTAAAGCGCTGCTTGCCGCAGAACCGGAGGGCAGGCCTCAGGCGATCGAACAGGCGCCGCCGTTGTTAACGGCCCGCCAGTTGAGTGTGAGCTTCAAGCGCCCCAAGACCGGCTTGTTCAAGCGCCAACCACCCGCCTTTGTGGCGGTTCACCCCACCGATTTTCATATCGCACCTGGGGAAACGCTTGGTATTGTGGGTGAATCCGGGTCAGGTAAAACCACGCTGGCCTCGGCCGTTATGCGGCTGGTCAGCAGCCAAGGCGATATCACCCTGGGCAGTGACACGTTAAGCAACCTAAAAGGCGATGATTTGCGTCGCCAGCGACACCGTTTGCAGATGGTGTTTCAGGACCCCTACGGCGCCCTTTCACCGCGTATGCCGGTATTCGATATTGTCAGCGAGGGGCTGCGCTTTCATTATCCGCACCTAACGAATGACGAAGTCATCCAGCGGGTCAATCAAACGTTACACGAAGTCGGTTTACCCGCGAGCTGCGCTGCACGCTACCCGCATGAGTTTTCCGGCGGTCAGCGCCAGCGTATAGCCGTGGCCAGGGCGATCATCCTGGAGCCGGAGCTACTGGTACTTGATGAACCCACTTCAGCGTTAGACCGTACAGTGCAGAAGCAGCTTGTTACTCTGCTACGTGACCTTCAGGCCCGCAGGCAGTTGAGTTATCTGTTCATTAGCCATGACTTAGCCGTTATTCGCGCCATGGCACATCGCATTATGGTGCTCAAGGACGGCGAAGTGGTCGAACAAGGCGCTTGCCTGGATGTGCTTTCTGCGCCCAAACACGCTTATACCCAAGCGCTGATTTCCGCTGCGCACCTGACTCACTAGCCTGATTTACTAATTTTAGTAAGCCACGATACTTGCTATTGCTAATGATAAACCTAAGATAACGGTATAAATATTCGAAAAAAACAAAGCCGCTTACCCTTTTGGGAAGCGGCTAATAAAGACCTTAGGTTAGGACTCAGAAAAGTGCGATTTCGTCGGCAGTCAGCTCGCGCCACTCGCCGGGGGCCAGATTTTCATCCAGCGCTAACTCACCGATGGAGCTGCGGTGCAATGAGTTCACGTGATTACCTAAAGCGGCAAACATACGCTTCACTTGGTGGTAGCGCCCTTCGGTAATCGTCAGCTCAGCCTGAGTAGGCGACAGCAGCCGCAGCGTGGCAGACTGTGTCGGGGTCTCTTCCCCATCCAGCATCAGGCCATCGGCCACTTGGCCAATCGCCCACTCTGCCGCTGCGCCTTCCATCGGCTCTGCAAGCTCAGCGATATAGACCTTGGCACAGCGGTGGCGTGGTGACGTAACACGATGTGACCACTGTCCGTCATCGGTTAGCAGCAACAGTCCAGTAGTATCCACGTCTAAACGCCCTACCGGCTGTAGTCGATCGGCTTTCGGCAGGTCGATAAGATCAATCGCCCGCTGATAGAGCCCGCGGCGAGCGTTGCATTCAACATCAACAGGCTTATGCAGCATAATGTAGCGCAACCCTACCAACGCCAACCGTTCACCATTGAGAACGACCACATCGTTATCAGTATCGATTTGGGTCGCCGACTGCTTGATCGGCTCACCATTGAGAGTAACTTCGCCGTTTTTTAGCGCTCGCTTAGCGAGGCTGCGGGTTAACGGTGAGGTTTCACTTAGAAAGCGATCAAGGCGCATCATTAACCCACTCCTGGCAGCAGCTTAAAATGGTCGGCATCTTGCCAGGCAGGAAATTTTTCACGAAAAGCATCAAGGGCAGTTTTATCCAGCGTGCCCGTTTCTATAAACGGGGTATGGGCAGGTTGATCAATCAGCGGTTCGCCTTTGAAGTCGACCAATAAGGAGTCACCGCTATAGGCAAGTCCTTTGGCATCCTCTCCAACGCGGTTAACACCAATCACATAGCTTAGGTTTTCTACCGCGCGAGCTTGCAACAACGTGCGCCAAGGGTGGCGCCGCGGTGCTGGCCAATTGGCGATACATAGCAGCGCATCATACTCGAAATGCTCACCTTCTGCTGGCTGCTGACGCATCCACACTGGGAAACGCAAATCATAGCAAACACTCAGCAGCAGCTTAATGCCGTTAAGCTCAACAATTTTACGCTCGCTGCCCATGCCGTAGCGCTCGTGCTCACCGGCCATACGGAATAGATGACGCTTATCGTAGTGGGTTAACTCCCCCTCTGGTGTCGCCCAGACCAAGCGGTTGTAGAACTCTCCGTTTTCTTTAATCGCCACACTACCGGTCATCACGCAGTTACGCGCCTTCGCCTGGGCCAGTAACCATGCGACGCTTTGGCTCTCTGCCATCGGCTGAGCCATTTCACGGGAATTCATGGTAAAACCGGTGGCAAACATTTCTGGCAATACAATGAGATCCGTATCGCGGCTGTCCAACTCACCCAGCAACTGCTCAAGATGAGTGTGATTGGCCGCCGGATCCTCCCAGCGCAGATCGCACTGCACTAGAGTGCTTCTGAGTTGACTCATTTAACACCTCCATTTCGTCAGTCTCATGGCAACGTTTATGCTAGATTAGCATCTTTAAATAATGAGGCTGCTATGCTTCCTACTCCAACACGCGATCCTGAAGCAGTCAAAGGCGTTATGTTTGGACTAACCGCCTATACCATGTGGGGGTGTTTCCCGCTCTTTTTCGCATTGTTTGACGGCGTTCCCGCTTTTGAAATATTAATTCACCGTATTATCTGGGCGTGCCTTTTTTTGGTGGGTTTAATCACCCTGTTGCGCCGTTGGTCACCGGTTGTGGCGGCGCTGGGCGAGCCCAAGCGGCTTGGCCGGGTGTTGGCCTGTGCGCTATTAATTGCCTTTAACTGGGGACTCTATATTTATGCGGTGGAGTCTAAACAGGTATTACAGGCAAGTTTGGGTTACTTCTTAACCCCGCTGGTAAACGTTGCGCTCGGCGTGCTGGTTCTTCGTGAAGTGATAGCAAAGCCTCAATTGATAGCACTAGGTTTGGCCAGCATCGCCATTGCCACTCAGTTTGTAATGCTGGGCGAGCTGCCCTGGATTAGTTTATTGCTAGCACTTAGTTTCGGCAGCTATGGCCTATTTCGGAAGCAGGTGCCGTTAGACGGTTTATCAGGGCTGTTTGTGGAAACACTGCTCTTACTGCCTCTCGCTCTAATCGCCTTAACCTGGCTAAGCGGGAATAGCAGCTCACATTTTTTACAAAACGCATCAACCACTAGCCTGCTCATCGCCAGCGGCGCTTTGACGGCGTTACCTCTAATGGCATTTGCAGGCGCCGCCCGCCGGTTGCGTTTGGCGACCTTGGGCTTTTTGATGTACATCAATCCCAGTATTCAGTTTCTGATTGCTTTAACCGTATTCGGCGAGCCCCTGGGGGTTATCCAACTGGCAACCTTTATACTTATTTGGAGCGGGCTCGCGCTCTACTCTTGGTCAGCGTGGCAATCACGCCCGCGCTACACGACGGCTAGTTAATGCAAGAGGTGGTAATGCATTCGCATGAGTATCAGCAACTGCGGCTGATTTCAGTTTAGGCGCCGATGTAGTATCCCGTTCGGGTTGGTAACCAACACGGAAGCCACCCCAATGCTTACCCAATACATACACAGGCACAGAAAGATCGTGCATGATTTCGCCGGTATCGCGTTTGTAGGTTTGCAATAACAGCGGTTTTTCGTGAGCGCCACAGCGGCTGCCGGTTGGGTCATCGAAAATCCGTTTGCTACGGCAAAATTTCAAGTCATGCTCATACTCACCGATAGGCGCCCGGCTCACCGCCTTGTTATGCGTCGGCACATAGCCTTTACGGTCACAGGCAATGGCGTAGCTTAACCCCAGTTGTTTCAGCAACGGCTCCTGCAAACTAGGCAAGTGCTTGTCAGTGAAGGTATCGAACCCGGTTTTATAGAGCGGTGGCTGGGTACCTTGTATTTGCTCATAATGGGGCTGGAATAGCGTGGTTTCTGAAAGCTCACCGCTGGCAATGGCTTTTTCCAGCAACTTGCTCAACCTGTCTGCGGTTGACCGCGCGGCACGGAATACCTGCTGGTGACGTCCCTCCAAATGCTGCTGGGCAAGTTCGCCATCAACCCCTTCAGCGGCTTCCATCAGCGCCCGAGCCTGCTCGGCCAAATCATGCATATTACGGTTGCCTTCATCAACGTCATCTTCCAACTGGCTAAGACTGTCCGCCACTGTTTGGCTATGCTGACGGGTATTCTGCATGGCATCAGCGACGCGTGTTATTTCACTTTGTACTTGGTCAAACTCCTGAGTCATCGTACCCAGGCTGCTGCCTACCCGCTGCAACCCCTTGGAACGCTCGCTGATACGGGACATTAAATTTCCCATGGTAGCGGCCACCGACTGACCGCTCTCATGCATGTCCTTCACCAACTCATCAACGCTCTGCGTCGCAGTAGAGGTTTTTAGCGCCAGGTTGCGCACTTCACCTGCGACGACAGCAAATCCTCGGCCATGCTCACCCGCGCGCGCCGCTTCAATTGACGCATTGAGTGACAGCAAGTGGGTCTGCTCAGCGATGTCTTCGATCATTGAAGTGACACTACGTACGCGTTCAATTTTATCGTTCAGCGTGGTCAACATTTCCAGCGCTTGGTTTGAGCGCTCAGCCACATCGGTCATATCCTGGATGATATCGTCCAGTTCGGCATGATTATGATGACTGGCATCCCGTGCGCGCTCTGCGAGCGCTGCTACCTGGCTAGCACTGGCACTGACCTGCATAATCGCGGCATTAATGGCGGTCATACTCGATGCTGCCTCTCGGGCCATGGTTTCTTGATGGGTCAGGCGCTGATCCATCAGATCGGCATAGTGGGAGACTTCGGCAGAGGCAATCGCAGTGCTGCTGGCCCGATTCATTAATCGGTAGGCCATGGCACGTAATGAGCGGTAATCCCGCAGTGGCTTTATTCCGCGGTTACGCTGTTCTAACTGGCGTTGATCGGCGCGGTAGACGCCCACCAGCGCAGATCGTAAAAAAGCCCCCCCTGCTAATAAGGCAAAAATAAGCGCTAGGTAACCCCAAATACCACCTTGTGCGGTAAGCCCTATTGACAGCGCCATGAGTAGCACTGGTACTAACAATCGCAGTAAGCGCATGAGCAGTACTCTTTTATTAATGTTATTGAGTATCCAACACCCTACATAAGGAGTTTTAACTCTCCTTTGTGCCTAAGCTTACCGGGTTACGCTAATGAAAGAAGTAACACTTTGGGGGGAGAGAAAAAGCCTATAATCGTTTAGCTTTCGTTGGGTTGCTGAAGAACAAATGAATATAAGCACTGACACTAAATGAAATATCCCTTACCCTCTTTTATCTGCTACCTCCAAACTACCTGGTATTCATGCTTAAGCGCTATTTGCCAATCCTGACATGGCTCCCCCACTACCATAAGCGACTGCTGGGGGCCGATCTCTTGGCGGGGCTGATCGTCACCGTGATGGTCATCCCCCAATCGCTCGCCTATGCGCTGTTAGCCGGGCTACCGGCGGTGGTTGGCTTGTACGCCAGCATATTGCCACAACTGGTTTATACCCTGTTTGGTACCAGCAAAACGCTGGCGGTCGGGCCGGTGGCCATTATCGCGTTGATGACAGGTGCGGCATTGTCGTCGGTCGCAGCAACCGGGACGGAGACTTATTTACAGGCAGCGCTCATGCTTTCACTGCTTTCCGGCGGGATGTTAGTGGCAATGGGCTTGCTGAAGATGGGCTTTTTCAGCAACTTTTTAAGCCATCCGGTTATCTCTGGGTTCTTGACGGCTTCAGGTATTTTGATTGCGGCCAGTCAGCTGGGTAGTTTGCTCGGGGTCGAAAGTAGTGGCTTTACTTTAATTGAACGCCTTGTCACTTTGGTGCCTAACTTAGCCTCCTTCAATATCGCCACCTTATCGATCGGCGGTGGCACTCTGTTGTTTTTAATTGCACTGCGTCGCCATGGCAAAGCCACCCTAAACAAAGTGGGCTTTCCCTTGCCCCTGGCTGACTTGATTGCAAAAGCAGGCCCTGTCTTTGCGGTGGTCATTACGTCTCTGGTGACCTGGCACTGGCAACTGGCTGATAAGGGCGTCAATGTGGTGGGTCAGATACCTGGCGGTCTACCTGCGCTTAGCTTGCCCTGGGGAGACTATTCACTATGGCGATCACTATTGATCCCAGCGCTGCTGATTAGCTTGGTAGGCTTTGTAGAGTCGGTCTCCATGGGTCAAATGCTGGCCGCAAAAAGGCGTCAGCGCATCTCCCCCAATCAAGAGCTAGTTGGCTTAGGCGTCAGCAACTTGGCAGCCGGATTTTCAAGCGGCATGCCGGTAACTGGCGGTTTATCACGCACGGTCATCAACTACGACGCAGGGGCACAAACGCCAGCTGCCGGTGCCTTTGCGGCATTGGGAATCGCGTTGGTGACAATGTCTTTCACCGGTTGGCTCTACTATTTGCCTATCGCAACGCTGGCCGCGACGATTACTGTGTCGATTTTAACGCTCGTCGACATTCCCATGCTTCGCCAAACCTGGCGCTATTCACGTAGTGATTTTGCGGCCATGGCAGTGACGATTTTGCTTACACTGGTCGAAGGCGTAGAAGCAGGCATCCTCAGCGGTGTCACTCTCTCGATTGCACTGTTTTTATACCGCACCAGCCGTCCCCATAGCGCCTTGGTGGGACGCGTCCCTGGTACCGAGCACTTTAGAAACACTAACCGGCACGATGTCGAAACGGTCAGTACTGTGGCACTACTGCGGATCGATGAAAGCCTGTATTTTGCCAATGCCCGCTATTTAGAAGACACCGTTTATAACCTAGTCGCGAGCCACCCTGAGCTTGAGCACGTAGTGTTGATCTGCTCGGCGGTCAATCTGATCGATGCTTCAGCGTTAGAGAGCCTGGATGCCATCAATGCCCGTTTAAAGGACTCTGAAGTAAAGCTCCATTTGTCCGAAGTAAAAGGGCCAGTAATGGATCAGCTTAAAAAGAGCGATTTTTTGGATGCGCTAACCGGACGTGTTTTTCTCAGCACTTACGCCGCTTGGCGCGAATTTTCCTAGCGAGATAAATCAGCAAACTTTTGAAAAGCCAGGC
Source organism: Vreelandella sp. H-I2 (assembly GCF_052959335.1). Lineage (NCBI taxonomy): Bacteria > Pseudomonadati > Pseudomonadota > Gammaproteobacteria > Oceanospirillales > Halomonadaceae > Vreelandella > Vreelandella sp. H-I2. The sequence continues at coordinate 542,905 of NZ_JBRAMC010000003.1, forward strand.
GATTGCCTGGCTTTTTTGTGCCTATCGCTGACTAAAAATAGCAGGCACTAATAACAGCATTGACAGCTACCCAACGGCTTCTCTACTATCAACCGACCACTTAGCAAAACTGCGTACCGCACAGCAAAACACAAAGTAACAGAACGTAACTATCAACGTAATCACAACCACAATAAAGGAGCATCAAATGCGCCCATTTGCTCATCGACTACTTATTGCTGCCCTGCCTTTAACATTACTTGGCGCGGCGGTTAGTCATGCCAGTGAGGTTGAACTACCTAACACCATGGCTTGGACAGCCTACGGCACCAACTCGAGCGGCTACGCTCAGGCTGTGGCCATCGGTAATATGCTGCAGAACAAATACGATTCATCGGTACGAATTCTTCCAGGTGATAACGATGTATCCCGCATGACACCGCTTAAGCAGGGCCGTGTCGACCTTTGCGCTTGTGGGATTGCGAGCTACTACGGTGCTGAAGGTGTGATGATGTTTGCAGACCGTGACTGGGGACCTCAGCCACTACGCGTCATTACCACGTCCACCGCTTCTTTTGGCTTATCACTTGCGGTAGCGGGCGATTTAGACGTTGAAACCCCCGCTGATTTAGCGGGCAAACGCATTGCCTATATTCGCGGCGACGATGCGCTCAATAAGGGCACCGAAGCGTATCTTGCCTTTGGTGGCCTCACTTGGGACGACGTCGAGCGGGTTGATTACCCCGGCTACGGACGCTCTTTTGACGGCATTATCGCAGGCGATGTAGATGCCTCCTTTACCACCACCGTCACCCCGCCCGCCCAACAGCTTGCCAGCAGCCCACGCGGCATTAGTTGGCCAGTGCTGGACCCTAACGACGAGGCAGGCTGGGAGCGTATGGCCGCCGTTGCGCCCTACTTCCGACCCCACGAAGTCACCGCGGGCGCGGGCGGTATCAGCGCTGATAACCCAGTCCCCAGCGCCAGCTATCCGTACCCAATCGTAGTCGCCAATCAAGACCTGGATGACAACGTGGCCTATGGTCTGATCAAAGCGATGCAAGAGAACTTTGACGACTATAAAGACAATGCCCCCGGCGCATTAGGCTATGCATTAGAACAACAAGACCTGCAATGGGTAGTGCCATTTCACGATGCAGTCGTGGAGTACTACAAAGAGACCGGCGTATGGACTGACGAAATGCAGGCACATCAGGACAATCTCGTAGAACGCCAGAACGTGTTATTAACTGCCTGGGAGAGCTTTATGCAAGACGCACCCAGCGATGATGAGGCCTTTACTGCCGGATGGATGGAAGCTCGTGCCACCGCGTTAGCCGATGCCGACTTCGAACCAATCTTTGAGTAATACGCCACGGGGCGGCGTCCGCCGCCCCTGCTGATTGACGGAACGCCCTATGACAACCGATACCCCGCCTGCCAATAATCAGCAGGTTAAAGAAAAAATCAGCCAAATTCGTGAACTACCGGCTGCCCTGCGCTGGGTTCCAGCCACTGTCACCGTCATTTTGATGCTGATGACGCTGGATTACTTGTTCAATATGGGCTTGTTGACCTTTGTAACGGGCCTGGAAACGCAGTTCTACTATGCGGTTGTCGCACTGCTACTCCCGTTGGTTTTTCTGCTTTGGCCGATGCGCAGTCGCCAGCAAGAGCAGCCTATTCCCTGGTATGACTATCTGCTCAGCGCAGCCACCCTGCTCGTGGGCGGTTACTTCGTCTACAACGCAGTGCCCATTCTGGAGCGCGGCTGGGCTTTTTCTGCCCCGGAAATGGCTATTTATGCCAGCTATGCCTATTGGCTACTGATTATCGAAGCAGCGCGACGGGCAGGTGGTTTACCGATTGCGATCATTGCCGGTGTATTCTCCCTTTATCCACTGGTGGCCGACATCGTCCCCGGCCCAATCCAGGCGTTTCCTTCCACCCTGGAACAAACGGCCATGTACCACACCATGAGCACTGAAAGCATCATGGGTGTGCCTCTACAGGCGTTTGCAGGTTTGGTCATTGGCTTTTTGGTATTTGGTGTCGTGCTGCAAAAAAGCGGCGGCGGCAAGTTTTTTATTAATCTCGCTTTTGCATTGCTTGGTCATGTACGCGGTGGCCCAGCCAAGGTATCAATTTTCTCCAGCGGCCTGATGGGTTCCATGAGCGGCAGTGTCATCAGTAACGTGCTGACCACCGGCGTTTTATCCATCCCCGCCATGCGCCGCATTGGCATGAGCCGCTCTTTTGCGGGCGGTGTGGAAGCCTGTGCCTCGACGGGCGGTGTGTTAATGCCCCCTGTGATGGGGGCCACCGCCTTTGTAATGGCAATGTTCCTGGATATTCCTTATTCGGCTGTCGCCCTTGCCGCGGTGATTCCCTCGATCCTGTATTTCTTAGGTCTGTTTATCCAAATAGATGCTTACGCAGCACGTCATGATATTAAAGGCCTACCGGCTATTGAGTTGCCCTCGCTGAAGCAAACCCTGAAAGAAGGCTGGTACTTTATCTTTGTCTTCGCACTGCTGGTGTGGATGCTGTTAATTATGCAACGCGAAGCCGTGGCGCCCTTCTATGCTACCGCCTTGCTACTGGTGCTTAACCAACTTTCCAAGCACAACCGCTGGGGCTGGAAGGACGTATCCGATACGCTCTCTTCAGCGGCCAAACTGTTCGCCGAACTCATTGCGATTTTGGCAGGTGTGGGCATGTTAGTAGGCGCACTCTCCATGACTGGCCTTTCCGGCACCATCGCCAACGACTTTATCAATATCGCCGGTGGGAGTGTGCCCCTGCTGTTGATCATGGGAGCGGTGACCAGTTTCGTACTAGGCATTGGCATGACCGTAACCGCTGCCTATATCTTCCTGGCAGTGGCGTTGGCACCTGCCCTGATTCAAGGTGGCGGCCTGGATCCCATGGCCGTGCACATGTTTATTCTTTACTGGGGCATGCTGAGCTTTATTACCCCACCGGTGGCCCTGGGTGCTTTTGCCGCTGCTACTGTGGCCGGCGCCCGCCCCATGGAAACCGGCCTACAGGCCATGCGCCTGGGCAGCGTTATATATTTCATCCCTTTCTTGTTCGTCTTGAATCCAGCGTTAATTATGCAGGGCGCGCCGCTGATGATCATCGCCGTATTTATTCAGGCAATCATCGGCATCATTCTGTTTGCCTCAGCGATGCAAGGCTACCTGATGGGTGTAGGCCGACTAGGCTATGGCCCTCTGCAGGAGATCGTTATTCGTGCCCTCGTATTGATCGCAGGCCTGCTGCTAGCACTGCCTGGCGGCGGCATGGTGCCGCTAAGCCAATGGGAATTGATCGGTCTCGCCACACTAGCGTTGGTCCCCGGCGTTTTAATGGCGCGTTTAAGCCAGCGCCACCACCGGCGTTCGCAAAACACATCAGTGGCTTAACTGACGAAACATAAAGCGTACTTTTTCAACTCACTATCATGCGAAACATGGGAGCCACTATGAGTGTTCACTACCAGCGACATGGTGAAGTCGGCGTTATTAGTATCGCGAACCCACCTGTCAACGCGTTGGGCCAAGCGGTACGTAGCGGCTTAGTCAGTGCCCTGGAAGAGGGGTTAGCCGATCAGCAGGCCAAAGCACTGGTAGTGATGGCAGAGGGGCGAACTTTTATTGCCGGCGCCGATATACGGGAATTTGGCAAGCCGACCCAAGCGCCACTGCTACCGGATGTGATTTCGCAGCTGGAAGGCTGCTCCAAACCGCTCATCGCGGCGATACATGGCACCGCCTTAGGTGGTGGTTTAGAAGTTGCGCTGGGCTGCCATTATCGCATCGCCCTGGCAGGCACTCGTGTAGGGCTTCCGGAAGTAAAGCTTGGGCTATTGCCGGGCGCAGGGGGCACCCAGCGGCTGCCGCGCCTAGTAGGTGTAGAACGGGCTTTGGAAATCATCACCAGCGGGCGCTTTGTAGAAGCCGATGAAGCGCTTGAGATCGGCGTTATCGATGCGATCAGCGATGCCCAAACGCCTTTGGAAGCAGGGTTGGCAACGGCACAGGCAGTCTTAGCGGGACAACAGCAGACGCGTATCACCGGGCAGATACCTGCCCCAGAGCCTAATTCCCAAGCCATTGCCGCCATGCAAGAAAAACTTGAAACCAACACACCCGAACTGTTTTCACCGTTTCGCATTGTGGAAGCCATTGAGGCCTGCACAAAAGCGGCGTCGCTTGAAGAAGGTTTGCGCCGTGAGCGTGAACTCTTTCTTGCCTGCATGGACTCCCCCCAGCGCGCGGGCCTTATTCATCTATTTTTTGCCGCCCGAAACCCGCACATTGTGCCGGGAGTTGAAGACGCCAAGGCTTTTGAGCATATCGCTCTCATCGGTGAGCACCCACTGTTTGAGCAGCTTAATAAAGCTGCCCAGCGCGCCAGCGTTAAACTCACTAATGTACCCAACGATAACACTGAGCTGTGCCTGCTTGCTCCCGGTGCAAATGCCAGCGTCTGCCCTGCTCAGGCGATTACCGTGGCACTGCAGCCTCTAACCGTCAGCGCCCCAGTAACACCCCTCAGCCTCGTACTTGCCAAGCGCGGCCCCTTCCACGAGCTGGTTAACCTAGGCACAAGCGATGAAATCCAGCAGCGGATAGCGCTGACGCTCAAAGCTCTGCGGGCCAATGTGGTGGTGAGTAAGGCGCAAAGCGTGCTGAGCACCCTTTATAAAGCTGCAGAGCAAACGACCGCCAACGACGTTCAGTCAGCCTTGGAGCAGGCGAGCCTGACGTTAGCACAGCAAGGCGCCTGCTACCGCGAGAGCGATATTGATCTGCTGGCGGTTGAAGCACTGGGCTACCCCCGCCACCTGGGCGGGCCACATCGCCAAGGTAACCTGCAATCCAATCTTTCATCGACGCCTTCCAAGGATGCCCATTCATGAACCTGACGTTTAGCCCCGACGAGCAGGCATTCCGCGAGGAAGTCCGCCGTTTTTTAGCCGATGCCTTGCCCAGCGATATTCGTGAGCGAGTGCGTCTTGGGCGGCATCTACGTGCCGATGACCACCTGCGCTGGCAGAATATTCTCAGCGAACAAGGGTGGCTCGCCGCCAACTGGTCAACCGAACATGGTGGCCCGGGCTGGGGCCCTGTGCAGCGTCATATTTTCGATGAGGAGTGCGCTGCCGCCCATGCCCCCACGGTGGTACCCTTTGGCGTGAATATGGTCGCGCCGGTCATCATGAAATTTGGCAGTGTCGAGCAGCAACAGCACTACCTGCCGCGCATCCTCAGCAATCAGGATTGGTGGTGCCAAGGCTACTCCGAACCAGGCGCCGGCTCGGATCTGGCAGGCTTGTCGACCCGCGCCGTACGTGATGGTGACCACTACATCGTCAATGGTCAGAAAACCTGGACCACCTTAGGTCAGCACGCCAACATGATGTTCTGTTTGGTGCGCACCGACCCGCACGCGAAAAAGCAGGCGGGTATCAGCTTTTTGCTGATTGATATGCAGACCCCCGGCATTACCGTACGGCCGATTATCACCCTCGACGGTGCCCATGAAGTTAACGAGGTGTTTCTCGACAATGTTCGCGTACCGATGGAAAACCGCGTGGGCGAAGAGGGCCAGGGGTGGACCTGCGCCAAATTCCTTCTGACCCACGAGCGCACCGGCATTGCCGGGCTTGGCCACGCCAAACAAGCGCTGCGCCATTTGAAGTCTCTCGCTTCCCGCGTCCAGCATCGCGGCAAACCGCTGCTATCGCTACCCAGCTTTCGCCAACGGGTGGTCAAAGTCGAGCTTGAGCTGATGGCGCTGGAGGTCACCAACCTACGTGTGATTGCCGCAGCGCGGGATGGCGGTGTACCCGGCGCTGAAAGCTCTTTGCTGAAAGTGCGTGGCTCAGAGCTTCGTCAGGAGATCAGCGAACTCACCCGCAGTGCACTTGGACCCGCTGCCCTACCGTTCTTCCCCGAGTTTCTCCATGGTGATGAATCGCTGGATGACGACTACGCCCAAGACGCTGCCGCCAGCGCCCAATATTTTAATCGTCGCAAGCTGTCGATTTATGGTGGTGCCAACGAGATTCAAAAAAGCATCGTCGCTAAAACCATTTTAGGTATGTAAGGGAGTCACCATGGATTTTGCACTCACCGACGAGCAGCGCATGCTCGAAGAAACGCTTACCCGCTTGGTGGCCGACCAGGTTTCTCCCGAGCAGCGTCGCGCCATGCTGGTAGCGCCCGCCCAAGAGGCTAGCCCGCTGTGGCGCACCTTTGCCGAGCTGGGCCTGCTGCACATGCCGTTTAGCGAAGACATAGGCGGGCTGGGCGGCGACGGCACCGATTTAATGATCATTATGCGGGCGCTGGGGCGCGGCTTAGTGCCGGAAGCCTACCTGTATGGTTTGGTCATGCCGGGGCAACTGCTTGCACTATGCGCCAACCCAGCACAGCATGAACGATGGCTGGTCCCTTTGTTAGAGGGAGAGCATCAGCTCGCCCTGGCTTGGCAAGAGCACAGCGCCCGCTATGACGCTTTCGATATTTCGACCGAAGCCCGCCACCAAGATGGCCAATGGCAGCTTAACGGCCGCAAAGATGTGGTGATGAACCTGAGCAATGCCGCCGCAACGCTAGTGACCGCCCAACTGCCCAGCGGCAAGGTAGGGCTGTTTATCGTACCTGCGGATACCCAAGGCGCCACTTTACGAACGTATCGCACCATGGATGACCAGCCCGCAGGTGACCTGACACTGAATAGCGTTAGCCTGCCAATTGACTATTGCCTAAGCGAAGACGCAGGTGACGCGCTGGCAGAGGTACTGGCCCTTGGCCGCGCCGCGCTTTGCGCCGAGGTAATAGGCGCTATGGAAACCGCCTGCGACCAAACCTTGGCGTATTTAAAAGAGCGCAAGCAGTTCGGTCTGCCGCTCGCCACGTTTCAGTCATTGCAGCACCGCATGGTGGATATGCACCTTCACTTGGAGCAGTCGCGTTCTATGGCGATTCTCGCCGCCACCAGCCTCTCGCTACCCGCCCCCGAGCGGGACTATAAAATCGCCGCGGCCAAGGCTTACTGCGGTGAGTCCGCGCGTTTCATCGCAGAGCAAGCCATTCAACTTCACGGCGGCATGGGCATGACTGAAGAGTGCTACGTTGCCCACTATGCTAAGCACTTGGTGATGTTCGATCACTACCTGGGCGACAGCGATTACCACCTTGAGATAGTCAGCGAGCAGTTAGACGCCGCCTAAGGAGGAATGCCTGTGCAATGGCAAGTCCTGGTGGTCCCATCTCCCCCTAGCGCTGGCGGCGGCTAAGCGGGCCATGTGTCAGGCGGCCAACCTACAGGACGAGTGCAAGGCCACGGATGATTTTCACGCTCGCGTGGCCGTGTTTCGTCAACGCCGCCGTAACTGATCCAGCGCTTTTTGATAATCGGCGTGCAGCGTGGCTACTTCATCGGCCACGCTGTTTAGCGTGGTAATGCCACCGACTCCCTGCCCCGCGCCCCAAATATCCCGCCATGCTTTAGCCTTGCTGCTGCCCCCTGAGCCATAGCGCATGGCGGTTTTGTCACCTTCTGGCAGTGCGTCTGGATCTAACCCCGCAAGCTCAATACTCTGGCGAAGGTAGTTACCGTGCACGCCGGTAAACAGGTTGGTATAGACGATATCCCCCGCGGCGGCTTCCAGTACCATCTGTTTATAAGCGGCCTGGGCATTGGCTTCTTGGGTGGCAATAAAACGCGTGCCCATATACACCAAGTCTGCGCCCAGCGACTGAGCGGCGGCGATCTGCTCGCCTTTGGTAATCGCCCCTGCCAGCACCAGCGGGCCATCGTAAAATTGCCGAACCTCTGCCACAAAAGCGAAGGGGTTGAGCCGTCCCGCATGGCCGCCAGCCCCTTGGCACACCAAAATCAGCCCATCCACCCCGGCATCGATGGCTTTTTTAGCATGCCTTAGCGTGGTCACGTCGTGAAACACTAGGCCGCCATAAGCGTGTACCTGCTCGACCACTCGATTGGGTGCATGCAGGCTGGTAATGATCAGCGGCACCTTAAATTCGGCGCATAGCGCCACATCGTGCTCCAGGCGGTCATTGGTGGGGTGCACGATCTGGTTCACCGCAAACGGCGCGGCAGGCTGCTGCGGATGCTGGGTATTGTAGTCGGCCAAGGTGCCGGTAATCTGCTGCAGCCACTCCCGAAGCACTTCTGCAGGCCGAGCGTTTAGCGCAGGAAACGCGCCAATAATGCCCGCCTGACACTGAGCAATCACCAGCTCAGGCCCAGAGACAATAAACATCGGGGAGCCGATAACCGGCAGCGTCATCGAGGCAGTCAGTTGGGTTAGCATAGGCAGCTCGCTAGTTATTATTGAACGCCATGAGCGAAAAAAGCCCCTTGCGGGGCTTTTTAGGAAGCAGTTACAGCTTGCTTTCAAGCTCCGGCAGGATCTCGAACAAATCCCCCACCAGGCCATAGTCGGCCACCTGGAAGATCGGCGCTTCGTCGTCTTTGTTGATGGCGACGATCACCTTGGAGTCTTTCATACCCGCCAGGTGCTGAATGGCACCGCTGATGCCCACGGCAATGTACAGCTCGGGTGCGACGATCTTGCCGGTCTGACCGACCTGCATGTCGTTGGGCACAAAGCCTGCGTCTACCGCCGCGCGGGAGGCACCGATGGCGGCACCCAGCTTGTCGGCAATACCGTCGAGCAGCTTGAAGTTCTCGCCGTTGCCCATACCGCGGCCGCCGGAGATGACGACCTTGGCACCTCCGAGTTCCGGGCGGTCGCTCTGGGCCAGTTCTTCTTTGACGAAGCGGGACTGGCTGTTGTCCACCACCGTGTCGACGGCTTCGATCGTTGCACTGTCGCTATTACCCACCGCATCGAAGCCGGTGGTCCGCACGGTGATCACTTTCAGCGTGTCGTCGCTTTTGACCGTGGCAATGGCGTTGCCGGCGTAGATCGGACGTAGGAAGGTATCAGCGCTTTCAACGCCCAACACATCCGATAGCTGGCTGACGTCTTTCAGTGCGGCCAGACGCGGCAAGACGTTTTTGCCGGTGGTGGAGGCGCTGGCCAGCACGTGAGTGTAGCCATCGGCCAGTTCGACCAGTAACGCGCCCATGGGCTCAGCCAGTTGGTGGGCGTATACGGCGTTATCGGCAACGCGTACTTTGTTGACGCCGTCGAGTTTTGCAGCGGCGTCTGCCGCTGCCTGGACACCTTCGCCGGCGACCAGAATATCAATCTCACCACCGATGGCCTGGGCGGCGGCGACCACGTGGGCGGTGGCGCTAGCCAGTTGGCCTTCATGGAGGTCGGCAAGTACCAGAATGCTCATGAGATCAGCTCCTATTAAAGCACCTTGGCTTCGTTTTTCAGTTTGTCGATCAGCTCGTCTACCGAGGCCACTTTGATACCGCCTTTGCGCTCGGCGGGGGATTCCACCTTGAGCAGCGTGACCTTGGACGCCACTTCAACGCCGTAGTCGGCGGGGGTTTTAACGTCCAGCGGCTTTTTCTTGGCCTTCATAATGTCCGGCAGCTTGGCGTAGCGCGGCTCGTTGAGGCGTAGGTCGGTGGTGACAATCGCGGGCAGCGTGAGTGCCACGGTTTGCAGGCCGCCGTCGATTTCACGGGTGACGTTGAGCTTTTTATCACTTCCGTCACCGCTAATTTCCACTTCCGAGGCGAAGGTGCCCTGGGGCAGGTTGGTCAGCGCGGCGAGCATCTGGCCCGTTTGGTTGTTGTCAGTGTCGATCGCCTGCTTACCCAGGATCACCAGGCCGGGCTGTTCTTCTTCGACGACCTTGGCCAACAGCTTGGCGACCGCCAGCGATTCCACGCGTTCGTCGGTTTCGATATGTATCGCGCGGTCGGCGCCCAGCGCCAGCGCGGTACGCAGCTGCTCTTGGGCGGCTTTGGGCCCGACCGTGACGGCAACCACTTCCGTGGCGGTGCCCTTCTCTTTGAGGCGCACCGCTTCTTCCACAGCAATTTCGCAGAAGGGGTTCATGGCCATTTTGACATTGGTCAGGTCAACGTCCGAGTGGTCCGCTTTAACACGGATTTTGACGTTGTAGTCGATGACGCGTTTCACCGCAACGAGGATTTTCATAAGGCATGCTCCGAGTACTTAAACATCTCTAATAAACTAGCCCGTTCTTTTATTTCGCATGGCAAAATATTATTTCATTTTATGATCAACACAATAAAAAAACGTCGTGCAAAGGTCAAGGCTTCCTTTTATTGCGGTCTATTAAAACGGTGACCAAGCAAACCACGCCGCCAATAAGGGAATTGAGGCTAACAGAAATCTACCATTCCAGCGGTAACCAATCTGTTGGGCAGGCACGCCGGTAAAGCGCGACAAAATCAACATTGAGGCAGTCATAGGCGAGGACATCAGCGCCAGCGCCCAACCCACCATTAAGGATGCACCGATTAGCGCAGGCGAGAGCCCTTCAATACCTAGCGTTGGCAGCAACCCCACCAGCAAGGTTACCGTAACGATAGGATTGATGCCTACCTGGGCAAGCCCCACCACCATCAGCATAGCCAGCACGGCATTAAAAGCGCCCCACGGGTTTAACACCACAAGCAGCGGCGCGAGCTGCTGGGTATCCACCAAGCCCACGCATAAGTGCCCTAGATAGCCTGCTGCCCCCAGCACCACGATTTCATTGGCACTGGGCAAAAGCAGCCAGGGCAGTTGGCGATGCATGGTCGTCACCGCTGCGGGCACTCCACCATAGCCCAGCCTGCGACGCTGCCAGGCAAGCCATATCAACGCCCCTATGGGGGCGCCTAACAGAGCGGCAATCGGCAAGCGCAGCTGCAAAATCCAGGCAATGCTAAATACCAGCGCCACAATCGAAAGCAGCAGCACGCTGAAGTGGGCCAACGGGCGTAGCGAGGGCGCGGCTATCCGGGCTTTATGAGCAGGAGGGTGCGGTCCGGTGAGAAAATCTACCGCCCATCCCGCCATAAAAATCAGCCCAGCAGCCCCTAAAATATAGGGCGCTAGCTGTAGCCAAGTGACTTGGGGAAGGCTAGATAGCACCACGGCCACCCCGATGCCCATGGGGGAAATCAGCGGCGCCAGAGAGAATCCACGCAGTAGCGCCAGCATCATGCGGCGCTGACGGGCCGTTTGCACCCAGGCGCGACCCTCGGCCGCCCTTAGCGTGTTGCTCTTTTCTATCATGGCGGCAAACAGATTCAACACGCCAATATTGAGAATGATGCCAAAGAGTGCAGAACCCAACGATAAAATAGGATAGCGGCGGCTGGGGGGCTGAAGCAGCATGCTCTGCCCACAGCGGCGCACTAAGCGCGAGCGATAGGCAGGCAAGCGCAGCATACTAAGCGCCACCACAAAGGTGGCAAAAAAGGCGAAACGGCCGCTCGCCTCAAACAGCAGCAGACCTGGCGTTGGCGAACGCCACAGAGCTAATAGCGTTAGTGCACCCGCAGCGAGCAGCAGCCCTTTGGCCATCCGGGTAAGTTGGCCTTTCAGCGTAATCAAGTAGAGCAGCAGCGCTCCAATACCCGCGGCTTGCCACGCCACGCTGCCACCTACCAAATGAATCAGCGTGGCCAGCATGACCAGCAATAAGCAGGAAACCCGCAGGCGGGCTTGGCTCACTCGGTAAGCTCGCTCAACTGAGGGTCGGGGACGCCTTGAGATGTTTCGCTGCCGCTGCGGCGACGAAACGAACCTTCTCCCATGGCCACTAGATTGCCCTGCTCATCGACGATCTCACCGTTGGACATGTAGGTTTTTTGGCCACCTCCGCGCAGCGTGCCCGTTGCCCGCAGCACGCCTTGCTTAGCAGGCCCAACAAACGTAGTGGTGAGTGACAGCGTCATGCCTCGGCGAATATTACCTGGCACTTCACAATGCAGACCCGCCAGACTCAGCGCGCTATCCAACATCGAGGCCAGCACGCCACCGTGCACATTGCCGCTACGGTTAAGGTGCTTCGACTCAATGGTCAACTCCACTACTGAACGCCCTTCCTCCCACTCCACCACGTGCATGCCCAGCAACTCGTGATAGCCCATCAGTGCTTGTTGAGACGTTTCGGGGGTAGGTAGTTGCGAAGAACTCATGAGGCGCTCTCCTGCTGCGCCAAATCGCGCAGCCGCCCCTTGAGAATTTTGCCGCTGGCAGTAGAAGGCAGGGCATCCATTAATACGATTTGGGTAGGTCTTTTGTAAGGCGCCAAACGCTCGGCGATAAACGCTTTAAGCTCAGCCATATCGACCTCAAAACCCGGCTCACACTGCACAAAAGCAACGACTTCTTCATTACCCGACACCTGCCTCCCTACCACTGCGGTTAAAGTGACCGCCGGGTGCTCGTTGATCACTGCTTCCACATCCGGCGGGTAGATATTAAAGCCTGAGCGAATAATCAGCTCTTTACTGCGTCCGACGATGTAGAGCCGATCGTCATGATCCAGCTTGGCTATATCGCCGGTATTGAGCCAGCCATCCTCGGTTAAGCTGGCGCGGGTGGCCTCAGGCTGGCGGAAGTAACCCTTCATAATATTGGGGCCACGCACCCACAACTCACCGATTTCTTCGCCCGCGTTTTCGGCGGTACCGCTACTGCCCAGCGGCTCCAGTCGATACTCCAACAGCGGCAGCACACGGCCAACGGTGCTGCTGGTGTGGCGATCTTCGATACGCGTTTGGCTAATAGTGGGGCTGGCTTCGGTGAGCCCGTAGCCATTGTGCAGCGTTAAGCCGAAGGCGGCTTCCACGCGAATTTTGGTATCACTGTCCAGGGGCGAACCGCCTGCAGAGATATAGATAAGCGCAGGCGCTTCCAACGCGCGCTGTTCGCGCTTCAGATACTCCAAAGCACGTGCATACATGGCAGGCACACCCTGCAGTACGGTAATGCGCTCCTCTTTCAGCGTTGCCAGCAGTTGCGACGCCTCGAAACGCGGCACGGTATACAGGCAAGCACCATTATACAGCGACCCCATGCAGACAGATGAGAGGCCAAACACGTGGGACATGGGCAGCACGCCATACACTCGCTGCCCTTCGCTTAGGTGGCGCATGCCGCCGGAAATCGACGCGATATACAGAATGCCACGGTGCGTCAGCATGACGCCTTTGGGGGTGCCGGTGGTGCCTGAAGTGTAGATCATTGCCGCGACCTGCTCAGCACCGCTGGCGTGGACAGGCTCTGGCTCGCTATCAAATAACGGTGAGATCGCCAAACCGCCCAACTGTGGATGCTGATAGCGGTCGGCGACGTGTCTCTCGGCATGCTGGGCCGCCTCTTGGGAGGCTTCGCAGGTATAAAACACCCGGCGCGGCAGGCAGTTGCCCTGGATCAAATCCACTTCCTGGGCGGAGAGGCGCGAATTCACAATCGCGACCCAAACATCCATTTCACTGGCAGCCAACAGCAGCACCACCAGCGCACGGCAGTTTTCACTGACCGTCATAATACGGTCGCCGGGACGCACGTTCAGAGAGGTTAACCACTGACAGGCGGCATGGATCTCTTGCCCCAGCTCGGCGTAATTCCAGCGAACGGTGCCATCCACAAGGGCGGGCTGGTCCGCTAGACGCTTGGCATTTTCCAGCACGCGGGTACTTAACCGCTCGGGTAGTTCCGCCACCAGTTCACTGGCGAGGCGCCCAAAAATATTCTCGTCCGGTGCTTGATAGGAAACCGACAAAGCCATCAGGACGCCTCCCGCACCATATTCCGGGCGATTACCAACTGCTGAATTTGGGTCGTTCCTTCATAAATACGAAAGAGTCGAACATCGCGATAAAAGCGCTCAACGGCATATTCAGACATATAGCCCGCGCCACCGTGAACCTGCACCGCGCGGTCGGCCACCCGGCCCACCATTTCGGCGCAGAACAGCTTGCAGCAGGAGGCCAGTGTAGAAACATTTTCGCCGTCATCCTTGCGCCGCGCAGCGTCCATCACCATGGTTTTGCCAGCGTAGGCTTCGGTTTTGCTGTCCGCCAACATCGCCTGAATCAACTGATGCTCAGACAGCGCAGCACCGAACTGCTTACGCTCCATGGTGTAGCGTAATGATTCATCCACCAGGCGTTCCGCCACCCCCACGCAGACCGCCGAAATATGCAGACGCCCGCGGTCGAGTACTTTCATGGCCGTCTTGAAACCCTGTCCTTCTTTGCCGCCAATGATGTTTTCAGCGGGCACGCGGCAGTTATCAAAAATAATGTCGCAGGTATGCGCGCCTTTCTGGCCCATCTTGTTATCCGCCGGGCCGCGCACCAAGCCGGGCGTATTGCCCTCAACAATAAACGCAGAAATACCCCCCGCCCCTTTATTCTCAGGGTCGGTACGCGCCATCACGGTAAATAGGTCGGCTTCGGGGCCGTTGGTGATGTAGCGCTTGGTGCCGTTCAAAATATAGTGATCGCCATCGCGCACGGCCGTGGTGCGTAGGCTGGCCGCATCGGAGCCTGAATCCGGTTCGGTCAGGCAGAATGAGCTGAGTATTTCGCCAGTGGCCAGGCGCGGCACATATTTGGCTTTCTGCTCCTCGGTGCCATCAATCAGAATGCCCTGGGCCCCAATGCCGTTATTGGTGCCGAACACCGAGCGAAATGCCGGCGAGGTCTTGCCGATTTCCATCGCCACCAGGGCTTCCTCTTCCATAGTGAGACCGAGACCGCCGTACTCTTCAGGAATCGATAGCCCGAATAGCCCCATCTCCTTCATTTCCGCCAGAATCTCGGGGGGCACCGCATCCTCTTCGGCGAGTCGTGCTTCGTTGGGAATCAAACGCTCGCGGACAAAGCGGGAGATAGTATCAACAAGTTGATTGATCAATTCGGGATCACGAATCATGACGGCTCCTGGTGGAAAAGGACTGCTTTTATCGTTGGAATAGCACGTGAGTACGTGTGAAAGTCGAACGTAACTGGCGTTATTTCACCATGCGAAATTAACGCTCGCGTTGCTTGTCAGGCACTTTTGCATAGCCTAGGATGGCAGTCAATAATTGAAACAGTATTTTGCATTGCAGAATACAGCTAACAAATAAGCAGGCATGACAAGCCCAATAACCGAGAGGATTAGGCATATGGCTAGTGAATCAACACCGTCTCCCTTTACCACACTGGGCATTGTGGGCACCGGGGCCATGGGCCGCGGCATTGCCCAATTAGCCGCTCAGGCAGGTCTTAACGTGATGCTTTTTGACGCCAAAGAGGGAGCGGTCAGCGAGGCACAGCGCTTTATTAATGGGCTTTGGCATAGAAGTGCTGAAAAGCAGCGCATCACTAGCGAACAGGCACAGCAATATAGTGAGCGATTGGTCGAAGCCCAAGAACTACACGCCCTCGCTACCTGCGATATCGTGGTCGAAGCGATCGTCGAGAAACTCGAAGCCAAACAGGGGCTGTTTAGCGATTTAGAAGGCATTGTCAGCCAGGATGCCGTGCTAGCGACCAATACCTCCTCCCTCTCGGTAACCGCTATTGCCGCCGCCTGCCAGCACCCAGAGCGAGTGATTGGCTTTCATTTCTTTAATCCTGTGCCTCTGATGAAAATCGTGGAGGTGATCCCTGGGCTGCGCACGGACGACGAGGTTACCCAGCGAGTCAATGCGCTGGGCGCCGCTATGGGCCACTTTACCGCGCAAGCCACCGACACACCGGGATTCCTCGTGAATCACGCCGGGCGCGCCTTTGGCACCGAAGCGCTGCGAATTCTCAGCGAAAGCGTAACCGACCCTGCCACAATAGACCGCATCATGGTCGATCAGGGCGGTTTCCGCATGGGCCCTTTTACCCTGCTTGACCTCACCGGCCTGGATGTTTCCCATGCGGTGATGGAGTCGGTGTATCACCAATACTATGAAGAGCCACGCTTTCGCCCTTCCCCACTTACTCGCCAGCGCCTCACGGCGGGTTTGTTGGGTCGCAAAACCGGCGAAGGCTTTTACCGCTATGTGGACGGCCAGCAGCAGCTGCCGGATGAGCCCGCCATTGCACAGGCCTCTCCATTTCCGGTGTGGATCAGCCAAGACGACCCTGACAGCGCCGCCCAGCTAGCTGAATTGGTCAACGCCGCGGGCTGGCCACTAGAAAGTACCGACCAGCCGTCCTCGCAGGCGCTCTGCCTGCTCACACCGTTGGGTGAAGACACGACTTCGTGCGCCCTGCGCCAAGGCTTGAATGCAGAGCAATGTGTGGCGGTTGATATGCTGGCCGGGCTAGATAAACGCCGCAGCCTGATGGCCTCGCCGATTACCCTTCCTGAAATGGTTAACGCCGCCGCTAACCTGCTCAATGCCGATGGCACGCCGGTTAGCAAGCTTCGCGACAGCAACGGTTTTGTGCTGCAACGGGTGGTGGCATGCATCGTCAACGTCGGCGCCGATATCGCACAGCAAGGGGTCGCGGAACCCGCCACCATCAACCGTGCGGTAGAGCTCGGCCTGGGCTACCCGTTTGGCCCGCTGCGCATGGGCGACCACTACGGCGCTTCGCGCATCATGACCATCCTTAATAATCTGCTGGAAGCCACCGGTGATCCCCGCTACCGCCCCAGCCCGTGGCTGCGCCGCCGCGCCGCGCTCGGTATGTCACTCACTGACGGGGTAACAAGCTAACACAGCTTGGGTTTACACAAATAAAGGAGAATAACGATGCAAGATGCCTATATCTACGACGGATTACGTACCCCTTTTGGCCGCCATGGCGGCAGTTTGGCAGCCATTCGCCCGGACGAGCTGCTGGGCCTGACCTTAAAAGCACTGGTGGCGCGTAATCCTTTTGCTTCAGAAAGCTATGAAGAGGTGCTGGCAGGTTGTACTAACCAGGCGGGTGAAGATTCGCGTAACGTCGCGCGGCACGGCGCTCTTTTGGCGGGCCTGCCTATCGAGGTAGCAGGCCAAACCGTCAACCGTCTGTGCGGTAGCGGCTTAGCCGCTATGATGGATGCTGCCCGCGCCACACGTTTAGGCGAAGGCGAGCTGTTTTTGGCGGGCGGCGTTGAGTCCATGTCACGTGCGCCTTACGTACTAGGCAAAGCAGACTCGCCCTACGCTCGAAACCAGCCAATGTACGATACCGTTATTGGCTCACGCTTCCCTAACCCGTGGATTGCTAAAGAGTACGGCAGCCACAGCATGCCGGAAACCGCAGATAACATCGCCCACGACCTCAACATCGGCCGCGATGCCAGCGACGCCTTTGCCGCCCGTTCCCAGGCACGCTATGCCCAGGCGTTGGCCGCAGGTTTTTACGATAGCGAGATGTTTGGCGTCGAGGTACCACAGGGGCGCAAACAGCCACCTCTGTTAGTGGATAAAGATGAGCATCCTCGCCCCGGAAGCACAGAAGATAAACTGGCTAAACTAGGGGCGCTGTTTGAGGGCGGTGTGGTGACGGCAGGTAACGCCTCCGGGCTGAACGACGGCGCGGCGGCAATGATTGTCGGTTCTCTTTCAGCAGGTGAGCGCGCCGGGCTCGCTCCGCGGGCGCGTATTGTAGCTAGCGCCGTGGCGGGCGTCCCGCCACGCGTGATGGGGCTGGGCCCAGTGCCCGCTTCGCAAAAGGCATTAGCCCGAGCGGGTCTGACCCTTGACCAGATGGACGTGATTGAAATTAACGAAGCCTTCGCGGTTCAGGTACTCGGTTGCGTTCAGCAACTGGGACTCTCGACCGACGACCCACGCCTGAATTCCAACGGCGGTGCCATTGCTATTGGCCACCCACTGGGTGCCTCAGGCGCCCGCTTGGCGCTAACGGCGCTGCGCCAGCTAGAAGTGAGCGGCGGTCGTTATGCGCTGGTGACCATGTGTATCGGCGTAGGCCAGGGCATTGCCACGGTCATCGAACGCCTGGATGGCTGAATTGATTTAACAAGGAAGACCTTTTCGTTGATGGGCACGAAAACTGCCCCTAAGTAGATATGCGATAATGGACGCCATAAGCCACCTATTGTTGGGACACTGAATGCAACCCACTGACACAGATGCT
Source organism: Vreelandella sp. H-I2 (assembly GCF_052959335.1). Lineage (NCBI taxonomy): Bacteria > Pseudomonadati > Pseudomonadota > Gammaproteobacteria > Oceanospirillales > Halomonadaceae > Vreelandella > Vreelandella sp. H-I2. The sequence continues at coordinate 560,896 of NZ_JBRAMC010000003.1, forward strand.
GACGAGCCGCAACTGCCTGGGAAAGACCGTAACTTTGTGACCGCGCTGGCGCGCGGTCTAGAACTGCTACGTGCTTTTGGTACGGGTGAAGAGTATCTAGGCAATGCAGAACTCTCCAATCGAACTAATATTCCCCGGCCTACGGTGTCACGGCTGACCTATACGCTGACCCAACTGGGTTACCTGCAGCACAATACGCATCTGGAAAAATACTGTCTTGGCCCCGGTGTGCTGGCGCTGGGCTATCGTTTCCTGGCTAATATGGGGATTCGCGAAGTTGCCCGACCGCATTTGCAGAAATTTGCCGATGCCACCGACTGTAATGTCAGCCTAGGCAGCGCTGACCGAAGCGACATGGTTTATCTGGAAACCTGCCATGGCAGCGGACCACTGATCATTCGACTGGATGTGGGTTCGCGGCTGCCTATTGCCACTTCTGCTATTGGTCGCGCCTGGCTTTGCGGCTTGCCTGCCGCCCGGCGCCAGCAGTTAATGCATGAGCTGGCGAGCTTTCATGGTAGCGACTGGCCAGCGCTGGAAGCCGGTATTCAGCAGAGCTTGAGCGACTATGCCGAGTATGGTTTCTGCCTATCAGAGCAGGATTGGCAGCGCGACATCAGCGCCGTGGCCATGCCGCTCATCCTTGAGGATGGCGCCGAGGTTATGGCCATCAACTGCGGTGGCTCCAGCCTGCGGTTGGACCATGACCGCCTCGTTAATAACCTGGGGCCGCGCCTGAAAGAGGTAGCAGAGCAGATCAAGCAAGAATTGGCGCCCCGTTACCGCTCTGCTAGGTAGCGTCGTCGAGTGATAAGCGTTTGACATACTCCCGCGGGTCGCGGGGGTAGTAGCGTTCAGGCTGGCTTTCTAGATGGATGAAATAGCGGGTGTCTTTATAGAGTCTGCATCCGCCTACTTATTTGTCAATTTATCTATTTCGTAATGTCGAAAGGCAGACTTAATTTCCTTGCGCAACTCTTCGTCGTCCCAAGGTTTGGTCAGAAATTTATAAATTTCCCCGTGGTTAACGGCATCTGTTACTGTTTTTAGATCGGTGTAACCGGAAAGCACTATTCGCACAGTATCGGGATATAGATCCTTCACCCGGTTAAAGAATACAGTTCCATTCATCTCTGGCATACGCTGGTCAGAGATGATTACCTGCACGTTATGCTTGGCTAATAACTCGAAAGCATCATGAGCACGGCTAGCGGTTAGTATCCGGTACCCTTCACGCCGGAGTAACCGCGTAAGGGCACGCAGAATATTATCTTCATCGTCTAATAGAAGCAGCGTCTGGGCATCTTCATCCGTACCGCGAATTTTCTTTTCATCAGGTGAAGTTTGTTTCTGATGAAGATAGGCTTTGAGTCCTTCAGAGGACATGGGCCTGCCGAAATAAAAACCTTGGAAAGCGTCGCAATGGTTTTTCCTGAGAAAAGCGAACTGTGGCTCTGTTTCAACTCCCTCAGCAATGACCGGTAGGCCGAGGTGATGAGCCATCGAAATTATTCCCTGCGTAATGGCAGCGTCGTGTTGATCGCTAATAATTTCTTTAATAAAAGAACGATCGATTTTTATTTTATCAACAGGTAACCGCTTCAGGTAATTCAAACTGGAGTAGCCGGTACCAAAGTCATCAATAGCGATTCTTAACCCAAGCTTCTTCAATTTATACATTGTAAGGATGGCGTTTTCTGCATCCTCCATAAGAGCGTTTTCCGTTACTTCCAGCTCAAGGAAATTGGCATCAAGCTGGGTTCTCTCCAGAACGCCTAGGACACTTTCAATGAAATTGGGGCGCAGGAACTGCATGGGAGAGATATTCACAGCAACAGAGGGGCAAGCCAGGCCTTGGTCGTTAAGGCGCTTGATATACCGACAGGCAGTTTCCATAACCCATAAATTAATTGAAAATATCTGCCCCGTATTTTCCGCAACAGGAAGAAACGCAGAAGGCGATATAGACCCTTTTTCCGGATGGTTCCATCGTATCAGTGCTTCAACACCAATGATGGTTTTACCCTGTTTATCTACCTGAGGTTGATAGACAACTTCGAACTCTTCCCTCTCTAAAGCTTTTTGTATGTCACTTCTCAACGTTAACCGCTCGTTGACCTTCTCATTGAGGTCCTGGGTATACCATTGATAACTGTTACGGCCGTGCTGCTTGGCCTTATACATCGCCAAGTCAGCCCTTTGTATTAACTCTCTTGGTTCTTTCTCTATGCCATCACTTGTAGCAATACCAGCGCTCACGGTAACCCGCAGTTCCACCCCATCCACATGAAAAGGAAGCGCAATCTTCTCAATGACTTGCTCAGCCAACAGCAGAACGTTTTCCTCATGTACAAGGTCTGGCAATAACAGCACAAACTCATCACCGCCTAGACGGGCAACGGTATCGCCAGGCCTGACCTGCTGGCTTAAGCGCTTGGCAACTTCAATGAGCACCTGATCGCCAGCGACATGGCCCATGGAGTCGTTGATCGGCTTGAAACCATCAAGATCGATAAATATAACTGCCAGCTTACGCTCAGCGCGCTTGGCTAGCTGACAGGCCTGCACCAGGCGATCCTCAAGCAGCGAGCGATTCGGTAGGCCAGTGAGCACATCATGGCTAGCGTTATAAGCCAGTTCTGATTCGAAACGTTTCTGCTCTGATATATCGCTCTGAACACTGACATAATGTGACACACAGCCATTACTATCCATGACGGGCGCGATATAAAGTTCATTCCAGAAGGGCGAACCATCCTTGTTAAAGTTGCGCAGGACCGTATGGACTTCACGCTTCTCCTGCAAGGCCACCCGAATCTCCTCGATTCCGGGCTGACCGCGGTCTATACCCTGTAAAAAGCGGCAATTCTTACCCAGCACTTCTGCTGTTGTATAGCCAGTGATTCTTTCGAAGGACGAATTTACATAAATAATCGGCATGTCAGGCGCCTGGGCATCAGCAATAGCAATCCCGTTATAGCTCGCCTCGACACTCCGCTGTAGAAGATGTAGCTGTTTATCTGCTTCTTTACGCTGACTAATATCCCGCAGCGACAACAACTGCATGGTCTCGCCGTCCCATTCAGTAGTTGAGCACTGTACTTCAACGATTACATTGCTACCGTCACCTGCGTGAGCAGACCACTCGAAGAGGCTGTCTTGGTGAGGTACTTTAAATTGCCTATTAAATAGCGCATCGTAGTCACAACGGAACAGTAAGCCTGCGGAAGAGTTGGCATAGCGCACCTGACCCGCTGCATTCAATAGCAGTACAGCATCCCGGTTATCCTCTAGTAGTTGACGAAAAGCTTGTTCCTTTCGCACGATCTCGGCTTTGACTTCAATGGTTTCGGTAACGTCTCTGATCATCACTAAACGGGCTGGAGTATCGTTGAAGACTATACTATGGGCGTTGACGTCTGCATGAATGAGCCTGCGATCACTAGTCTGAAAAACCCATAACCCAACCCTATGGGGTGCATCTTGTGCATCAATTTCTTCATAGCTTTTATCGAAGCGTTGCTTTTCATTAGCAACAAGCAAATCGGGAATAGTTTTTTCTTGGAACGCCTGCTGGGAGTAACCGAACAGGTCACATGCGGCCTCATTGGCTGCCAGGATAGCTAACGTTTCCCGATGATGAATATACATCGGCTCGGGATTGGCTTCGAACAGTAAGCGGTAACGTTTTTCACTCTCAGCCAGTATGCCGACTGAGCGGGTACGCTCCACGGCGTAGCGGATACTACGGGCTAATAACGCACTGGTAATCTCGCCCTTCACAAGGTAATCAGTCGCCCCTAGCTCGATTGCCTGGGCCTCGAGTTCAGCATCGTGGTGCCCTGTGAGCAGAATCATGGGGAGACGAATGCCTAACTCATTCGCTTGGCGAATGAATTCAGTGCCGGGCACGGCGCCTAGCTGATAATCGATAAGAACGAGATCATGTCCCTTGCCATGAAGCGCGTCGAGCCCTTCTTCGTAGCTAGCGGCCCACTGAATCTCAAAGGAAAGATTTTCGGATTGACGAAGCAGATCACGGGTGATCAGAAAATCGTCTTCATCATCCTCGACAAGGAGGATGTGTAAAAGGGTTTCTCTAATCATTCTTAGTCGCCCCTACAGCAGGTAACTCGACAATTTGTAGCCAGTAACGTCCCAGTGCTTGCACAATATCAAGCAAGCCATTAAAGCTCACCGGTTTGGTAATAAAAGAGTTCACCCCCGTATCGTAGCTACGAATGATGTCTTCCTCGGCGGAGGACGTGGTCATTATGATCACAGGGATATAGCGTAACGCCTCATCCGCCTTGATTTTTTCCAGGGCTTCTCGGCCATCCATTAAAGGCATATTGAGGTCAAGCAGAATCAGGCCTGGTGTGGGGTAGCGCTGAGGGTCCGAATAAGGTGGCTGATGTTTCAAGTAAGCGAGCAGTTCTTCGCCGTCATGGACAAAGTGCAAAGAGTTACCTATTCGGCTTTCGTTAAAAGCTTCCTGCATCAGCAAGCAATCATCCGGATCATCATCCGCTATAAGAATATGGATGGGCTGTTTAGTCTGCATATTGGCTGCCCCATTTATCGCTTAAAAGTAACTCGAAACGTAGTACCTTGCCCTAACTGGCTGGTGGCGGTTATCTGCGCCCCATGGCGCTCTGCAATCTTCTTCACTATGGCAAGCCCGATCCCTGTTCCGGCATAGGCCTGCCTCGCATGAAGCCGCTGGAAAGGGTTAAAAATTCGGTCAAGGTACTTTTCGTCAAACCCAATGCCTTGATCGGCTACGCAGAGAGCCCACTGGTCATCAGTTACAGTTTCTGCATAAATTTGAATTTGGGGGACCTGACCCTGTTGATGGAATTTGACGGCATTACTTACCAAGTTCTGAAGCAGCTGACGCATTTGTGTCTTATCTCCTTGGATCGGTGGTAATGGCGCCACGTCTATTTTCGCTTGGCTCTCTACAAGGGACGTGTCCATGTCTTGAAGCACCTCCGCCAGTATGCGGTTCAGATCGAGGGTGACGAAAAGCTTGGATTGCGTACTGATCCGGGAATAAGCCAATAGATCCTTTATCAACCCCTGCATACGGCCCGCAGCCGAGTTCATCCGCTCCAAGTAATCCCGCCCTTCGTCATCCAGGCCGCCAGCCTTGAGGCGCAAGCGTTCGGAGAATGCCTGTATCTTGCGTAACGGCTCTTGCAGATCGTGCGAGGCAACAAAGGCAAAGTCCTGAAGGTCCCGATTACTGCGTTCCAGGTCACTAAGTGTAGCGTGTAGGGCCCTATCGGCCGCCTTATGCTCGGTAATATCCTTGCCAATCCCAAACACACCAACCACTTGGTCATCGACAACAGTCGGCACGTTGACCATGTCCATTTCCTTGATATCACCTTGTTTTGTCCGCAGTTTCACTTCGTAGCGCTGGGGTCTGCCAGCCAGGACAGATTGATAGTGCGTTTGGACCCGCGGTAAATCTTCCTTCTCGACAAACTCCGAGAAGTGCCTGCCCAGTATTTCACCCCTTGTGTAGCTTGAAAGTTCACAGCCAGATTGATTAGCGCTGAGAATGTTGCCTTCGGCGTCGAACGAAAAGACTGGGTTGGGGTTTTGGTCAAATAGTGACCGATAGCGCTGTTCGCTGTCCTTAAGGCTGAGGCGATCCCGCTCTCTTTCAATAGCGATCGAAGCAAGATGAGCATAGGCGTCCACAAACTCCAATTGCTCTGCGGACGGCGGCCCCGCCTCGCTCTGATAAATAGCAAACGTCCCAAGCACTGCGCCACTGCGGTCTTTGATAGGTTGGGAGCTACATGCCCGCAGCCCATGATTCAGGGCCAGTGTGCGATAGCTCTCCCAGTCAGGATCATTAGCAATATCTTGCGTCACGATCAGTCGCTGATGAAACGCTGCCGTACCGCAGGTGCCCATTCCCGGCCCGATGAGCATGCCGTGGACCGCTTGGGTAAACTCTGTCGGCAGGCTTGGTGACGCGCCATGCACCAGCCGCTTCCCTTCTTTGTCTACCACCAGTACGGAGTACCGTGTCCCAGGGAAACGCATTTCGCCACCGTTACAGATGGCATTAAGCGTCGCGGCCAATGGTACGTTGGTCGAGACCATCTCCAGAATACGACGCTGCCCTTCGATGAAAGCTTCGCTCTGGGCAAGTCGGGTAATGTCCTGCGCAATCGCAAAACTTGAATGTTCCTTTTCAGACCAGACAGCCGACCAGGCAACATGGACCGTAGTGCCGTTCTTGTGGCGATAGCGATTGCGGAAAAGAGGAGCCTCCCTTCCTCCCAGCTTCATGTTTTTCGTAAAGACCGCCAAGGTGCGTTCACGGTCTTCTGGAACAATAAAGTCAACAAATCGTTGACCTAGCATTTCTTCTGGGCGGTAACCAAAAACGTTTTCGCATGAAGGGCTGAGCTGGGTAAAGTGGCCATGTTCATCAAGCGTACAGAGTACATCCATTGAGTAGCGTTTAACGCGCTGATTCCACGCCTCCAAGTTAGCTTGCAGTTGAAGGCTACTCTCCAGCTTCTGGTTGAGATGCGCCAGATGCCTTGATCGATCATTGGCTAGGTGTGCTAAGCGCTGGCTTAAAGTTAAAAAAAAGCTGAAGCAAAGACCCAAAATAATAATTAGCGCTGGCAATACCGCAGAAAGATGTGCAACACGAGGATCCTGATAAACTATCAAGCGCCAACGAATGTCATGATGTAGTGATAGTGTCTTTCCGCCGAGAATGTTTGGCAGCCTATCGCTATTGGCGCCGCCAGAATTATAAAGCCATTGCTCATCCTGATAGACCTGGACGGCAAAGCGGCTCTCCTCATCGCTAAGCACATCGCTCAAGAGGCTACTGATATCCAGGCTAGCGATAATAATCCCGCCTGATTCAGCCAAACGAAACGGAACTGCCAGCAGGACAACACTATTAGTTGCATTGAGCGGTATTACGTGACTGAAATGCGGCTCATGGGTATCCAGGATATGGCTTATCCAGTCATGATGCGCGGCAATCACCTGCCGATGCTGAAGCCGCTCTTCTGGCCCTGCTACACGCTCCTCAAGCCATCGGGGTTGTAACGATTCATCCAGAACGGTGATCAATCCTATCTCGGAGTAATCCTGAAGATAGCTTGAGGCTTCATGTCGCCAAAGCTGCTCAGTCGGGAGCCTGTCGGCAACCTCCCAGCGCGAGGCCATGCGTTGTATCGAAGCCAGTTGCGCTGAAAGAGCCTGCTCAGTAGATGCCTGAACCCGGGATAGGAATTGCTCGCTCCGATGGGCTGTTGAATCGATGACTTGCTGACTGAGCAGGTACCCCACCAGACAGGTCAGGAAAGCACCTCCCAGGCAGATAAGCATCGAACGTCTGTCAAGCCACTGCTTACGGTCTGGCAGGCAAGGTAGCAACCCTATACCGCCCCCTACCAATACGACAAGCAGGTCAATGATGATAGGAGACTCGAGCCCCGTGCTTAGGCGAGCAGCATCCGGCGCATACCCGCCAAAGGTAAGTTGTGAGAGCACACCGACACTGATAATAGTCAGCCCCAGCGTGCGACGCAGCCACTTCGAAGAAGGCATCCATAAGTTAGCCAGGAAGGCAGCCGCTGCAAATAAGCTAACGAGTGCCAGCATATTCTGTATCTGGAAGTGATTTTGGCCAACAGAACCTGGCATGAGCAAACGACCATCAACACTCGCTACCAGTTGGAGAAGAGCCATAATAAGCAGCAGCCCTGTTGACAGAAAGCAGACCCTCCGCCAGTAATACAAAGTACTCAAGAAGGCGAGTCCGACCAGCAGGAGGAACAGGGTGCTTCCTGGGGAGATTACCGTGGCATGCCCCCTTAACGGTAAGGCAGCTCCAACCAATGCAATTCCCCCCATGGTCAATAGGGAAAAGGCTACAACATACAAATAAACGCGATAAACATCGTAACGAATGCGCATGACTAACCTTTAATGTCCTGAGGGCTGAGCAAGCGTAGAATCTCGTCTGGAGAAACCAGCCCTTGATGCAATTTTTCACGCGCATCATCGGACAGCGAGGTCATACCTTGCTCCCTTGCCAGCGCCTCGAACCGCCAGGGGCTTAGACCCTGACCAATAGCCTCTCGCAAGACATCATTCATGAGCAGCACTTCATGAAGGCCAACTCGACCTTTGTAACCCTGATGACAGTGGCGACAGCCACGCCCACGAAAAAAACGCAATTGCGAATCGATAAACATTTCTTCAAAGCGCTCTGCCTGATCAGGAGAAAGCGAGACCTCTTCCCGACAGTGCGGGCAGACTTGCCTAGCCAAACGTAGGACGACAATGGCCTGCAAATTAGAAGCCAGTACATAAGGACTCCCTCCCATCTCAGCCAGGCGAGCCATGACAGCGGCGATGGAGTGCGCCCGTAGCGTTGAGAGCACCAAGTGACCGGAGAACGCCGCCTCAATAGCAGCTGCCGCGGTTTCTTCGGTACGGAGTTCTCCAAGTAAAATAATATCGGGGTTTTGCTGCAGTGTGGTTTGGAAAAGACTGGCAAAATCGGGCCCAGATCGCTTGTCCACTGTGGCCTGCCCCGCTAAGTCGGCGTGGTATTTCACGGGGTTATCTAAGGTGATGATGTGCTTCCTCGCGGAGGATGCATGATGCAACAGGGCATAAAGCATAGATAACTTGCCACTGTCGTTCGGCCCTGCTACCACAATAACCCCTTGAGGTTGATTGCTCGCGTGTAGCATACGCTTGATATTGCGCGACGACAGGCCCAGTTCATCGAGCGAGCGCGCGGTAGCCTGACGCTCAAGGATCTGAATAGCAACTTTCTCGCCATGGACAGTAGGCAGCAGGGTAATGTCGAGGTCGACGATGCGCATCGGCATTTTGACCGTAATACGCCCTTCTTGGGGGTGCCGACGCTGGGTGATATCAAGTTCGGCCATCATTTTGATCCGCGAAACGACGGACATCATCAGCGCCAGTGGAATTTGAATCTTGTCCTGCAACACCCCATCAATTCGATAACTCACCGCGACATGATGGGTACGCGGGTGAATATGGATTGCACTGGCCCCGAGGCGCAAGGCTTCAAGAATAATGGCATTGACCAGGCGAATAGCAGGGGGGTCCGTCGAGCTGCCTAATAGTTGCTCGAGGCTTTCAGGACTTTCCTTTTCGTCAAAAAAGAGCTCAATCCCCTCGTAAGGATCTTCTTCGCTACCGCCGAAGTCGGTCTGGCCGGCAGTTTGTAGCCCTGCTTCGTCAAGTGTTTCAGCAAGCTTGTCTTGAACCTGCCCAGTGCCGCACAGTAGAGGGCGAATATCGTAACCGGTCATTGTCCCCAGGGCTTCGATCAGCCCTGTATCCATAGGGTCGGCCATGGCCAAGTCAAGGCGCTTCCCCACTACTCGAAGCGGCAGAATCCACTGCTGAACGCATATCGCATGAGGGATAAGAGCCCACAGTGACGGGTCGATTTGGCATTCGCGCAGATCGATATCTTCGCATAGGCATTCATCTCGCAGGAAGGCATGCACTGCCTGAAGATCAACCCAGTCATGCTGAAGTAAGTGGCTCATGACTGGCGCGCTGTCAGCCTGCATTGCCTTATGGAGATGCTGTATCTGCCGGACGTTCAGGAGGCCTTTCCTATGTAGCACCATCGCCAGCCGGTTACGCTTGCCGACATCCAGGTTATTTAGCGGTGCCAGGTTGATGGTGGGCTGAGGACTCTCCTGCGCCAGTATGCGAGTACGGCGCCGCAGCTCGTACTGTTCCAGAGCCAGGGCAACGGTCAGGCGGAGATCATCGTCATCCCAGGGCTTGAGGTTGAAACGGTAGACTGCCCCTTCCTTCATCGAGCCCATCACCGCTTCAGTATTGGCATAACCAGTCAGCATGATGCGCAGCGTTTCAGGCCATTGCTTGCGTACATAGCGTAGCAACTCGCTGCCATTCATACCGGGCATTTTAAAGTCGCTAACGACTAACTCGACCGGAGCGCTTTCCAGCAACAACAATGCTTCCTTGGCGCTTTTGGCAAACAATAGCTCGTAATTCTCGCGTTGGAAAACGCGTCGCAACGCCGCCAGAATGCCCGGGTCATCGTCCACTAGCAGCAGCCGATATGGCCTTATCTTCGAGGCATGCAATGAGCTTTTTTCCTCTACAGCAGCATCGACAAACAAGGCGGTGTAACGCTTATCCACGGCTGTTCCTTAGTTCACTGGTATACGCAGGGTCACGCAAGTGCCGTCACCCAGCTGGCTGGCTATATGGACATCGCCTCGATGCGCCACGAGAACGTCTCTCGCCACACTCAGCCCCAGTCCGCTGCCTGCACCTACGTCTCGCGTAGTAAAAAACGGCTCGAAGGCACGCGTGAGTATGTCATCACACATACCACACCCATCATCCTCTACGAGCACTTCCAGGGTATTTTCCCGTACCCGGCTCACCACACGGATATGCCCTCCCCCATCAAGAGATTTGGTAGCGTTATCGAGCACGTTAAAAAATACCTGGGACAGTTTGGCTGGGTAGCCGGGGATCTCTGGCAACTCCCCCAACTCCAGGTTGATGGGCAATACCTGATGATGCTCTGCCTGGACAAGGCGACAGGCGGTTGTTATTAGCGCGTTGACATCGCAGACCGCAAAGTCGGCCTGGTCGATGTTGGAGAAAGTCTTGAGATCCGACACGATTCGGGCGATACGCTTTGTACCGCTCGACGATTCGTCGAGGAGAGCATGAAAGTCTTCAAGCAGCATGGCTGATTCCTGACTATCCGGCAGGCTCGCTTCAAGCTCGACGAGATAATCATTGGCTACACGCAGATTGCTGCCGATAAAGCCGATGGGTGTATTGATCTCATGGGCGATGCCAGCCGCCAATTGCCCGACCGCGCGTAAGCGGGCACTTTCGTAGAGCTCTTGCTGGGCCTTCTCTATAACCCGAACCTGCTCTTCAACTTGCTGTGTCAACCGCTGAGCTAGCTGCCTGTACCTTTCCTCTGAAGCCTGCACTGCGGCATGTTTCTGTTGTAGCTCAAGATAGCTGGCTTCAGTGGCATCGTGATGCAGATTTGCCGCCAAACGGTACTTGCCCGCATAGAAAAGCACCAACTCGTAAAGCCGCACGGCTGCCTGGTGCTGCTCCGTCGGAAGTTCTGACTGCAACCAGCCAAGGGTATCGAGGTTGAGCTCCAGTGGCTGTGATGCTCCGGCATCATGCGCGTTCAGTACAAAGGAAGCGCCGCTCAATTTGCCAAGCAATTTCAACAAGCGTGCCTGATGCGCGGGCGACAGTAAGTCATCCAACGTAAAGTCATCTTCATAGTTACGCATTGGAGGGACCGCCAGCAGCGCTCAGATTCTGAATGAATACCTGGGAATCGATGGCATGGTCACGTGCCAGAGCGAACTGGGCGTCTACAGCCGGGTACAGGCGGCCCAGTAATTGGCGAAAACTCTCTATAACACCTTCCCCATTGAGAGCACTTGCCAGGCTTAGTGGCGCCCATGGAGTCGATGACCACCGTCCCCGTATTTTATGCTCTTCTATTGCATCCAGCCGGTCGCGTTTGTTGAACTGCACTGTTAGGGGTAATTGCTCAATATCCATCCCTAATTTTTGAAGATTGCTCGCCAGATTATCAAAGGCAAAGGCGTTATTGTCTTGTTGACTAAGCTGCGAGTCGGCAACAAAGATAGCACCATCGGCGCGCGATAATACTGCCTTGCGCGTGCTGTCGTGCTGCACTTGACCAGGAACGGTATAAATCTTCAGACGTAAATCCAGCCCAGCTGTACTGCGCAGGCCAATGGGCAGCATATCGAAGAACAGAGTGCGATCATCCCGAGTATCCAGCACCATCACTTCACCCTTGCGTTGCGGTTTGAGCAGTGCGTGAAGCTGCAATAGATTCGTCGTTTTTCCACTTAACGCAGGGCCGTAATAGACGATTTTTAGAGTTAGCTTATTTGTGCTTTCGGAATATGTCGCCATACCTGTCACCCCCGGTCCACTAGGTAGGCGAACACAGAAAATCTATTCTGCGCTTGTCTCCAACTACAATGAGGGGGGTTCATTTGCATGGTCACCTGGGTCATCAAAATCATCTCTGTTGAAGCGTTTAGGTTTGAGGGGTACGTACGTAAAGGTTGTAGCTTGCTCCCTCAGTCGCTTCGAACTTGATCAATTTACCGATAAGCCATGCATCCAGCTCTTTGCCCTCGTTTAACATTAACGTGCCATTTTCTGCATAGAGGGGCTGCGCCATGATCATACCTGGCACTAGGCCAAGCGTACCTACCATCATTACCGTATCATCGGCGAGCGTAGCATCTAGATTCTGCTCGATACACAGATTGACGAATTGCTCACAAAGAGCCGGATCGTAGAATCGGCCAGCGAATTTCTTGAGCAGTTGCAGCGCCTCTTCACGCTCCAGCTTTCGCGTCAATACCATGCCCTGCTGGAGTTCAACCAAATCTACCGCTAATCTCAACAGACGAGCGCCAAACGGTATATCAGTCTCACGTAAATGTTCCGGGAAGCCACTGCCATTCCAGCGTTCCTGGTGGTGGCGTATCAACGTGGCCGCTTCGTGTAGGGGCTCTAGTGTCATCAGCAAGTTCTCGCCAAGCTCTGGATAGCGGCGATACTGCTCAAGGTCTTCCTTATAAAGCAGGTCCGAAGGGATCGTGAACAGGCTGTCTTTCCAGGTCATCTTACCGAGATTGTAAAGCGCGGCAGCCATGGCCAGATTTCGGCTCGTAGCGTCATCCAGCTCGTAATGCTGCGCAAATGCTTTGACCAATGCCACGACTCGGCCATTGGTCTGAAAATCGCGAGGTAGCCGCTGATTAATCAATGACGAGAATACTTCAGTAGCCGTAACATAACTGCGCTTGAGTTCGTCATAGGCAAGATCAAGCATATCGGCAACCTGCTGTAATTCCGCCGTTCTCGCCTTAACTCGATTCTCAAGCTCTGCATTCAGCTCCTGCAACTGCTGATTCTGGGACAGCGTAAGCCGCTCCAGCCGTTGGCGCTCCTGCTCTGCAAACTGGTAAGCAAGCGCCTGGCGAATAATCAGTCGAAGTTCATCATCATCCCAAGGCTTACTGATGTAGCGGTATATTTGTCCTTCGTTGATCGCCCGAATCGTTGTGCTTACATCGGCATAACCGGTGAGCAGAATGCGCAAACAATCCGGCCAGCGCTGCTGTATCTCGGCGAGTAGCGTCGCGCCATCCATGCCTGGCATACGAGCATCGCTAATCACGAGGGAAACGTGCTGTGCTTCCATCAAACTTAGAGCCTGTTCACCGCTGTTTGCCGTTAGCAGTGTATATGGCTCGCTCCTGAGCACCCGCCGCAGGCTTCTCAGAATATTTTCCTCATCATCCACTAGTAGCAATGTCATGCTGGCTTCAGCCGGGTCTTGATTAATCATCCGCTTATCTCTTAGCTGGCATCTAGTGCGTCCGGTTGCCGAACCGGCAACCAAACCCGAAAGCGCGTCCCGTTACTGACTTCGCTAAATACCTCGATCCGTCCATGATGCTTCTGAACGATACTGAAGGAGAGCGCTAACCCCAACCCTGTGCCTTTGCCTACTGGCTTAGTAGTGAAGAAAGGCTCGTAAATACGATTAAGGACTTCGGGCGCTATGCCTTTACCCGTGTCTTCCACTTCGAACCAGACCCACTCATTTTCGCAACCCGTACGCAAGGTGATACAGCCGAAGTCCTCAATGGCATGCGCGGCATTGACCAGCAAATTCATAATTATTTGATTGAGCTGTGAGGCAATACATTCCACTGGGGGAAGTTGCCCATACTCCTTGATCACTTCGGCTTTGTATTTGAGCTCGCTCTTCACTAGGTTAAGCGTGGTATCAAAGCCATGGTGTATATCCGCCAAGCGATATTCTTCTTCTTCGATGTGCGAAAAGTCTTTGAGCGCGGTGATGATTTTTATGACCCGTCCGAGACCATCCTCTGATTCAGCTATTAAACTCTCCACATCGCTGCGGATATACTCATATTCGAGGCCCTGCTTGAGCTGCTTCAGTTCTGCTGTGTTTTCTGCTTCATCTATGGCATCGATGATCAGCAACATGTCTTTCACGTAGCCAGCCAGCGCCTTGAGGTTAGAGGAAACATAGCCGATCGGATTATTGATCTCATGGGCGACTCCGGCGGCAAGCTGTCCTATCCCAGCCAGCTTTTCAGATTGGAGCAGCTGATTATTGGCTTGCTCCAATTTCTCGGCGAGCTTTTTTCGTTCGCTCTCTCGCTCTGCTAAAGAAACGGTCTCTGTTTCATACCGCTGATGGTCAGCGATTCGGTCAGCTTCACTAAAAAGCATGAGCGCGAAATACGGTGTATTTTCAGCGTCAAAGAAAGGAAACAGCAGCCAGCTCTGCCCTAGCGTGGTCTGTGCATTAGAAGATAAGCTGAAAGGTATCTGGGTCGATTCTGGGCTACCATCCTTTCCCACATTGACATGTCTGCCCTGACTGCGGGTCTGCTCGATCAGTTGATGGAGACATTCGGTATTCGCTTCAGGAAAAGAGTGGGTCAAAGGACGACCCATGGCCTGTTCCAGCGATTTGTCACTGCATCGATTGATAAAATCGTTCCAGTACTGCACGCATATATTTTGGTCTAATACAATCAGCCCTAGGCTGATGTGTTCGGCCATGGCGTCTATCAACGATGTTTGTAGCCCATCCAAGGAGCTCTCCCAGGGAGGTGCTGCTGATTTTGAGGATGGTAGTTGTTGCGTACACACGATTGATTTACCCGAAAACGAATAGTTGAGTGAGCGACTGCAATACGGCTTGATGCCAACGGAACCTCACAGGGCAACGGTTCAGTTAACAGTCACCGGGGCAATCCTTCTTGTCGGCCATGAGACTTCGTTAACCTTATCGGCAGCTAAGCCCTGTACTTGAATAAAGGGGCGCACTTTTGTGGATCGCTGCGTACTGCATATAAGAATAATGGCTTTTTCTGCTTTAAAACTGTTATTTATCAATGAGTTGAAATAAGAGCAAATACAAAAAAGCCTGCAGCTTTATTAACACTGCAGGCCTTAAGCTGAACTACTAAATATTTTGGATATAGGATAACTAACCGAGCCCCCATATTCTGGTCTTCACAAAACCGCTTAAGAATCCAGATAATGTGAGTCCTTATGATGCCCTAGACCACGACCACGGCCATGGCTGTCGTGGCCTCGGCCAAAGCCGCGTCCGTGGTTGTCATGGCGATTTCCTGGCCCATACTCAGTAATTTCTGCCATTGAACCAATCTCTACTAAAGCAGGTGGTTCATATACCTTACTCATTTCGGTTATTTTCATTCTGCGCTCCTTTTTAGTTTTTTTATTGCTTGGTCTGCACTAGGTGTCTATCCAAGACGCTGAGAGACAGTACCCGACACAAGGGCAATACAACAAGCATTATTATATTTACATTAAGTGACGCAAAATTACCATATGCGAAGAAATTTCTTCGCTAATTTCTATCGGCGCCTCCCATTGATTGAGTAACGCTAAGCTTGAGAGTCCGACCCTGCTAGCAAGTAGAATGGACATAAACAAGCGTCGGCAAAGAGCTGCGTGGCGACGACTGCATCCATTTAGATGACATGGAGCTACCCTAAAAACAGATCATCGCAAGCCTAATTTTTGTTAGCTGTGACATTTTCTATATCCGAGATATGTGCTTTTTCTACCTCATTTCATACTCCAAGTAGGTTTATTATAACCCAACTTATACCCTAATTTTAATGAGATGCATAACGACACTAAATACACATAGCAACAAAAAATATATAAAAAATTATAAATATACCCACTTATATTCTAGGATTTTTTGGATAGTAGCGTTCAGGCTGGCTTTCTAGATGGGTGAAATAGCGGGTGTCTTTATACGGCATCTTCATGTAGCCCGACACACCCAACCCCTCAATTTGGTTGACCGACGCAAGGATGCGGGCCAGCAGTGTCCGAAACTCCCTTTCCCTGGCGGGGTCGAGCAGGCGGTAATAGCTATGTATTTTGAGGTGCTGGGGTAATGCTTCAAAAATGATCATGCCGGTATGGTGGATATCATTCAGCTGCTGCAGTACCTGCATGATCGCCTCCGGCAGTGCTAACAGCTCTTCGGGATCGGGACCATCTTCAAAGTAACTATGCTGACGGGTGCGATCTTCCAGTTCCGGCACTGCACTCAGCTCGTAGCTAATCGCCATGCTTGGCTCGCTGACAAACGTCTCCTCGGCGGAAGCGCGCTCCAGATGAAGGGTTTGGCGGGCATTGAACAGGCAGCTCTTGAACACCCCCTGGCGGTGAATGGCGCGCGCCAGGTGCACCATATTATTCACCGCTTCAATAAAGGCGGGCTTCAGCGCCGGGTCATGAAGGTTGAGCGACGAGTCAATGTATACCCCTTCTCGCTCCCAGCGTACCGCCAACCCGCCTACCACTGGGTACTTACCTAACCGGCTGACCGACGCCAGGAAAGCTTTCTCGGTTTCCCCCATTCCCTGCATGAACTGTTTGTAATAACGGTCGAGCTGCACATCGTTGACGTCGTTAAGCGTTTCCTGCGCTGTCGCTTCACGCAGAAAGGCTTTGCGCGAGCTATACACCACGGTATCGATCTCCTGCCGGGCAGGACGTGCCCAAACCGGCACTAGCGGCACCTTTACAGATTCGGGGAGATCAATCATCACGACCCTGGCCATTCGCGCCATGTTGGCTAAAAAATAGTCGCCTGCTGTACGCCGAACCTGAGAGTCGGGGTCGAGCATACCATCCAGCGTGCGGGCAAATTCCATAGGCAAACCCAGCGAGCTGGCTGGAATGGCGCGATGCCCAAAACGACAGGATTGTGCCGAGGCCAGTGCGTACAAGGTGCCCGCAGTGCCCTGCTCATCAAAGCGCGGCGATGACAGCGCACCGTTCAACTGCTCTTCACCAATAAAATAAACATCGCCCAGGCGAGCATTGGTTTGCTGCAGATTATCCGACATTAGCTCCATCACATTAGCGCCCACAAACTGCAACTGGGCATCCAACTGGGCAAACACCGATGAGCCCCAGTCGATTAGCGCAATAGACTCTTGCTCGATGTCATACACCAAGTTAGAGGGCTTAATATCGCCATGCACGACGGGGCGCGCCTGAGGGCCGGACTCCCGGCGCAATGCGAGGAGGATATCGGCCAACTGCGCGGCAATACGCACAATCAAGCGTGGTGGGAGTCGCCCCTGCTTAAGCGATATCTGCTCTAAATTCCAGCCGGGTGCACGCTCCATCACCAGAATGGATTGTCCCCGGGAGCGCTGGTAGGCAATGAGGCCTGGAATGCGTGGATGAGATACCTGATCGAGCATAAACGCCTCTTCTTCGAGGCGCTCTTGCAAGTGCGTGGGGAGTGTAATGCGCGAGAACTTAAAGACATAATGGGCTGTAATGCCTTGGTGGACGGTGCTACCGGCAAATACAAAACCATAGGCGCCCTTACCAATTAACTCGATGCTCTGATAACCCAACTGGGTGAGCTGTGCCTGGCACAGCGCCACCCAGTCTTTGAGTTTACGGGCATCGTGATGGCTCAGCAGATATACCGACTGCTCTTCGGGTATATAAAACTGCTGAAGCGGTGCCTGTGACATAAATCGCCTTGGATTAACCTAGGTGAAGCAACATGGTCTCAGGGGCTTCCAAAAATCCTTTCCAGGCATTACAAAAACGCGCAATAGTACCACCGTCAATAAAGCGGTGATCACCTGCCCAAGTGATCGTCATGATCGCACGACGCTGTACCGCACCCTGCTCATCAAACCTCGGTAGCCACTGGGTTTTACCAATCGCTACGATCGCAGCTTCCGGTGCGTTGATGATGGGGGCGGCGTAGGTGCCGCCGAGCGCACCAATATTGGAAATACTGATGGTTCCGCCTTTGAGATCCGCTTGATCAACACGCCCTTCCCGTGCAGCCGTGGTTAATCGTCCAACTTCGCGGGCAATCTCCAACAGCGTCAGCCGCTCAACGCTTTTAACATTGGGTACCATTAGACCCGCTTTACTATCGACTGCCATACCAATGTTGCACTGAGGGTAATAGTGCAGTTCATCACCCGCCGCATTTAGCTGTGCGTTTACAATGGGTTCTTCGGCGACCGCTAATGCCATGGCTTTCATAAAAAACGGCATTAGCGTTATCCGCTCTCCCTGGGCTTCTGCCAACGGTTTTAAGCGTTCGCGCAAAGCCAGCAGCGCGGTTACGTCGACCTCTTCTCCATAGTGAAAATGAGGAATCGTGCTAGCCGCTTCGACCATTCGCTTGGCCATCACCGCGCGGATGCCGCGGAGTGGTTCTACCCGGGGAGCCTGCGTATCAGGCAATGATTGACTGGCTGGGGCCGCTGGTTGCGATGTTTGGTCCAGATGCGCCAGCACGTCTTCTTTCAGTACTCGGCCGTCTTTGCCACTGCCAGCAATATCCTTGAGCTGAAGAGAATGTTCACGGACTAAACGCCTCACGGCAGGGCTTGCCGGGATTTTGCCAAGTAAGCCACTCGTAGCAGCTTCCGGTGCCTGGGTTGATGCCTGAATTGATGCCTCTGCCTCGGATGAGTCTGTTTTCGATAAATCTGCGGGTAGCTCTACCGGCAGTTCAGCAGGTGTTGGTTCGCCTGCTTTTGTCTGGCTTTCATTCGCACTCGCCTGGCCCTCTCCATCAACTTGATAGGCATACAAAGGCGCATGTACTTTAGCAATCTGCCCCTGTGCAACGTAGAGTTTGGTCACCACCCCCGCTTCGGGTGCGGTTATCTCTACCAGCGCCTTGTCGGTCATGACTTCGACGATAGGCTGGTCTTCTTCAATTTGATCGCCTTCTGCGACGCGCCATTCGACGACTTCGCACTCAACAATACCTTCGCCGATATCAGGCAGTAAAAAATCGCTCATTGTTATTCTCCCCACGCATTCTTAGGCTATTTAAGCCATTAAAAATTAACGCTTTCGCGAATCGCTTCAAAAATCTTCAGGTGATCAGGTAGATACTCTTTTTCCAGCACCAGAGGAAAAGGCGTATCCAGCCCTGTCACCCGAGCAATGGGCGATTCCAGGTAGAGAAAACAACGCTCTTGAATGGTCGCGGCAATTTCACCTGCAAACCCACCGGTTAACGGTGCTTCATGGCTCACTACGAGGCGTCCTGTCTTCAGCACTGACTCAACGATTGTATCGGCATCCCAGGGAAGCAGTGAACGCAGGTCGATCACTTCACAAGCGATGCCTTGTTCTTCTGCTAACTCAACTGCTTTGCCGATGACTTCCATCTGCGCACCCCAGCCCACCACGGTAATGTCGGTGCCTTCCTTGGTGACTTCGGCCTCGCCAATGGGTAGCTGATAATCGTCTTCGGGGACCTCGCCTACCGCCGCGCGATAGAGACGTTTAGGTTCGAGGAAAAGCACGGGATCAGGGTCGCGAATAGCGGCAAGTAGCAGCCCTTTAGCCTGATAGGGATTGCGCGGCACCACCACTTTCAAACCGGGGGTATGGGTGAAATAGGCTTCCGGGGACTGTGAGTGATAGAGGCCGCCAGCGATACCGCCACCATAAGGGGTGCGAATGGTCAGCCCGCCCACATTGAACAGATCGCCCGAGCGGTAGCGGAACTTGGCCGTTTCGTTGACGATTTGGTCAAACGCGGGAAAGATGTAGTCGGCAAACTGAATTTCCGCGACGGGTACCGAGCCTTGGGCCGCCAGACCGTTGGCAAAGCCGATGATGCCCTGTTCGACCAGCGGCGTGTTGAAGCAGCGAGCCTTGCCGTACTTCTCCTGCAAATGGCTAGTTGCGCGGAAAACACCGCCGAAAATCCCCACATCCTCACCAAAGCAAATGACTTTTTCGTCTTCTGCCATAGCGATATCCAGCGCGTTATTGATCGCCTGGAGCATATTCATTGTGGCCATGTTATGCCTCTCCCTGCGAATCAGTGTCTGTGCCTACGTCTAAATCCAACGACTTTGCCCCTCGGGGATAAGCCTCTGGGTAGCGACGGATATGGCGTTTTAACTGGTCAAACTGACGCTGAAGCGCTGGTGTGATATCGGCATACACGTCGCTGATCAAGCTCTCAAGCGGAGGTGATGAACGCTTTTCGGCGCGCTTCAAGGTTTCAAGCACTTCACGACGCAGATTTTCTTGCTGAGTGGTTTCTTCCTCTTCACTCCACCACTGTTTCTTCAATAGCCATTTTTGTAGCCGCAGCAAGGGATCTTTGGCGCGCCATATCTCTTCTTCATCTTTTGAACGGTAGCCTGAGGGGTCATCAGAGGATGAGTGTGCGGCAAGGCGATAGCTCATGGCTTCAATCAATACGGGCTGGTTGCGCTCAACGGCGATTTTGCGGGCTTGACGGGTCGCTTCATAAACCGCCAGCACATCGTTGCCGTCCACGCGTATCACGTGCATGTGATAACCAAACGCCCGGGGGGCGATACCATCGGCGGCGAACTGCTCGACGGCAGGCGTGGAAATGGCATAGCCATTATTACGGCAGAAGAAAATCACCGGCACTTGATGTACCGAGGCCATGTTGAGCGCGGCGTGAAAGTCGCCTTCGGAAGCGGCGCCTTCACCAAAAAAGGTCAGCGTGCAGTGACCGTTACCAGCCAGTTTCTGCCCATAGGCGTAGCCCGTCGCCTGGGGAATCTGAGTGGCCAGAGGGGACGAGATGGTCATATAGTGAAGTTTGCGCGAACCATAGTGGATCGGCATTTGCCGACCTTTTCCGTAGTCCAACTCATTCCCAAATAGCTGGTTCATGAACTCATCAATTGAGAAACCGCGATACATCAAGGCACCCTGCTCACGGTACTGGGCCATGATCATATCGGCATCATCAAGCGCGGCGGTAGCGCCTACCACAGCTGCTTCCTCACCCGTACACTGCATATAGAAACTAAGCCGCCCCTGACGCTGGGCAGCCATCATTCGTTCATCCAGGATGCGCGTAGCCAACATGGCTTGGTAGATACGCCGGGCATGATCACGCTCAAGTGCTGGTTCGGTGGCGCCGCTATGTAGCTCGCCTTCCGGGTTGAGCAGGCTAAAGGTAGGAATTGAAAATTCGTCGCCGGTCATGAAGTCCGGCTGATATACATACTGTGTCATCATTATTGTCCTTGTTTTACCCCTTTTGAGGGCAGTGTTGTTGGTATTGACCGTTTATGCCAGTGGATTTATCTGTCATAAGCCAACACAACACCTAGCTACCACAACGCTTAGGACAATAACGCAACACAAGAACTTTAGGGATACAACTTAAGGCGCAGAGGTTAAGGGAAAGAGGTTAAGGGAAAGAGGTTAAGGCAAAGTGAGTTATGCCGCAGAAAGACGGGCACGTAATTGGCGCTGCAACAATTCAAACAGGCTGTCGACCGTCAAGGCCAACAATGCAATGGTCAATGCGCCCTGTACCACATAGGCCATGTTTCCGTTCACAATGCCGGAAATAATGGGATCGCCCAGATTACTAGCCCCCACGGTAGCCCCAAGGGCCGCGGTAGCAATATTAATGGTCACTGAGGTGCGTATACCCGCCAATATTACCGGAGCCGCCAGCGGGAGTTCGACCTGACGCAACACTTGCGCCGAGGTCATACCCATGGCATGTGCTGCTGTTTTAATGTCGTTCTCCACTTCCTGCAGACCGGTAAGCGTGTTGCGCACGATCGGCAGTAACCCATAAAGTATCAGGGCGACAATAATTGGCAAGGTGCCAAATCCCAATACGGGTACCGCCAACGCCAGTACGGCCACTGGTGGAAAAGTTTGCCCAAGTGAGGCCAACTGGCCGACCAAGGGTAAAAAATCACTGCCACGCTCGCGTGTAACGGCGATGCCTGCTAATACGCCAACGCTAATAGTCACGACCGCTGCTATTCCTACCACCAGCAGATGTCGCCCGAGCAGCACATAAAAATCAGCTCGGTCATAAACCACTTGACGGGAATCGGGCTCTATCCACCGAAATAACGGCTCGGCTACGGACATTCCTACGACACTGACCAGCAACAATCCTCCCCATATTAGCGGCCAGAGCCAAAAAGCAGCTTTTTGTTGTAGCGGCGCAATACTGAATGAATTATTCATGCGCGCTTCCTTTGTCCAGTTGAGCCTCCTTGATAAGCCTACGCAGCGAAAGCTCACCAATAGGCACGTCATGCTGGTCTACTACAGTAAGCCTATCGCTGTGATCACGCAGCATCATGGACAACGCTTGGCGTAACGTAAAAACCGCCGGTATACGTGAATGGGCGGGCAAGGTAGGACCCAATGAGGTCATATGATCTTTAACGCGCGTTAATGCCGCCTGCTTGAGACCCCGCTCGAGCCCTCCCAACATTGACTCAACAAACGCGTCGGCAGGCTGTTGCAATAACGCCAGCGGAGAACCTTGTTGCACGATTCGCCCTTCCCGCATGACCACGAGGTGGTCCGCCAACTTTAGGGCTTCGTCCATATCGTGAGTGACAAATACCACGGTCTTGTGCAGCCGCGCCTGAAGTTTGGCCAACTCATCTTGAAGCTTTTCACGGGTAATAGGATCGAGAGCGCCAAAGGGCTCGTCCATCAACATAATGTCGGGGTCTGCCGCGAGTGCACGCGCTACGCCTACCCGTTGTGCCTGGCCACCGGAAAGCTGGTGAGGATATTTGTGCGCGAATTCACCTACGGGCAAACCGAGTAAAGCCATCAACTCTTCTACCCGCGCTTGAACATCCGCCGCTGACCATTTCAATAACCGTGGCACTAAGCCGATATTGCGCGCCACGTTCCAGTGAGGAAACAGCCCAGTGTGTTGAATCACATAGCCAATCCGACGGCGTAGCTTCACTGGGTCATACGCGTCAATCGCCTGCCCATCAAGAATGATGTCACCTTCGCTGTGCTCAATTAAGCGGTTGATCATGCGCAGCGTGGTCGATTTCCCGCAGCCAGAGGTACCCACTAGCGCACAGAATTTTCCTTTCGGCACTCGCAGCGAAATATCATTCACCGCGTTATCATCACCAAATCGCTTAGATACATGTGAAAGCTCAATCATCTTGTTCCTTCGGGTCGCAGCGCTTCAGCTAGGGCACCTAAGCCCGCATCAACCACCAGAGCCAGCATTAAAATAGGCAACGCACCGAGCAAGACCATATCCATAGCCGCCTGGCCTAAGCCTTGAAAAATAAAGGTTCCCAACCCGCCCGCGCCAATCAAAGCGGCAACCGCGGTGAGCCCAATGGCCTGAACAGTTGTAATTCGCACCCCTTCCAACAGCACCGGCAGTGCCAGCGGTAGTCGCACCTGCCAAAAACGCTGACCGGCGCGCATCCCCATGCCTTTGGCGGCTTCTAAAGTGTCAGGGCTGACTTCTTCAAGCGCGATATAGGTATTGCGCACCATGGGTAGCAGGCTATAGGCGATTAGGGCGATCAAGGCAGGCGTTGTGCCGATCCCGCTAACCCCAAGCTGATCTAAGAAAGGCACATTCTCAGCAAGCCAAGCTAGCGGCGCCAGCAGCAGACCAAAGAGCGCTAGGCTGGGTATGGTCTGAAGAAAATTGAGCACCGAGAATGCGGCCTTCTGCAGCCGTGCATAGCGTCGCATTAACATCGCCAGTACCAAACCTAATAACACACTGCTACTGACGGCGATTCCTACCAGCGCCATGTGTTGGCCGATAGCGCGAAGAAACTGTTGATCGCGCGCTATGAACTCTTGAACCAGGGCAAGACTATCGAGCCAAAACGCTGCACAAAGCCACCACACCAGCGCCACGCCACATAACAGCAGTGTGGGCCAGAGGCGTGAAAGGTGTAACCGCAAGCGTATTTCTATTAAGCACAACAGAAGTACAAATAGCACCACCCAATACGCTGCACCCAAGCCTAAACGTGCCTGGGGAAGCTCAGGATCAATCAGTAAATAACTACTCGCTATCAAGCCGACAGGCATGAGTGCCATTAACAGCAGTACCGCCGCTAATAACGCACGGTAGTGACGTATGCTCGGCTGCCACGCGAGAATAGCAATAGAGGAGAGTAATAAGGTGGCTAACAACGCGCCGGGCCAGCCAAAGGCTTCTAGCGCACCATAGCCTGTCCCTAATACAATCCGGTTAGGCGCCATACTAACCACGTCAAAGGCCCAGAACGTGATTAGCATGATAAGGCTAAGGCTTAGTAGCACAATATTAGGGTGCCGTCCCTCCCAACGAAGCCGTGGGGTGGGCAGTGCATCCATTAACGACATTAATTAATTATCCCAGGCAGCATTGGCTATTAAGAGCAACAACCATTAATTATTAAGTGAATCGAGGTAGTCGCTAACCACTTGCGTCGGGGACAGTCCATTCACGGCAACATCTGCATTAAGCGTTTGCAGGGTGACCTCGTCGAGGGTGGCAAAGACGTCGTTGAGCAGTGTTTCGATATCAGGATAGGCTTCCAATACGCTTTCACGCACCACAGGAGCTGGCTGGTAAACAGGCTGAACACCTTTAGAATCTTCCAAGACAACCAGCCCCAATGCGCTTAACCCACCATCAGTGCCGTAGGTCATGGCGGCGTTTACACCGCTCGTTTGCTGGGCAGCAGCCCGCATAGTGGCGGCGGTATTGCCGCCGGAGAGCACCAGTAGCTGATCATCGCTCAGTTCAAAGCCGTAGGCTTCCTGGAAAGCAGGTAGTGCCTGCGCTGATTCGACAAACTCAGCACTCGCTGCGAATTTGAACTCTCCGCCATCAGCCAAATAGGCAGCGAGATCTTCCAAACTGACTAACTCATGCTCTTCAGCAACATCTTCTCGAATACTCATTGCCCAGGTGTTATTGGCGCTAGCGGGTTCCAGCCAGATTAAGCCTTGTTCTGCATCACGTTCACGTACGGTGGCATAGGCTTTCTCTGCATCGTTCCAAACCGGGCTATCGGTCATATCAAAAAAGAACGCACCATTGCCCGTATATTCCGGGTACACATCAATCTCGCCAGCTTCCAAGGCTGAGCGAACGACGCTGGTGCCACCCAGCTGTAAACGATTTTCGGTTGGAATGTCGTGGCGTTCCAGGGTTTGAATGATTAGTTCACCTAATACCGAACCTTCCGTGTCGATCTTAGAGGACACCACGACCGGCTCATTGGCACTGGCCTGGGAAAGGGAAATAGCGGAAACGGCACAGGCAGCAATTAACGACTTAGCAATGTTAGAATTAGCTGAAAAGCGCATCTTTGAATTCCTTTTGAAGTGGGCTTTTTAACAGAGGCTCTTAAGCAGTATAAGAGCCATGAGCGTTTAAGTCAGAACCTGCAGCGTTTAAGGTGTTTCCAATATCCAGGAAGTGCCTTCTCGTGAGTCTTTAAGAATAATCCCTAGCGCCGCAAGCTCATCGCGAATGGCATCCGCTTGGGCAAACTGTTTATTTGCTTTGGCTTGCTGGCGCTGTGCGATTTTAGCTTCTATTTCGCTTTCGCTAAGCGGCGCTCCCTGTTGCTGCGTGCCTTTTAGGAACGCTTGCGGTGCTTGCTGCAGCAGCCCTAAAATTGCCCCTAGCTGCTTGAGTTCCCCCCCAAGCCTAGCGGCTTCGCCTGGCTGCTCTTGTTTGGCGCGGTTGAGCTCACGGGCCAACTCAAACATCAACGCCAACGCTTCAGGCGTGTTGAAATCATCGTCCATGACCTGAGTAAAGCGCTCAAGGTAGGCCGAAACACCACTATCGGTGGTTGGGGTATCCAGCTCAACCCCTTCTAAAGCCGTATACAAGCGCACTAGTGATTTACGCGCTTCGGTCAGTGAATCGAGCGAATAGTTGATCGGGCTACGGTAATGGCTTGCCACCAACAGAAAACGCACGACTTCAGGGTCGTGTTCGGCCAGCACATCGCGAATGGTGAAAAAATTGCCCAGCGATTTGGACATCTTCTCCTTGTTCACCCGCACTGCCCCGGCATGCATCCAGGTGTTGACGTAGGTCTTGCCCGTAGCCGCCTCGCTTTGTGCGATTTCATTTTCATGGTGCGGAAAGGTTAAATCAGGTCCGCCCCCATGAATATCGAAGGTGTCACCCAGGCAGCAGGTCGACATCGCCGAGCACTCAATGTGCCAGCCAGGCCTGCCGTTTCCCCAAGGTGACGCCCAATGCGCCTCACCCGGCTTAGCAGCTTTCCAAAGTACAAAATCGAGTGGGTCTTCTTTATGAATATCCACATCAACTCGTGCGCCCGAGCGCATATCGTCTAGTTGCCGATTATTGAGCTTCCCGTAATCGGCAAATTTACGTACGCGATAGTAGACATCGCCGTTATCTGCTGCGTAGGCAAAGTCTTTTGCAATCAGCGTTTCAATCATCGCCACAATATCGTCGATATGGCCCGTAGCGCGGGGCTCGTGACTGGGTGGCAAAACAAACAGACGCCGCTCGTCTTCGTGCATGGCGTCAATCATGCGTTCGGTCAGTGCGGTGATGCTTTCGCCATTTTCGTCGGCGCGCTTGAGAATCTTGTCGTCAATATCGGTGATATTGCGTACGTAGTTCACGTCGTAACCACGTTCTCGCAAATAGCGTGTAATAACGTCAAAAGCGACCATTACGCGGGCGTGTCCCAGGTGGCAATAGTCATACACCGTCATGCCGCAGACATACATGCTCACTTTTCCCGCTTCAAGCGGGGTGAAAGGCTCTTTGCGACGCGTCAGCGTATTGTAAATATGCACTTGGCTACTCATATTTTTCCTAGCCCTTCTGCTTGATTTTTGCCCAGCTATCTTTCAATCCCACGGTACGGTTAAACACCAAGTGCTCCGGCGTAGAATCGTGACGATCAGCGCAGAAGTAGCCGACGCGCTCGAATTGGAAGCGTGACTCGGGCGCCGCTGAGGCAAGGCTCGGCTCACCAATTGCCTGGCAAACCACCAACGATTCTGGGTTCAAGTGCTCCAGGAAATCGACATCTTTGTCACGATCGGGCTGCTCAACGGTAAACAGATTATCGTAAAGACGTACTTCCATCGGTACGCCATGGGCCGCACTGACCCAATGAATGACACCTTTGACTTTACGCCCTACGGGGTTTTTACCCAGCGTATCGAAATCGACCGAGCAATGCAGTTCGCTGATCTCTCCAGCGGCGTCTTTAATGACCTCGTCACAGCGAATCACATAACTATTACGCAGGCGTACTTCTTTGCCCGGCGCCAGGCGGAAGAACTTCTTAGGCGCATCTTCCATAAAGTCGTCTTGATCGATATAAAGCTCGCGGGTGAAAGGCACCTTGCGCACCGTCATATCTTCACGTGCTGGATGGCCGGGCACGTCATAAGTCTCTTCGTGGCCTTCCGGCACGTTGGTAAGTACGACTTTGAGCGGCTTTAGCACACACATGGCACGCGGGGCATTGTCTTCTAGATCCGAACGAATCGCGTGGGTCAACATGGCGATATCGACCAAACCACCGTCAGCCCGGGTGACACCAATCATTTCGCAGAATTTACGAATAGACGCCGGCGTGTAGCCGCGGCGACGCATGCCGGAAATCGTCGGCATCCGCGGGTCGTCCCAGCCATCGACAATTTGCTCATCCACCAACAGCTTCAGTTTACGCTTGGAAGTTAGGGTGTAGTCGAGATTGAGCCGTGCAAACTCGATTTGTCGCGGTTTCGCAGGCACAGGAAGGTTATTTAAAAACCACTCATAGAGCGGCCGGTGATCTTCAAACTCCAGGGTGCAGATCGAATGCGTAACACCTTCAATGGCATCCGATTGACCGTGGGTGAAATCGTACGAAGGGTAGATTTTCCACTTATCGCCCGTTTGGTGATGGCTTGCGTGGCGAATGCGATAAAGGATTGGATCGCGCAAGTTGATGTTGGGTGAGGCCATATCAATTTTAGCGCGCACGACTTTTTCACTTTCGCCGAATTCACCATTTCGCATACGAGCTAGTAGATCCAGGTTCTCTTCGGCGCTGCGATCCCGATAGGGGCTGGGTGTACCCGGTGCGGTAAGAGTGCCGCGATACTCACGAATCTCATCCGGCGAAAGGTCATCGACGTAGGCTTTACCTTCCTGCATCAAGTGCTGCGCCCAGGTATAAAGCTGGTCGAAGTAGTCAGAGGCAAAACGCACAGGGCCTGCCCATTTAAAGCCTAACCAAGTGACATCTTCTTTGATGGCATCAATATAGGCCTGCTCTTCTTTAGCCGGGTTGGTATCATCAAACCGTAGATGACATTCGCCACCCAATTGCTCCGCCAACCCGAAATTTAGACAGATCGACTTCGCATGGCCGATATGTAAAAAGCCATTGGGCTCCGGGGGGAAGCGCGTCACGATCTTAGTGACCTGGCCGCCCTCGATTTCGTCGCGTACTTGGTTGCGAATGAAGTTCGGCGCTGGGGTGGTCTCGTTGGTCATGGTGGTGTTGATAACCTCGTGGTGGATGGCGTACTGAGCCGTGTGGACATAGGATAACCCTATAGCCCTTCGCGGTGCAGGGCAAAACAGCTATTATAACGTGACGCCGATGCACAGCGCCAAGGCGATCGCCTTTATTGAACAGGAATTTATCAATGATCGTATTACAGACGAACCATGGTGACATCACCATCGCTCTTAACCACGAAAAAGCGCCGATTAGCGCGGCGAATTTTGAACAGTACGTTCGCGACGGATTCTATGACGGTACCTTATTTCACCGGGTAATCGACGGGTTTATGGTCCAAGGCGGCGGTTTCGATAAAGATTTTGAGCAAAAGCCGACACGCGACCCGATCGATAACGAAGCCGACAACGGTTTGAAAAACACCGTGGGGACACTGGCGATGGCCCGGACCCAGGACCCGCACTCGGCTACTGCACAGTTTTTCATTAATGTGGGCGACAATAGCTTCCTTGATCATAGCGCTAAAAGTCTTCAGGGCTGGGGCTATGCCGTCTTTGGTGAAGTCGTTGATGGTATGGACGTGGTCAACGAAATTAAAAATGTGGCCACTACGCGTCGCGGTATGCATGCCGATGTTCCCGCTGACGATGTCATTATCGAGCGTGCTTACGTCAAAGAAGCAGAATAACGCTGGGAGTCTTATGCGCACACTGCTTGTTGCCGACCTGCATCTAAGTGGCGATACCCCTGAGCTAAATCAGGGGTTTTACCGCTACCTTGAGCACACTGCCCCAGGAGCCGATACTCTGTATATTCTGGGCGACCTATTTGATGCCTGGATTGGTGACGACTTGCTCGACGCCACCCACCACCCACTCAGCAGCGTTGCCCATCAGGTCATTAAGCGCTTGCATAAGCTTAGCAGCGACGGCACCGCTGTCTATTTGATGCATGGCAATCGTGATTTCCTGCTGGGTGAACGCTTTATTACCGCCTGCAACGCACTGCTGCTACCTGATGTTGAGGAAGTAGAGATTCATGGCGTCCCCGTAGTACTTCTTCACGGCGACAGCATGTGTACTCAGGACGAAGCCTACATGGCTTTTCGTCAGCAGTCGCGCAATCCAGAGTGGCAAGCACAGATGCTTGCCTTGCCTCTCGAACAGCGTGTAGCACTAGCGCAAAACCTGCGCACGCAGTCAGGTGAAGCCAATGCCAATAAAGCTGAGGCAATTATGGATGTGACTCAGCAAGAAGTAATCTCGCTCATGGAGGAGCACGGAGTCTCGATAATGATCCATGGCCACACACACCGCCCACACGTGCATGACTTGACAGTTGAAGACGTGCCAGCCAAACGCTACGTACTCGGTGATTGGGATGCGCAGCACGGCTGGGATATCGTCATTGAGCGCTCAGACCGCACGGCACCGCAGTTACGTCAGTTTGCATTATCGAAACCACCAAGCCCTTGACCTTACTACTGTGCAAAAAAAAGCCGATCAAAAGATCGGCTTTTTTGCTCTTGCTTTTTATAACTCAGAGTTAAGCGATTCTATCGCTCTATGTCTGCATCGCTACGCAGGTCATCAATTAACCCCTGCAGAACCGATTGAGCGCGCAATTGCTCGGCCATTTGCGACACAAACGTCTCCATTTGCTCGTCAACTTCACCATCACTGACGCTATCTAATGCCACAACGGCAACACCTTGCGGTAGTTCAACCGTACGATAGACGCTCTCACCCTCTTCAGGGCGTGTCATTCGAAAAGCTGCCTGAACAATTAGCTGAGGCACGACGGTATCGGCTTGGCGACTGACGTTATTGGCTTCTTGCCAATCGACATCAACCTGCTGATCTTCTCGTAATTCGGCGACTAACGCCTGCGCTTCTTCAAGCACCTCTTGCTGCTGCTGCTCGGCAACCACTGAAGCCTCGACTTCTCCGCGCACTTCATCCAGAGGCAGTAACGTCGCCTCGCGATGTTCAGCGACCCGTAGTACCAAGCGACGATCTTGATCCAGCTCGATCACTTCGCTGTTATAACCCTCTTCAAGCACATCGTTGCTGAAAGCCGCCGACATGACGCCGGGTTCGGATAGCACGCCTTCAGCCGTGTCATCACGGGCAAGCCAATCGCTTTCTTGAAGCGTCAAATTGAGTTCATCGGCAACGCTCTGTAAATCATCGGCTGCAAAGCTCTCATCAATCAGCCGCTGAACCCGCTGATTAAATTCATCTTCAACCTCACCAAGTGCCACTTCCTGCGCCAGCTCATCTCGCTGCTCTTCAAACGTAGGACCTTGAATATCAGTCACTTGAATGATATGGAAAGCACTATCCAACTCAACGGGCTGGGAAACGTCACCCTCTTCAAGACCAAAAGCAGCTTCATCAAAGTTCTCGCCAAAGAAGCCACGACTAATCACCCCAAGATCGCCACCCTCTTCTGCGCTAGCCGTGTCGTCAGAGTAGCGTAGGGCAGTCTCTGCAAACGACTCACCACTATTCAATGCTTCACGGGCGGTCTCGGCCAATTCCTGCGCTTCTTCGCGGGTGCGCTCATCACCAAACGTAATCATGATGTGCGATACGCGTCGGTCAGCGTTACGGTTTTGTTCGCGCCACGCATCGCGCAATGCCTCTTCGTCTACGTCGCGCCCCTCTGCCATGGTTTGACGGTCAACCAGTACATATTCAAGGCGCACTTGTTCGGGACGCTCATAGCGCTCCTGATGAGCATCATAATAAGCCTGAAGGTCGTCCTCGCTGACAGCGATCTCAGCCTCGACATCGTCCTCATCCAGGATTATGTAGCGGAAACTACGCTGCTGGCGCTGCAGCTCTGCCAAACGCTCTTGCTCTTGGGGAAGACTAAAATCGCTGAAGGCTAACCCTTGCTGTAAATGTTGCCGCTGGATATCGACCCGCAGCTCTTCGCGAAATGACAATGGCGTATAGCCTGCGCTCGCTAAGCGATTGCGAAACACCTCGGCAGAGAAACGACCATCCTGATCATGAAATTCAGAGAGGCTAACAATTAACTGGTCCAGCTGCTCTTCAGAAACGGCGAATCCACCCTCCTCGGCGTACTGGGATAACAGTTGCTGGGTAATGAGCTGATCAAGCATATCGCTGCGCAATGCTCGCTCTTGCTCTGGCGGGACTTGACCTGAACGTAAAGCACGCTGAACCTCAAGCTCAACCTGCTGACGCATAATCGGCTGTCCATTGACGCTCGCCACTTCATCCGGATCGTTGCCAAATAGCCCAAACAGAGACTCAATCCCGAAAAGCGCCATGGCCGCGACCATAACACCGATAATAATCTTGGCACCCCAGCTCCTGGAGCCATCTCGAATACTTTGCAGCATGCTAGCCTCAGATAGTCACAGCCAAACACATCGACCCGCTAAATCCTAACAAATAGGGGGCCAGAAAATAACATGGGCGCACCGCCAATGCGATGCGCCCAATAGGTTACAGCAACACTGTCAAATTAGTTAACGGCGTCTTTCAGCGCTTTACCGGCTTTGAAGCTGGGTACTTTTGCAGCACTGATTTGAATTGGCTGACCCGTTTGTGGATTGCGACCTGTGCGCGCGGCACGCTCTTTAATCGCGAAGGTACCAAAGCCTACTAGTGATACACTTTCGCCCTTCTTAAGGCTATCGGTGACAGACTCCACCATGGCATCCAATGCGCGAGTTGCCGCTGCTTTTGGAATATCTGCAGACGCGGCAATGGCTTCAATCAGCTCGGACTTATTCACTATTCACCCCTTGACTGTTTCATAAAATGGCTCTGAACGGCATGGTCACCGATAATACTACGAACAAAACATAGCTGCGTTTTATAGCAATGCCTTGAAACATATGTCAAGCAACCATGCCGCGAGGTACCCGCCACACAAAGCAGCGGGCAAAATTAAGTAGAATTAAAGACCCAGAGGACTTTAACAGCTTAATGAGTACTAGCAACTACGGTACTACTAAACGATGCATCAGTGTTTTTCAACGGCGTACCGTCTTCAGCATTTGCGAGCGCCGTGGCTAAGACATCATCTATCCAACGGACCGGACGAATATCAAGTGCACCTTTGATATTGTCAGGTACTTCCTTGAGATCACGGCGGTTTTCTTCAGGAATCAGCACTATCTTTATACCACCGCGGCGGGCTGCCAGCAATTTCTCCTTCAGTCCACCTATCGGCAGTACTTCGCCGCGTAGATTGACCTCACCGGTCATCGCCACGTCGCAGCGTACCGCACGCTGGGTGTAAGCGGAAACGATAGCCGTGACCATGGCAATACCAGCACTGGGGCCATCCTTCGGCGTAGCGCCTTCAGGAACGTGGATATGCAGATCCTCTTTTTCAAACCTCTCGGGATCAATTCCATACGCTTCCGCCCTCGCACGAACCACCGTTTGGGCGGCGCTTACCGACTCTTTCATCACATCGCCAAGCGAACCCGTCTTATTAATTCGCCCTTTACCCGGCGTCACCACTGACTCAATGTTGAGTAGCTCTCCGCCCACAGAGGTCCAGGCTAACCCAGTCACACGGCCAATCTGGTCATCCTGTTCCGCTAAGCCGTAGCTATAGCGACGGACACCGGCATAGTGCTCAATCTGCTCAGCCGTTAAGCTCTGTCCATCTTGTGCAGATTTAGGATCACGTTCTTTTTCAAGGCGCTCACGCAGTACTTTGCGCGACACTTTGGCAATCTGCCGCTCTAGTTCACGCACACCCGCTTCGCGAGTGTAATAGCGAATAAGCTCTAAAAGTGCGCTGTCTTCCAGCGTTAACTCATCACCTTTTAAACCGTTAGCCTCTAGTTGTTTAGGTAATAAGTAGCGTTTAGCGATTGCCAATTTCTCATCTTCGGTGTAACCCGGCAGACGAATAATCTCCATGCGATCAAGCAGAGCGCTGGGAATATTCATTGAGTTAGCCGTACAAATGAACAGTGTTTCTGAGAGATCGTAATCGAGCTCCAGGTAATGATCGCTAAAGCTATTATTCTGTTCAGGGTCAAGCACTTCGAGTAGCGCAGATGCAGGATCACCGCGATGGTCCATACCGAGCTTATCGACTTCATCCAGCAGGAATAGCGGATTTTTGACGCCAGCGCGACTCATACGCTGCATCAATTTACCTGGTAACGAACCGATATAAGTGCGCCGATGGCCACGAATTTCAGACTCGTCGCGCACCCCACCTAGCGCCAAACGCACATATTTACGATTGGTAGCGCGGGCAATGGATTGGCCAAGCGAGGTTTTACCCACCCCAGGTGGCCCTACCAGACACAACACAGGCCCCTTCATCTTGCGCACACGCTTCTGCACAGCAAGATATTCAAGAATGCGTGCTTTGACCTCATCGAGACCGTAATGGTCCTCATCCAGCACCTGCTGTGCTTTAACCAGATCATGCTTAACCCGCGTGCGCTTTTTCCATGGCACGGCCACAAGCCAATCGAGATAAGAGCGCACCACAGTCGCTTCTGCAGAGTTTGAAGCCATCATCTTAAGCTTATTAAGCTCTTGAGTGGCTTTCTCAAACGCCTCTTTTGGCATTCCCGATTCTTTTATCGCCTGCTCGTACTTT
This sequence comes from Vreelandella sp. H-I2, assembly GCF_052959335.1. NCBI lineage: Bacteria > Pseudomonadati > Pseudomonadota > Gammaproteobacteria > Oceanospirillales > Halomonadaceae > Vreelandella > Vreelandella sp. H-I2. The sequence continues at coordinate 594,996 of NZ_JBRAMC010000003.1, forward strand.
TCTGCTTCGTTGGGCACATTATCCAGCTCACCCATCTCTTTCTGGATGGCCTTCATCTGCTCATTGAGATAATACTCGCGCTGGGTCTTCTCCATCTGCTCCTTGACCCGTGAACGGATGCGCTTTTCCACTTGAAGCAAGTCAATTTCAGATTCAATTAACGCCATCAAGTGCTCAATGCGATCCCGCACCTTATCCATCTCAAGCAGTTCTTGCTTATCGCCAATTTTGAGCGATAGATGAGCACAAATGGTATCCACCAGGCGGCTTGGGTCCTCAATCCCGGACAGCGAATTAAGCACTTCGTTGGGGACTTTTTTAGAGAGCTTTACGTACTGCTCAAACTGATTAAGCAGTACGCGCACAAGCGCCTCTTGTTCGCGACTGGTGAGCGGTTCGCTCTCCCGCGGCGTTAAATACGCCTGGGTATAGCCCGCAGCATTCTCTTCGACATCCAGGACATCCGCGCGGAAGTTGCCTTCGATTAGCACTTTCACCGTACCATCGGGCAGCTTAAGCAGTTGCATGATGTCGGCCACGGTGCCCATCGAATAAAGGTCAGCGTTATCGGGCTCATCCTGAGACGCTTCACGCTGAGCCACCAGCAACACACGCTTATCAGCCTCCATCGCCGCTTCAAGCGCCTGGATAGACTTTTCACGCCCTACAAAAAGGGGGATGACCATTTGCGGATAAACAACCACATCGCGCAATGGCAAAAGGGGTAGACATTGTGTCTGTTCGGCGTTCTGCTGCATCGCAGACGTTCCTCGGCAAATCGGATGAGTACTTAAATAGGAGTACTTGGAAAAGTACTGCACAGTCATCAATAAGCTGGCTATAAACGCATCAGCGTTGAGCGGACTAGGCAGTAACACTTCACATCAACGCGCTTAAACAACAGGGGGTCGCCTAAGCGACCCCCTGGTTTTAGCGCAAGCGGTTAAAGCTGGGCCTCAATACTCGACTAGCGCCTAACCATCGGTGCCATCGACGCGCGCTTCTTCCTGCTGGGAGTAAATCAACAGAGGCTCACTCTCGCCAGCAATCACGGAGCCGTCAATAACGACTTTGCTTACACCTTCAAGCGACGGAATTTCATACATGGTATCAAGCAGCACTGACTCTAGAATAGAGCGCAGTCCACGTGCACCGGTTTTACGCTCCATGGCTTTTTCAGCCACCGCACGCAGCGCTTCATCTCTGAATTCAAGCGTCACATCTTCCATCTCAAACAGCTTGACATACTGTTTAATCAACGAATTCTTCGGCTCCGTCAGGATTTGCACCAGCGCATCTTCGGTGAGCTCCATCAAGGTTGCAATGATCGGCAGACGACCAACAAACTCGGGAATTAGGCCAAACTTAACCAGATCCTCTGGTTCAACATCGGCCAGCAATTCACCCACCCCACGGGAGGACTCCTTGCTCTTCACAGCCGCATTAAAACCAATGCCACCTTTCTCAGCGCGATCACGGATTACTTTATCCAGACCTGCAAACGCACCGCCGACGATAAACAGTATATTGCCCGTATTAACCTGGACAAACTCCTGCTGTGGGTGCTTTCGTCCGCCTTGTGGCGGCACTGAAGCAGTCGTACCTTCAATAAGCTTCAGCAATGCTTGCTGTACGCCCTCACCCGAGACATCACGAGTGATTGAAGGGTTATCTGATTTTCGAGAAATCTTGTCAATTTCATCGATATAGACAATGCCACGCTCGGCTTTTTCGACATCGTAATCGCATTTCTGCAGCAGCTTCTGGATGATGTTTTCTACATCTTCACCGACATAGCCGGCTTCCGTCAGCGTGGTTGCATCCGCAATGGTAAAAGGTACATTCAGTAACCGTGCCATGGTTTCAGCCAACAGCGTTTTACCGCTACCGGTAGGACCAATCAGCAGGATGTTTGATTTACCTAATTCAACATCGCCGTCGCGCACATCAGTTTTCAGACGTTTGTAGTGGTTATACACCGCTACAGACAGCACCATTTTGGCGCGATCTTGTCCGATGACGTAGTCATCCAATGTATGACGTATTTCGCGAGGCGTAGGTAAACGCTCCTCATCGCTCTCGGCATCGGCTTCGAGAACTTCCTCGCGAATGATGTCATTACATAAGTCGACACACTCATCGCAGATATAGACGGACGGGCCCGCAATTAGCTTACGTACTTCGTTTTGATTTTTACCACAAAACGAGCAGTAAAGCAGTTTGCCACCTTCGTCCTTGCCTTTGCCGTCGGCCATTCGCATACCTCTGTCACTGCGGCGGCTTACGCCGCCGGAAAAGCTCGTTAGAAAAGCAGAATCCTATCACGCTATCAGGATGTAGGCCGCTTATCCAGCACTGCATCAATCAAACCATACTCTTTGGCTTTATTGGCGCTCATGAAATTATCCCGATCAGTATCACGCGAGACGGTTTCAATATCTTGGCCAGTATGATGGGCAAGAATTTGATTCAGCTTCTCGCGAATACCCAGAATTTCACGGGTATGAATTTCGATATCAGACGCTTGGCCTTGGTAACCACCCAGCGGCTGATGGATCATTACACGTGAGTTGGGCAGACAGTAGCGTTTGCCAGCCGCGCCAGCTGTTAATAACAGTGCGCCCATGCTAGCCGCCTGGCCAATACAAACGGTCGATACATCTGGCTTCACAAACTGCATCGTGTCGTAAATCGACATCCCCGCGGTGACCGAACCACCAGGCGAGTTGATATACAGGTGAATATCTTTATCTGGATTTTCTGACTCCAGAAACAGTAACTGAGCGACAACCAGATTAGCCATGTAGTCTTCTACAGGGCCTACCAAAAAGATCACGCGCTCTTTCAAAAGGCGTGAGTAAATGTCGTAGGCTCTTTCCCCTTTGGCGCTCTGCTCAACCACCATGGGCACTAAACCGCCGGCGTTTTGAATATCAAACTCACTCATTCAGGTGATTCCTTGCGTCCGGGAAGGGAAAGGCGCACCGACATATAGGTGCGCCACGTTCCAGGGTGTTAGGCGTTAGCTTGCTCGCCCTCTTCAGCACCCTCGTCTTGCTCTGCCTGCTGCTGAGCAGCGGCAAGGGCTTGCTGATAAGACATTTCAACGTCTTTAATGTTCGTTTGCTCAAGCAGTTTAGCAACCGCCTTCTCTTCAAGGATGGCAGATTTTACCTGGGTTTTCAGCTGCTCGTTGCCCATGTAATAACTAACGACTTCATCAGGGTCTTGGTACTGCTCAGCCAGCTCGGCCACTTTCGCCTTAATGGCATCATCGTCAGCATCCAGTTCGTTTGCCTTGATGACTTCCGCCAACAACAAGCCCACTTGGACGCGGCCTTTGGCTTGTTCTTCAAAAAGCTCATTGGGCAGTTGGCTGACGTCAAAATCTTCACCTAAGCCAAACTGCTGAGCCGCTTGACGCTTCATGCCATCAGTTTCCTGCTGAACCAATGCACTCGGCACAGGAATTTCGTTAACCTGTTTCAGTGCATCAAGCACTTGCTGCTTAACCCGGTTATCTACAGCTTGTGACGCTTCCCGGGTCATGTTCTTCTTGATTTCAGCGCGAAATTTTTCCTGATCGCCACCTTCAACGCCAAAACGCTCGATAAACTCAGCATCTACTTCTGGCAGTTTCTGGCTGCTGACTTTATGGACGGTTACCTTGAAGGTGGCTTCTTTACCGGCTAAATGCTCGGCTTGGTAATCCTCAGGGAAAGTGACGTTAAGGGTCTTCTCTTCGCCCGCTTTGGCTCCAATTAACTGCTCTTCAAAACCAGGAATGAAGCTGTTAGAGCCAATGACCAGCGTGTGGCCTTCGGCGCTGCCACCTTCAAACGGCTCATCACCTATATAACCTTGGAAATCGATAGTGACTTGGTCACCGTCAGCGGCAGCAGCGTCCACCTCTTCCCAGGCCGCGTTCTGCTTACGCAGCGTTTCGATCATTTCATCGACATCAGCGTCGCTAACGGTCACTACCGGACGCTCAATCTCTGTTCCTTCGATAGAGGCAAGCTCAACCTGAGGATAAATTTCCATCACCGCTACAAATTCTAAGTCTTTACCTGACTCATTGACAGACGGTTCAATTTGCGGAAAACCAGCCGGATTCAGACCTTCATCAGTAATAGCGCGTACATAACGCTCACGCATTACCTCGCTGACTACCTCGTTACGTACATCTTGACCGTAGCGCTGTTGAACGACTGACATTGGCACCCGGCCCTGGCGAAAACCATTCAAGCGAACGTTCTTCGCGGTGTCTTTCAAGCGAGCACTAACGGCCCCGTCAATCTCGGCAGCTGGCACTTGAATGGTAATGCGACGTTCGATCTGGGAGGTCGTCTCGACAGAAACTTGCATGAATTGTCCTCTAACGGCTGGGCGTTGTGTTGATTGCATGTAATTGTGCTGATTGGATCTAAAAAGATCAAAGGGGCAATTTTAAGAACCCCAACGCATAGTAGCAAGCGCCATGATCGCATGATGGGGGCGTAGCCATTAAATACAAGGCGACAAGTGACTTATTTATTACTTTCAGGCGCTGGATCAAAGCAAAGCTTGCTCGATAAGGTATTCTCCTTTCCTTCAGACTTCTTTTTGCCACCTATCGTACCGACACCCATGTCTAATCATCAAGATTTACCCATTTCTCGCGTGATGCAAACCAGCATCCTGCACTGCACAACAGACACGCCTCTGTATGAGGCAGCTAAGCACATGGCAGATCGCCAGTGCAGTTCGATTGTCATTATGGAGAACCAGCAGGCGGTAGGCCTTTGGACCGAACACGACGCGCTAACGATTAATTTTAGCGAACTGACGGCACTTGCCCGACCTATCACAGAATTTATGTCATCACCGGTACACACCGCGCCACAGCAAATGCTGTTAAGCGAAGCCGCGCTATTTCTAAATACTCATAAGCTGCGACATCTGGTGGTTGTCAATGAGGCAGGGCATCCAGTTGGGATCCTGTCGCAAACCGACATCGTCATGAATCAGGGCCTGGAACCCTACCTTCGGCTTCGAGAAGTGCAATCCGTCATGCGGCCTGACCCGCTGGTCATTCAAGGCTCGCTCAAGGTGACTGAGGCAGCGCATCAAATGCGCATCCTGAAGCAGGATGCAGCCATCATTATAGACAACCATCAGATGGGCATCATTACCGAGCGAGATATCGTGTCATTCATTGCCCGGCAGCTTGAAGACATGCCTGTGATGGAAATAGCAAGTCAACCAGTATTAAGTGTCGATGAATCGACCCCTCTGATCAACGCACGCGACCTTCTCATTAACCACCATATCCGCCATCTCGTCGTTCGTGACAACCAGGGTATAATCTCCGGCCTGCTGAGCTTTAGCGATATTCTAGTCGGCGCAGAGTATCTATATCTATCTGACTTAAGCGACGCCCTGGCTCAGCGAGATATGGCACTCGAGCGCTCAAGACAGAACCTGCAGCTAGCAGAGCGCGTAATAAACTCCTCGCTAGAAGGTATTATTATTACTGATGCCGATACACGCATCGAGTTTGTAAATCCTGCTTTTACGTCTTTAACTGGCTTTACGCTAGAGGATATTGCTGGCAAAAAGCCCAGCGTGCTGTCTTCAGGTCGTCAGGATTCAGCCTTTTATGACCAAATGTGGCAGTCTCTCAAAACCAGCGGCTACTGGCGCGGAGAAGTTTGGAACCGTCGCAAATCGGGCGAGCTGTATCTTGAACTGTTGACGATTACAGCGATAACCAATGATGAAGGCGTTAACCAACATTACGCCGGCCTCTTCTCCGACATCACCCATATGCGCGAGAATGAGGATAAGATTCGTCATTTAGCCTATTACGATGTATTAACCCGCCTGCCCAACCGACGCTTGCTGGAAGATCGTATTAAGCTGGCCATTCGCCACGCCCACCGCGAGACGCAACAGCTGGCCATCATGTTTATCGACTTGGACCATTTCAAGCAAGTTAACGATACGCTGGGCCATGCGCTGGGTGATGAGCTATTACTTAACGTGGCCGCGCGAATGACGGCCAAGCTACGTGAAGACGATACGCTAGCCCGTCTGGGGGCGATGAGTTTATTGCCTTACTCCCTAACATTAACGGCTTCTCTGAAGCCACAAATGTTGCGCGACGACTGATAGAGGCCGTCAGCGCCCCCTATTCGTTGCAGGGACATAGCTTTCGCATTGGCTGTAGCATGGGCATCAGCCTCTACCCTGACGATGGAAATACGCCTGAAGTGCTAATCCAGCACGCAGATGCCGCGATGTATCGCGCTAAACACGAAGGACGAAACACTTACCGTCTGTACCAAGCGGATATCGATCGAAAAGCCCGTGACCAGCTGAGCATGGAGACAGCTTTGCGCAATGCTGTTGAGACGGGGGAAGGACTATATATGGCTTACCAGCCGTTAGTCAGACGTGACAACAAGCAACTAGTATCGGCTGAAGCGCTCGCGCGCTGGGATTATCCGGAACATGGCCCCATCCTACCTGGTAAGTTTATTACCTTGGCTGAAAGCTCAGGCTTGATCTTACCGCTGGGTAAAAGGGTCATTGACCTGGTACTTGAAGATATGGCCCGGTGGCGCGACGCTGGCAAGAAGCTGGTGCCTATCGCTATCAATTTATCCGCAGCGCAGTTCTGGCAGCCTGATTTTGTGGCTACCATCAAGCAGAAATTACATGATAACGATATCCCGGCATCGCTGATCACATTTGAGTTGACCGAAAGTATCTTACTAAACCGACAAGCAGATGGCACCGCCCTACTACAACAACTACGCGAGCTAGGCTGCGGAATTGCCTTGGACGACTTTGGAACCGGTTACTCATCGCTCAGCTACTTACACAGCATACCTGCCCATAGCCTTAAAATAGACCGTAGCTTTATCGAGGCATTAGACCATGAAGAAAATAATAGCCGGGCCATTGTGGCAGCCATTTCAAGCCTTGCCCGTGAACTAGGCCTGAAAGTGGTGGCAGAAGGTGTTGAGACAGAGCAGCAATGGCATTTACTCGGTAACTACGCCATCGATTTTATCCAAGGATATCTTGTCGCCAAACCGCAACCACAAGGACAGTTTGCTGAGCACCTTAGCGCCAGATGAGTCGCTTGGTCGCTAGCTAGGTATACGCACGCTACAAACTAAGTGATTACCCCTGGCATTTACCTGTCCACCCTAGGCTTAGCGCATGGAGGAGCACACCGAGGGTTGCGCCATGAGAAATAAAAACCTGCCAACTGATCCAGTCAGTGAACAGTACGTGCCAGAGACCCATTAACACCGTACCAAGCAACAGCATTCCCAATAGCCGTTTAAACAACTTGGGCAACCTTTGCCGCGCGTCCACTGTCAGCAAGCGCCACTGCACAGCAGCCACAAACGCAACCAGCGCCAAGGCGATAACAATGAGCGTCTGGCGGGCTTCATACCCACCCGCTATATAGCGAGGCAGCGCTGCCAGCATAACGACACATAAACCTAAAGCAACGCTAACGCGCTCAGGCGACGAAGCAGCTTGTTGCATTGATTAAGCCACCTCCAGCTGCTGAGCAACGATCCACTCTTCCACCCATGGTATGGCCGCATCATCGGCCATAAACGTCTCCATGGCATCAATTTCTAAACGCTCACCTAAACGGGTCGCGCCATGCTCTTCCAGCAGAGAATCGAGTGTCCTGCCGGCACCACAAAAGGTATCGCCGTAAGAGCTATCTCCCAATGCAATGATTCCGTAGCGGAGCGACGTGAGAGAAGGGCTTTGATCGCGCAGATTACGTACGAAGGGCACAAAGCCACCGGGGAAATCACCGCTACCCGTGGTCGATACACTGAACAACGTAAGATCAGCGGCGTCACTAGTAATATCATCTACAGAAGGCTGTTCAAGGATAGCAACGGCGTAACCGGCTTGTTCAAATAAGGGTTTCACCTGCTCCGCCACATCTAGGGCGCCACCATACATTGTGCCCACTAAGATATTTAGTTTTGGCATCGTCACTCCCCCTGTCAAAGTGTCACAGTGCCAACCGTCAAGTCGACAAATACCCGATTAATTTGCTCAAATATTAACATGGCTCGGCAAATTGAAACACATTACGCCAACAGACGATGCAGACACAGCAATCGGGAGAGATTATGCAGCAAACCTTCGAGACTTGGATCACACCGCTAATGATTGGCGGCTTAATTATATTTATGTGTTTTATTATCTGGGATTTAGCCAAAAAATCGAATGCTGGGAAATTTGGCACCATTATGCTGTTCGTTGTACTAGGGGCCGGCATGCTGGGTTACGTCTTAAAGGTAGTTATTACCTGGCTGATAGAAGGAGGCGGTATGTAGCGGCTTGTGGAAGCTCACCCATAACCGCCCTACCGACCATTCGCCCGCATTATCATGAGAAAAGGAGCGCCCGAAGGCACTCCTTGTAGATAAATGAGGGTAGAGAGCTACCATGAAGCAGACCGAGATTAATAAGCCAGGATCTACTCATCACCTACATAGTGCTCAACCTGCTGCTTGAGCTTCTGCCCAGGGCGAAAAGTCACCACTCTGCGAGCTGAGATGGGGATTTCTTCACCGGTTTTAGGATTACGTCCTGGACGTTCGCGCTTATCACGCAGATCAAAGTTACCAAAGCCCGAAAGCTTTACCTGTTCGTTCTCGCGAAGACAGGCTCGAATCTCTTCAAAAAAAGCTTCGACCATGGCTTTTGCTTCCCGCTTAGACAGCGCTAGCTCAGCATGTAAATGCTCAGCAAGCTCTGCTTTGGTCAATGCACCCATAAGGCTTCTCCTTATCCTTGAAGCAAATACAGCAGCAAACGCACTGCATCAAATGTACAGTAGCAAACGCATTGCCAAGAGCGTGATAAGCATCGTGGCGGGGCCTAAGTACTTATTTAGATACTGACTAGCCGCGCAGCTCCGCATCCAGCTTGACACGCACTTGTGTCACAATTGAATCAACCAACTGATTGATTTCTTCATCGTTTAGCGTGCGCGATGGATGCTGCCAGGTCAAGCCCAACGCAATACTCTTATGGCCTTCAGCGACTCCCTTACCCACATAAACGTCAAATAGCTTAATATCCTGCAGGTAATCCCCCGCTTGCTCTCTGGCACAATCCAGCAATGATTGAACAGGGGTGGCTTCCTTGAGTATAAACGCCAAATCACGACGCACCTCGGGAAAGCGAGATAGCGGTTCAAAGGCCGGTACACTGCCTTGGCTTAACATATCCAAGCGCACTTCAAACAACACAGCATCCATTTTCAAACCCAGCGTTGCTCGCACTTGCGGGTGCAGCGTGCCAATCCAGCCGGCAGGTTCACCGTTATGCAATAGCTGCGCACTTTGCCCAGGATGAAGCGCGGGGTGCTCTGCGGGTTCGAACCGCCAAGCATCGCCTTCGCCGCCCAAGGCGATCACGCTTTCTAGATCACCTTTAAGGTCATAAAAGTCGACGCGGTCTTTTGCGCCACTCCATCCTTCTGCTTCACGCGGGCCACATACTAAAGCACCCAGCATCGGTACCTGCGATAACGCATCCAACTCGCCATTAAATACTAGCCCGGTTTCAAATAATCGCACGCGGGTTTGCTGCCGATTGAGGTTATGCTCCATCGCGCGAATCAGGCCGGGAAATAAGCTTGCGCGCATTACCGATAAATCAGCCGAGATAGGATTGGCAAGCACAGGCGTCACGGCATCGGGCAACAGCGCCGCTTGCAACTCAGGCGCAACAAAGCTGTAGGTGATCGCCTCCTGGAAGCCACGGGCAACCATCTGCCGCCGTAGTCGTGCCTGGGTAAGCGCTGCCTCGTCCGCCGAACGAAGCGCCAAACGTGCCGCCGGGCGGCGAACCGGCAAATTATTGTAGCCGTGAATACGTGCGATCTCTTCAATGAGGTCTTCTTCAATGGCTAGGTCAAAACGCCAGCTTGGCGCAATAACCGCCCAACCGGCATCCTGCACGCTGACCTCAAGCCCTAAGCGCTGCAAAATATCAGTCACATCATCGCTATCGAGCGCCTTGGAAAGCGCCGTCTCTAACCGCGCACTACGCAACAGAATCGAACGCTCAGCAGGCATATGCTCAGCACTTTGTGCCTCAACAACAGGCCCGGCTTGGCCGCCGCAAATCTCAATCAAAAGCTGTGTAGCCCGCTCGACGGCAATGGGCGTTAACTGCGGATCGACGCCGCGTTCAAAACGGTGCGATGCATCGGTATGCAACCCGTAAGAGCGCGCTTGCCCAGCAATGGCAAGCGGCGTAAAGAACGCTGATTCAAGAAAAATAGTCTGGGTATTTACATTAACGCCGGAGTTTTCGCCCCCCATCACCCCTGCCATGGCAAGTGGCCCAGCGTGATCGGCGATAACCAGTGTTTCAGGGCGCAGCGCTACATCGTTACCATCCAGCAGCGTTAGCTTCTCGCCTGGCTTGGCCATGCGCACAACCATGCCGCCTTGCAGGTTATCACGATCAAAAGCATGTAGCGGTTGGCCAAGTTCCAGCATGACATAGTTGGTAACATCCACCACTGGATCAATAGAACGTACGCCACTGCGACGCAACCGCTCTACCATCCAGAGCGGTGTTTCAGCCTTAACATTCACGCCCTTGATAACACGACCAATATAGCGAGGACATTGCTCAGGTGCTTCAATGCTAACCGTGAAGCTATCCTCAATCTCAGCAGCCACCGGTTCTATCATTGGCCCATTAACAGGCACTCGGTTAAGCACACCCACTTCACGGGACAACCCCTTAATGCTAAGACAGTCACCGCGGTTGGGCGTCAGATCGACTTCGATCGTCATGTCGTTAAGATGCATGAACTCTCTGAAATCAATACCCACTGGCGCCGCTGACGATAGCACCAGAATGCCGGGCGAGGTCTCTTCTTCAAGCCCCAGCTCGGATGCAGAACAAATCATGCCGCGCGATTCGACACCACGCAGCTTGGCCTTTTTGATTTTAAAATCGCCCGGCAGGTCACCACCCACCTGGGCAAAAGGCACTTTCTGACCGATATCGACATTGGGCGCACCGCAAACGACCTGAACAGGCTCACCAGTACCGTCATTAACGGTGCAAACATTGAGCTTATCTGCGTCTGGATGCTTCTCTTTACTCAGCACCTCAGCCACTACGACACCGCTAAATTCGGCGGCTACAGCTTCAACGGCATCGACTTCCAAGCCCGCCATAGTGATTTGATCGGCCATTGCCTGCGTTTCAAGCTGCGGCGATACCCACTCGCGCAACCACTGTTCTGAAAATTTCATTGTTGATCCTGTATTCGGCGGCGGTCTTAAGCGAATTGACGTAAAAAACGCAGATCGTTTTCAAAGAACAGGCGTAAATCATTTACGCCGTAGCGCAGCATTGCCAAACGCTCTGCCCCCATTCCGAAGGCAAACCCCGTATAGCGCTCAGTATCGATACCTGAATGCCTGAACACTTCAGGGTGCACCATGCCGCAGCCCATCACTTCCAGCCAACCGCTATGGGAACAGACACGACAGCCTGCCCCACTACACATCACGCACTGAATATCCACTTCCGCGGAAGGTTCAGTGAATGGAAAGTAGGAAGGACGGAAACGCACCGACAGATCGTCGCGCTCGAAAAATGCCTGCAAAAAGTCTTCGATGGTGCCTTTAAGGTCAGCAAAGCTGACACCCTCATCGACCAGCAGCCCTTCCACTTGATGAAACATGGGTGTGTGGGTCAGGTCTGAGTCGCTGCGATACACGCGCCCTGGGCAAACAATACGGATAGGCGGCTCACTGCTTTTCATGGTGCGCACTTGCACCGGAGAAGTGTGCGTCCGCAGTAGGCGCGTGGCATCAAAATAGAAGGTATCTGCCATACCACGGGCGGGGTGGTGGGCAGGAATATTGAGCGCTTCAAAATTGTGATAATCGTCTTCAATTTCAGGCCCTACTGCCACATCGTAACCGATACGCGTAAATAGCCCCTCTATGCGTTCAAGCGTACGCGTCACAGGATGAAGACCGCCTTCGGCCTGGCCACGCCCCGGCAACGTGACATCGATACTCTCAGCGGCCAAACGGGCATTCAGCGCAGCACTTTCAAGCTGCTGGCGTTTGACATCAATTTCATCGGCTAGGGTTTGCTTGGCCTGATTAATACGCTCTCCCGCTGTGGGGCGCTCTTCTGCTGACAGTTTTCCCAGGCCTTTCAGCAAGGCGGTGACCTCACCTTTCTTACCTAAGTAGCGTACTCGTAACTCGTCTAGTGCAGCGACGCTCTGCGCAGCCTGAATGGCGTCGCGAGCCTCAGATACCAGAGTAGGAAGGTGATCCATCCGTTTCACTCCGAATTAAGCGGTGTCCATCCCTAAAGATGGCGTAGCACGTTGAAGGTGACAAAAAAACAGGGGAAGAGCGGCTGCTCTTCCCCTGTATGGGTCACTCTTAGATGACCTCAGGCACGTTGCACAGGCCAAAGCCCAGCACAAACTACCTTATTGGGCAGCCTTGGCTTTTTCCACGATGGCAGCAAATGCAGCCTTCTCGTGTACTGCCAAATCGGCCAATACTTTACGGTCGATTTCGATACCGGCTTTCTTGAGGCCGCCCACAAAGCGGCTGTAAGACATACCATTGACGCGTGCACCGGCGTTGATACGCTGGATCCACAGCGCGCGGAACTGGCGCTTACGGTTGCGGCGGTCACGGTACGCATACTGACCTGCTTTGATAACAGCTTGCTTGGCAACGCGGAAAACACGCGAACGGGCACCGTAGTAACCTTTAGCAAGTTTCAATACTTTTTTATGGCGACGACGCGCTACTACGCCACGTTTAACTCGAGTCATAACACACTCCTGACTTTAAGGCTGAGGCAAAAAATTTGTGCGCTCAGAAAAACGAAAACCCGACTTATAGATTCGGCAGCATACGCTGGATGAGCGCTTTATCAGACGCATGGATTTGCTTCATTCCACGCAGTTGACGCTTACGCTTGGTCGATTTCTTAGTCAAGATGTGGCTACGGAAAGACTGTTTGTGCTTAAAGCCATTAGCAGTCTTCTTGAAGCGCTTGGCAGCGCCACTGTTGCTTTTGATTTTCGGCATGAGGAAAACTCCGCTCGATATTTTTTAGAAAACCCAGGGCCGACCACCACTCTCGCAGTGGCCCGTTGACATCGCCGTTGGATCACTTCTTTTTCGGGGCAATAATCATGATCATCTGGCGCCCTTCCATTTTCGGGAAAGACTCTACTGCTCCGATCTCTTCCAGGTCTGCCGCGATCCTTTCCATTAGTTTACGACCAATGTCCTGGTGCGCCATTTCACGACCACGGAAGCGCAGTGTGACTTTGCCCTTGTCACCACCTTCCAGAAAGCGCGTCAGGTTCTTAAGTTTGACCTGATAATCGCCTTCATCGGTGCCAGGACGGAATTTAACTTCCTTAACCTGGATTTGCTTCTGCTTCTTCTTTTGAGCCGCTTTCTGCTTCTTGGTCTCAAAAACGAACTTGCCGTAATCCATAATCTTACAGACGATGGGATCGGCATTCGAAATTTGTACGAGGTCCAAGCTTTCAGATTCAGCACGCTCTAGCGCTTCGGTAGTAGGTACAACACCCAATTGTTCACCGTCGCTACCAATAAGACGTACTTCTTCTTCGACAATTCGCTCGTTCATTGGTGGGCGTTTGTCTGCTGGACGCCCTCGCTGGCTGCTTCTCTTGATCGTTCCGTCTCCTTAGGCAATTGACGATGTCGCCAGGGCTGCTCTCTCGGCAGTATGGCGCTCAATAAATTCATCGATCGTCATTGTACCGAGGTTTTCGCCGCTGCGAGTTCGCACGGCCACTGAGTCAGCTTCGACTTCCTTATCTCCCACCACAAGGAGATAGGGAACTTTCTGTAACGTATGCTCACGGATTTTAAAGCCGATCTTCTCGTTCCTCAAGTCTGCTTTAACACGCAAGCCACTTTTTTGCAGGCGTTTCTCCAATTCAACTGCATATTCACGCTGTGAATCGGTAATTGTCATGACTACCGCCTGCTGTGGGGCAAGCCATAATGGCATAGCGCCCGCATAATGTTCAATCAGGATGCCGATGAAGCGCTCCATGGAACCTACAATAGCACGATGTAGCATAACGGGTGGCTTACGTTCACCCTCTTCGGTCACATATTGGGCGCCAAGACGCTCAGGCATCATGAAATCGACCTGCATGGTACCCACCTGCCACTCGCGGCCCAGGCAGTCTTTCATATGATATTCAATCTTGGGTCCATAGAACGCACCTTCGCCAGGAAGTTCCTGCCACTCAACGTCGCACGCTTTCAGCGCACCTCGCAGAGCATCCTCAGCGCGATCCCATACATCATCGCTACCAATCCGCTTTTCAGGTCGTAAGGCAATTTTAATAGCAATGTCTTCAAAACCGAAGTCGTTGTATACCTTCAAGGCCTGGCGATGAAAGCTGGTGACTTCGGGTTCAACCTGCGCTTCCGTACAGAAAACGTGGCCATCATCCTGGGTAAAGGCACGCACACGCATAATACCGTGTAAAGCGCCTGATGGCTCGTTACGATGGCATCCACCAAACTCACCAAAACGAACAGGCAGCTCGCGGTAGCTGCGTAAACCGGAATTAAATACCTGAACATGGCCAGGGCAATTCATAGGCTTAAGGGCATATTCACGCTTTTCAGATTCAGTAAAGAACATCCCGTCGGCGTAGTTATCCCAGTGCCCTGACTTCTTCCAAAGCGATACATCCATTATCTGCGGGCAACGAATCTCCTGATAGCCGCCCTCTTTATAAACGCCTCGCATGTACTGCTCAACCTGTTGCCATAGCGCCCATCCATTGGGGTGCCAAAAGACCATTCCAGGCGCTTCTTCCTGCATATGAAAGAGATCAAGGCGACGGGCAAGCTTACGGTGATCGCGCTTTTCAGCCTCTTCTAGCCGCTTGAGGTAAGCCTTGAGCTGCTTCTTGTCGCCCCATGCTGTACCGTAAATACGGGTCAACATAGCGTTCGAAGCATCGGCTCGCCAGTACGCACCGGCTAGCTTGGTTAGCTTGAATGCCTTGAGATGGCGTGTATTAGGCACATGAGGGCCACGGCACATGTCCGTGTACTCTTCATGGTGGTAAAGGCGGATATCAGCCCCTTCCGGTATCTCGCGAATAATTTCCTGCTTGTAGGTTTCATCACGGTGCAAGAAGGTCAGCATCGCCTTGTCGCGATCAACATATTCACGAACCACATCATACTCACGCTCAATGAGCGCTTGCATGCGTTTTTCGATTGCCTCGAGATCTTCTGGTGTGATGGAACGGCCAAAATCGATGTCATAATAAAAGCCGTTATCGATCACGGGCCCAATCGCCATCTTGGCATCGGGATAAAGCTGCTTCACCGCATGCCCGATCAAATGCGCACAGGAGTGGCGAATAATCTCCACCCCTTCAGGATCTCGCGCAGTAATAATTGCCACGCTGGCATCGTGCTCGATGACGTCTGCAGCATCGACTAAAACGCCATCTATCTTTCCAGCAACACACGCCTTAGCCAAACCAGGGCCAATGGACTCAGCAAGTTGCATGATGGATAGGGGCGCTTCAAATGTTCTTTGGCTACCGTCGGGTAGTGTGACAATCGGCATTCAGATATTCCTTGAGCGCAGTGGTGATCCATACCAAGGATCACATTTCGCTATCAATGGGCTTAGGAGGTGCATTGATTAACAGTATAAAAACAGCGGCAAGACTAGCAGAATTAGTCTCTGCTTAAAATAAAAACGGGAGGCATAAGCCCCCCGTTTCAGGTTGCTGACAAAGCGCTGGCGCTTTTGCCAGCGCTTTGCTTTTATGGGCACATGCTAAAAGATCCCTCTCCCCAACAGTTTGAACTCGAGATGGTCACGCTTGACGAGTTGGTGCCTCAGAAT